>JBGAMI010000091.1:0-7638 GCA_044223085.1 Cyclobacteriaceae bacterium
ACATGGTGACACTCTATTGTTGAAATGTAATGAAGAACCTTTCCCTGCTCAGATCGCAAGTGGGTATATGAACGAGCGAGAGAAAAAGTTCATAGTTAGCGGCAATAAACTTAGGATAGGAACAGTGATATTGAAAAGGGAATAGAGCAGAGATTTAAGAAACGACAGCGGTGGAGGTTTACTTTGATGATTTTAAGGTGACGCAGGCGAAGAGTGCGATAGTGCAGCAGGATGATTATTATCCATTCGGTTTAACGTTTAATGAATATCAGAGGGAAAATAGCATATTGAACAGGTACCAGTATAAAGGTAAGGAAAAGCAGGATGCTTTAGGGCTCAATTGGACTGATTATGGTGCGAGAATGTATATGTCTGATATTGGAAGGTGGGGGGTAATTGACCAGTTAAGCGAGAAAGCTTAAGAAAGCCGAATTAGTCGTTGGTCATTGGGTCTTTCCAAAATCGGCGAACCAAAGAGAACCCATATTACGAATATGAATGCTCTGCCAATAGTCGGTACTGTCTGTTTTGTGCTGCTCACTTTGATTGCACGTGGGCAGGTGGGAGCAGAAAGTGACTCGCTAAAAAATCGCGATGACTCGTTGGTTAAAAATGCCCAAGGCTATTCTTTCGATGCTAAGCAAAAACGTTTCTGGAAATCAGACAGCATCATCAATCGTGCAAGTTTGAATGGATTAACTGATTCTATCAAGGTAATCACCTGGGCAGATAGCATGCGCTATAGGATCGATGAGAAATATGATGCGCAAAAGGCAAAGATCAAACGCAAAATGGATAGTCTTCGGGGATTCTCTCTGCCAACTTCTCAATTGCAAAATAAATTGAACAAACTCCAGAGAAAGCAAACCGCGCTGCTAAACGAAGTGAAGGAAAGGCAAGCAGCCCTGCATACCAAAATCGCGAAGCGGTATAGTGATTGGAGGACATCAGTAGGAACTAACTTAAAATTGGATTCTTTCGGTATCAAAATGCCAAATACCAAGCTGCCTGGCCTACCTAATGGTCAGGTACCCATGACTAACCTGAAAGTTCCCGGCACCAAATTGAGCCTTCCTCAAAACAGCAAGCTTCCGGGTATCCCGCCCATGCCTGCATTGGGCCAGCAGGATTTTAGTTCATTGAAAATGTCCAAGGAGTTGAAGAAGATAGGAGGATCATTGTCATTGCCGAATACCGCTCAACTCAAGCAATGGGAAAGTCAGGTGCCTGCGCTTAAGGAATTGAGCAGCCTGAAGGCTCAAGGTGCTTCCTACAGAAATGCCCTCAAAGAGCCGGATAAGGCCATTGATAATGCGGTGGGAAGTATAAATGAGGTGTCGGCACTCAAGAAGGAATTGACAACTGCCGATCAACTCAAGACCAATGAGGCGGTACAGTTGGCCCAGAACATGAAAGATCCAGAGAAGATGCAGGCGCAGGCCGGGAAAATGGCGGTGGATCACTTTGCGGGCAAGGAACAGCAGCTCAATGAGGCAATGTTGAGCATGAATAGGTATAAGAAGAAATATGAATCCCTACCGAGTCTGGAGGATGCAAAGAAGAGCTTTTGGCCACGGAACGGATTGCGCGGCGCGTCTTTCCGGGAGCGATTCCGACCTGGATTTAACCTGGGATTCAGAACTTCAAAGGATACCATTGTATTTGATCTATTCCCTACTGTATCCTACAGAATCAGTGGTCGTATTGAGGCGGGCGTGGGCGGGACCTATCGCATTAGAGTTCTTACCAAACCTTACGGAATAGATCGGCATGCTTCCAATACATGGGGTGGTTCAGCTTTTCTTATTGTAAAGACGTTTAAGGCTACGTTTCTGCGCCTGGAGGCAGATGCAAACCCCTACCGTAAAACGTCAGCAATTGATGGAACCACGGTGCAATCCTGGCGTTGGACCTACCTCAGTGGCTTGCAAGTTAACTTCTCCATTTCTGATAATCTGTCTGGCAACGTACAAACCCTGTATAGTTTTGACCATAAGCTAAAGGATGGCTTCCCGGATCGGCTTATTATGAGGTTGGGGGTACAATATAAACTGCCGGTGAAGCGAAGGGTGGTTCAATAGAGAAATGTTTTATTCAATTTGGATCTATCCAAATTGGATACGAAAAATGAGACCTGCGGGGTAGTAAGTGCCGGTGTTCTTCACCGGCACGGGCGTAGGTGAGGCTCAACCATTCTGGACGGGTTTAAACTTCCTACAGTTAGCACAGCATTGACATGCCATGTTGGTAAGAATTCATGACAAGGTCGGGACGGCAAATCCCGCGCATTCCGGACCGACAATATGGAATTGATGAAAACACTATTTAAGCCAGGAATCAGATCAGGGGCTATTATTGGATCAATCTTTGCAATTGTAGTCTGCTTTTTTCTTCTGGCTCAACTATCAATCAATAATTCGCAGCGGGTTCAGATTGCAAAACACTACATCCAATCAAGTGCAGACGTAAAAAATGTAGTAGGGGAGATATTGGATTATGGCTTTTTTGTCTCAAATCCAACTGATCGAAATGAGGAAAAATCGTTTGTTGGAATTACGGTCCATGGAACTAAAGAAAGTAGAACCATCCGAGTCTCTCTAATCAAAAACAGTCGTGGTGAGTGGATTGTGGATCATTTGGAAATCCGCTAGTTGGTACAATATTACCGGCTCACCTTGCAAGTTTTCGCCCAACTCAATCCAAGCCAACTAGACAGCCTCAAACAGGCGATCACTTGAACCAGCCATGACGCAAGTCTCCTGACTTGCACATTATTTCAAAGAACCTTGTCCAACCGCCGCCTTGTGATTCAAAAATGCATTTGCCTTCCATGGCCCCTTTCCGCTTTCTGACCAATCCTGAACAACTTTGACCAAACTTGACCAAATGTGCACGAAAGTGAATGAAAGTGAACAAAACTGAACGAAAGTGCATGAAAGTGAACGAAACTGAATAAAAGTGAACAAAAAGACCATCCGGGCCCACTGGTAAGTCAAAGAACAATCATTTAGCCAAGGTTTACGGAACGTTTAGGCAAGGCTTATCGAAGGTTTATCCAAAGTCTACCCAAAGCTTAGACAAACCAACAGGTTGCTTTCTATTTCGTTTCTAGCCGATTTGTAACGGATAGCAGCCGGTCAGGTGAAATATCGCTAAGCGCCAGGTGACGGATAGGTGAATCACAGGTGAGCGGTCACAGGCGGATAGGTAAATCATAAGTAACACGTAGGTAACTTCTCGCTGAAAGCAGCGTGCTTTTCGCAGAAACATAGGTAACGACTCGCAGAAAAGTGGCTGAAATGATACCAGTTCCAAGGAACTCATTAAGTACCAGCAGGTAGTTTATGCCGGTGTTCTTCACCGGCATGTGGGAAAAAGTAGATGGTAGGACAGGCACTGGTTTCGGTGATTTGTGCCAACACTAACCACAAGCAACTGGCTTGATCCGATCAATGGCAGTCAGGAGACTGCCGTCATGGTAGGCACAAGTGATCGCTATTCAGATCGGTAAGGGCAATAAAGAGTTTGTGGGCGAACACTTGCGCCAGTTTGGTAGTTTATGCCGGTGTTCTTCACCGGCATTTGGGAAAAACGCATCACATTTTCAAATCATCAAATCATCAAATCACCACATCCTCAAATCTTCAAATTCTCAAATCACCACATCCTCAAATCACCACATCCTCAAATCTTCAAATCCTCAAATCTTCAAATTCCCCTGACTTAAATCACCTCCCGCACTCCTTTGCATTACCCCTGGGATTGATGAAAATCAGCTAAAATCCACCAAAAATGGCCGTAATTTGGGTCAATTCTCAAGCGGACTATGACCAACGCCATCTACCTCACTACCACCGAACCGTATTCCGGCAAATCGGTGATCGCCCTAGGCCTCATGAACCTCCTCGCCGGGAAAACGGATAAAATCGCCTACTTCAAACCCATCATCAGCCGGGAACCGCCGGAAAAGGATAACCACCTGGTGATGATCGCCGGCCACTTTAACCTGACAACTAAGTACGAGGAAATGTATGCCTACACCCGCACGCAGGCATTCAACCTTATCAACTCGGGAAAGGAAGCACAAATGATCGACGGGATCATCGAGAGCTTCAAACGCCTGCAAAAGCGATTTGACTTCGTGGTGGTAGAGGGCACTGACTTCACCGGAACATCCACCAACATTGAATTCAAAGGCAACATCACCATCGCCAAGAACCTGGGCATTCCCGCGGTGATCATTGTAAAAGGAGAGGGCAAGACGGTGCAGGAGATTGTAGACACGTCAGTGTCCAATACCAAGAGTTTCCGCGACGAAGGAGTACAGGTGCTCACGCTCGTGGCCAATAAGATCGGTAAGGACATCGCTGAACCACTGAAGGAGAAGCTGGGTAAGGCGTTGCCAAAAGATGTCATAGTCACCACGTTCCCCGCCACCCGCGAATTGGGTAGTCCTACCATGAAGGAAATCCGGGATGCCGTTGACGGTACCATATTATTTGGCGAGAACCTCCTTTCGAATCAGGTGGATCACTCCATCGTCGGCGCCATGCAACTACATAATGCGCTCACCCGACTCAACAAGAACACATTGATTGTTACGCCAGGCGACCGGGGTGATATCATCATCGGTGCCCTGCAGGCGAATATCTCCAAGAACTATCCCAAGGTGGCTGGCATCCTGTTAACGGGTGGCCTGCTGCCCGAACCTACCATCGTCAAATTGATTGAAGGTCTGGAAACGGTGGTACCCATCATCGCGGTGAAAGGGGGTACATTCAAGACCGTCGCTCAGGTAGCCAATACGCAGTCGCGCATCTCACCCGACAGCAAAGAAAAGATAGCATTAGCTATCCGCATGTTCGATGAACACGTGGATGTGCATACACTGGAACGCAAGATCATCACCTTCCGCACATCCAGCATCACGCCGCGCATGTTCCAGTACCAGATTGTACAGCGTGCCAAAGCCAGCAAGAAACATATCGTACTGGCCGAGGGCGACGACGACCGTATCCTCCAGGCCGCTGACATGCTGATCAAACAGGATGTCGTGAAACTTTCCATCCTGGGCAACCCGGATGCGATCCAGGCTTCCTTCAAACGCCTGAACCTGTCATTGGATGCCACGAAAGTGAATATCATCAACCCGGCTACATCACCACGGTTCCAGGCCTATGTACAACAGCTCGTGGAGTTGAGGAAGGGCAAGAACCTGAGTGAGGAAATGGCCCGCGACCTGATGCTGGATGTATCATACTATGGCACCATGATGGTGTTTATGGGAGATGCCGATGGCATGGTGTCCGGTGCAGCCCACACAACCCAGCATACGATCCGACCGGCGCTCCAGTTCGTCAAGACCAAACCTGGTATCAAGACAGTTTCATCCGTATTCTTTATGTGCCTCCCGAACCGTGTGTCGGTGTTTGGAGACTGTGCCGTAAACCCCAATCCGACATCCGAACAACTCGCTGATATTGCCATCTCGTCGGCAGACACCAGTAAGATGTTTGGTATCGAACCCAAGGTGGCCATGTTGTCTTATTCTTCAGGTACGTCGGGTGAAGGAGAGGATGTGGATCGCGTACGCGCCGCTACCGAACTGGTGCGTCAGAAACGTCCCGATCTGAAGGTGGAGGGACCGATACAGTATGACGCTGCTGTTGATCCTTCGGTGGGCAAGAAGAAGATGCCTAATTCCGGCGGTGATGGGCGGTGGCGGATCTTCCCGACCTGAACATTACAACAATGCTGTACAAGGCCGTTCAGCGGGAGACTGGGGCATTGGCCATTGGTCCGATGTTGCAAGGCCTGAACAAGCCGGTAAATGACCTCAGCCGCGGATGTACCGTTGATGATGTATTCAATACAGTTGTCATCACCGCCATCCAGGCACAATAGCCCCCAATCCCTATTCCCGCAATCCCCTAATCCCTAATCCCTAATCCCCATTCCCCATTCCCCAAACTTCCCCTCCCCATGAAGGTATTCGTAATCAACTCCGGAAGCAGCTCCATAAAATATCAACTGATCCAAATGCCGGCGGGTGATGTGATTTGTACCGGCATGATCGATCGGATTGGATTGGAGGGATCAAGCATCACGCATAAGACTTTTCAGGAAGGCAAGGAGGTCGTGCATAAATTGGCCATCCGGATCACTGACCATGCGGCTGGATTAAGTGAGGCAGCGCGACTGTTGTCTGACAAGGATATTGGTGTCATCAAGTCTCCCGACGAACTCGATGCAGTGGGACATCGGGTGGTGCATGGAGGTGAGGCTTTCTCTAAGACGATGATCATTACGGACGCTGTGAAAGCTAAGATCAAGGAGTTGTTTCCCCTGGCGCCGTTGCACAATCCACCCAACTATCTCGGTATTGAGGTTGCCGAGAAGATTTTCCCCAAGGCGACTCAGGTAGCAGTATTTGACACGGCATTTCATCAAACGATGCCTCCGGTGGCGTTTAGAATGGCAATACCCAATGAGTTGTATGAAAAGCATCAGATTAGGGCCTATGGATTTCACGGCACCAGCCACAAATATGTCTCTGCACAGGCGGCAGCATATCTGAAAAGCAAGTCAGCCAGGATCATCACGATTCATCTCGGCAATGGATGCAGCATGGCTGCCGTTCGTGACGGTGCCTGCATTGACACGACGATGGGCTTAGGTCCCATGAACGGACTCATCATGGGTACGCGCACGGGCGACATAGACCAGTCGGTGATTTTTCATTTGATTCATCAATTGGGATACAGCGTTGATGATGTCAATACCATGCTCAACAGGAAGAGCGGTATGCTGGGACTTACGGGTTCCAGTGACATGCGCGACGTCAAAGCGGCATACCAGAAAGGCAATGCGGAGGCTCAGTTAGCCTATACCATGTATGCCTATCACATCAAAAAGTATATCGGTGCTTTTGTGGCTGCCCTTGGCGGATTGGATGCCATCGTATTTACGGTAGGGGTAGGAGAGAATGACGCGCTTACCCGCAAACTCTCCACCGAAGGACTTGAATACCTCGGACTGAAACTTGATGGGACGAAGAACGAAGCCGGTGGCAAAGGCATTTACGAGATCAACACGTCTGATTCACCTGCAAAAATCCTGGTTATCCCCACCAACGAAGAGCGCGAGATCGCGAATCAGTGTTATGGGTTGTTGAAGTAGGCTGAATACAAATGCATTTACCGCGGGGACGCAAAGAACGCGTTTGGATTAACAGTAATTCGCGCTTGCCTTAGCGTCATCACTAGTTTTCGGTCGGTGTTCTTCACCGACCGACAAGGGTTAAATGAACCCACGGTGCCGGTTAAGAAAACCGGCACGAACTACTTAAGAAGAAATATTCCACAACTATTTTTTCCTCCGCGTCTTTGCGCCTCCGCGCCAAAAAAATTGGTATCTTAACCTTCAAATCATCCCTATGTCCCGCCTCATCATCGCGCTCCTGCTCATGACTTCTCAACTTCACGCCCAAACGAATACCCCCATCAAATTCCTCGCCCTCGGCGACTCGTATACGATTGGCGAAAGTGTGCAGGTGGAGGAGCGCTGGCCGGAGCAACTGGCCGCTGCCATGCGGGCCAAAGGAAAGCAAGTCGATGGTCCTCGCATTATCGGTGTCAC
>JBGAMI010000029.1:0-48113 GCA_044223085.1 Cyclobacteriaceae bacterium
TTTACGGAGACCTTCGAACTGGCTGAGCCGGGTAAGGATTTTGAGTTATACTCGAAGGCAACCCTGAAACGAATTAAATAGACAAGACCATTTCACCGCCAAGCCAAAGGTAGGCCCGTCGCGGTGTCGTAGTAAAGGGCAGGGCAAGTGTTGATTTCGTTTTTTGATTAGCACTTTGGTATCAACACCCTTGACAACGCCACCGCGCCGAGCTCAATTGGCGGCTTGTCAGAAGCAATGGTGGGGTAAGTTTATTTTCAAGGACGCAATAGATCGAAGTTCTTCCTATTTCTTCGCATATCGTGAAGCGATGTAGCCAATGATTCCACCTCCTACCACGCCTGACCCAAGAATCGGCCCGTAGTTTTTTGTAATCAGAGCGTCGGGGAGACTCAGCATGAGTCCAATCAAAAGACCCATAACGGTTCTGTTTATTCCCAGGTCAGCAGTGAATACCAATAAGCCAATCGCAAACCGACTTATAAAAGCGCCCAACACCGCAGCCGCCTTGTCGCTGAACTGCATAAAGAGCATCGGTAGGATGTCTAGAATCCCAAAAGCAATACCGGCAATAATTCCTTTTTTTATCATTCTACTTAGTCATGATCGCAGCAACGCCCATTTGACTTTGCTTTTTGGAAGCATTCCGTTCCTTCCTTGAAGGAGAAATAGGCAAGCCCCATAGTTCCCAGGCTATCGAGGTACATGAGGCCAGTCATTTCATACAGACCACTTGCGGCAAGGAGAATGACTGACATATAGATGCAAACTTTTGTGCAAGACGCATCCGCGAGAATTGCTGAAGAGTTCAATTGTCTGCCAACATTCGTTTTCCCTAAAACCAGAACATACATCACCGCAATTGAAATAATTGAAATGATTACTCCCCAAAGGGTTGTGATAGGCTTGTGACCTGTCCAAACATTATAAGTACTCATGAGCATCAGTGCACCTACAAGAACATAAAACGAAACTCCGGTAATCCTCAATGCCGTCTTCTCAAACGAGTCTTGATTACTTTCAGGTCGAGCTTGAATTCGTAAAACCATATAGGCAATTCCTAGCCCGGAAATAACTTCGATAAAACTATCGACTCCGAATCCAAACAGGGTTAGACTCTCATCTTCAAAGCCGAAAAGAGTTGATACCACGCCCTCGGCCAAGTTATACAGGATTGTGAAAATGGAAAGAGCAAATGCAACCCTGTATAGTTTGGCCCTATCCAAAGAAGCAATTGAAATACTTTCCATCAGTTATGCAGATTTAGCAAGGCAACATTTATTCTATCATTAATGTCTGGCACAAATTTAGGCTTTATGCCGGAATATGCTTGCAAGGAATTTCCGGCATAAACGGTTTCCCCCTTCCAGTCGTTCCTCCTTCCAGGCACCCCCATTTATTCCGTTCCTCCTTGCGCAAACGCGCCCGCCTAAGACGGCGGGTTCCGTCATAAGCCTGCGGGTGCACCATAATTAATTCAAACGATTATGGAAAACACAAATGAAAAAAGACTGTACCAGGTGGCCGAGATTCAGCTTACCTACAAGTCGCACGTGAAGCCCTCGTTACGTCCCAAAATCAACTGCTCCAAGGATGCCTACAATGTCCTTTTGGAGAATTGGGATGGTTCTCAGATTGAATTGTTAGAGCAATTCAAGGTCATGTTATTGAACAGAGCCAACAAGGTTCTGGGCCTCTTTGAGGTCTCAACAGGAGGCATTAGCGGAACTGTAGCCGATCCCAAGATCATCTTTACAGCCGCGCTTAAAGGTGGAGCCTCAGGGATTATAGTGGCTCACAACCACCCTTCGGGAAACCTGACAGCAAGCCAGTCAGACATTGACCTGACGCGAAAGCTTAAGGAAGCAGGAAAGTTCCTGGAGATACAGCTTCTGGATCATGTCATCGTTACAACAGAGGGATATTTTTCCTTTGCAGATGAGGGGCTGATCTAAGCCTCATTTTCTGGAAATGGTTCAATAGATTTTGAAGTCTTTTGGATCATTTCCTTTTCTTCAAATCAATTCAAATCTTATCTTTATATGAGTTCTTTCACATACGGATTGATTCACATTGACGCATTCAAAGTCTGGTGAACTATTCGGTGAACTGCTAAAAAGTGTTCTTATAAGTTACTGTAAAATAGAGGGTTGTGAGAAAGGTTGTCGTCATCTCACCCCGACAGATCAAAAGCCTGTTCACTGTTTCGGTGGCGGGCTTTTTTGTTTAGAGCTGAATCAACCAATGTATAAAGCTTGCCTCATTATTCGCAGTTTGAATGAGCCGAATACAAGATTGATCATGTGAGTCTGGGAATTGAATTGACACAATAGTTCGTCCCGTCTGTAAGATTTTCTTCCAGCTAATCACCAATTTGGCATGCTCACCGCTGCGTTGGAAAATATGTCGGCAGAAAAACCCCTGGAATCGGTTTCATCCGAATTCATAGCCTCTATACTCGAAAACCAGGGTATCCTGCTCAAGATTTGCCGGATCTATCAAAAAAACCCCGATGACCAGCAGGACCTTTACCAGGAAATGGTGCTCAATGCGTGGCGTTCGTATTCAAACTTTCAGGGCAGGTCGAAATTTTCCACCTGGCTCTACCGGGTTGCGCTTAATACGGCACTCTACCAGTACCGCCGGAACAAACCGCGCCGATATCAGGTAGACATCAAACATGCCTCCCAGGTTCCTGAATCGACGGACAACCAGGAACAACTGGACTTGCTCTTTCGCGCGATGGACCAACTCGACCCGCAAGACAAATCGCTGGTGGTGTTTTACCTGGATGAACTATCCTACGTGGAAATCGCAGCCATCACAGGCTGGACCGTGACTAACGTTGGCGTGAAGCTAAACCGCATCAAAAAGAAAATGAAAACCATCCTTGAGTCGTATGGAGCTTGATGATTTTAAATCTGCCTGGGCTTCGGCCTCCCGACAACCCACTCCGCCGGATCCGGCCGAATTGTTGTCGCTCATTTCCAACACCAGCCGCGGCATCCGCAGAAGCGCGTGGCTCGATGCTTCCATCGGCATCGCGGTGGTTGTGTTCTTTATGGTGATGGTCTGGATTTATGGAGCTGCCGTGCAGGCATTCCAATACAAACTGGTAGCCATGGCCATCTTGTATGCCATTCCTATCTATGTGCGCATCTATCGTTCCATTAACCTGCTCGATCATTTCGACTTTGGACGTGATATGAAAGAAGCGCTGACGGAATTCCGCAATCACTACAAGGGAACCTTGAATTTCTACCGGTGGTCCACCTATGCTATGCTGTTGACAACGGCTATTATTTTTCTTACCGATGAATCTTTCCGGCAGTTATCGGGCTGGATACAGGCTGTGATCTTTGCTTACATCGGCCTCGCCGGTATCCTCACGGCCCCGCTGGTTAGGCGCATGTACGGCAGACAATTGAGGGTGATTGAAGAACAACTGAGCGAATAGACAGTTCAAAGATTGTCATGGGCATTAGACTGCATTTTTATTGCGCATCCAGCTGAATAATCCAATCTTGCCGTCGTTTATGTTCTGATGCGCCGGCTGTTACCTTTCCTATTATGCTTCCTGCTGGGGCCCCAGGCCTTCCCGCAGATCAGTCCTGAAAAGCTGACCGGCAATCAACTTGACAAAAGTAAGTGGACGAAAGCGGGGCAGTCCTTCCGCAAAGCACTGGCCAAAGACACGCTCAATCCCGAAGCGCGATACCTGATGGCGCTCTACTATTATAATGCAGATCACCCCACCACGAACCTGGATTCAGCCTATCGTTATGCCCATCGCGCTTACGCCAATTATGCACAAGTCACCGTCCGAGAACGCGACCGGTTGCGACGGGTACCCCTCGACAGTAGTCGCCTCGAAAGGCTGATCAATGACATTGACAGTACGGCATTTGAACAAATAAAGAAGGTTAACACCGAAGCCGCCTACCAGCAGTTCATCGCCAAACATCCCACCGCACGTCAACGTCAGGCTGCTGTTGAGTTGCGTGACGAAGTCTCCTTCCTTGAAGCACTGAAGGTGAATACCTGGTTCAGTTTTCAGAACTACCTCAACACACATCCACAGTCGCACCGCCGCGCTGAAGCCCAGGCGCGCTACGACCGACTCTTATTTGAAGACAAAACAAAATTCCAGACCATTACGGCGTATCAACAATTTTGCGACATCTATCCCAACAGTCCGTACCGGCCGCTAGCGGAGCGCAACATATTTCAAATGGTGACAGCCCGGGGCACACAGGAATCATTTCAGTGGTTCATGGCACACTACCCGAACAGCCGGGAAGTGAATACGGCACGCAACATCCTCTTTGCGCTACAGTCGGAGGAAGGGCATGTGGATCCTGCGTTGCTGACAGACTCACTCCGTCAGGTGGAATCACTCAGCCGGTCGTATTGGATACCTATCTATAAGGGTGGATTATTTGGCTTTATGAATGACCGTGGGGAAGAAGTCATTGCTCCGGCATTTGAAAAAATTGATGAAACGTATCGCTGTGGCGAAGTGAAAGACCGGCTGCTTGTGACATCAAAAGGTGTGATGGCGCGCAATGGTGCCTTTGTGTGGAAAGGTGCGGCGTCTGCTATTCAACTACTCGGTGCTGGCTTTGTACGGGTGTCGTATGACAGCGGAAGTCAGGTGATTCATGAATCCGGGTTCCGCATTGATGGTTCGGTGTCACAGGCACAGTTGTTGGGCGGTGTAATGCTGGGTCTTCAACGTCGGGATAAGTGGGCGGTGTTTACCCTCACGGGCCGAAAGTTATTGGGATATGTTTACGATGATGTCACGTCTATAGACAGCCTCGTGGTGCTTACACGGGGTTCGAAGAAGATTATCACCACCATCGCGCGGCTCAGCCGGCTGGCGGAGAAGCCCGAATTCAAAGAGGAATTTGTTTTCGATGATGTGCGCCGTTGGGGCAGTCAGCAATATTGGGTGCGCAATGGTCCAATGGAAGGTGTTCTCAATGGCCGTCTGCAGTTTGTGATCCCCCTTGACCGACAGGTATTGCGTAAGACAACCTTTGGGTTTCTGCGCGAGAAAGAGTCCCGGCTACTGATCTCCGGGATCAAGTCATTGGAAGGGGCTTCTTACCTCGCCGTGCATGAACAAGGTGGTTGGATCCGGCTGTTACCGGAAAATGGAAAGTGGAGTTTGTACGAGCGCGGTGCGGACCGTCTCATCAACGGTGACAGCATCTGGTTTCAGGGGCAGCTGGCTTTTCTGAGGCAGACGGACTCCTTGCATGTATTCATGCCCACGGGTGCAAGGCTCTCGTTCGGGGCGAGGTCATCATTCCAAATCAAGGAATTCAGGGACTCATCGGCATACCTTATCCTCGAAGAGAAAAAGAAGAAAGCGGTCTACGAAGCAGTCTCGGGAATAAAATTATTCAGCCTCGAGATGGACCAGGTCGAGCCCGTGCGCAATGGACTTTTTATCATCACCCGTGGAAACAAGCGCGGCCTGGTGGGCAGCGATGGAAAGCCATTGCTGCCGGTTGAATATGATGCGATCGTGCCTGCCGAAGACAGGCCCTTGTTCTCTTTGCTAAAGGATAAGAAATTCGGTTGGTATGATTTTGCCAAAAAGTCATTGACCAAACCTTCCTATGAACGAAACATCCGGTCATATAATCCATCTTTCCGATTGGCGTACAAAGAAAAGGGCTATGCCTTTCTGGATGCCTCCGGCAAAGCCGTGGGCAACTTTGAGTGGGAGGATGTGGACTACTGGACTGATTCGGTCGCATGGGTGAAGAAGAATAATCAATGGTCGCTGTATGAGATCAGAACTGCGAGGCAGTTGCTTCAGCGGGTGCGGGGATATACACCAGTGAATGATTCGCCATCAGATCGTATTTATGTCGTTCAGCAGGATAACGTATTCGGCGTGATCAGCAGCCAGCGCGGCATCATCATACCTATTCAGTACAGCGACATTATCAATTTGGGAAGCAAGGAGATGCCCATGTATTTCACCGAGCGTCATATTGCTGAGGCAGGCATTTCTGTGGTTATTTATTATGATTACCGGGGCAAAATCGTGAGAAAACAAGCCATGGAAGCAGAGGAATTTGAGAAGGTGTATTGCGACAATTGACATTCAAAACCACTAATGCCCAAACTCCCTGATTTTTGGCCTTCTTATTGCTGAAACATTTATATTCGCCTTTTACCTCATTGATATGAAACGCAGCCTGCTTTTATTATTTCTATTGTCTGGAATTTCAGCGCTCTCTCAGGACAGACCAAAACTGGTGGTTGGTATTGTTGTTGACCAGATGCGTCAGGAATACCTCTATCGTTTTGAAAAGAAGTTTGGTCCTGGCGGATTCAAGCGCCTCACCGGTGATGGCTTCATGTTGAAAAATGCACACTATAATTACGTGCCCACGTATACCGGCCCGGGCCATGCTTCCGTGTACACCGGCACCACACCGGCGGTTCATGGTATCATTGGCAACGACTGGTATGACAAGAATGCGCGCAAGTTTGTGAACTGTGTAGAGGACGAGAAGCAAAAGCCGGTGGGCAGTGAGAAGGGCAATGGCGATGTGTCGCCCTGGCGGATGCTATCGTCTACAGTCACGGATGAACTCAAACTCGCTACCCAGATGCGGGCTAAAGTTATTGGTCTGTCTCTCAAAGACCGCGGTGCCGTATTGCCGGCAGGTCACATGGCCGATGGCGCTTATTGGTTTGATGGCACCACGGGAAATTTTATCTCCAGCACATTTTATAAGCCGGGCCTTCCGCAGTGGCTTGATAAATTCAATGCCCTCAAGCTCGCTGACCAGTATCTTAACAAAGAGTGGAATACGCTGTTGCCCATAGCACAATACACCGAAAGCGGTCCGGATGACACCGCGTATGAGACCATCTTCAAAGGCAAAGACCGTCCGGTGTTTCCATACAAACTCAAAGAATTGCGCCTGACTTCACCGGGCTTTGATTTGTTGATCACCACCCCATTTGGATCAGACCTGCTCACCGACGCCGCCAAGGCAGCCATTGAAGGAGAGGAGCTGGGCAAAGACGAGGTCACCGATTTCCTCACCGTATCGTATTCCAGCCCCGACTATGTAGGCCATTCCATGGGCGCCAATGCCATCGAGTTGGAAGACACCTACCTGCGCCTCGATAAAAACATCGAAGACCTGTTGAATGAGCTCGACAAGAGAGTCGGCGCCGGACAATACCTGGTGTTCCTTACCGCCGACCACGCCGTTGCGGACAACGCAAAGTTCATGAAGGACAATAAAATGCCGGCCGGGATCTTCCGTCAGGCTAACATCGAAGCGGCATTGAATGATTTTCTGAACAAGAATCTAAATGGCATCGACTCCGTCATCGAGAAGATCAGCAACGATCAGATATTCCTCAACCACAAAGCATTTGGCTCAGACCCCAAAGCTTCCAGTGTCGATATGTTGGTGGCTACGGAGCTGATCAGTCAATACTTGTTGCGGGTAGAGGGTGTTGCTGATGTATACACGTCAGCCTCCCTGCGTGCTTCCAATTATTCTGACGAAGGCTTGCGCGGAAAAGTGGTGCGTGGTTATAACCGTCGCCGCTCGGGTGACATCGCCTTTGTGTTGGAGCCAAACTGGATGAGCTGGACGGGCATCGTGGGCACTACCCACGGATCAGGTTATTCGTATGACACCCATGTGCCGATTGTATTTTACGGTTGGGGTGTGAAGAAAGGAAGTTCAGCCTTATATCATCCGATCACTGATATTGCACCTACGATCTCAACTTTATTGAAAATAAAGTTTCCCAGTGGTTGTACGGGTCAGCCCGTCAGCGAGAGCTTGAAGGACTAACCCAGAACGCCAAGGACATTGAGTGTAACGAGCCCGATAATAATCGGGCTCACGTATTTTACGGCGAATACCCAGATCTGTGCCGGCGATACACCGAGAATCCTCGCGTTCTTGAATCCCGGAGCGCCCTGTGCAATTTCATCCACCAACAAATTGATATTGAAGGCCCAGCCGGTGAATAACGACGTGGCCAACACCACGAGCATCATGAACAGTTTTCCGAAGAGGTGATCCAGGATGTCGGAGAACCCGGTTACCTGGGTGCCAAAGATATTGACTGTCATGTGGGTCAATGAATCCACGGCACCTGCCGACAGCGCCGAAGGAATCCCAATGAGGAAGGCTGCTATGGCTACCCAGGTGGCAGCTTTCTTGCGGTTCCAGCCCCGGTTGTCGATGAAGTAGGCCGATGGTGCCTCCAGCATAGAGATGGTGGAGGTGATGGACGCAAAAAACAATAACAGGAAAAACAAAGCTCCTGCGATGTGACCGAAAGGCATTACTTTGAATATGTCAGCAAGCACGGTGAATACAAGCTTGGGTCCCTGACTTGGGGAACCGCCAAATGCGAATACTGCCGGAAAGACCATGAAGCCTGCCAGTAATGCCACGGAAGTGTCCATAGCGCCTACCCAAAGGCTGGAAGAAACAATATTCTGGTTCTTGGGCAGATAAGAGCCATACGTAATCATCATACCCCAACCGATACCCAGTGAAAAGAATACCTGGGTGAGCGCGTCGAGGATGACGGGCCCGGTAATCTTCGAGAAATCGGGGATCAGGTAGTATTCAACGCCCTTCATGGCACCCGGGAGTGTCACGCTTCGGATAATGATAATGAGCAGGATAACGAACAAGGCAGGCATCATGATCTTGGTAGCTTTTTCAATGCCTCCCGAGACGCCTCCCAGCACGATCCACGCGGTCATCAGGATAACAAACGCACCCAAAGGAATGACATAGGCTGCTGTGGAAATGAATGCTTCAAAAGTGATGTCAACGGCAAAGAGTGAATTATAAATATAGCCCACCGTCCATCCGGCGATGACGGAGTAATAGGACAGTACCACGAATGTGACAATGAGCGGGAGTACTCCTACCAGCGCTACCCAAAGTTTGTTGGCGCCAAAGCCTTTGATGGCTGCCACCGGACTTTTGGCAGCGAGTCGACCGATAGCAATTTCGTTGACCAGCATGGGTGCTCCGACCAACACAACACAGAGCACATAGATAATGACAAACGCAGCACCACCATTCTCACCGGTGAGGTAGGGGAATCGCCATACGTTGCCTAGACCGACAGCGGAGCCTGCGGCGGCCATAATAAAACCAAACTTCGATCCCCATTGACCACGATTCTGTGATGACATAGCGTTGCGGTTGTTTCGGGAAAGATTAGAAGAATCAACCGAAGTAGCAAACCACTCGTCAGAGTTGTGATTGGATCACCGCCAGTCCTTCGGAAAAGGAGTGGGGCCTGTAACCCAGTTCGCGTTTTGCTTTTTCGATGATAAAGCCAGTACGCGGTGGACGTGCGGCGGGCTGCTTGAAATTACTGGCGTTGGCTGGTTGTATCAGGCTGGCATCGAGTTTAAAAAAAGCTGCGGTTGCCTGCGCAATATCCCACGGCGTCATCATGGCTTCACCAGAGATATTATAAATCCCCTGTGCTTTCTTCTTCGCGGCAAGCATACATCCCCTCGCCAGGTCTTCGGCCAGGGTGGGTGTACGCCACTGATCATTGACGACGTTAATTTTCTTTCCTTCTTCCAGGCTCTTTTTTACCCACAACACAATGTTGGTGCGGCTCATGTCCGGTGTTACACCGTATACCAACACGGTGCGCAGAATCGCCCAACCGCTCTTACATTTTTGTGCGGCTATCTCGCCAGCCAGTTTGCTTTCGCCATAGTAGCTGATGGGATTTGGCTTTTCCGATTCATCGAGCGGGCCTCGTGTACCATCAAATATGAAGTCGGTGGAGATGTGGATCAGATGGGCGTGAACAGCTTCGCAGGCGGCCACCACATGCTCAACCGCTGTCACGTTGCTAAGCCAGCACAGTTCTTTTTCACTTTCGCACTGATCGACCTGCGTCATGGCGGCAGTGTGGATCACTACATCGGGCCGGGCTGCCCGGATCACCTCCCCGGTTTGTACACCCTGTGTGACATCCATCGCCACAAATTCACCGGAGGTCAGTGAGAATTTTATTCGGTCACGCGCCGTTGCCACCAGCGTTACGTCTGGGTCTGCGGCCAGCAAGGTGCAGAGCTTCTGACCCAGTAATCCATTTGCGCCGGTGACGAGAATCTTCATACCTGAAATTATTGCTTTACAGGATATTGATAGCCGTATTCTTTGGTAATCTTTTTCTTGGACATTTCTTCAACCGTCACCGTCATGCGCACATCTTCGAGGGGACGGTCGGCGGGATCTTTTGCTACGGCTGCAATCTTGTCAATCACTTCCAGGCCTTTGATCACCTTGCCAAATACGGTGTACTCACCGTCGAGGTGGGGTGAACCACCGATTGTTGTATAGGCTTTCTTCTTCGCATCAGAAATCGGATTGATGATCTTCAGGCCTGTAACTTTCTCCACGCGGGGCGCCAGCGCAAAGAGCCGCTGTTGGTAGGCCTGCATATCGCCGGCATAGTACAATTTGTTTACGCTGTCGAGCAAGGGTTTAAAATCAGGCATGTCAAACATCTTGCGCAAACCGGTCATCAGATTCTGCTGGTTGTATTTAAAGGCATCCAGCTCTTCGCTGCGAATTACAGTACCCTGCACGATATAAAATTGACTTCCGCTCGATTCCTTCATCGGGTTATTGGTTCGAGCAGCGCTGAGGGCGCCCTTCTCATGAAACAAGTTGGGATTGAACTCGGCCGGTATGGTGTAAGCAGGTCCGCCATTGCCTAACGGTGCCCCGGGGGCCGCATGTTTGGAGTTAGGATCTCCCCCCTGAATCATGAATCCCTGAATAACGCGGTGAAATAACGTGCTGTCGAAATAGTGCTCTTTGGCCAACTTGATGAAGTTCGCTTTGTGTTTCGGCGTTTCGTCATACAATATGGCCACCATTTCCCCGTAAGGGGTCTTAAAGGTGACCACCATATCTTTTTTGTCCTGGGCACAGCTGGTTGAAAGCAACACTATGGAGAAAAACAGGGTCAGCGTACGGATCATAATCATCGGTTGTTTTAAACGGTGGGCAAAAATACGCCCTGCCGGGGAAATAAGAAATGGCGATTACCGGGTGAGTACAGCGGACAATTGCATCGACAGGTCGAGGAAAATCATCTTGGCGCTGCCATTGCGCTCCAGGTGAAAGGCCGCTTCGCTGAGCAACTGCTGTCCGCGGTCAACGCGTGTTACATTCATCACCTTACTGAAGTCCTGTACGAACTTCTGTTCTCCGTCCCGGGAACGGAGGAGTTCGTTGGCGCCGCCAAGTACCAGCAGCGATTCGCGCATCAACACCAACGCATGGTTTAAGAACGACTGCTGCGCCTGCCGGTCAAACTCATGAAAGTCGTCTGCCAGGCCGATCAGCTTCGGTACGTCGCGCTTGAAGCACGCCCGCAGCCACATCGCCAACTGTTCATGTACGTCGGTGGTCTCTGTCTCGCGGAGCTCTAATGCCAGGCGCAGGTTGCCTTCTGCCTCATTCACGATCTTGGCGCGCTTCTTCGCATCCAGATCAAAACGCTGGAGGTATGTGTCCACATCCGCATCGCTCATCAGTGGCACCATCAATTGCTGGGTCCGTGACAGGATGGTAGGGAGCAACCTTTCCGGACTGTTCGAAACGAGAAGAAAGAAAGTCTGGGCAGGTGGTTCTTCGAGGATTTTCAGAATACCATTGGCGGCCGAAGGGTGCATGAACTCTGGCTGCCAGATGATCATCACCTTCAATGGGCTTTCGAATGACTTCAGCGAAAGGGTTTTGATGATCTCGCGACTTTCTTCCTTGGAGATATTTGCCTGCTTGTCTTCACCACCATAAAAGCGGGTCCAGTCGTTAACATCGCCAAAAGGAGTTTCTGTGAGAAATGTGCGCCAGCTCTTGCGAATGTCGGCGCGGAAGCGATCTTCATCTTTGTCGCCTTTTACATTGCTCACCGGAAAAACAAAATGAGTATCCGGATGCACAAAGCGCTGACTCTTCTGACAGGCCGCGCATTCACCACACGCGTCGTCTTCACCGCGGTTGGTACAATGCAGGTACGTCGTGTAGGCGAGGGCCAGCGGCAGGTTAAGGGCGCCTTCCGGACCCATGAACAATTGTGCATGGGCGATCTTGCCGTTCTGTACCGATTGTACGAGACGCTTCTTGAATTCAGCTAAGCCCGGAACATCTACGAACCTCATGCCTTCTCCCACACCCGCTCGCCGGCGGTTTGATCAAAAATATGTTTAAAAATTTTCTTGTCAGCCTCGGTCAACGCCTGCCCGCGGCGCTCCATGGCTTTTGATGCCGTGTCCAGCACCTTCGCCAGCTGATAGGTAGAATAACCCTGCGCACCACCCCAGGCAAATGATGGAATAAAATTACGCGGATAGCCTGAACCAAATATATTGGCAGACACACCCGTAACGGTGCCGGTATTAAACATGGTATTGATGCCGCACTTGCTGTGGTCGCCCATCATCAGTCCGCAAAATGTAAGACCCGTGCTGACAAAGCCCCGCTTCGAATAATTGTAAAGCTTCACCACCTCGTAATTGTTCTTCATGTTTGATGTGTTCGTGTCGGCACCCATGTTGCACCACTCACCGACCACTGAACTGCCAAGAAAGCCGTCGTGAACTTTGCTGGAGAATCCAAACATAACCGTATTACTCACTTCGCCGCCCACTTTGCAATGGGGACCGATGGATGTATCTGCACGCATCTTGGCGCCCATGTTAACCACCGAATGTGCACCAATGGAAAATGGACCTCGTATGATGGCGCCTTCCTGAACCTGCACGTTGGGTCCGATGTAGATGGGACCATCCGATGCATTCAGTATGGCAGCTTGTAGTCGAACACCATGTTCAATAAAGATATTCTCGCCGCCGTACACACGGGTATGTGGATCGTCGATGTTTCTGGACTTGCGTCCCGCAGTGACACGTTCGAAATCGCTTCGGATCTGAGCGCCGTTCTGTTGAAAGATGCACCACGGCTGGTCGATCAGGGTAACTTCACCGGAAAATGCTTTGGGGATAAACCGGGTGGTGCCCAATGAATACGCATCGTCTGAACGGGCTGCCACCATTGTCGTGCCGGCCATCAGACTCTCGCCTTTCTTCAATTGACGAATGGCGAGCACCAGCTCGTCGGTAGGGCATACGGCGCCGTTGATCAGGATATTGTCCGTGGTAGTCTTAATCGGAAACTTATACTGTAGGTAGTCCTGGGTGAGGTAGGAGATGGTATGCTCCAGGTAGTGCTCCCATTTTTCGGCAATGGTAAGGATGCCGACCCGGATGGAGGCAACCGGACGGGTGTATGTGAAGGGGAGCAGGTTTTCCCGAATCACCTTGTCATCAAACAGCACAACATTCATAACGGCTAAATTATGGTTTTGGACACAGCTTTTGCATGGGGCAAAAAGAAAAGGTCCCCAAGCGGAGACCTTTCAAATTCGTCCAATCGCGCCACCCGGCGCTATGACAGCCGTCAGGCTTTCTTGTATTTCTTCTGGAATTTCTCCACGCGGCCAGCCGAGTCGAGGAACATCTTCTTACCGGTGAAGAACGGGTGTGAAGCAGAGCTCACTTCGACCTTAATCACAGGGTATTCTTTGCCGTCCGTCCAGGTAGTTGTTTCCTTGGATTTCAGGGTAGAGCGGGTCAAAAACTTGAAATCGCTGGTAGTATCCCAAAAAACCACTTCTTTATAGTCCGGATGAATGTCCTTTTTCATGTCTTTAATCCACTTTTTGTTAACGGACTGCAAAGATAAATGCCTGAAATGGATTTCCAAGGGGGCTTTCCGGAATGTTAAGGAAACGGGTTTTGGTTGTATTTTTGACGCCTCCTGCCACACACCCCTTTTCAGGGCCTCCGTGGACGGCCGGACAGCAAAAATAACATGGTAAACCGAGCCCGCCTTTACGCTCTCGCCTTCCTTATTTTCCTCCCGCTGTGGTCATGGGCCCAAAGTACCAACGCACCCCTCAATGAGGACTACTACCACCGTATCGACCGCTATGAGATCAAAGCCGGCCATACCGTAAACGAACTCTTCACCACGGTCAAACCCTATAAGCGTTCAGCCATCGCGGCGATGATCGACAGCCTTGACAAAAACGACGGCGTATTCAGCAGTGCTTCCGACCGCTTCAACCTCAACTACCTCCGCAATGACAACTGGGAATGGTCGCGGTCCAATACCAACGACAGCCCAACACCGGTGCTCAAACAATTGTATAAGAAGAAATCGGATTTGTATTATGTCGATGAACCGGAATTCGACCTGCATGTCAATCCTGTATTGTATGTGGGTGGTGGCAAGGACTCACAATTGGGCAGCTCACTGTTCGTGAATACCCGCGGCGTTGAAGTACGCGGTATGATTGACAAGAAAATTGGTTTCTACACCTATCTGGCGGACAACCAGGCGCGATATCCTGCGTTTGTAGCTGACTACTCCAATGTGTATGGCTATTATGCATTACCCCATCAGGGCTTTTGGAAGCCATTCAAGTCGGGTGGCGTAGACTTCTTCGAAGCACGCGCTTACATCGACTTCAATATCTCCAAACATATCTGGATGCAGTTAGGAAACGACCGAACCAACATCGGTAATGGATTTCGTTCTCTGATATTGTCAGATTTCTCACCCGCCGCCTTGTTTATCAGGGCCAACGCCAAAATCAGGAAGTTCAATTACTTCTTTCAACTCAGCCGGATGACGGCCAAAGTGATTGGCTCTGCGAGCGGCAGTCCGGGCAATCCAAGATACCCCGATAAGTTCATGGCCTTCCATCAACTCAGCGTGAACCTCGGCAAGAAATTTAATATCGGATTGTTTGAGTCGGTGATCTTCGCGCCACAGGATTCCGTCAACGGCGGTGTATTTGAACTGAATTACCTGAACCCGGTGATCTTTTACCGAGCCATCGAGCAGCAGCACGGCAGTACCGACAATGTGGTGCTGGGTTTGGATTGGAAATGGATAGCTGCCAAACGCCTTTCATTATATGGTCAGGTGGTTCTCGACGAATTTGTGCTGAAGAATCTTCGTGCCGGCAACGGATGGTGGGCCAACAAGTTCGCCATACAGGGCGGGATCAAATACATCGATGTGGCGGGCATCAGCAACCTCGACCTTCAACTGGAGGGCAATATGGTACGTCCTTTCACGTACTCACATGCTAATCAGTTTACAAGTTATACCAACTTCATGCAGCCCATTGCCCATCCAATGGGAGCTAATTTTTATGAAGTGGCGGCTATTGTTCGTTATCAGCCAATTCCAAAATTGAATGTTACCCTCAAGACGTTTGTGGTGAAAACAGGCCGGGATGCCATGTTGCAAACCCTCAACGGCACACCCTACAGTTCATTGCTGCCGGGCGGTCCCTACTGGACTAACTACGGCGGTGACATCAACAAGAGTTACAACACCCGTATTCAGGACTTCAACAATAAAATCGGGCAGGGAACCGACAATACCATCGTGTACGCCGATTTGCTGGTTTCTTATATGGTGAAGCATAACCTTTTTCTCGATTTCCGGCAGACCATGCGCAACAGCAAGAGCCCGGATCCATTGTTTGACTACAATTCGAATATATCTTCCGTAGCTTTGCGCTGGAATTTTGCTACGCGTTCCTTCGACTTCTGACATGCAGACCTTCTTCCGGATTCTTAAGTACTCCAATGGGCTCACGTCCAAACTGATTCAGTTCTTTATCTTTTCGGTATTGGGAATCATCTTCAGTGCCATCAGCCTGGCATCGTTGTTTCCCATGTTGAATATCCTGTTTGACAAAGTCAATAACACCATTCCTGAATTTCCGGCCTTTACCCTGAGTCTTAATTTCCCGATCCGGGTTTTTGAGTATTACTTCAAAACGATCATCGTACAAAACGGAAAGTCCGATGCGCTGCTCTTTGTGTGTCTTTTGATTTCGGTCGCCGTGCTGCTCAGCGGATTTTTCCGCTACCTCGAACGCATTGTGGCATCACGCCTGCGCGTGGACATCGTGAGGAATATGCGGACGCATATATTCACCAATGTTACACGCCTGCAGATCGGATACTTCAACAATCAGCGCAAGGGCGATCTGATCTCCCGATTCACCAATGACGTGCAGGAAGTGGAGAATGCGGTGATGAATACCCTCAAAGCTGTACTCAAAGAGCCCATTACCATCATCGTTTATTTTGGTGCCCTCTTTTTCATTTCGGTGAAGTTGACCTTGTTTACCCTGTTGGTACTTCCATTGCTGGGGGGAGTGCTGGCCGATATTATCCGAAGGCTCAAGAAGGAAGCCAAAGAGAGTCAGGAATCGCTCGGGCGTATTGTGAATATTCTTGATGAGACAATTACTGGCATGCGCGTCGTCAAGGCATTTAATGCCCGCAATTATATCCTTGAGAAAATGGATGTGGAGAATAGGTTCTACCGCAAGGTGAATATGGGCATGGCTTACAAGAATGAACTGGCTTCTCCCGTTTCTGAGTTTCTCGGCGTATTGATTGTTGCGTTGATATTGTGGTTCGGTGGAAGCCTGATCCTGAATGGCGACCAGGAGTTGGATGCTGCCAAGTTTATGGTATTCCTGGCCCTCTTCGCCAGCATCATTCAGCCGGCCAAAGCTTTCTCCAACGGCATCACGTCCTTGCAAAAGGGTATTGCCAGCGCACGCCGCATATTTACGGTAATAGATACAGAGCCGGCCATTGAGAACAAACCCAATGCGGTTGTCCTGAAGAGCTTTGAGCGGGCCATCGAATTCAGGAATGTCAGTTTTGCGTATGATGCAGTGAATGTGCTGGAAAACATCAACCTCAGGGTGCCAAAAGGAAAGACTGTGGCCCTCGTCGGACCCTCAGGTGGCGGTAAGTCGACCCTCGCAGACCTCGTACCCAGATTCTATGACCCTACTGCAGGGGCCGTTTATGTAGATGATATTGCGCTGACAGACTATGACATCGATTCGTTGCGCAAGCATATGGGGGTGGTGACCCAGGAATCCATCCTGTTCAATGACAGCATATTCAACAACATCGCTTTTGGTATGCCGGGTGTGAGTGAAGCCCAGGTGATGCAGGCGGCCAGGATTGCCAATGCCCATGACTTCATTATGCAGACTGAAAATGGCTATCAAACCACCATTGGTGAGCGGGGATCGAAGCTCTCGGGTGGACAACGCCAGCGCATTAGCATTGCCCGGGCTGTGTTGAAGAACCCGCCCATCCTGATCCTGGATGAGGCTACCTCTGCCCTGGACTCAGAATCGGAGAAACTCGTGCAGGAAGCATTATTCAATTTGATGAAGAACCGTACATCTGTAGTAATTGCCCATAGGTTGAGTACCATTCAACATGCCGATGAGATAATTGTAATACAGGAAGGAAAAATCATCGAACGGGGCAACCATGAAACACTCATGCAAAACAGGGGACTTTATTGGAAACTGAGCACAATCCAGAAGCCGTAAGGTGCGGTTCATCGCTTTTTATGGTGTACCCGCGTCGCGATTCAATGGTTTTGCCTAAGTTTGGGCTAATATCGTGTCGATGCTGAGAAAACGGATCATCCTCTACCTGGCTTTAGCTTCCTATCAGATTCTGTCATTTGTCTTTACCATAATGGTAGATGGCCGGTTGGATCTGCTGGGACTTCTGAAGTACATTCCTTATTTCAAATACTTGGCGGCGATTGGAGTAGTGTTGGTATTCGTCGACATCATCTGGTTCTGGCGTGAACACACCGACAGCACGTTTCACCGCGATCGCCTCGAAAATCAAAACACCTACCTGAAAGCCAAGCTTTTTGATCAGCAGGAGGAGAACAATAAGAAAGAAACGGATAAGAAATCATGAGTCATCAGTCGCTGATTCAGCAGGAGCTCACCCAGGCCGCCGGCGTGTTGGCTGCATTCCTCCAGGATGCAACGAACCTTGGAAAAATTGATGCCGCGGCATCCCTGATGGCCAACTCGATCAAGGCAGGCGGGAAGATTATTTCCTGCGGCAACGGCGGCTCTCATTGCGATGCCATGCACTTCGCTGAAGAGTTAACGGGGAAGTACCGTGACGCGCGCAAAGCCCTGCCCGCCATCTGTATCTCCGATGCCAGCCACATCTCTTGTGTTGGCAATGACTATGGTTACGACTTTATCTTCTCCCGCTATATTGAGGCACTCGGCAATAAAGGCGATGTCCTCCTCGGCATCAGCACCAGCGGCAACTCCAAAAACGTATTGAACGCCATTGCCGCTGCCAAAGAAAAAGGCATGAAGACGGTGGTGCTTACCGGGAACCAGGGCGGCAAGATCGGTCCCCTCGCCGACATCGAAATCCGTGTGCCCCACATGGGTTATGCAGATCGGATCCAGGAAATCCACATAAAGATTATCCACATCCTGATTCTCCTGATCGAGAAGCAGGCCGCCTGATCAGGCCTTCCTGAACTTCCTCAACTCGACGATCGTCGGGTGTTTTTCAATTTCTTCTTTCAGGGCATACTTCAGCAGGTTGTTGAAAGTGGGATGATCCGCCGGACGACCAAGCTTCTGGTTCATCATCGGGTTGAGCACGCGCTGTCCGTATTCCAATATCCACCGCTCATAGGCCACCACCTCTCCCGAGGCGATGTATGCATTAATCATGTCATCGATGACGCTGCGCGGAATACCCGTTTTGTCGATGTGGGGCAGTAACAGGGCCAGGTGATCACGTGCAAATACAATCTGCACGTCGACGTCTATGCCAGGAACTCGGATGGGTTTGTCCACGGCGCAAATTAGTAACACCTGACCCGCTTGCAAATGGTTGATGAGAATAAGATGCTGTTCGGAATACATGATGAATTGTCATGGGAAGTGCCCCGTTTGTTATGCATTCGCGGTTGAGAAGATCAACACCTTGTAAGTGCCACTTCGATTTTAAATTTTAGCAACCCAATTTGAAACCATTGTGGTAGCTCAGTCATTCGGCAGTGCGGTCTTCGGCGTAGATGCACGCACCATTACCGTGGAGGTAAACGTAACCCAGGGTCAGCACCTGTACATCAGCGGCATGCCCGACACAGCCGTGAAGGAAAGCGAACATCGTGTGGAGTCGGCTATCAAAACAGCAGGATACCAGATGCCGCGAAACAAAGTGGTGGTCAACCTTGCCCCGGCCGATATACGAAAGGAAGGTGCCGCCTACGATCTTCCCATCGCGCTGTGCATCCTGCAGGCATCCGGACAAATGGAAGCGATAGCGCTGGAGAAATATGTGATCATGGGTGAGCTGGCGCTGGATGGAACCCTGCGTCCGATCAAAGGGGTGTTGCCGATCGCAATACAATCGCGCAAGGAAACATATCAAGGCTTTGTGTTGCCCGCCATGAATGCCCATGAAGGAGCCATTGTCAACGGACTTGATATCATCGGAGTACAAACGCTAAAAGAGGCCGTGGAATTCTTTGAAGGCAAACGGGAAATCAAACCCTTGGTGGTGGACACGCGGGATATTTTTCAAAGTAAAGTCAACCACTATGACTCAGACTTCAAAGACGTGCAGGGCCAGGAGAATATCAAGCGCGCCCTGGAGATTGCAGCGGCGGGTGGCCATAATGTAATCATGATTGGACCGCCCGGTGCCGGCAAGACCATGCTCGCCAAACGATTGCCGACTATTCTGCCGCCGTTGACTTTGCACGAGGCTTTGGAGACAACCAAGATTCATTCGATTGCCGGTAAGATTGGGAAAAACGGATCCCTGCTAACAACGAGACCCTTTCGAAGTCCGCACCATACGATTTCTGATGTAGCGCTTGTGGGCGGGGGTGGACATCCCCAGCCAGGGGAAATATCGCTCTCCCACAACGGTGTTTTGTTTCTCGACGAACTCCCCGAGTTCAAGCGCACAGTGCTGGAAGTCATGCGGCAGCCGATGGAAGAACGACGGGTAACAATTTCAAGGGCGCGGATATCCATTGACTATCCCGCCAACTTTATGCTGGTGGCCAGCATGAACCCTTGTCCCTGCGGTTATTACAATCATCCTGAAAAGGAATGTGTGTGCGGGCCAGGTGTGGTGCAACGCTACCTCAGTAAGGTGTCTGGTCCGTTGCTCGACCGCATCGACCTGCATGTGGAGGTGGTGCCGGTGAGCTTTGATGAAATGACTGCCCAGCGCCGTTCCGACACCAGCGAAGTGATCCGTGAGCGGGTAGTGCGGGCCCGCAAGATTCAATCCGAACGGTTTCGCGAGCAACAACAAATCTATTGCAATGCCATGATGCCGAGTAATATGGTGAAGGATGTCTGTGTCATTCAGGAGTCAGGTGTTAAGCTCCTGAAGACAGCGATGGAAAGACTTGGCTTATCAGCCAGGGCCTACGACCGCATCCTGAAAGTGTCGCGCACTATCGCCGACCTGGCCGGTGTGCCGCACATCCAGGTGGAGCACCTCGCCGAGGCGATCCAATACCGAAGCCTCGACCGCGATGGCTGGGCCGGATGAATTTTATCAGGGAGTGATCCTTTGATATTGCCCTGCTACTGTTTTTACTAAATACAAGTCTGAAGTATATTAGGGCTTCTGGTTTTATCAAACCTCTATGTCCGTGACTCGCACAGTTCTCATCTATGGTATAGCCCTCGCTGCACTAATTTCAATTTTGAAATTTGTAGAGTACCGTTTTCTGGTTCGGGATATTGCCATGGAAGCATACCTGGGTGTGATAGCGGTAATGTTTACGGTGCTGGGCGTTTGGGTCGGCCTCCGGCTCACTCGCAAGAAGGTGGTATACGCCGCGGCCGAGGTTGTCGTCGACGAGCAGGTGATCACCAAACTAGGCATCAGTAAGCGCGAGCAGGAGGTACTCACCTGGCTGGCACAGGGCCTGTCCAACCAGGAAATTGCAGATAAGATGTTTGTGTCGGTGAACACGGTCAAGTCCCATCTCTCCAACCTTTTTCAGAAACTGGATGCCAGCCGGCGTACCCAGGCCATTCAGCGGGCCAAGGAAGTCGGTCTCCTGCACTAAGGGGCATCCCTCAATCGGGTGATTTCCAGCGGTTCATTCAAATTCATACTTTCGGATGAGTAGCAGGTGGAGGCAGGAAGCTTGTTTGGCAGCAAAAACAACAACACAATGAAAAAAACAATTTTAGTCTTCGGACTCATCTCGGGTGCCATCACTTCGGCACTTATGCTGATAACCATGCCCATGTATGCCAGCGGCACCCTCAACATGGACAATGGTCAGTTGGTCGGCTTTGGCGGCATGGTCATTGCCCTATCACTCATTTTTTTTGGTATTAAGTCCTATCGCGACAGTCATGCCAGGAGGGTGATCACATTCTGGCAAGGGGTGCAGATTGGTCTGGCCATTTCCCTGATCTCGGCCATCATGTATGCCCTAACCTGGGAGGTGTGCTATACCACCATTGCCCCGGACTTTAATCAAAAGATGATGGCACATTATTTTGAAAAACAGAAAGCGGCCGGAGCCACAGAAGTGGAATTGCAGAAAATTCAGGCAATGAGTGAGAACTATAAAAAGCCTGTCTACCGGTTTATGGTGTCCATGACAGAGATCTTTCCCGTCGGATTGATTATTACCTTGATCAGCGCGGGCCTTCTACGTCGAAAGGAGCTCTTACCCAACATATGAAAATGCAACTTGACGGAGCCTGGCAGTTTGAAACGGCCCTGCTCTCCGGTAAGGATATTACCGCATCTTTGAAGTCAATGCACCTTGTAATTGACAAGAATGAATTCCGGATGAAACAAGGCGAGGTGACGGTTGACCACGGTACGCTGACATTTTCCGAAGGCACTAACCATTTGGATTTATTTGGAATTGAAGGCCCAGGCAAGGGCAACCTGCTGCATGCCATTTACAAGTGCGTTCGGGATGAAATGATTATTTGCTATAACCTGGATAAGTCCGGCTCTTATCCATCTGATTTTGAATCTCCGGAAGGCTCAACACTTTTCTTAGTACATTATAAATCAAAAAAGACATGAAACGCGTAACTGGAATCGGCGGCATTTTCTTTAAATGCAAGGATCCTAAAACTACCAAGGCATGGTATGGTAAGCACCTGGGCTTACCTGTTGACGACTATGGCTGTACTTTCAAATGGCGGGAACTTGATAAACCCGACACAGTACCTCCAGCCCAAACGGTATGGAGTCCCTTCAAGGAAGACTCCAATTACTTCGCACCCAGCGAGAAGCCTTACATGTTCAATTATCGGGTGGAGAATCTGGTTGAACTACTGAAGGTGCTTAAAGAGGAGGGTGTGGAGATTGTCGGCGAGATGCAGGAGTTTTCTTATGGCAAGTTCGGATGGATTCTTGACCCGGAGGGCAACAAGGTAGAATTGTGGGAACCCAAGGACTAAGTCTTCCAACCTCCAACTTCTAACATCCAACTTCCATTAGGTATCTTTGTGCGTGCCTAAGATTCTCAACGCCACCCAACTTAAAGAAGCAGATGCTTACACCATCTTGCACACACCCATCGCGTCGATCGACCTCATGGAGCGCGCCTGCCAGGGCTTCGTGCAATGGTTCGTGGAAAGGTATGATGCTTCCAAAAAAATCGGAATCATTTGCGGCACAGGCAACAACGGCGGTGATGGTTTGGGTATCGCACGTCTGTTGAGTGAATGGGGATACCCGGTGGCGGTCTGGATAGTACGTGGCGGCACACCCGAGTCAGAAGACTTCCGGATCAACCGAAAACGTCTCCCCGAGCAGGTAAAGGTTATTGATCTGCTTACCGCCACACCTGTTGTCTTTGTCGACCGTGATGTGTTGGTGGATGCCATTTTTGGATTCGGTCTTTCACGCCCCGCAACGGGTATCTATGCGGAGGTGATCACCGCCATCAACGAGGCAGACAGGCCAGTCGTGTCTGTTGACGTGCCTTCGGGATTGTTTATCGATCAGCCTGCCCAGCAACCTGTCGTCAGGGCAAAGTATACAGTTACGTTTCAGCTGCCGAAGCTGGCCTTCCTGCTGCCGGAGAATGCTCCCTATGTAGGCCAATGGACGGTGATTGACATTGGTATAAGCAAGAAGTTCCTGCACGAAGTTCAGACCAACCGATTCTTCTCCGGCAAACGCAACACATTCCGGCTGCTGAAGTCGCGCAACACTTTCGATCATAAAGGCAACTTCGGTCGCGCGTTGATCATCGCCGGCAGTGAAGGTAAAATGGGAGCATGCATACTGGCGTCGCGCGCAGCGCTTCGTTCGGGTGTGGGCTTGCTCACTGCCCACGTGCCCAAGTCCGGTAATACCATCATGCAACAGTCGGTGCCTGAGGCCATGACCAGCATCGACCCGGAGGAAAAGTGCATCAGCATCTTTCCGGATATCGACATCGATGTCATTGGAATGGGTCCAGGACTTGGACAATCAAAGGCGACCCTGCAAGCCTTGCGCAATGCACTACAGGCCGGTAAGCCGATGGTGATCGATGCGGATGCGCTCAACCTCATCAGCCAACACAGCGAATTGCTGCACCTCATACCGGCCGGAAGTATTCTCACGCCACACGTTAAAGAGTTTGAACGACTCGCCGGCACCTGGAACAATAGCTATGACCGACTCAACCTCCAACTGAAGCTGGCACAACAGATCAAAGGGGTTGTGTTGGTGAAAGGTGCGTACACAGCCATTGCTACTTCATCGGGAGACCTGTTTTTTAATAATACCGGAAATCCAGGAATGGCCACCGCCGGTAGCGGCGATGTGCTCACGGGTATCCTCACCGGCCTGCTGGCCCAGGGATATCAGGCACCGGCCGCGGCGGTATTGGGCACTTATCTGCATGGATTGAGTGGTGATCTGGCCGCCCGCGACAAGGGCGAAAACAGCCTCATTGCCTCAGACCTGATCGGGTACCTGCCACAAGCATTCCGGGAGGCTGCCAAGGGTAGATAGGGGTATTTTTTTGGGTAAGACCAACCGTTTGGGGCTTTTTCCCGTATTGTGTTCGAAGGCAAAATTATTTGCGGATTGTTAAACCTTTGGCTTACCATTTGCATCTAAACACCAATTAAGAGCGTACAAGAAGACTATGAGGCCCCTGAAAGCCATTTTTTTCACCTTTTTCGTTGTTTTGGCATCCCAGATCGCCTGGGGCCAGAGCCATGATTTGGCTGTCCCGGACCGCGCCGAGGCTGTGAAAATGGTCAAGGCTTTCCCCAATCCGGCCATCGATTTCTTCAGCCTCAAATTTGAACAGCCCGTCGCTAAGGAGGTGAGGGTGACCGTGCACAATATCATTGGTAATGTGATCGAGGTGGAAACCGAAGTGTTGGATGAGTACGAAATCCGTTTGCGGGTCAAGGAACTTCCGGTAGGCGTGTATCTTCTCGCCATCAAAGACACTGACAACTTCCAGAACTCCATCAAGTTCCTCAAGCGGTAATCCCCAATTCCCGATTTGTTTATCTATTTTTCAGGATCCTAATCCTGAAACGTGTCGGCTATTCTCGCAGTTGATATTGGCACCACCAGTGCCAAGGCACTTGTTGTCACCTCATCGAGCCAGGTTTTGGTCAGTGAGCGTGTAGCCTATCCCACTTACCGTCCGAGGTCCGGCTATGCCGAACAGGATCCCGACCAACTTGCTGCATCCATCGCGGCATTGATGAAAGAGGTAATCCGGAAGGTAAACGGAAAAGTCGATGCCGTCTCCTTCAGTAGCGCGATGCATAGCGTGATGGCTGTAAACAACGAAGGTTCTTCGTTGACGCCCCTGATGATCTGGGCTGATCTGCGCGCCAGAGATGAGTCGGCCAGGATGAAGAAAGAACATCAGGAGTTACATGCCCTCACAGGTACTCCAATTCATCCCATGTCACCCCTCTGCAAGGTGGTGTGGATGAAAAATCACCAACCAGAAATTTTTGATCGTACCCATAAATTTATTGGCATTAAAGAATACCTCTGGCACCGCTGGTTTGGGGTCTATGTTGAAGACTACTCCATAGCCTCGGCTACGGGCCTGCTGGATTCAGAAAAGTTAATATGGTCAACTTCAGCACTTGCTGTTGCCGGCATCAGCGAAGATAAGTTGCCAAAGCTGGTTGACGTCCATGCTGCATTTACTTCGGCGAAGCTTAACCAGGAATTTGGACTTCCACTCCATACACCATGGATCATTGGCGCCAGTGATGGGTGTCTCGCCACCGTGGGCAGCGATATCCACGACAAAAGTGCTTTGTCAATTACGGTGGGCACCAGCGGCGCTGTGCGCAGGATGAGCTCAAAACCTGGTATTGATGCTGCCGGCAAAACCTTCTCCTATTGTATAGATAAAGATCGTTGGGTAAAGGGTGGCGCCACCAACAACGGTGCCGTACTCATTGACTGGTACACCCAAAAGTTCCTTGCCGAACCAATTGACCTCATGACTTTTTGTACCCGCGCAGCGAAAATAAATCCCGGTGCAGCGGGCTTATTAATGCTTCCCTACCTACAGGGTGAGCGTGCTCCCGTATACAACGCCGATGCTTCTGGTGTATTTCTTGGCGTACGACACCACCATGGTCATGAACACTTCATGCGCGCCATCCTCGAAGGTATTGGCTTTGCACTCCTGGATATCGCTGATGCTCTCATGGAGGGTGATACCAAGCTGGAAATCAAGGCCAGCGGTGGATTATCCTTATCAGCAGAGGCCATGCAGGTTCTTTCGGACCAGTTTGGTATGACCATCCACGTTCAGCACCAGGAAGATGCATCTGCCATTGGAGCGGCCATCATTGCCTGTGAAGCATTAAAAATACCGTTTCAATTCCCAGGCGAGCCGCCCCGCATCTATCAGCCGAACATGAACAACCACCAACTGTACCGAAAGCTATTTTCGATTTACAAGGGTGTGTATTCCCATCTCGCCGCCGACTTGCACCAACTGAACGCTCTCCAATTCTGATATGATGCTCATTACCGTAGCGGCATGTGTTGTTCTTCTGTTGGTGTTGATCCTGCTGAAGCTCAATCCGCTGCTCGCCCTGCTTATCGTGTCGGTGGTGGCGGGTTTGTCGTTGGGGCTGGCGCCTGATCAGGTGGTCAAATCCATCCAGGCAGGGGTGGGGGAAACTCTGGGCAGTCTGGCCCTCGTGTTGGCGCTCGGTGCCATGTTTGGAAAGATCATTGAAGTCAGTGGGGCAGCGCGACAAATCAGCGACGCGTTGATTCATGCGTTCGGAAGCAAACGACTGCCATGGGCAATGATGATCACCGGGCTTATCGTCGGCATACCTTTATTTTATAATGCGGGTTTTGTTATCCTGGTGCCCCTTGTGTTCGCGGTGGCACAGAGTTCGCGGGTTCCTTTGTTGTGGATTGCCATTCCGATGGCGGCCTCGCTTTCTGTAACTCATGGATTTCTTCCGCCTCATCCCGGCCCAACGGCCATCGCGGCTCTATTCAAGGCAGATATCGGAAAGACATTGATCTATGGATTGGTGCTGGCAGTACCCATTGTCGTGATCGCGGGACCCTTTTTTGCGTCGCTGTTGAAGAAATTGGCTGCCGCACCGGTCATCGGGCAGGAAGCACCAGTTTCAGAGTCCAAACCAACCGTCATTCTGAGCTTTTGCCTTGCGCTTTTCCCGGTTGTACTGATGGCATCGGCTACTGCGTTGCGGACGTTTTCAAACATCGATCATCCAATGCTCCGGATGTTATCAGAGCCTGCGGTTGCCTTGCTACTCGCCTTGCTGCTGACTTGTTATTTTCTGGGCTGGCGCCGGAATATGAACACAAAGACAATGATGGGCCACTTGCAGGATGGCGTGTTGTCGATTGCCATGATCATGCTGGTAATTGCTGCGGGTGGTGGATTTAAACAAGTGCTCATCGACAGTGGCGTGGCTAAGCAAGTGGCAGATGTTGCTGCGGCCTTTGAAGTTTCGCCCCTGGTATTGGGCTGGTTGATTGCCGCCCTGGTTCGTGTATCGGTCGGATCGGCTACCGTGGCCGGATTGACAGCCGCCGGCATTGTATCTGGTTTGGTACAGTCTTCCGGTGTTAGTCCTGAACTCATGGTGCTCAGCGTTGGCGCCGGCAGCCTGATGTTTTCGCATGTCAATGACACCGGTTTCTGGATGTTTAAGGAGTATTTTAACCTGTCGCTGCGTCAAACATTCCTGTCCTGGACTGCGATGGAAACGATTGTATCCGTTTTAGGCCTGGTGGGTGTATTAATTTTAGAAGGTTTCGTATCGGTTTAATTACCGAAAACTTATTTTTGACCTCCCCACTTCCGGGGCTAAACCTGACGACATGCAAATCGGATTGATTGGTCTGGGAAAGATGGGCTACAACCTGGCCCTGAATATGAAACAGAAGGGCCATACAGTAGTGGCCTTCGATGCCAGCAAACCTGCTATGGAGCGCATCCAGAAGGAGGGCATCAAAACGGTGTCATCTTCAGCAGAGCTGGCCGCCTCCCTCACAGGCCGGCGTGTAATCTGGATCATGGTACCTGCCGGTCAGGTGGTGGATGTGGTGATCAATAACCTCAAGAACTACCTCGCCGCTGATGATATCCTCATTGATGGAGGCAACTCTTACTTCAAGGATTCAATCCAGCGCGCTAAGGACCTGGAGAAGACGGGTGTGTTTCTGCTGGACTGTGGCACCAGCGGTGGTGTAAAAGGCGCCTTGCAAGGTGTTTGTACCATGATTGGCGGATGGAAAGATGCATTTACCTATTGTGAACCTTTGTTCAAGTCAATTTCAGTAGAGGGCGGATACCTCTATTGTGGCAAGAGTGGCAGCGGACATTTCATTAAGATGATTCACAATGGAATCGAATATGGTATGATGCAGTCCATCGCGGAAGGTTTCGAGCTCATGCATAAGCACAATGCCCAATTGGACCTCGGCGCCATTGCCAATGTATGGAACCACGGTTCGGTGGTGCGCAGCTGGCTGCTGGAACTTACCCAGCATGCGTTGGAAAAAGAGAAAAATCTCGAATCCATTAAAGGGGTCATGCATTCTTCCGGAGAAGGCAAATGGACGGTTGAAACTGCATTGGAAATGGGTGTTCCCGCACCGGTGATTACCATGTCGCTGCTGATGCGCTATCGCTCTCAACAGGAAGATACCTTCTCGGGTCGAGTGGTGGCTGCCCTCCGCAATGAATTTGGCGGCCACGATGTAGAAAAAAAGGGGTAATCAAACCCCTTTTTCAATTCAATGAATCTGCCGGGTGGTCAGAAGGTAATGTTCAATACCTTCTCTTCTCCGTTGCGCATCAACTTCACGGTGGTGGACTGCCCTTTCTCAAATTTCCCCAGTGTTTCCATGTAGGCCTGGATGTCTTTGATCTTGTATTCACCGATCTGAATGATCAGGTCTCCTGTCAGGATACCCGCTTTCGCAGCAGGTTTTCCATCACTCACACCATCAACTTTCAGTCCGGCTTCACTCGAACTGTAGCTGGGCATCACACCCATGGTTACTTTAAAGGAGCGTGAACCTCCGAGGGATTTGTTTTTGGTGGTGAGAAATGCCAACCGGGGCTGCGCCTCAGTCTGTTTGATCACTTCAGCAATAAGCTTCAGTACAGCAACCTCACCGTCGTAATTGATCTTATCCCAATCGTCTGATGGCTTGTGGTAATCACTGTGGGAACCGGTGAAGAAATGCAGCACCGGAATGTTCTTGAGATAGAAGGAAGTGTGATCCGACGGGCCCATTCCCGAGGAGTCGGTCTTGATAGGCACCTCGGCGGTGCTGAGTTTTTTTAACAAGGGTTCCCACATAGCGCTGGTGCCGGATCCACTCACGGACAACCCGTTCTTAGGATCCAGACGGCCTATCATATCCATGTTCACCATATAATTGACCATACCAAAATCGATAGTGGGGTGGTCGGCATAGTGTTTCGATCCCAGCAATCCCAGCTCTTCGCCGGAGAAGCAGATGAAAAGGAAGTTTGCCTTCTCTTTGATTTTATTGCTTTGATAATACCGGGCCAATTCGATTACACCTGATGTGCCTGATCCATTGTCGTCGGCACCGTTGTGAATCTTGCCCTGAGGATTGGCATCCAGTGAGCCGCTCTCCATGCCCAAACCGAGGTGATCATAGTGACCACCGATGATGATCGTAACCGGGGCTTTGTTGTCCAGGTATCCTACCACATTGTAGGAGATTCCTTCACTGCCGGTTCCGTGCACGCCCGACTTGAACGTGAACTTTTGGGTGTATCCGTTTCCATCACCTTTCGGCTGCAGACCGATCTTACGGAACTGATCCTGGATATAGGCGATGGCAAGTTTCTCTCCTGCGGTTCCGGTGCCCCGGCCCTCCAGCGAATCGCTGGCCAGTGTGCGGATGTGTTGACGAATGCGACCTGCATCGAAGCCTTGACCCGTGCATTGCAGGGATAAAAGGCTGAACAAGGTGATGAACAGAAGCGGGGTAGTTTTCATAGGTGTATGCGCCATGCAAGGTAATGCCTTACCAATATTCGATGGTCGCGAAGGCCTGTTTTTTTGCTCTTCGGTCGGGAATGCGCTATTTTTGATTAAACCACACCGTGCCATGACTCCTCCCAAGCTTGTTCTGCTCACCGACTTCTCCGAGCTCTCCAAAGTGGCCATTCGCTTTGCGCTGAAACTGGCGGGACCGTTGGATGCCGATTTCACCATCCTGAACATCATCCGCATTGAGGGTGTGCCGAAAGCCAACCTCAAACTGAAGCAAATCGAAAAATCCGTAACCAAAATCGCCGAGGAAGAGGGCGCAGAGTTGGTGAAAGAAATGCGCCAGGAGATCAAAGGGAACTATAAACTGCAATTCAAAGCCATCCGCTCACACACGGTAGCCGAAATGGTAAAGCGCTATGTGGAGAAGAACCCGACCAACATGGTGGTAATGGGGTCACGTGGTGCTTCGGCCCTCAAGAAAGTGCGCATGGGGGGTACTACGGTGTCTGTCATCGACGAAAGCAAAGTGCCGGTTTTGGCCATCCCTGATTTTGCACAATACAAAAACCTGCAGCATATCGTGTATGCTACTGATGGCAAGAACGTGGCAAAAGAACTGGATATCATCGTGGAGTTTGCACAGATCTACGGGTCTCATGTGCACATGATTCACGTTGTTCCTGCTGTGGATAAGAAAGTGGAGTCGGCCGCACAGGAACTTGAAACCCTGGTGAAGAAGAAAAACTACGATAAACTCGACTTCAAGCTGATCATCGATGACGATATACCTGGCGCCATTGATGCGTACATCAAGGAAACAAAAGCAGACTTGCTTACTACGTTCACCCATCAGCTTTCATTGTTGGAAAAACTCTTTGCACGCAGCGTCACCCGAACCCTGGCCTATCAGGGTACTATTCCCTTGTTGGCCGTAAAGCGTAAATAATCCGTAACCTGCCCGTAATACACGGGTATTAGGTTGCGGCCTATGTGGAAGGGCAGGGGTTTGTGGCTTGGTTTATCTATCGGGGCCTTAATATTCAGTTGTGCGAATGAGTCTACGCAAGCCAATTTAGTTTGCAGTCCGTCTTCCCCTATAAGTTGGTCTAAAGACGTAGAACCACTGATGCTTTCCCGTTGCGCTACGAATGATTGTCATCCGGCCAACTCCTCGTCCCAACTTCGACTGGCCACTTATGAGCAGATTACAGCCAGTTCAAGTGACGTGAATGCCCAGGTAACAAACAAGACGATGCCACGCGGCAGTCAACTTTCAGCCCGCGAAATTCTTTTGATTACCTGCTGGATCAATCAGGGGATGCCGAAAAACTAACTGGCCTTTTTCCGGGTCCAGTAATAATAGAAAGGTACCCCGCTCAGCATCAGCATCAACCCAAGTCCGGCTTCCCGTGGCTTGTTCATCATGGTGATGATAATAAGCACCGCACAAAACAGAATAAAAAGCGCTGGGATCACCGGATAACCCCATGCCCTGTAGGGTCTCGGTGTATTGGGTTCGCGGAAACGCAGGATAAAGACCCCCAACGTTGTTGCTCCATAAAAAATGAAGGAAGCAAAGACCAGCATGTCGGTGAGCTGATCAAAACTACCTGACAAAACCAGGATGCTTGCCCATACTGCCTGAAATAAAAAAGAAGTTGAGGGGGTGTTGTAGGTAGGATGAATAAATCCAGCTGATTTGAAGAACAATCCTTCACGTGCCATCGCCATGTATAATCTGGGTGGCATCAATGCCGTGGTGTTGGTTGCGCCAAAGGTGGTCAGTAGAATTAACAATGAAATGGCCAAGCCGCCTCCGCTGCCGAGAAAGTGTTTTACCACCTCAACCGCCGCAATGGCATTCTGAGTTTGGCTGGTCGTCACGAGTTGATCGATGGGTAATACAAACAGGTAAGTAAAGTTGATGCTGGTGTACACCACAATGATGAACAGCACACCAAATACCAAGGCCAGGGGCAGGTTCTTGTTTGGATTCTTGATTTCGCCACCGAGATATCCCGTGGTGCTCCAGCCTTCGAAGGCCCAGAATGCTGCCAGCATGGCTCCGAACATGGCTTGTATAAATCCGCTGTCAAGCCATGACCGGTCCACATATCCCGCTGCCGGCGTGTAGAAGTTTGCCCATGATCCTCCACCGATGGTAAGTCCCAGGATAACCACCAGGGCAATGCTTGCTGACACCAGAATCAGGATAAACCGACTCAGACCTTCTCCGCCTTTCAATCCGCGGGTATTGAGATAGCTCAATGCACCGATGAGCGATATGGTCAGTGCCTTCACCCCGAAGTTGTGGAACGGCGTAAAGAGTCCGAAGATGGATATCTGCGCTATCTCTTCGGGAAGTTGGGGAAGGGGAATCAGCGAGTTGAAGGATTGCGAAAATACGTAGGCGATGGAGGCAAGTGAAGAAGACCTGATGACCGCAAAGGAGGTCCAGCCATACAGGAAGGCGAAGAACTTATTGTAGATGCGCCGGTAGTAGACGTATTCCCCGCCGGAATCAGCGAGCATGCTGGCGATCTCGGCATTGCTAAGCGCCCCGCACAGCGTGATAAGCCCGGCCAGTATCCAGGCCACGAGCACCAGGTCAGGGGAGAGGAGCTCTGCCGACATGGGTGCGACTTTCTTATAAACCCCAGAACCGATCACGGAGCTGACAGTGAGCATGAAGGCCGAGAAGAGCCCCAACGACCGGATGAGTTCGCCTTGTTGTTTGGTCATCGTGAAATATCGGTAAAATTCGGAAAGCATCCCCGATCAGGTAAAAAGGAGTCCCCCGATCCGCCAGCCTGAAATAAATCCAGCCCAAACGCAACCCGTTTCTTGTAAAACCCGTTACTTTACTTTGAAATTAAAAGTACTTTTAAAATGAGTAATAACCAGGATTTTGAAGAAGAGCTGGCGTCCATCCATCAATTGATGCAACGCTCAGCCAAATTCATATCGCTCAGCGGTATGTCGGGAATCCTCGCCGGCCTCTATGCCCTCGCAGGGGCGACTTTCGCCTATTTCAGGTTCCAATACCCGGAATCCATCCTCGAATACCGCCTCTATCCGGTGTATGACATCAACAGCCTCAAAGAGGTCATGTTGATTGCCCTGGTGGTGCTGATGGCCTCGCTCTCTACAGGTCTCTGGCTGACGATGGGGAAAGCCAAACGCCACGGTATTGCCATCTGGAATGAAACAAGCCGTCGCCTTATCCTGAATCTGTCGATTCCGCTGGTGACGGGTGGCATTTTTATCATCATCTGCGCGTGGCAGGGTCAGGTCGAAATCGTTGCGGCTGCCTGCCTGATATTTTATGGGCTAGCCCTGGTAAATGCCAGCCCGAACCTCTACGACGAAATCAGGTACCTGGGATACTCGGAAATCGCTCTAGGTATCCTCGCCCAGGCACTCCCCGGTTATAGCCTGTTGTTTTGGTCCCTGGGATTTGGCGTACTGCACATCATTTACGGTGCAGCCATGTTTCGCAAGTACGATCGATGAAGAACCCCTTCGACCATCTTGATAAAGTGCTCGAGCACCGCATTCGCCTGCAAATCATTTCTGTGCTGGCGGCCAACGATGCCTACGACTACACGGCCCTCAAAGGGTTGTTGGACATCACCGATGGCAACCTCGCCACACACCTCAAGCACCTCGAGCGCGAAAAATACCTGGCAGTGGTTAAATCGTTTATCGACCGGAAACCCAATACGCGCTATAAGATCACTGAAAAGGGTCGCTCAGCTTTGACCAGGCACCTCAATGCCATGGCCGAACTCATCCGTCAGCAAAAACGCTGACATCACTTCGATTTAATACTAACAACAATACCTTATGGAAAATCAAAATATCATTGACCGCGTCAACAACTGGTTCAGGGAGTCTGTCACCATCAAACTCGCCTCCATTGGATTCCTCGTACTGATCCTGCTCATTCCGTCTTCCTGGATTACCGACCTGATGCAGGAGCGGCAGTTGCGTGCCATGGAAGTGATTGATGAAGTTTCTGAGAAGTGGTCCGGACCACAGCTGGTGGCAGGTCCTATCCTCTGCATACCCTACCTCCGGGATCAGGTGGTGAACAAAGGCAATGGCGTAACGGAAGTAACCAAAGTAAAAGACTATGCCTTCTTCCTGCCGGAGGAACTCAATACTGACGGCACGATCAAACCCCAGGTGCGCAGCCGGGGATTGTTTGATGCCGTCGTGTATGAATCAATACTTGACTCAAAGGCAACTTTTTCCCAGCCGGATTTCAGTGCCCTGCAAATCCAGCCGGAACAAGTGATCTGGAAAGAGGCGCGTTTGCTGTTTGGGATCAGCGACCTGCGGGGCATCAACGAGACACCGGAATTGTTGATGGGTGGCAAAGCCTTAGGTACCGAGCCCACCAACGATCTGGGTGTGGTGTTCGATGGTACCCCCCGGCGAGCAGACCTTAATGATGAAAATTCGCCGATCGTCTCCAATGGAATCATTTGCCGGTTGGGTTGGAAATCCGCCGAAGACTTTCAGCCTGCTGTTGCCTGGAAGTTATCTCTCAAGGGTAGCACGCAATTGTTTACCGTGCCCCTAGGAAAGAACACCCAAATGCACCTGAAGGGACCCTGGGCTGACCCGAGTTTTGATGGCGAGTTCCTGCCCGAGCAACGAACGCTTACCGAAATATCGTTTGACGCCAACTGGAAAATTCTTCATTTCAACCGACCTTTTTCTCAACAGTGGTCGGGTAAGAACAAATCCCTGGCGGGTTCTAACTTCGGTGTTCGTCTGCTGATGCCGGTAGACCAATACCAGAAGAGCATGCGCACTGCCAAGTACGGCGTACTGATCGTGATTCTTTCCTTCTTAGCTCTGTTTATGGTGGAAGTGATGAAGAAAATCCGGATACATCCTTTCCAGTATATCCTGGTGGGTGCCGCGCTGATCATCTACTATACGCTGTTACTTTCGTTGTCAGAACAACTGGGTTATGTTACCGCCTATCTACTCGCTTCAGTAGCTACCATTGGCTTGATTGCAGCGTACGCCTCTACCTTTTTCAGAAACCGACAGATGACCATGCTGTATGGCGGGTTGATGACGTTCTTCTATGCGTTTGTCTTCGTTATCATCCAAATGCAGGATTACTCCCTGTTGTTGGGCAGCCTGGGGTTGTTCCTGGTGGTGGCGGGCATCATGTACGCCTCCCGAAATATCAAATGGTACGCGGATAGGGAAGCCTGATCACAGAAGAATTAAAATGAATGACGGAGCACTCAGGCTCCGTCATTTTTTTATGCCTAGAATTCGGCATTACCCGGAAACCGCGGGAATGGAATTACATCGCGGATGTTGGTCATGCCAGTGACAAAGAGAATCAGGCGTTCGAAGCCCAAACCAAAACCGCTGTGTGGTGCGGAGCCGTATTTGCGAAGCTCGAGGTACCACCACAATTCTTTTTCAGGCAGATTCAGCTCGTTGATACGCTTCACGAGGTTGTCATAGCGCTCTTCTCGCTGCGATCCACCAATGATTTCTCCAATGCCAGGGAATAACACATCCATTGCGGCTACAGTTTTCCCATCTTCATTCTGTCGCATGTAGAATGCCTTGATGCCGGAAGGGTAGTTGTACAGGATCACCGGCTTCTTGAAGTGTTTCTCAACCAGGTAGCGCTCATGCTCACTCTGCAGGTCGACGCCCCATTGGTCGATGAGGTACTGAAACTTCTTCTTCTTGTTCGGGTTAGAATTCTTCAGGATGTCAATGGCTTCCGTATAGGTCAGTCGCTGAAAATCATTGTCCACGACAAATTTCAACCGGTCGATGAGGCCGAGTTCGCTGCGCTGGTCCTGGGGTTTGGCGGCTTCCTCTTCTGCTGCTCTTTTGTCCAGAAACTCGAGATCATCCTTGCAGTTTTCCAATGCATACTTCATGAGGTATTGCAGGAAATCCTGCGCAAGCTTCATATTGTCGTTGATGTCATAGAACGCCATCTCCGGTTCGATCATCCAGAACTCAGCGAGGTGACGGGTTGTATTTGAGTTTTCAGCGCGAAAGGTGGGGCCAAACGTATAGGTCTCAGACAAAGCCAACGCATACGTCTCTACCTCCAATTGTCCGGATACGGTGAGGTTCGTTTCGCGACCAAAGAAATCTTCTTTGTAGTTAATATGACCATGCTCATCACGTGGTGGCTTGTTGGGATCAAGGGTACTTACGCGGAACATGGCACCCGCACCTTCAGCATCAGAACCGGTGATGATCGGCGTGTGGATGTAGAAGAATCCACGGTCGTTGAAAAACTTATGTACGGCAAATGCCATCGCATGACGCACGCGCATCACGGCGCCAAATGTATTTGTCCGTGAACGCAGGTGGGCAATCTCGCGCAGAAATTCCAGTGAGTGTTTTTTGGGCTGAAGCGGAAACTTCTCCGCGTCGCTGTCACCCAGGATTTCCAACGAGGCCACTTTCACTTCCACGACCTGGCCTTTGGCAGGTGACGGGATCAATTCTCCGGTAACCGAAATACAGGCGCCGGTGGTCACTCTTTTAAGCGTTTCTTCTGGAATGGAGTTAAGCGCGGCAACAGCCTGCAGGTTGTGTATGGTCGATCCATCGTTGATCGCGATGAATTGGTTGTTGCGGAACGTGCGGACCCAACCCTGGACAACTACGGTTTGCCCGGATGGCGTGGTAGCCAGCAGGTCTTTAATCTTCGTGCGCTTCATAATCAATGGTAAACGGGTTGCAAAAAACGCGATTTTGGCTTGCATTGCAAAATGAAGCTCCGTCTTTGGTGATAACCAAATGCTGGCACAATCGTTGCCAAACCCCTTTCAACTGCCTGCCTTAAATTGTAATTTTGAAGTTGAGCACCCGATACATGCAGCGTTTAGGACTAAGTCAGAATCTTCAGCAAAAACTGAGCCCCCAGCAGATACAATTTATCAAGCTGTTGCAGGTGCCGACAGCCGAACTGGAGAATCGTATCGAAGAGGAAATGGAAATCAATCCGGCCCTGGAAGAAGGTCCACAGGAAGAGATCGACGAAACGCCTGAAACGCCAGATTCAGAAACAGAAGGAGATGCACCGGATACCCCGGAAACGGAAACCACACCAGAAGGGGAAGTAGACATCAAAGACTACCTGGAAGACGACGACTACGCCACATTTAAGTCGCAGCGCGAAAACGAAGATGATGAAGACCATGAGTTGCCGATTCCCATGGGTACCTCCCTGCACGAGAGCCTGCTTTCACAGCTGGGCTTCCTGGGACTGGATGACCGACAGCTCGCCATCGGCAAACAATTGGTGGGCAGCATCGAGAGCGATGGCTACATCCGGCGTGACCTCGATGCTATCGTCAATGACCTGGCTTTTTCACAAAACATAGAAACCAACCTTGCTGAGGTGGAAGGCATCCTGAAAAAGATTCAGGCTTTCGACCCGGGCGGAATCGGCGCACGCAACCTGCAGGAATGTCTGCTGCTCCAGCTCGAGCGGATGGACGACGGACAGGATGTGGATGTCATCGTGGCTAAACGGATCATCAAAGAGTGTTACGAAGAATTCACCCGGAAGCACTTCCCGAAGATCCTCAAAAAACTGGATCTTGACGACGAGGACTATATCAAGGACGCCATTGAACTGATCGTCAAGCTCAATCCAAAACCCGGCGGCGAGGTGACTTCGGGGATGGTCAAGAATCAGTATGTCATACCTGATTTTATCCTCACCAACACCAACGGCAAGCTGGATCTCTCCTTGAATTCACGCAACGCCCCGGAACTTCGCATCAGTCGCTCTTACGCTGATATGTTCAAGGCCTACGACAAGAGCGACAAGAAGGACAAGAAGATGAAAGAGGCCGTGACCTTTGTGAAGCAGAAGCTGGACTCCGCGAAATGGTTTATCGATGCCATCAAACAACGTCAGCACACGCTGATGCGCACGATGCAGGCTATCATCGACTTTCAATATGACTACTTCCTGGAAGGGGATGAAACCAAGCTACACCCGATGATCCTCAAAGACATCGCAGAACGGATTAACATGGACATCTCCACCGTCAGCCGGGTGGCCAGCAGCAAGAGCATCCAGACCGACTTCGGAATTTTTCCCCTGAAGTACTTTTTTTCTGAAGGCATCAGCACTGATTCCGGTGAGGAGGTAAGCAGCCGGGAGGTGAAGACCATCATCAAAGAACTCATTGATGGAGAAGAGAAGAACAAGCCCTATTCCGACGAAAAGATCGAAGAGATACTCAATCAGAAAGGATATAATATCGCACGGCGTACGGTGGCGAAATACCGTGAACAGTTGAATATTCCTGTGGCCCGACTCAGAAAAGAACTTTGATGGAACCTGTTCCCGAGAAGCCCAACGAAGCGCTGCGCGCCGGTGCACAGGCTGTGTCTTACCTGTTTCATCCCTTGTTACTGTGCACCTACCTGGTGATGCTCCTGGGATTTTTCATGCCTCGTTTCTACTCCATACAACCATCGGCTTTGCTGCGGTTCGCGGGTTTTGTGTTTGTGATGACCTGTATTTTACCGGTGGCGAATCTGGCCATGCTCAAGAGTGTGGGCAGCCTGAAGTCATGGCACATGGAAGATCGCTCGGAACGGGTGCTGCCGTTTTTGCTGATCACCCTGATTTATGCCGTCGTGACGTATATGTTTTTTTATAAACTTCGAACCAACCTGAACTTCAACAAAGTGATGATACTGGTCACGGCCATGGTAATGGCGGGCACCGTTGTTACCCTGTTTCAGAAGATCAGCATCCACAGCCTGGCAATGGCCGGATGTGTAGGTTTGCTCTTGCCGCTCAATAAAGTTGAGCCGATGGGTTCGCTGATGCTGCCTACCGTAGTAATGATGGTGTTGGCCGGACTCACCATGTCGGCGCGATTGTATCTTCAGGTGCACACCTTGCGGGAAGTCATGACCGGTGCCGTCGCCGGCTTTTCAATTGGATTCTTTGGAATGATCTTACTGTTCTAACAGCATAACTTATGGCGTATCAATTCATATCCTACGAGGTACAGAGCGGTGTAGCTACCATCACCCTCAATCGTCCGGAAGTGTATAACGCACTGAACGATGAAATCACCTACGAACTCCAGGATGCATGGAAGGCAGTAGCCAAAGATCAGGCCGTTCGTGCAGTGGTACTCACCGGTGCAGGCAAGGCATTCTGCTCGGGGCAGGATCTGAAGGCCGCCTCGGCTGAGAAAAACCGTTCGTTTATGCAGTCCCTGCACAAGCGATACAATCCGATTATCCGCGCCATGCGTTCGTTGCCTAAACCCATTGTATGCCGGTTGAATGGAGTAGGAGCTGGAGCGGGATGTTCGATGGCCCTTGCCTGCGACATCATTGTGGCGTCAGAAGAAGCAACGCTCATTGAAGTGTTTGTTAACATCGGCCTGGTGCCGGATTCCGGTTCATCCTATTTCCTCCCGCGGTTGGTTGGTATTGCCAAGGCATTTGAACTGTGTGCCATGGGCAACAAGGTGAAAGCTTCTGAAGCCCTTGCCATGGGTCTTGTAAACAAGGTAGTTCCTGCGGATCAACTCGATGCGGCTGTCAAAGGGTATACCGATTACTTTGCAGTGGCACCCACCAAGGCAATTGGTATGATCAAGAAGATGCTGAACAAAGCGGTGACCGCTGATCTGGACACCATGCTTGATTACGAAGCCTACTGCCAGGAGATTGCAGGCAGCACCCATGACCACCACGAGGGTGTTCAGGCCTTCCTCGAAAAAAGGAAACCCGCTTTTAAAGGAGCGTAAGAATCAGAAACCGTTGATGGAGATACCCATCGTCACCGAATTCATGTCAGAGTAGTCCGGGCCTTTGTTGGTCTGGAACATCGGTGAGAGGTTGTAATACATAAACACGCTGAACCCGCTGATGCCGAACCGGCCATAGAGGCCGTAGCGGATTTGGTTCAGTCCGTGCCATTGTTTGTCTTTCATGCTTTTATTGTCACCGTCCACGGTGTAATCCACCTTGGTGAACGAGTCATAGAGCACGCCGACACGTCCGCCGACTACTACACTGAGGCTACGTGCCATGTCTTCCGGTTTGCTGTCGTAGCGGAATTCAATGGGCATCTCGAGGTAGTTGTTGACGAGTTGTGATCGCTTGATCGTGCCTGGATAAATGGTTGAAGCCAGCACGAGTGGAAAAGAACCATCCGCTTCCGGGCGGTTGGGCAGCGTATAGTTGTTGGTGAACTTCCAGCGCTCAAGGCTCAGGCCGATGCCGGGCACAAAGCTGAAGTTTGACTTGCGGATGCGTATGGGGTATTGGTAGTAGAAGTTGATGGTGCGGGAGCCCCAGAAGCCTTTTTGAAAATTAGGGGGAACGACCCCGTTTTTGAGGTTAAGACCCAGTTCGACGAGGAAGTTGCCTGGAATATCTGGTCGGGTTGTTTTCTTAGCTTCAGTTTCCTGTGCGAACCCTGTGAATCCCGATATCAGGCAAACCAGCAACACCACTGCACGTAGAACCATACCTTTTTTGAAATTTAGAGCCTCAAAAATAGCCTTTTTGCACGAGGGGCAAAACCACCCTTTTTGCGGAGACAATTTATCTTTTAAATTTGCGCTCCGTTTTAGGGGTTTTACCCCGGAAAGGGCCTGTAGCTTAACTGAATAAAGCATCTGACTACGGATCAGAAGAGTCGGGGTTTGAATCCCTGCAGGCTCACCAACGAAGAACAAAAGCCTTGAGAGACATCTCAGGGCTTTTTTGTTTGGGCGATTATGGCTGAATCTCTTCGCTACCAATTGGATGTTAGTAGCGGGAGATGTTAGTGAATCGACTTCAAGCGGGGTTGCTATGACAGCAAAAGAAAAAAGCAGCCGGAATCCGACTGCTCTTTTAAAGATGAATCTTCTATCGTTTGATCAACAGGATACCGTGACTTGCAGGAAAGTTGCCGGGACCAGGGTCTTTGATTTGTCTGTGCTCTTGTTCTGACCGCTCACCATGGCCTCTAACTCGCGCTGAAGATCTCCCGCCTTTCCATTCTTCTCGGCAGCTTCAAATGCATTCATGGTAGGACCATAGTATTTTCTGAAGTGATCAACGAATTCAGCAGTGGAATATGGCGCTTGAAAGGTGAAGGTCTCACGGCTGAATGATATGTTCTCCTTCGCAATGCCGGCATTTACAAAGCGCTCAACCACGTTGGCTTCTACACCCCACAACATCGGGCTTACAAATCCTTCCGGTGGCGGCGGCGTGTAAGCTGAACTGATCTTCAGTATTTGTGCCACCATGGTCGGGTCGCCCGGGATCCAATTGCCCATAACGACGCGCCCGCCTTTTCGGGTGACGCGTACCATCTCCCGGGCCACATCCATAGGCTTGGGTGCGAACATCGCGCCGAAGATACTTACCACGAGGTCGAAGCGCTGATCGTTAAGTCCAGTCAATTGGCAAGCATCGCCTTCCACGAAGGTGCAGTTGGAGAGTCCTTCTGCTTTTGCCCTCCGGTTACCTGCTGCTACCAGATTACTGGCGATATCAACCCCAAGAACACGGGCGCCTTGTTTGGCTTCCGGTATGGCCGTAGTGCCATCGCCACAGCCGAGATCGAGTACGTCCAGGCCGTTAAGATTTCCAAGTCTGGAGACCAGCGCTGCGCCGCTCTCGCGCATCGTTGATGCGATCTGGCAGAAGTCGCCTTTTTCCCACAGTGCTTTGTTTGGATTCATTGTCATTGGTTTGATGAATTTGGTTTCTGAATTCAGATACACCGTGTATCCGGAAACCAAATTTATGAATCGGGCTTTCGCCGGACTTTTCCAGGAGGCCCAAAATATATACCTGGAAGGTCAGGATGAAAGCCTTTTTCTGACGGCCGAAGGTGTTGCCTGGTACCGCTCCTTGAATGCTCTTGTGAAGTGGGAGGCATTTTCAAATCCGCTTTCAAAAGCCACTTCATTCACATGCTTGTCCTTGTTGGACAATAATTGCAATGCGTGATTCAGTCGTTTTTCCAGCAACCACTTCCCGGGTGAGGTATGCATGACCTTTTGAAAATCCCGTTTGAAAGCAGACAAACTGCGGTTGCAGAGCGTGGCATATTGCTCGAGGGTGAGGTTGAAGCAATAATTGTCTTCCATGACGCGCTTCAAGGAAACGGATTGGGGCTCCTTCAACAGTGAACAGAAATAGGCGAGGAGTTCGGCATTCCGCGGGTCGTCAGCCAGGGTGAGTATTAACTCGCGGAACTTTAGCTCCAACAATCCTTTGTCGGGCTCCTTGGTGTTGGCAAAATACGAAGACATGGACAGGAAGAAAGCCTCCAGGGTGTCGCTGGCATGCAGGTGCATGATCGTTCCGTAATCTTGCTTTTTGTTGGGGATGGGTACCGACCTGGACTTCAGGGTCTCGCAAATGAAGTTGTCCGGAATGAAAAAACAGACGAGGCAAAAGCCGATGTCGAAGAACTGTTCGATGATACTGGCACCTTTTTGCACAAAAACACAACTTCCTTTCTTCAGGTCATAGGAGCCGTGCGCGGTATGCCAGACTTTTCTTCCATCAATCACATAGAATACGTAGTTGTTCTGACTCCATAGACTGGTAAAGCGGTTTTTCATCAACCGTGCCTCCAGCGGACAGTTAAATACCGTGATCAGGCTGTCGCCACAATTAAATTGACGCGAATAATCCGGGTATTTTAAGACGCTTTCAATAAAGTTGACCATGGCAGACAGTAAGCAACATGGAAAGTTAATGGATTCCCGGATCATTTTGTTTGGGCTGCAGTCCTGCAAAGTCCATTGGCTTTTTCTTCCACAGCATGTCTGCCTACCTTTGACCATTGTCATGGAGAAGATCATTCAAATAAACGGTATGGCTGTCTACGGCCATACCCTGGACCATCAAACCAGGTGCGTGCACTGGCATTCAGCGTTGGATGTTATCGCTATTAAATTCAAGTGCTGTGACAAGTACTACCCTTGCCATGCCTGTCATGAGGAGCATGCGGGTCATCCGGCGATAACATGGCCAGTTCGCGAATGGGATACAAAAGCAATTCTGTGCGGGGTATGTGGCTATGAACTAACCATCCGCGAATACAAAACATCCGGAAATACCTGTCCGCGGTGTTCTGCTGCTTTCAATCCGGCGTGCGCCCGCCATGCGGACTTATATTTTGCCTCCGAAAAATAAACGATGAAAGTTGTTTAGGTGAATTCATAAACCAACCGGTTTGATAATCCGTTTACAGGCAATAGCCACGGACAATAAACCCTTCTTCATATGGATTCTATCAGAAATTTCCTTAAGGAGCTTTATGAATTTAGTTATCACCACAACCAGACGATTGCGGATATCCTCTTGGCGAACCGGGAGGCCAACACCGACAAGGCGGTTCGGTTGTTCAGCCATATGGTGAATGCGCACCATATCTGGGTGTCCAGAATCAATTCTCACAAAGCCCTCTATGGTGTGTGGGAGATTTTACCGGTAGCAAAATTGAGGGATATCAGCCGGGATAACTTTGACCAGACATTGCATATTCTTGATAGCGTGGACCTGTCAACGGTGGTGGCATATACCAACACACAAGGCAACTCGTACAAGAATACGGTGAAAGACATTTTGTTCCACGTCGTGAATCACACTACCTACCACCGCGGTCAGATTGCCCTTGAGTTGCGGCAAGTCGGTATTACCCCTCCGGTGACGGACTTCATTGCTTATAAACGGTAAGTCACTTGTCGGCGATCATCAAATAAATCTGGTGTTTTCTTACTTTAGTTGTGAAGACGGCTATATAAGCTTTATCATTTATAATGGACAAGGTTATGAATCCAAAAGTAGATTGGTTCTTTGCGAAAGAGACCAAATGGCAGGAGGCGTACGAGGAATTGCGGAGTCTGGTCCTGGCTACGGGCCTGCAGGAAGAATTGAAGTGGGGCTGTCCCTGCTACACCCGGTGTTCGAACAATATTGTGTTGATCCATGGCTTCAAGGATTATTGCGCGCTGTTGTTTATGCAGGGTGCATTGCTGAAGGATCCTAAGAAGAAACTGATTCAGCAGACCAAAAATGTGCAGGCCCAACGCCAATTGCGATTTGCGAGCGTGGAGGAGATCAGAAAGAGCAAGTCTGTTATTGCCGCTTTGCTCAAAGAGGCGATTGCCATCGACAAGGCAGGACTGAAAGTGAAATTAAAAAAGACCTCGGAGTTCGAGATGCCCAAAGAGTTCCGTGCGCTGCTAAATGCCATGCCTGATTTGAAAAAAGCATTTTACGCGTTGACTCCCGGGCGCCAGCGGGGTTATTTGCTGTATTTCTCTTCAGCCAAACAATCGAAAACCCGGGAAGCGCGCGTTGAAAAATATGTGCCCTTCATTTTAAAGGGCAAGGGACTCGAAGACTGAGTTCATTCGAAGGATACTGAAATGGCCGACATGGAAAGACCGTTCGAACTATTCAAAGGACAATTTACCGGGATGACGGATATGAACGGCACGGCAATCCGAGAGGGTGACTTCGTTCAATTTTATCACAAAGGAGAAATGGTTATTTGTCAGGTGGTTTATGCACCAGAATGGGCCATGTTCTGTTTGCAATGGCCTGATGGATACAAGAACAAGTACCCTATGAATCCGGAGAAGTATGTTGTGGTCACAGCAAAGGGACAACAGATATGAGGCACTACATGGTTATTTCAGTTTCCCTGGACGTTTTTGTCTACGCTAAATTGGGTTACTGGAATCTCGCGGGCAGGGTGTAGTTTTGAGAGATCAAGTCCGTCTACATAAAAACACATGTATGAAAAATCAGAAGATCATTTTTTGGGTAAGCACTACGCTTATTTTTCTATTCGAGGGTGTGATGCCTGCCTTAACATCCCAGACTGAACTGGCCAAGGAAGGAATCCGCCACCTGGGCTATCCGGAGTACTTTGGCAACGCGTTGGTGGTTTTCAAGATCCTCGGCACATTATCGCTGATGATACCTCAGGTCCCTGGCCGGATAAAGGAATGGGCATATGCCGGATTTACATTCAATTTCTTGTTTGCCAGCGTAAGCCATTTTGTGGTTGATGGTATGGATTTTCAGTCCTTCTTTCCCCTGATCGTGCTTGCAGTACTGGTGGCATCCTACAGGGCCTTTCACCAACTAAACGATGAGAAATAATGTCATTTCAGGCATACATCGATAACATTCAGGCGAAAACCGGAATGTCGCCAGCCGACTTTAAGAAGCTCGCAATTAAGAAAGGATTCATTGTGGATGGAAAACTCAATCCCAAGGTCAAGGCGACCGAGATCAGCAATTGGTTGAAGGCGAATTTTCATCTGGGTCACGGGCATGCCATGGCTATTTACGCTACATTCAAGGGTAAGAAGGAGTAGCTTCCCCATCTACCATGAGAAAGATAATTGTATTGTCCATGATCTCGCTCGATGGTGTTATGCAAGCCCCGGGCGGCCGACGGGAAGATCCATCCGGTGGATTTAAGTACGGCGGCTGGGTAGCTCCTTATGGAGACAAGGTCTATAATACCATTGTAGCGGAAGAACTACAGCCTTCAGATTACCTCCTGGGTCGAAAAACCTTTAAACTCTGGGAAAAGTACTGGCCACAACATGCCGAATTCTGGCCGGGCATCAACGAAGGAACAAAATACGTTCTGTCCAAGACGATAACGAAATCAACATGGAAGAATTCAGTTTTCCTCAGGCAGGTTAGTGACATCAGGAAACTCAAAAGAATGAAGGGTCGCCCCATTCAGGTGTGGGGCAGCAGTGAGTTGGTGCCGCTGCTGTTAAAGCATGATCTTGTTGACGAGTTATGGTTGAAGATTCATCCGTTGATTTTGGGCAAAGGAAAGAAGCTGTTTGGTGACGGAGTAGCCGCTGCGTTCAAACCGACCAAGAGCCTGATAACACCAAATGGTGTGATGATCGTGCGGTACAAACGGGCGGGAAAAGTCCGGACCGGGAATATTGGTGAATAAGGTGCAAGGGTGCTGATGTGCCTGAGACAATCATGAAAAAACCAACACTATTTAGGTCATCATCAGAGCCTGTATTCAGGACACGGCTGGAGATCATTGGCGTAAACCCCTTCGTATTTGTTCCCACGAAACACCTTCAGCGGATATTCCTGAAGGCGGGCAAAGATAAAGGCCCTATTCCCGTGCAGGGTACCATTAATGGAAAGCCATACCGGCAGACGCTGGTCAGGTACCGCGGCGAGTGGCGACTTTATGTCAATACCGCCATGTTGTCAAAATCACCTCAGCACGTAGGTGAAACGATTGCGGTCACCATCAATCATGACCCCAGGCCCCGGGTCATCAAGCCACCCATGGATTTTTTGAAGGCGTTAAAAGAAAATAAAAATGCACAGGCAGTTTTCTACCGCCTTCCGGCATCCAGAAGAAATGAAATAGTCAGATATTTGGCCAACCTGAAGACGACAGCCGCACTGCAAAAGAATATTCAGCGCGCGATCGGGTTTCTGACGGGCGTTGAAAGATTTGTGGGAAGACAACCAATAAGACATGAATGAGGCGACTAAACGAATTGTCCTGCTTTTTGCTGCAACCCTGACTGTGCTGTTGGTTCCAGTCGTCGCGATGCAGTTTACATCAGAAGTGAACTGGAGCCCCGGTGATTTTCTGGTGGCTGGTGTTCTTCTCTTTGGTGCCGCGCTCCTCGCAGATCTTGCGCTTCGCAAAATAAGATCAAAGGGTAAAAGGATGGCAGTGGTTGCCATAATCCTGATGGCCCTGATGCTTGTTTGGATTGAGTTAGCCGTGGGAATTTTTGGTACGCCTTTCGCTGGCAGCTAGTATTCGTGTATATCCGGACCATATGATTACTACAGAACTATTATTACTGAATTTTCAGGAGGTGCGTCGTCGCAGCATTATGATCTGGCAGGCTGTACCAGAACAATGGTATCCCTGGAAGCCGGATCCCGAAGCGGAGAGTTTTATTGAGGTGATCCGGCACGTGTTGGAATGTGAGCGACTTTTTCATGGAAGGATACTGAACCGCGGGCCGGTGGCCGATTACGTTTCCCCATGGGCAGGGAGACCCTTTAAAAACGTGGCTGATGAGCTGGCATTTGCCTCACCTTACCGGACCGAATTTCTCAACCTGGTGCAGGGATTTTCAAATGCTGAACTTGAAACGATCGAGATTGCAGGCAGAGGCAAGACAAAGAGTCGGAAGTTGGGTGACTACTTGCTCCGGGCAGCTTATCATGAGTCAGTTCATGGGGGGCAGATATTGGCGAACTTGCGCGCCTGCCGTATCGAACGGCCTTATATTTGGGACTGATCGTCAGTGGGGTGGTTAGGTTATTGTTCATTTGAAAAACGAAATTATGATGGGCAGAATGCGATTGATTTTACTGGTGCTGTGTGTCTTGCTGTTCCAATCTGTTATTCCGGCAGTCGCCCAACCCGAATCCGTACACAGGCCCATTGTTGTTTTCGTGCATGGTGCCTGGGGTGGTGCATGGCAATTCAGGAAGGTAGATTCGTTGCTTACGGAGAAAGGATACCTGGTCTATCGACCTACCCTTACTGGACTGGGAGAACGCGCCCATTTGGCATCAACCGCGATAGGATTAAAGACCCATATCCTGGATGTTGTAAACACCATCTTGTATGAAGATCTGAATGATATCGTACTGGTTGGCCACAGCTATGGTGGCATGGTAGTGACCGGTGTCGCAGACAGTATTCCAAACCGGATCAAAAAACTGATTTATCTGGATGCTTTTGCTCCCGACAACGGGGAAAGCCTTTTCAGTATCCTGGGTGCTGCCGGAGAGGGAATGAAGCAACGGGCAGTTAATGGCTATATCGCCCCGTGGTGGGTTAAGGCCGGCAAACTTCCACCCGTAGATGTGCCTCATCCCGTGAAGACGCTGACTGATCCGGTGACACTTACCAATCCGGCGCGGTTGAAAATCCCAACTACCTATATCCTCACCGTAGAGAAAGGCAAGGAAGCTAAAGATGATGGCTTTGCTTCACAGGCTGACCGGGCCAGGCAACGAGGCTGGCCTCTACTTCAATTGGAAGCTGACCATAATCCGCAGTGGTTCACACCAAAGACCCTGGTGGCCATGTTGGAAGGTATTATCCGGCCTTAGTAAATAAAAAGAGGACTATTCCGATGATGGAACAGTCCTCTTGTATAATCGGCTGGCCTAAAGCGCTGATAGTATTTGACGCACCTCATCCTTACTCTTTCCTAGTTTGACCTGAAGGCGTCCCATCAGTTCATCCTGCTTGCCGTCTATCAGCAGTAAATCGTCATCTGTGAGCATGGCATATTTCTGTTTCAGTTTGCCTTTGATTTCTTTCCAATTGCCGAGTAATTCTGTCTTGTTTTTCATGGTTTGTTTTTTTTAGTTGCCTGATCCGGTGTGGAGGAAAAGCAGTAGTGCGTGATCACTCCTCACGTTGTCAGGGACGTAGAAGTAATTGTTATGCCATGAAGTGATTGCTACCGTTGAATGCTGAGTTTGCCCCGTTGAGTGGTTGATAGAACCTGTCTAAATCGCTTTAAGCCCGGCGTCCTGAACTTGGTACTGCCCATGAAAGTGTGGAGATG
>JBGAMI010000003.1:0-197493 GCA_044223085.1 Cyclobacteriaceae bacterium
ATCTTCTGCCTTTGATATAGGCGAATGGATCCCGGGTCAAAAGGTTGGTTAAAAGAATATCTTGAGTTCAGGCAGGAATTACTTCAGGATATAACCATCCAGCGGGAGAAACTATCGCTTCCCGACCATTCACTATACCTAATCGTTCAACCCACCGGCCTGATGTATGGTCAGCCGGTCCACACATTTGATCATCCGGACTCATCGGGATGGGATGAAAAGGACAGGATGAAGATTCTACTGGCCGAAAGCCTGATCAGCAGTTCACTGCTCTTTCACGATAAGCCCATAAAGTCGGCTGATGAAATGTCGGCCGTGACTTTAAAGACCCTGGACAGCATCACCAACTTCTATGCACATGTCTTTCCCGAGCTGGCCACACCGACCAAGACCTTGTTTGGCCGGAAAAAGACATCCCTGGAACTGGCCGAACGGATTTTAGATCGCCGGATCGAGCACGCCAGAACCGTCAAAGGAAATTTCTGGGTACAGTTCTTCCATAACAGCCTGCTCTTCCTCGATATTTTCATCTTTGGTCAATGGATCCACACCAATGCGGACAAGATTGTAGCTGATTTCTTCAAATATGAAAGGGAGGAGTTGCGCACATCGTTGGTACGCATCATGGCAGCCGCGGCGCATGCAAACCATGTAGTAGAGTTTGAAGAGCGAAAGTTGCTGGAGTACTTTTTGCAAACGGCTAATCTCTCTCCGGAGAAGCGAGCAGAGTGCCAGGAAATTTTTGAGCGGGGAATTTCAGTGGAGGAGATTAACCTGCCAACCAACAATTCATGGATTCTGAAGAAGTATTTTCTGGAAATGGCCATCCTGACCATCTGGGCCGACAAGAAGGTCGAGCAACTTGAACTCGATTTCCTGAAGCGCCTCGCTGATACGATTGGCTTTACAGAAGATGATCTCGAAAACAGCATGATGGCTATTGAGGGTTTTGTCCTTGAACATTGGAATGACCTGATGTACCTCCAGGACAAGAAGAACTATGAAGAGGTTACCGAAATCTTCATGAGGAGGATGTCGAGGGTTACAGACAAACACCGCAGTCGGTTGATGAATGAGGCCAAGGGCTCGGATGAACTGATGTCGCTGCTCACCAGGGCCAAATCGCATGAATTGAGTGATGATGAAAAGAAGAAACTGCGCGTGCTGTTGATCGATATGCTTAAATCGATACCGACATTCGTAATCATTTCACTGCCTCAGCAGTTTCTCACGCTGCCGATTCTGATGCAAATACTACCAAAGAATTTTATCAGCGACACGCTGAATCACTAGAGTTCCTTTGATTGCTCTTCCTTCTTGGGAACAAGAATAGAGAATACTATAGAGAGGGTAAGTGTAGCAATGATTACCCCAAAGGACATCATGACGGGAATTTCAATATCCCAGATCTCCAGCAACATCTTGGCGCCGATGAAGAACAGTATGATGGAAAGGCCTTTCTGGAGCAGATAGAATTTATCGATAATCCCCGCCAGCATGAAGAACATGGCACGAAGGCCAAGTACCGCAAAGATGTTCGAGGTATAAATCAGGAATTCATTCTGTGTGATGGCGAAAGCGGCCGGGATGGAGTCAACGGCGAAAATAAGATCCGTGGTTTCGATGAGTACAATCACCAGAAACAATGGCGTGAACAAAAACTTGCCGGATTGGATCACCCAGAAATAGCCACTCTTATCATCATTGCTGATGGGCAGGTACTTTTGGCAAAAACGCATGATTGGATTCTTCTCCGGATCGATCTTCTCGTCGCTGTCTTCGAAATAGATCTTAATACCTGAATAGATCAGAAACACACCAAATACATAGAGGATCCACTTGAACTTGTGGATCAGCAATGCTCCGACAAAAATGAAAATACCCCGGAAAACAACCGCACCGAGAATACCCCAAAACAATGTCTTGTGATAATACTCCTCTTTCACCTTGAAGTACTTCAGGATGAGCAATATCACAAAGATGTTGTCTACTGAAAGTGCGTACTCAGTGAGGTATGCGGAAAAATATTCAATCGAAGCGTCCGTGCCCGAAGTCACCTGTTTAACGCCTTCTTCAATGATTTCGTAAGGCCCGGATTTATAGACCAGAAACCCGAAAAGCGTGGAAATGATGACCCAAAAGACGGACTGAATCAAGGCCGATTTGGTTGTGATCTTATGCGCTGTTTTGTGAAAAACACCGAGATCAAGCAGGAGGAATACCACAATAATTACCCCGAACAAGCCAAATAACAAGCTCTCGGAACTAATCTGGTTACCGAATAACGAGAAAAGAAGCATCACCTTTTTTTAACCGCTCTTTAGCCTAAAAAAAAGTGATTACCGGTCAATTGGGCCAATAATCACCTCCCGTAAACTCCAAAGCTATGAATTATAATTAAACCCTGAAACTTAGCGTTCTTTCATACACCTCGGCGGGCAAAAGGAAACCAAAAAATACCCTGATTATTCGCATTTTGGGCAAATTCCCTGTATTAGCAGGTTAAATTCCCTGGCCTGGTAGCCCTTTGGCAGCACCACTGCCGGAATATTTGCATCGGTGATGCACTCGGTATGCCCACAGCGGAGGCACTTAAAGTGGGTGTGCTCGTGGTGGTGTTCGGTATGTGAGCAATGGTCATTGCACAAAGCATACTTTAGGACACCTTCATTGTCGAGTACTTTGTGCACTACACCCTTGTCAACAAATGTTTTTAATGTTCGATAGACCGTCACTCGATCGTAGGTGCTGGATATTTCTTTCTCAATGTCTGAATAGGACAACGCATAGCCACGCTGAACAAACAAACGGAGAATATCGGACCGGCTTGCCGTACTGCGCAGGCGATATGCCTTCAAAATCTGGTCATCGGATGTCTTCATGTCCTGGATTCCCATTGCAAGGTGACCAAGTTACGATAAATGCCATTTTCAACTTTAATGAGCTCTTCGTGCCGCCCAGACTCGGCAATTCGTCCGTCCTTAACAACGAGAATACGATCTGCCTCCCGAATGGTGCTGAGCCGATGTGCAATGACGAGTGTGGTTCGGTTCTTCATCAGTTTCTCCAGCGCATCCTGAACGAGCTGTTCGGAGTGGGCATCGAGAGAACTGGTTGCCTCATCAAGTATGAGAATGGATGGGTTCTTCAGGATTGCCCGCGCAATGGCCACGCGCTGTCGTTGACCGCCTGACAACTTTACGCCACGATCGCCCACCAGGGTATCAAACTTTTCCGGAAAACCCTCAATGAATTCCAACGCATTCGCCTGCCTCGCTGCCAGTTCTATGTCCGCAGGGGTGGCGTGAGGATTACCATAAGCAATATTCTCCCGGATGGTGCCTCCAAAAAGCATTACTTCCTGTGGAACGATGCCGATGTTTTCACGGAAAGCCGACAGTCCATAGGTGCTAATGTCTTTTCCATCGGCGCGAATAACGCCCGTACCCAACGGGTAGAAGCGCATAAGCAAACTGATAATGGTTGATTTTCCGGATCCACTTGGCCCGACAAGGGCAACTTTTTCGCCCGGACTTACTGAAAAGGATATGGACTTCAGAACCGTTACATCAGCCCGCGTGGGATATGAGAATTCTACCTGTTCAAATTCCAGTGCGCCGGAAAGCTTTAGTGAACTGTGTGAGTTATTCTGTTCATCAACATGCGACAGAATTTCGAGTATACGTTCGGATGCACCGATCGAGCGCTGCAGCTGGCTGTAGATGTCTCCAAGACCAGCGATGGATCCGCCGATAAACGTGGTATACAACACAAAAGAGAGCAACTCACCTACAGTCATCTCTCCTGATTGAACGAGATACCCTCCATACCAGATCACGCCGACAATGCCGCCGAAAAGGGCGAGAATCGTGAAGGAGATAAACAAACCCCGGTACTTGGCCGTGTGAATCGCCGTGGTTACCACTTCACGCAATGACTTCTTATAACGTGCAGCCTCAAACAATTCGTTGGTGAACGATTTTACCACGGCAATGGATTGTAAGGTTTCCTCAACAATCACGTTGGTGCCAGCCAACTGATCCTGTGTCTTCTTGGAGAGTTTGCGGATGAATTTTCCAAAGAACAAGGCTCCGATTACCAACAATGGAAAAGTAAGAATCATGAATAAGGCCAACTTGGGCGTAAGCACGAAAATGATGGTGACGCCAATGGTAAGCACCAATACCTGTCGCAGCAGTTCGGCCAGGGTGATGGTAAAAGTGTCTTGTAGCGTGCTGACGTCGGAGGTAATCCGACTAAGAAGTTCACCCACGCGGCTGCGGTCGAAGAAGGTCATGGGCAGCCATATGATTTTCTCATACACAGTCGAGCGAATGTCTGCCAGGGTGCGCTCGCTGACGATGGAGAATGTATATACCCTTACAAAAGAGAAGACACCCTGGGCCATCAAAATACCCATGAGGGCCAGGGCAATCTGATTGATGCTGGTAAGCACAAATCCCCCTTTGCCTGATGCCACATCCAATAACTTGCCTGCGAGGTAAGGAAACGTAAGCACCGTGGCACTCGTGAACACGAGGGCAACTAATCCGATGATAAAGTTGATACGATAGGGTATTACAAACCGGAAGATGCCGAGCAACTTTTTCAGGCTGCTGGGGGTAATGGGTTTCTTTTCTCCGTCGTCGACCGGTTTATATCTTGCCATGCAGCAAAAGTAGTCGATTCAACCCGCTCGCGCCCGTTGATCAGTTTACCTGACCCTGAATGTTGAATCGGATGGTATCGCTGCCGGCCATTTTCTCAAATCCGGCAATGCTGTATTGGCTGAGCACAGCCTGCTTGTTCTCCTCGTCGAATTCGAGCGTGAGTTTTCGCTCAGTGCTGTAGAGTAAGTTGGTTTCCAGCATGGTGGCTTCAAGCCGCTTCAGGTGGTCTTTGTCCCGATAAAAGAGACGTATCAGGGGAACCGGTGCGCCCGGGGCTGCATACTGACGGATATAGAGGTTGCTGGAAGGATCATCAATAGAATCCTGTAACGCATAGGCGTTCTTATAGGCAGGTTTGTTGACCAACTCCAGTTCCATGAAGATTTCCAATTCACGGGCCCAAATGCTTCGGGTTGGCAGGAACGTAGAATCCGATTGATTTTGATCCATGACCGCCACCTTGGTCAGGTGACGCTGCTCACTGCTGAGCCGGTCGACCTGCCGGTCAATCATTCCACGAAAATCCAGAATTTTCTCTGTGCGCGTGGTTGTCTGCTGGCAACTTATTGTCATGGCTGCCACGAAGAACAGCAACGCTTTAAACATCCTCATCCTCAAAGACCCTGTCGTTCGACAATCAATTCTGCCAAATCCCGGACAACGATTTGTCCTTCCTTCTCTTTGTTCTTGACCCCGTCGCTCATCATTGTCATACAGAACGGACAAGCCACGGCAATGGTGGAGGCTCCGGTGTTAATGGCTTCTTCGGCCCGTTCGATATTGATGTCTTTGTTTCCTTTTTCTGGTTCTTTAAACATTTGCGCACCGCCTGCGCCACAGCACAGCCCGTTGGTTTTGCACCGCTTCATCTCCACCAGGTCGGCATCGAGGGCCTCTAATACTTCGCGCGGTGCCTCATAGATATTGTTGGCCCTGCCGAGATAGCAGGAGTCGTGGTATGTAATCTTGCGACCCTGAAATCCCGAAGTGCCGGTCATTTTGATTTTGCCCTCGCGGATCAGTTCATTGATGAACGTTGTATGGTGGATTACTTCGTAGGTTCCGCCCAGCTCCGGATATTCATTCTTCAGGGTATTGAAACAATGCGGGCAGGTGGTCACTATCTTTTTTACCTGATAACCATTCAGCACCGTAATGTTGCTCATGGCTTGCATCTGAAAAAGGAACTCATTCCCGGCCCGTCTTGCAGGATCACCCGTGCAGGTCTCTTCTGGACCGAGTACGGCAAACTTCGTTCCGACGGCCTGAAGGATTTTTACAAAAGCTTTGGTCACTCGTTTTGCCCTGTCGTCAAAAGATCCGGCGCAACCAACCCAGAAAACAATCTCGGGTGATTCGCCTTTTGAGGTCATTTCGGCCAGTGTGGATACATTCATGGAAGTAGTATTAAGCTCCGAATTGACGGAAGTGATGATCAAGGTGTTTGTACATACCAATGCCCCACTCGTGTGGGCTTAAGGGGCCAAAGAACGGATGGGGATGTTTGGTTACGCCAGCCTCTCCAGCGGCAGCAAACTGACTGATTTTTATACGCAACTGCTCCTTTTCACGATGGAAATCCCGGGCAGATTCCACTTTCAACTCATTACTGGTGGGGCTGGACTGGCCAAAGGGCTTTTCGTTGGAGTAATTGGCCCGAAACAATGGACCGATGATTCTACCAATGAATACGCGCTTTGGCTGAATGATACCGGAAGCCATATCCATCGCGCTGTTGCAATGGGCCAGCATTTGGTCGACGGACATCGTACCCCATTGACGCGGTGATTCTGGTGTAATGCGGTTCAGCCGGTCGACGACCTCCTGCAATCCTGCTGTTTCGAAAAGACTCTTCATGGAATCAGATTATTCGTTGGCCCATTTGAAGCGATCGCTGGGCGGAAATTTCCACGGCGCAAAACTCGTTTCAATATTCTGAAACATGCCATTCCATTGTGCGGGCGCACCAGATTCCTCCATAGACACATATCGACGCATCTCCAGAATAATATCCAGCGGATTGATCAGCACAGGACATGCCTCTACACAAGCATTGCAACTGGTGCACGCGTTGATTTCTTCACGACTTATATAGGTGTCGAGCAAAAATTTTCCATCCTGTAGCCCTTTACCACCCTTGGCGATGCTGTTGCCAACTTCCTCCATGCGGTCGCGGACATCCATCATGATCTTGCGGGGTGACAATTTCTTTCCGGTAAGGTTCGCCGGGCATTCTGCGGTGCAACGACCACATTCAGTACAGGAATAGGCGGCTGCCAGTTGATTCCAGGTAAGGTCATTGATGTCTTTGGCGCCGAACCGGCCCGGCTCACCGGCAGGAGCAGCATCCGCTGGGGCAATGCCTAACATGGATTTTACTTCCCGGGTTACGACCGGCATGTTGTTGATTTGACCTTTAGGCTCCAGCCTGGCGTAGTAGGTATTCACAAATGCCATGAAGATGTGGAGGTGTTTGGAATAGGTAACATACACGGCGAATCCCAGGATACCCAGGATGTGAAACCACCAGGCGGATCTTTCAATAACATGAAGGGCATCCTGGCTCAGGTTCGAAAACAAAGGCATCAGAAATGAACTGAAGAATAGGGTACCGGTCGCGGTGTAGTGCTCGGATTGTGCCTGCAATAGTTGATCGCAGGCATTCATCGTGAAAATGGCTGACATCAAGACGATCTCAGTGATCAGAATGAGATTGGCATCCAGCAGGGGCCAACCAGTAAGTTCGGGTGAACGAAACCGGGGCACCTTTATCACGTTGCGGCGGATTAGAAACACCACACAGGCCAACAGTACGGCCAGGGCAAGAAACTCAAAGAAATTCATCAACAGGTTATACATCGATCCCAGATAGGGTGCGAAGATCCGGTGTGTTCCAGCGAGGCCGTCGATTACAAACTCAAGCACTTCAAGGTTGATAATGAGGAACCCTGCATAAATAAAGAAGTGAAGTATCGCGGGGATCATCTTCTTGAACATCTTCTTTTGCCCGAAGGCAACAAGGAGCACGTTATTCCATCTTTCTCCGCTACGATCATTCACGGGATTAGCCTTGCCTAAGCGGATATTATCCCTGATCCGAAGCACCCGCCTGCGTATGACGAAGGCGGCAAAGGCCAGAACAAGGAAAAAGAGTAACTGTGGGACGAATGCCATGGAAAGGAGTTAATGATTCAAATTAACCAACAAAATCCGGAAAATGTGAGCCAATCGGGGTTTGTGAACATTGATAATTTGCACCATTTCTAATTTTATCTACTTTTGTGGCCCGTCTGCTGAAAGCGGACTTTTTATACCCGGTGACGTAGCTCAGTTGGTAGAGCAAAGGACTGAAAATCCTTGTGTCGGGGGTTCAACTCCCTCCGTCACCACAAGCCCTCAATCGAGGGCTTTTTTATTGGCACCCGCCAGGTCACGGGCTGCCACAAATGCGGTGGTCCAGGCTGCCTGAAAATTAAAGCCTCCGGTCTCTCCGTCAATGTTGAGCACTTCACCGGCAAAATATAAACCAGGGATGAGTTTGCTCTCGAGTGTGGCCGGGTTGAGTTCACCGAGATCCACACCACCACAGGTGACGAACTCTTCTTTGAACGTCGTCTTACCTCGAAATGAAAATGGACACCGGATGATGTATTCCATCAACCGGTTTTGAATCTTGGCGGGCATCTCGGGCCAACTCAACGATGAATTTACTTCCGCCATTGCACATAACTTTTCCCATAGCCGCTGGGGCAATCCGAACAATGGGTTTGTGATCACTTTTTTCTTTCCCTCTCTTTGTGCCTGAAAGGTTTCGCGCAGAGAGGTCTCCGTCTGATCGCCGGCCCAGTTTACCATAACCTGAAATTCATATCCAACATCATGAAGATGTTGTGCTGCCCACGCGGATAAGCGAATAACCGCCGGCCCGCTCAATCCCCAATGTGTGATTAGTACAGGACCACGGGCTTCCAATTTGGTGCCGGTGATCTTCACGATAGCATCCTGCACCGCCACGCCCATCAACTCGGTAAACTCCCGCGATGGATCATTGAATGTAAAGAGCGATGGAATGGGAGGAATGATGCGGTGGCCAAGCTTTTGAATCCATAGGTAAGCGTCTGGTCGCGCATGTCCACCCTGAGCGACAAGAATCTTTCTTGTTTCATACACGGTTCCGGAGCTGCAGCGCACACTGAAGCTTTTACCTTGATGCATTACTTCTTCAACCCCGCTCATGAGTTTGATGTCGATGTTACGCCGTTCAGCCTCCCGGAGAAAGCAATCGAGTATTTGTTGCGATGAATTGGAGACGGGAAACATGCGCCCATCTGGTTCTGTCTTAAGAGACACCCCATGTTGCTCAAACCATCGCACAGTGTCGGAAGCCTGGAATATTCGGAAGAGTTGTTTGAGTTCCCGCTGCCCGCGCGGATAGTGTCGGGAGAGGGGTGTGGGTTCAAAGCAGTGATGCGTCACATTACAACGCCCGCCGCCCGATATCCTCACCTTAGCCAGTAGTTGATTGGTTTTTTCGAGGATAATGATTTTCGCACGCGGGCTGCAGGAAGCAGCTTCCAGTGCGCCAAAGAAGCCGGCAGCACCTCCTCCCACCACCAGCAGATCATACATCATGGGAAGATATCAATCTGACCTTGCAGGATCTTTTCGAGGGTATCCCGTTCGCGAATCAGTTTCGCCTCACTGCCTACCACCAGCACCTCGGCCGGCCGAAGTCGTGAATTGTAGTTCGACGCCATCGAGTAACCATAGGCGCCGGCATTGCACAACACCAATAAATCACCTTCGCGAACTTCCGGCAAGGACCGGTCGGCACCAAGGGTATCTGTTTCACAGATGTTGCCAACTACGTTATAAGTTTTCAGATGACCATCCGGATTGGATACGTTCACAATCTCATGATAAGCATCATACATCATCGGACGGATCAGGTGATTCAATCCGCTGTTCACTCCTGCGAATGTGATGGTGGGTGTATGCTTTACCACATTGACTTTTACGAGCAGATAGCCACACTCGCTCACCAGGTATTTGCCGGGTTCAATCCACAACTCCAGTTTGCGGCCGTGCTTTTGCTGGTAGGCATCAAACATGGGTGCCAACGCTGCACCAATTGCATTAATATCACTCACCTTGTCGCCTGCTTTATAGGCAACCTTAAATCCACCACCGAAGTCCAGGAATTGGAGTTCCGGAAACTGCCCGGCGAGTTCAAACAGCAGGGTGGCCATTTGTGCAAACACCGCTGTTTCGGTAATTTCTGAACCGGTATGAATATGTAGCCCTCGGATTTGAATCTTATACTGCTCGCGTAGCCGGTGGATGTCACCGATCTGTTGAACGGAAATTCCAAACTTGGAGTGAGCGTGACCCGTGGATATTTTAAGGTTCCCACCTGCCATGATGTGCGGGTTGAGCCGAAGACCACAAGGATACGATGGCCCGTATTGCTGGCCGAATTTTTCGAGGATGGAGAGGTTGTCCAGATTGATGTTCACACCAATAGCAACGGCTTCAGCGATTTCCTCAGGATCGACACCGCTGGGGGTAAACATGATTTCTTGCGGTGTGAATCCAGCTCGTCGTGCGATCTGCACTTCCTGAATCGACACCACATCAACACCAATACCTTGACGGCGCATAAGCTTAAGGACGGAGATATTGGTGAGGGCCTTTGCAGCAAACTTGATCTTCACGTCCATGCGGGAAAAGGCCGTTCGCAACTTTTGAATCTGATTAATGATGCGATCGCCATCATAGATATACAAGGGCGTGCCAAATGTTTTGGCCAGTGCAGCGAACGAATTTTCCCTAATTCCGGTTAAAGGTTGTGAAGCAGGCATAATCAAAAGGCCAAATATACAGATCAGCCCGCGTACGGGCAGGATGCTTACCTTTGAACCATGAAGTTATTTTATCGCCAGTCCGGAGAAGGGCGTCCCTTAATTATTCTCCACGGGTTATTCGGCTCATCCGATAATTGGTATTCCTTGAGTAAAGTATTTGCCGCCCGATTCAGTGTTTTTGTCGTCGACCAGCGCAACCATGGCCAGTCCCCACAGAGTGATGATTTCAACTATGGGTTGTTGACAGAAGACCTTCATGACTTTATCCAGGAGCACAAGCTCGAAGATCCGATTATTTTGGGTCACTCGATGGGAGGAAAGGCGGCCATGAATTTTGCCGTTCATTATCCACAGTTGTTGTCAAACCTGATTGTGGTAGACATGGTGCCCAAGGCCTATCCTGTGCACCACGATAAAATTCTTGAAGGCCTGAAGTCAATACCATTGGACCAATTGAATGGAAGAGCTGAAGCCGATAAGCAGTTGGCCAGGTTCGTTCCAGAGAACGATGTTCGGCAATTCTTATTAAAAAACCTGGCGCGCAAAGGTTCAGGTGGTTTTGAGTGGCGAATTAACCTAAAGGCAATTGATGAGCACATTGAGGCCTTGGGTGTCGACCTGCTTTACTCCGGAAAATATGACGGGCCGGCCCTTTTCATTAAAGGAAAAAAGTCCCACTATTATGCCGATGGGGATGAAGCACGCATCCTATCCATTTTCCCCAGGGCACAGGTTGCCACGATGGACACAGGTCATTGGGTACAGGCCGAGAAGCCCGAGGAATTTGCACAGGTCGTGCTGAATTACCTCACTGCATGATGGACGAATTCAGAAATGTACTTTTTCTTGATATCGAAACGGTGGCAATCACTGATCGGTACGACAACCTCGATGAAAGATTCAAAGCCCAATGGGCGCGTAAGGCCGGATTTTTCAGGCAGCGTGATTCAACCTTAACAGACGCCGATCTGTTTCATGAACGGGCCGGTATTTATGCAGAGTTCGGCAAGATCATTGTAATAGCCATTGGCAAGCTGGTCGAAAACGAGAACGGCGAACGCTGTTTAAAGACCAAGTACTTTGCGCATCATCAGGAAAGAACGCTTCTGGAAGAATTCAAAGCGGCTATCGACAAAATGGATCCCGGTCTCCGGCTTTGTGCCCACAATGGGAAGGAATTTGACTTCCCGTACATCAGTCGGCGCATGTTGGTGCAGGGTATTCCGTTGCCGCCACCTTTTAATCTGGCGGGAAAGAAATCCTGGGAAATTCCGCACCTGGATACCCTGGAGATGTGGAAATTCGGCGATTATAAGCACTATACGTCCCTTGATTTGCTGGCCGCATTGTTTGAAATTCCATCCAGCAAGGGCGAACTCGACGGCTCGCAGGTAAATGCCGTTTACTACAAAACACAAGACCTCAAAAAAATAGCCGAATATTGTGTGGGCGATGTGGTCGCCGTAGCGCAGTTGTTTTTGCGACTTAAGGGTTTACCCCTGATACCACCACACCTTATTCAACACACGGCCCCGTGAAGGGGCTACATCCAAATTATCATGTCAAAGAAAAAGTTTAAAGAAAGAAAAGAGAAGAAAGAGAAAGAAGGAGGAAAGTCCTTACGAAATCAGGTAGTCACATTTTTTCATGTTACCCCCGGCGCGTCCTACGACTTCCGCCAACTCGCACAGCGCGTAGGCGCCAAGAACAAAGCCGGTAATCAGCAACTGTTCAGCATCCTCGAAGAACTTCTGGAGGCCGGTAAGATTCGGCAGCTCCCGGATGGAAGTTATCAGTCCACCCGCAAGGTTCAGTCCATTGAAGGTGTAGTGGATCATGTGAATCCGAAATTTGCGTACATCAATACCGGTAGTGAACAGGATATTTATGTTCGCGACCGCGACCTGGGTACGGCCCTGCATGGTGATACGGTACGGGTTGAACTCATTGGTGGCAGGTCGGGTCAAAAACCCGAAGGCCGGGTGACAGAAATCGTTAAGAGAAACCGAACCCGCTTTGTGGGCCGGCTGGAGATGGCCCCAAATCGTTTCGCTTTTGTAGTACCCGATTTCAGAAAAATCTATCAGGACTTCTTCGTCTACCAGGAAAATGTTGGCGAAGCCAAGAACAACGACAAAGTATTGATCGAAGTAACGAAGTGGGGCGACGGCGATCGCAGCCCGGAAGGAAAGATTGTGGAGATCCTGGGAAAGACCGGCGAGAACGAAGCCGAGATTCACTCTATCATGGCCGAGTTTGATTTGCCCTTCCGTTTTCCGGAACCCGTTCTGCATGCATCGGAAAAAATCAATGACACCATCGGTGATGGAGAAATTAAGAAGCGCAGGGATTTTCGCGATATCCTGACATTTACCATTGATCCCGAAGACGCCAAGGATTTTGATGATGCGTTGTCGTTCCGCGAACTGGAAAATGGCCACTATGAAGTTGGTGTACACATCGCGGATGTAACGCATTACGTGACCCCGGGCACCATCCTCGATGACGACGCCTTTGACCGGGCTACCTCCGTATACCTCGTTGACCGGACAGTTCCCATGTTGCCCGAGCGATTGTCGAATGGATTATGTTCCCTGCGGCCTAACGAGACCAAGTTGACATTTGCTGCGGTATTTGATATGGATGCCCGGGGCAAAATCCACAAAGAGTGGTTTGGACGAACGGTCATCCACTCGGACCATCGTTTCAGTTATGAGCAAGCCCAGGAAGTGCTTGAAGCAAAAGAAGGCAAATTTGCGCGCGAATTGACCATTTTGAACGATCTGGCCAAGAAATTGAGGAAAGAGCGTTTTGATAAGGGAGCTGTCAATTTTGAGACGACCGAAGTGAAGTTCAAGCTGGATGAAAAAGGCAAACCACTGGCGGTAGTACCAAAGACCCGCAAGGATGCGCATAAGCTTATTGAAGAATTTATGTTGCTCGCCAACAAAGCGGTGGCTTCATTTGTTTACAAACAAAAGAAAGGCGCTGACAAAAACACGTTTGTGTATCGCACCCACGACTTCCCGGATCCTGATCGTGTTTCAGACTTCGCAGTGTTTGCCAAGCAGTTTGGACATACGTTGCATACAGAGGAGCAGGCAGTGTCTCGTTCGCTCAACAAATTGATGGACGAAATCGAAGGGAAACCGGAGCAAAATGTTCTGCAGTCTTTGGCCGTGCGGGCCATGGCCAAAGCAAAATACACCACGGAACCCAAAGGCCATTTTGGTTTGGCGTTTGAACACTACACCCACTTCACTTCACCAATTCGACGCTATCCGGACATGATGGTGCATCGCTTGCTGCAACATTATCTCGATGAAGGCAAGTCGGTGAACAAAACCGAATATGAAGCCAAGTGTGTTCATTCGTCAGAGCGCGAAAAGCGGGCCGCCGATGCCGAGCGCGCCTCTATCAAGTATAAGCAGGTTGAGTTCATGAGCCTGGCGGAAGACAAATTATACAAGGGCATTATTACTGGTGTTACCGACTTTGGCATTTTTGTGGAAATCATCGAAACCAAATGCGAGGGCATGGTTCGGTTGGCCGACATGAAAGACGACTTCTATGAATTTGACGAGAAGAATTATCGCGTGATTGGCAGTCGCCGCAAAAAGATCTATCGACTGGGTGACGAGGTGGAGGTGCGGGTAAAGAAAACCGACGTTGATCGCCGCACCATGGATCTTGCCTTTGAAAGTGATGGTACCTTTATCCCCGCAGAGCGGGAGACCCGACGCAGACGATAACGCATGACAACAGAACTTTCCTGGATAGAAAAAGAGATTAAACACCAGCGGTTTGGTGAACAACCGCGTTCACTGTATGAACCGATTCGATACATCATGGCCCTTGGTGGGAAGCGGGTTCGCCCGATGCTTACCTTGCTGGCTTATCAGTTGTACCGAAATGACGCTGAGCGAATCGTGCCATATGCCGTAGCTGTAGAGGCGTTTCACAATTTCACGTTACTCCATGATGACATTATGGACAAAGCACCGCTGCGCCGCGGCAAAGCAACGGTGCACGAAAAGTGGAATGTCAACACAGCGATTCTTTCGGGCGATGTGATGCTCGTGAAGGTTTATGACATGTTGTTGGGTTTGCCCGCCGACCAGCTAAAAGCTGTGCTGCCCCTTTTTAATGCCTGCGCTGCCGGCGTTTGTGAAGGTCAGCAGTGGGACATGGAATTTGAATCCAAGGCGAAGGTCACCCAGGCGCAATACATTGAAATGATTCGCCTGAAAACGGCAGTTTTATTGGGATTTAGCCTGGAATTCGGTGCAGTACTGGCGGGGGCGCCGGATAGGGACTGCGCCCTGCTGCGACAGGCAGGTACCCATTTGGGAATCGGCTTTCAACTGAAAGATGATCTGCTGGATGTTTACGGCGACCAGAAGAAATTTGGCAAACAGGTGGGTGGTGACATCCTCTCCAACAAGAAGACGTTCCTTTTGATTCATGCCTTGACAACTGCAAAGGGAAAGGACAAAGCAGAACTACAGCGTTGGTTGGCGGCCAAGAAGTATGATCCCCGAAAAAAGGTAAGTGCGATTACCGCATTATACAACAAACTGGGTGTTCGGGAAGTGACGGAGAAGAAGATCAAAAGTTACTTTGATCTGGGATTTGCAGACCTGCATCAATTATCCGCTGAAGCAAAGACGGCGGGATTGATTCAATTTGCAGAGCAGTTGGCGGACCGCCAGCGATAGCACTATTTTCTTTTGTAGAAATAGAGCGGAGCGCGTTCACCCCGACCATTTTCACTCAACGTATAAAATCCGGAACCATCATGCGCCCAGGTAATGGCTTCTCCCTGTAGCTCCGGTGTGTAGGCAAGCTTTGTTGGCTTTTGCTGGAGCAATTGCGCCAATGGTTCATCATCCTCACGTCTCCAATAGTAGATGTGCTCGTAGTTCTTAAGCAATATTTCTTTGCCATCAGTTGAAATGGAACCGGCCGTAATGCGGCTTACCGGAAGGGTGGCCACCGGATGAGCAACAATGGGACTGCCGGAATAGGGATACCTTATTTCAAAAAGAATGACTGATTGCTCCCGCTTGGAAACAAGATAGAGATTGCGAGTGAGTGGATCGAACAGCAGGGCTTCGGTATCGCGATTCTCCCCTTCAAGCTTTACCTGAAGCGTGTCGAATTGGGTGATGACGCTGCTGTCGTTGAGTGAAGGTTCCGGCACACGGTAGATATATTTATTATCATACCGTGCCAGGTTATCGCCGATGTCGCCAATATAGAGGTAATTACGAAGACTATCTTTCACCAATACAATGTCTTCCCAATCGCGGTTATCAATCCGCTGAAGCTTAAATTTCTTCACTGTCCGGGCACCACTTTCATTCAGCAGAAAGATTTCTGCAGGATTCCCGCTGTCGTTAATGGCCCAGAGATGGCCTGGGACCGCCATGCTTTCGGCAATGCCTGATACTTCTTCCAGGTCATGGTTTTTGTTTATGCCGGTTTGGACACCCGCCAGAAAGTGAGGTCCTACAGGTTGAGATGCGCAACTGCTCAGCCAAAGGCATAAACAACAGAGATGAAGCGATTGATTCATGGGGTCCAAGATACTACCTGCGTTGTGGAATCATCACCACCTTTCCCTTTCGACCCCTTGCACCTGGTCTTCCGGTTTGCTGGCCTTCAATGGGTACATCCATGCTCGCGGCGCTTCCTCCAATGCCTCCAGGGTTAATAATGATGAAGTGTTGCTTGATTAACTGAGTATACTCACCCGGAAAACTGAGTGTAAGATTTCCACCACGTCCACCGGCACCTCCCGCACCGGGTTCACCAAAGGATACGTCGCGGGTCTGGTTTGGTTGGGGAATAACGCCGGAGCTATACCGTGAGGTTGTTCCAACTGCCGGATTGGTAGTACTCGGCATTCGGTTGATCGTTCCGCCTGCACCTCCATCCCCACCGGGACCGCCGGTGAGGTTGATGATGACGTCCCCGTCCAACTGGAGATGCCTGAAATTGAAGATCAGGCTGATTCCGGCGAACCCTGATGTTCCAGGCCTGCCATCGGAGTAAGCCCTGCTATTGGAGTTGGTTCCGACAAGTCCTTGTCCACCCGGCTTGCCAATCCCCAGGATGGCGCACCCTTTTCTAAAAGAGGCATAATCGCAACGGATCAGGGCAAGATCGAAATTGTCATCCAGCAAGAGTTGCGAGCTATCACCGAGAATAAGTGAGTCCAGCAAAAAAGTTTTGCCGGTGAGTTGAAAGATCTCGCCGGGGTTCACGCGCAGGGTCTGCTGGGCAGATACTGAGGAAGTGCATAGCAGGATTATACTCAGCAACTTCATAGGTTAGGAATCAACATGGCACCTCGCTAAATGTAGCTAATTTATCAGCAAAGGGCTTGTAGGCAGTATCACGGAATTGTGATTGTCAGTCATTCCTTTTGATAGCGATGTGGCTTCATGGTCACTTCTAGCTACCTTTAGCGGGTGAAAAATCAATACGAAGAGGACGAAGAGCAGGACGATGAATTGTTTGAACACCATCGCATAGTCGTGGATGGTGGACAGCAGCTGATTCGGATTGATAAATTCCTGATGGACCGACTTCCCAATGTCACCCGCACAAAAATTCAGCAGGGCATTCACGATGGGTTTGTTAAGGTCAATGAGGTAGTTACCAAACCTAGCTATCAGATACGACCCGATGATGTCATTACGGTTTCATTTCCGGAGCCTCCGCGTGATACAGATGTTAAGCCCGAGAACATTCCGCTTAACATTGTATATGAAGATAGTGAGCTGCTGGTGGTGAATAAACCGGCGGGCATGGTTGTTCATCCTGCCTTTCAGAACTGGAGCGGCACACTCGTTAATGCGTTGACGTATCATTTCCAGCAACTGCCCGAAATGCCGGGCAACGACGGTCGTCCTGGGTTGGTGCACCGGATTGACAAAGACACTTCCGGACTCCTCGTGATTGCCAAGACCGAAAAGGCCATGACATCGCTCGCCAAACAGTTTTTTGACCATAGTATTGAAAGAACATATTGGGCGTTGGTTTGGGGTGAACTGGCACATGAATCCGGTACCATCAATGTGGCCGTGGGTCGAAGCCTGAAGGATCGTCGCGTTACCACAACCTTCCCTGATGGTGACTTTGGTCGCAGCGCCATTACCCATTATCGCGTACTGAAGAACCTGCGCTACGTTACGTTGATTGAATGCAAACTGGAGACGGGACGCACCCACCAGATCAGGGCACACATGAAGCACCTGGGCCATCCCTTGTTTAATGATGCTACCTATGGTGGCGATCAGGTATTGAAAGGCACCACCTTCACCAAGTACAAGCAGTTTGTCGACAACTGCTTCAAGGTGCTTCCCCGACAGGCATTGCACGCCAAAACCTTGGGGTTCATTCACCCTTCAACGGGTAAACACGTTCAGTTCGATTCTGAATTGCCCGAAGATTTCGCTGGCGTTATCGAAAAGTGGGAACACTATGTGAAGTACAACTGAGTGGGTCAGATAGACTCAGCAACGAAGACCCGTTTCACCCGCTCACTGGTATTGGTGAGAATCTCATAGGGAATGGTATTGCCCCATGCTGCTACCTGATGAATGGGAAGCCCGGGACCAAACACGATGGCCTCGTCACCTTCCCGCACGGGCAGGCCGGTGACATCTACCATCGTCATGTCCATGCACACATTGCCAACTACCGAAGCAAGCTTACCCTGTATAAGTACTTTGCCCTTGCCCTGACTAAAAGCCCTGCTGAATCCATCTGCATATCCGATGGCGATGGTGGCGAGCGTCATATCCTTTTCTGCCTTGCCCTTGCGACCATATCCAATAGTCTGACCGGCAGGGATCCGCTTGATTTGAGAAACGATGGTCTTTAAAGTGGCGACTGGCAGAAGGTGAGCACCACCTTCTTCAGTGGGATCAACACCGTATAAGCCGATGCCCAGACGCACCATGTCAAATTGATAGTCCGGGAAACGAAGAATACCCGATGAATTGAGCAGGTGCATAACCGGACGATAACCAAGTGCTGTTTCAACTTGTGAAGTTTTCGCCTGAAATGCTGCCGCCTGGTCGCGTGTGAAGTTATCATGTGTCTTTTCGTCGGCGCCGGAGAGATGCGAAAAAATCGTGGCTACTTCAACTTGCGGATGGGACTTCAGTAGTGCAAGGGCTTCATCCAGATCCATGGATTCAAAACCAAGCCGGTGCATGCCAGTGTCTATTTTCAAATGAATGCGGCAGGGCCGGTTTCCCAAAAAGTCAAGTAAGGCCCGAAGGATGCGAAGGGAATAGATTTCTGGCTCCAGGTGATATTCCAGCAATACCGGAAAACTCTCTTCGGTAGGGTTCATCACCATAATCGGCAGTGTGATGTTGTTCTTGCGCAGCTCAACACCTTCATCGGCATAAGCAACACCGAGATAGTCCACACGGTGGTACTGCAACAGATTGGCAACTTCCTCACTGCCGCTACCGTAAGCGAATGCTTTTACCATGGCCATCAGTTTCACCCCGGGCTTGAGCAGTGATTTAAAGTAGTTCAGGTTGGCAATCATCGCATTGAGATCAACTTCCATCACGGTGCCGTGTACTTTGCGTTGCAGCCGCGCCACAATTCGTTCGAAATGGAAGGGCCTGGCACCTTTTACCAGCACCACCGCATCTGAAAATGCTTCAGGCTGTAAGTTGCTTAGCAGTTCATCAGTAGTTTCATAGAACCTTCCTTCGGGCAGCACGTGCTGATGTGCCTGAAGGAATGGGCCAACACCCATAAAGCGGGAAACGCCAGCTGCGAGGATGCGTTCACTGAGTGCTGCAGCCAGCGCATGGGGTTCCAATCCCGTTTGCAGCAGGTCTGAGAGGATCAGGATTTTATTTCGCTTCTGCTGGTTGCGCAGAAAGTCAAGACTGATGGAAAGACCGCCGAGGTCGTTGTTATACGTGTCATCAATGAGGGCACAGCGATTGATCCCCTGCTTAAGTTCGAGGCGCATCGCCACCGGCTTGATGCCGCGAAGGCGCTCCTGAATTTCATGGGGCGAATATTCCAGCAAGAGCAACATAGCAACTACATGCAATGCGTCTTCTTGCAATGCCGGGTCAGCTACTGGCAGGGATAGAGAAAATGAATTTTGCTTATAGGTTAAATCTACTTGCTGTTGTTGATGACGGGTGATGCGCACCTGGCTGTCAGCTGAAGATCCCCAGGAGAAGCCCGGAAGATGCTGTTGATCGATGATATTGGCTACCCACGCATGATCGCGGCAATAAACTACACGGCCACAACCTGCGAAAAGCAGTGCTTTTTCCCGCGCCTTTTCCTCGCGTGATGTAAATCCTTCATCGTGTGCACTGCCCAGATTGGTAAAGATTCCGAGAGTCGGCCGGATGATGGATTCGAGTTTTACCATTTCGCCCGGCTTTGAGATACCAGCTTCGAAGATGGCAAAGTTATGGTGTGCCTGCAGTTGCCAAACAGCGAGCGGAACACCCAGTTGTGAATTGTAGCTGCCCGGGTTTTTCACAAGGTGATGATCGCGATCCAGCACCTGCGACAACCATTCCTTAACGATGGTCTTTCCATTACTGCCCGTGATACCCACGACAGGAATACTGAATGACTGGCGGTGATGTTTTACCAGGGTATGCAGTGCTTCCATCGCGCTGAAAGCACGAAATACATTGGCTTCGGGATAGCGTGTCAAATCAACATCCTCTTCGATAATGAATTGACGTACACCTTTCTGGTAAAGTTCGGGGAGATAATGATGTCCATTATTGCGGTGACCTGCGATAGCGATAAATACGGATGTATCACTGATCACTACTTTCCGGCTATCTGTTACCAGGGTATGTATAGGCCGGTCAAGCTGAAATTGTAACAGGTTACCCGGACACCAGCCGGCTAGATCTTGAAGTGTCATCAGAAGAGTCGTGCGCCGTTGGGAACAGTTTTATCAACAGTAGTAAGTACCACAAGTCCGTTTTCATCCGGGAACCCGGTGACCAGGACTTCCGACTGGAACGTGGCAATCTGGCGAGGTGGGAAGTTGACCACACAAACTACTTGCTTGCCCGGGAGCGACTCCAACTGGTAGTGGTGGGTGATTTGAACGCTGGATTTCTTAACCCCGATTTCGGGCCCCAGGTCAATCCAGAGCTTAAAAGCGGGCTTTTTGGCCTCGGGAAAGGCTTCCGCCCGTTGTACGGTACCTACCCGGATGTCAACCTTCGCGAAGTCTTCCCAATTGATCATTTGCCAAAATTTTATATATTTCGAAGCTAAACCAGTTTCTGTGAGGCAATTAGCCCACTATTCATGAAAAAAGCGGTTTTATCTCGGTTGTCTGTACTTGGCTTGCTCCTCAGCATCACCCTTATGGTGAAGGCCCAGGACGCACTTCCGGTACTTGAGCCCCAGGATCCCATGCACAGGGAGTTTAACCTGGACGAAGATAAGACATTGATTTATGATCATCCGACCCACAACAACAACCGCGATACGGTTCAATTGATTGTTCCCGCCACAGTTCCTGTTCGCACCACACCAGCAGCGATTACCCGCCCGGCAAAGCCAGACAACCACAAGGGCAAAGCCAAAGACAAGGATGAGGAAGACGCACTGTCGTTCAACTTCCTCTACTACATGCTCCAGAAATTCAAGATGTCTGATCTCGTTGATCAGCACGAGTAACTCAGGGCATTTCTTTGCCCATCACCCACTTCAGCATTTCAAACCAATCCTGACGATCCAGATTTACCTGGGTTGACCACGCAGCTTCTTTAATCCTTTCGGGTTTCGTGGTGCCAATGATGGGAAAAATAAAGGCAGGATGTTTCATTAACCAGGCGAGAGCCAACTGGGTATAGCTGGCGTTGTAGCGTGCCGCCTTGCCAAACACTTCGCGTTCATCCACCATCAAAGGCTTGCCTCCGCCGAGTGGCGACCAGGCCATGGGCGATGCCTTGAACTCAATGGCCGTGTCCAGATCGCCGTTGAATAATGAGTCAATGCGATTAAGGGAAATTTCAATTTGGTTGGTAATAAGGGGAAAGTCCAGGTATGACTGAAACATCCTGAACTGTGTGGGTGTAAAATTGGAGACACCAAAATGTAATACTTTGCCTTCTTTCCTTAAACGCAAAAACGCCTCCGCCATTTCTGCAGGATGCATCAAGGGGTCTGGCCGATGAATCAACAGTACATCAATATGATCGGTGCCCAGCATCTTCAATGAATTCTCTGCCGACCACTGAATATGTTCTTTGGAAGTATCGTAATGTTTAATCCAGGTTGCGGGCCGGTGCGCAGACGGGAACTTGATACCACACTTGGTGATCAATTGCATGCGGCTTCTCAGGGAGGGATTCCTTTTAAGGGATTGTCCAAAGATGGCTTCGTTGCCATGATCGCCATAGATATCGGCATGGTCAAATGAAGTAATCCCTTCATCGAGGGACGTTTGAATGAGCCGGTCTACTTGCTCGGCAGAAACCGTGTGCCAACGCCACGCGCCTGCAATAATGCGCGACAGCGTTGGCCCATCGGGATGAATCGGGTGACTCGTCATTTAGCGTCTTTGTGCTGATAGCATTTGCCGTTGGCGGTCATGCGCTTGCAGCGGGTGCCGTCAGCGGTCTTGGCAGTGCATTGGGTAGTCTTGTCTTTGAAGTGCTCATCGGGTTTGCAGATACCGCAAGCTCCCTTGCCGGCTTTCTTGGCAGCAGCCAGGGTCATGTCTTTAGCATCGCCGGACAATTTGCAATCAGCAGTGTGGTACTTCTCGCCCTTGTCCGAAGCATAAACGGTTTGCGCCATTCCTTTGAATGCGAGTCCGAATACTAGAAAGGCTGCGAGGATAAAGATCTTTTTCATGGGTCGTTATGTTTTAGTCAAAGATTAACCAAAAATAGAACAACCGCCCGAGGAACACCCGGACGGTTGCCAGATATTTTTGTTGATTATTTAAGGAGAGAGCCTTTGAGGCGCAGCAATTCGGTTTCAGAGACCTTGGCATTGTAGCGAGCGGCTATCAGGCGGCTGTAGGCATCTGCAAGGCTTTGCTGGGCGGTGCGCAGTTCGATAAAGGTATAGATGCCACGACGGAAGCCGGCCAGGGCGATGTTTACATTTTCTTTGGCCAACAGCAGGTTCTCCTCTTCAATCAGTAAGGCCTTCTTGTAATTATCATAGGCCACATAGGCATTGCGTACGCCCACAATGGCGATAATTTTCTGTTGATCATATACCAGTTTGGCGCGTTCCAAATTGATTTTGGATTGGGCCACAAGGCGATTAACATTCATGCCATTCATGATGGGCACCGCCAGTGAGAGTCCGTAGTTGTAACCCTGGTTCTTGGTAAACTTCTGGGACACCGGGCTTACCTGCAATTCGTTTTCGGTTTGTCCGTAGTTGTAGGAGGACGTAAAATTCAGAATGGGAGAACGGCTTCGGCGATTCTCTTTCATCACCAGGTTGGCGATATCGATGTTTTTTTTGGAAGCCAACAGCGCCGGGTTTGTTTGTTCAATGCCCTGAATGATTTCTTCTTCTGTCAGGGTAAGATCGATGGGAATGGTGTCGGTAACATCGTAAACATCTGGCAAGGACATGGCCAGGGCGCCATTTAACTGATCTTTCAATTGCTGGATCAATGACTCCTGAGCGAGGATGGCAGTGCGTTGGGCATTGAGGTCGACTTTGGCTTGCAGCAATTCAGGTTTGCTGCCGGACCCTACCTGCAACTTGCGTTCCGCCAGTTTTACCCGCTCTTCGTTTACTGCCATCAATTCGATAATGGCTTTGCGCTGTTGCTTTTGCCTAACAATGTTGTAATACAGGGTGATGACATTGGCGGTGGTGTTCATCATCTGATTGCGCACGTTTACCTCGCCCAGCGAAGCCAACTGCTCGAGGCGGTTACGGGTGGCAAACATTTTGGTACCATCAAACAATGTCCAAACCATTTGTACCGATCCGTTAGTCAACGTAGACTTGGCGCCATTGCGAATGGTTTCGACATCGGAGAACGTGATGTTCTGGGAATTGTTATTATTCTTCACGTACGAGCCTGTAGCATTGATCTGGGGAATAAATGCGCCAAACGAGAAACGGAGATCGTTGGCGGCTACGGCAGAAGTTTGCTGGAGTACCCGCACATCATAATTCTTTTCGAGAGCGGCACTCACCACTTCATCCAAGGTGATGTTTTGTGCGGAGGCAGAAAGAAAAGAAAGTACAACGAGGGCCAGGGCAGGTAGGTTACGATTCATAAGCAAGTTCCTTGTGAATTTCAGTCTTGTCGCCGGAATCAAAGTCAACATGCTTCTTGGCGCGCGACAAGTATGAATACATAGCTGGGATAACAAATAGAGTTAGGATCAAAGAGAAGAGTACCCCGCCTACAATTACGATACCGAGCGGGATCCTGCTGGTGGAGGCATCACCCAACGATAAGGCAATGGGTAATGAGCCAAGGGCCATGGCGAGACTGGTCATAAGAATGGGGCGGAGTCGGAGGCGTGAAGCTTCCAATACGGCTTCAAGTTTATTCAATCCTTCTTCGCGTTTCTTGTTGGCGAACTCCACGATAAGAATGCCGTTCTTGGTCACCAGTCCGATCAGCATGATCATGCCAATCTGCGAGAAGATGTTGATGGTTTGGCCGAAGAAGTACAATGAAAGAAATGCCCCACAGATTGCCAATGGCACGGTAAACATGATAATCAAAGGATCAACAAAACTCTCAAACTGAGCGGCGAGAATGAGGTAGATCAGTACCAGGGCCAGGATAAAGGCAAAGGAGGTGTTGCTTGAGCTTTCGGCAAAGTCGCGTGACGTGCCAGTAAGGGAAGTAGTAAAGGTGTCGTCTAATTCCTTGGCGGCTATTTCGCGCATCACGGCAATACCATCACTGATCGTTTTGCCTGGTGCCAGACCGGCAGAAATAGTGGCCGACTTGTAGCGATTAAAGTGATACAAAGAGGGCGGCGTGGTGGACTCTTCGATACTCACCACATTGTCGATGGATACCAGTTCGCCGGAATTGGTGCGTACATATAGTTTTTTCAGGTCATCCGGATCATCTCGGTTAAGGCGTGCCACCTGACCCATTACCTGATACTGCTTACCATCCTTTGTGAAGTAGCCGAAACGCAGGTTACTGTAGGCAAGTTGTAGTGTCTGTGAAACGTCCTGTACACTGATTCCGAGTTGAGTGGCCTTCAGGCGATTGATGCGCACTTTCAATTCGGGTTTGTTGAACTTAAGGTCGATATCAACACCCTGCAGCACCGGGTTGCTATTGGCGGCTTCGATGAATTTCGGAAGAACCTGACGGAGTTTTTCAAAGTTGTTGTTCTGAATAACAAATGCAACAGGAAGGCCTCCGCGTCGATTCACAGCAATTGTTTGTTCCTGAATTGGAAATACCCGACCCTCTGTGAAACGCGGCATATTTCGGGATGTCATATCCACGATTTGTTGCTGAGACCGGTTGCGTTCCTTTGGATCGGAAAGGGTAATCCGCACAAAGCCGGTATTGACAGAGCCGGAGCCTGTAAAGCCAGGTGCTGTCACAGACAACGCAATGCGACGTTCGGGGATGGAGTCCATCACAAACTTCGTCACCTTGTCAACATAGTTGTCCATGTAGTCATACGAAGTACCCTCCGGTGCAGTGAGCATCAGGCGGAACTGGTTGCGGTCTTCGAGGGGAGCCAATTCAGATTGAAGGTTACTACCCACCACATAGGCGGATGCAATACAGGCCACAATAATGATTAACGCCGTCCATCGAACTTTCATGAACGCACCGAGCATTCGGGAGTAGCCATTTTCCATTCCAGTGAAGAACGGCTCAGTGAAATGATAGAAACGGGAGTGACCGCCACCGCTGCGGGTAAGCATGACGCTAAGAACAGGGGTAAGCGTCAAAGACACGAATGCGGAAACCAAAACCGCGCCGGCCACTACAATACCAAATTCACGGAAGAGGCGACCAACAAACCCCTGCAGGAACACGATAGGCAAAAACACAACCGCCAGCGTAATAGATGTAGAGATAACGGCAAAGAAAATCTCTTTCGAGCCTTCGCGCGCCGCCTTGTATTTGTTCATCCCCAACTCAAGTTTCTTGAAGATGTTCTCGGTAACAACGATACCATCATCCACCACAAGACCTGTAGCCAACACGATGCCCAGCATGGTGAGCACATTGATGGAGAAACCAAGGAGGTACATGATAAAGAATGTCGCGATGAGTGATACCGGAATATCAATCAAAGGTCGGATGGCAATGAGGAAGTCGCGGAAGAAGAGGTATATGATCAACACGACCAGGAAGATTGAAACCAAAAGAGTTTCCTGCACTTCAGTGATCGAACGTTTGATAAACACTGTTTGATCCAGTGCAATGTTAAGGTGAATGTCTTCTGGAATCTCTTTCTTCAACTGCTCATACCGCCGGTAGAACTCGTTTGAGATCGCCACATAGTTGGAGCCAGGCAACGGCACAATGGCCAATCCTACCATGGGGATGCGGCTCTCGCGGAGGATGGATTCTTCATTTTCCGGACCGAGCAATGCCTGACCAATATCCTTTAACCTGATGTCACCAGAAGCGGTATTGCGAATGATGACGTCGTTAAATTCTTCTTCTGTATACAGTCGTCCGAATGTGCGCACCGTCAATTCAGTGGCATCGCCGGCAATTTTTCCTGAGGGCAACTCAATATTCTCGCGACTCAGGGCCTGTTGTACGTCGAGGGCGGTTAGGTTATAGGCGCTTAGTTTCGATGGATCTATCCAGATGCGCATCGCATATTTCTTCTCTCCCCAGATCTGGATGCTGCTCACCCCGGGAATCGTCTGGAGGCGTTCCACCAGTACGTTGTTAGCATATTCTGTAAGCTGGAGCGGGTTGCGTGAATCGCTCTGTACTGTCATAGAAAGGATGATATCACCGCCCGAATCGGCCTTAGACACCACCGGAGGGGCAGTAAGGTCTTGTGGCAGTGAACGAACGGCCTGCGATACCTTATCGCGCACGTCATTGGCGGCAGACTCCAGGTCCACGCCCAATTCAAATTCAATATTGATGTTGCTGTTGCCTACACTGGAGTTGGAAGAAATATTTTTAATCCCGGCAATGCCATTGATGGACTTCTCCAGCGGCTCAGTGATCTGCGACTCGATGATGTCCGCGTTAGCACCGGAATACGAAGTCCGCACGTTGATGATGGGCGGGTCAATCGCCGGGTAGTCCCGTACCCCGAGAAACGTAAATCCGATCGCGCCAAACAGCACGATCATGATGTTCATCACAAACGTGAGAACCGGTCGACGGATGCTGAGTTCGGAAATATTCATAGACCGTTGGGGATGTGTTTAACCGTAGACAACTTCACTTTTGCATTCGGACGGATGGACATCAGACCCGTGGTGATCACCGTGTCACCGACGTGGATGCCACGCAACACCTGCACGTAGGCAGAGTCGCGGATGCCGGTTTCAACTACAGTAAACAACGCACTGTCTTTGCGGAGTAGAATCACTTGTTTATTGCGGGCCTGGGGAATCACCGCCTGTGACGGGATCATCATCGCCATGGTGTCTTTGCCGAGCTGGAGATTTACCTTGGCGAACACGCCGGGCACGAGTTCGTTGTCATTGGCGCTTACGATGGCACGTATCTTCAGGGTGCGCGTATTTTGTTCCACGTTTCCTTCAGTAGCCAGCACCACCGCTTTGTGGACTTTCACACCACCGTCTACTTTGAATTGCACCACATATCCATTGCCGATCTTCTGGGCATATTTTTCAGGCACTGAAAACTCCAACTTAAGTTGCTTCACTTCGCGCAGGGAGGTAATAATGTCAGCGGGTGACAGGTAGGCTCCAAGGCTCACACGGCGTAATCCGATCTTGCCTTCATACGGGGCGCGAATTTCTGTTTTTGAAATGGCGATGCGGGTTGACTGAATATCCGCTTTCAGGTTGTCCACGGCGAGTGCGCTGAGGTCGAAGTCCTGCTGACTAATACCATTGATGGCCAGTAGTTCCTTTTGGCGTTCTACCGTTTTGATAGCGATTTGCAACTGTACTTCCAGTTTGCGCAGCTGGGCCTGCAGGTCCTGGTCAAAGAGCTTTACGAGGAGTGCGCCTTTGGACACGATGGCGCCTTCAGGCAGGTTCATCTGGATGATGCGGCCACTTACTTCAGAGCGGATTTGTGTCTCTTCGGCGGGGAAGAGTGTGCCGGGCACTTCCACGTCTTCGCTTACCGAGCTGGTTTGGACAACGAAGCCCTCAGCAACGATGGGTGGGCGTTTGCCCATGGCAGCAGTTTCCACCTTTTTGGGCTTACAGCCGGGCAAGGCGAGGAGGGTAGCGAGGGCAAACAGGGCAAAAAGACGTTCCAGGTGCATAGGGGCGTGAATTCAGGGGGGCAAAGTTCGCTTGTTAACACCGTAAAAGCACAATTCGTTTCGAAAGAATGGCAGGCGGTGATTTTGATAGACTTTCGGTGGTTAGACCACCCAAAGAGGAGAGTTATTCCGTTGAGTAAGGCTAAATAATGTTAGCTGAGTTATTCGATGGGAGCGAGTACCTACAATGAACCTATGTAAGTGGTCTGGTTTCTACAAATATGGGATATAGGCTAAGTGCCATGATCGAGATGATGCCCAAGGAACCAGCCATTTGCATTAAGTACCCGGGACGGGAATTGAACCCGTACGACTATTACTAGCCACAGGATTTTAAGTCCTGCGTGTCTACCAATTCCACCACCCGGGCTTCGAGCAGTCTTACGTTCAGGGCCAAACCGGACAGAAACTAAAAAAGTGTGGGGGGACCACACTTAATTAGTTTTGAACCTATCGGTCAACCGCTAACGACTAACCCTGATGAGCGGGAAACGAGACTCGAACTCGCGACCCCGACCTTGGCAAGGTCGTGCTCTACCAACTGAGCTACTCCCGCTTATTTCTACCCATTTGGGTCAAATGGGACTGCAAATATAGGGGTCCGGGATAAATCTGCAAATCCGTCCGGTAGGCCACCCTGGCACCACCGCAAAATGTACTTTTGCCCCTATGGAAATAGGTCTGTATACCTTCGCTGATGTAGCTCCCGATAAAAAACCGGGGAATGCTACCAACACGCATCAGCGAATCAAGGAGGCACTTGAGGAAATCCAACTCGCCGATCAACTTGGCCTTGATGTGTTTGCACTCGGCGAACATCACCGTCCCGACTACGCCGTTTCATCTCCAGCTGTCCTGTTAGCGGCTGCTGCTGCTGTCACCAGGAATATCAAACTATCCTCGGCGGTCACTGTACTTAGTTCAGACGACCCGGTACGTGTGTTTCAGAGTTTTGCTACCCTGGATCAAATCTCTGATGGCCGCGCTGAAATCATGGTCGGCCGCGGAAGTTTTATCGAATCGTTCCCATTGTTTGGCTATGACCTCAATGACTACGATGCTTTGTTCTCTGAGAAGCTGGAGCTCCTGATGAAAATCAATCAACATGAAGTGGTATCGTGGAAGGGAAAGATGCGCCCGCCACTTGATCATTTAGGTGTTTATCCGCGACCCCTTCAGGATAAGCTTCCAATCTGGTTAGCCGTGGGAGGCACTCCCGCATCAGCGATCAGGGCCGCCAAACTTAATTTGCCTATGGCCCTTGCAATTATCGGTGGTATGCCCGAACGCTTTGTGCCTTTCGTGGATATATATAAGGACGCGGCTGTGCAATTGGGAAGAGACCGCGCATCATTGCCATTGGGCATCAACACCCATGTGTATGTGGCACAATCGTCACAGCAGGCAAGTGATGAATATTATCCTACCTATGCGGCCATGATGACACGCATTGGACGCGAGCGAGGCTGGCCGCCATTGACCCGCGAACAGTTCGAGGCCAACCGCTCACCCCGGGGATACCTCATGGTAGGGAGTGTTCAGGAAGTAATTGACAAGATGTTGATGGAATACGAACTTTTTCACCACACACGCTTTCTGGCACAAATGAGTGTGGGCACCGTGCCCCATAAAAATATTCTTAAGTCGATCGAATTGTTTGGAACGCAGGTGGTGCCTGCCGTGCGCAAAGCCATCGGCCAGACTGCGCGGTAATCACTTCATGCCATCGGTGAAGTGCTTTCTGGTTTTGTCCTGACTGAACTTGTCTTTATTAAACTGATCAGTGGCCCCTCGTGCAATAGACAATGATTGAAAGTCATCGCCCACAAGCGCCTTGGCCTGATAAAGAATTTGCCCTAGATGGTGCGGATAGTGTGCAAGTTGGCGCTGTATGGCTTCGAGCACGGTCTGGCCTTCGTTGCGGATATAGATGATGCGCGACAGGTCTGCGGGCTGTAAACTGTCCAATGCAGCAAATAGACATGCCCATCCTTTTTCCCACGCAGCTAATAACTCTGATTTGGTGGCATAGCCTTCGGCGAATTCTGCTTCCCGGTTGCGCCAGGATTTTTCGCCGTCTGCCGTCAGGAAGTCTGTAAATCGCGACAGCATGTTGCCGCTCAGATGATGGACAATATGCGCAATGCTGTTACTGGCGGCGTTCGGCCGGGCATTGATCTGCTCGTCGGTTAGTTGTGCAATGGCCTTTTCACCGAGTGATTTGTAGTAACGAAACAATTTTCCGGAACTCTCCAGAAAATTGACAGACACATCAATAGGGGACGACATCCTCCTCCAATTTGCCAGCCCCAGCCGCTTCTGCTTTCTTGCGCAACTCTATGGCATTCTTTCGATCGGTTGAAAATTTGATGTGATCGGGAACGCCTTTTAAGTCCCAGATGAGCCCCACGGCTGAGAGACCTTTGAGGATGTAGTAAGTGACATCGATCTCCCACCAAAAAAAGCCCTGACGCGAGGCAACTTCATAATAGTGGTGGTTGTTGTGCCATCCTTCACCCATGGTGAGCAACGCAAGCCATAAATTGTTCTTAGACTCATCACCGGTGGCATAGCGCGGCTTGCCAAACTTGTGCATGATGGAATTAATGGAGAACGTGGCGTGGTAGAGGATCACAGTACTGAGGAAAAAGCCAATGAACAATGTGGAGAACCCGGCCGTTGTGAACATGGCTAATACGGTGCCACCATTCACCCAGCCTCCAAGCGCCATCAGCCCGAGAGCTAATGTCGTTGGCGCAACGAGATAATGTTTGTTGAGCCACACGAGTTCGGGATACTTCGCATAGTCACCAATGACTTTGTAATCAGTTTCTTTGAAATCGGGTCCCACAATCCATCCGATGTGTGAATACCAGAAACCATAGATCTTCATGGAGTGAGGATCTTTGGGTGTATCGCTGTAGCGATGATGGTGGCGGTGATGGGCAGCCCACCACAGCGCGCCCTTCTGGGCAGAGGTTTGTGCCATGAAGGCAATAATAAATTGAAACCAGCGCGAGGTCTTGTAGGATTTGTGTGCAAAGTAGCGGTGGTAGCCACCCGTGATCCAGAACATGCGGTAGAAGTAGAAGAATGCGCACATCAGCCAATCGAACCAGGTGGCACCGGTGTACAATGCACCTAATGGGAGGAGATGAACAATAATAAATGCAATCTCCTGAGCGAGGATAGGCTTGTTGCGAACTTCAGGTTGTAAGGCAGTTTCCATGAGTTGGTTCAGATGTTCACGACAACGCTTCAATACATGTGAACAATCGTTCCACAAAAGTAATTCATTCCTCACGATGGACTGCAAAAACGAAGTTTGGCCCGAACGCCTGTAAGGGTCCGATCATATAATTTTCGCTGAAAACGCTCGTTTTAACGTATATTTGCTTCTTGTTATGAACCACGCTCAGGCCATTTCATTGTATCAGCCCACGCTCCAGTCGATCGCGTACAATTTGTTGCGCTCGAAAGCGGATGCTGAGGACATTGTACAGGAGACTTTCCTCAAATGGCTAACCGTTGAGACGGGCAAAATCGAGAACACGAAGGCTTATCTCATCAAGGCCGTAACAAACAATTGCCTGAATCACCTGGCATCACTCAAAAAGAAGAAGGAGTTGTACATTGATTCTATCAATGTGACGGAGTTCATCCATAAGTTGAAAGAAAATAACTTTTCCCACCTTGATCTGGAGGCCGATTTGCAGCACGCCATGAAGGTTATGCATGCCAAATTGGAACCGCTGGAGCGTGCAGTGTACCTCCTTAAAGAGGTATTTGACTTTGATTACGAGTCGTTGCAGGTAGCTCTGGACAAGAAGAAAGACCATTGCCGTCAGTTGGTGTGTCGGGCCAAAAAGAAGCTCAGCGAGGAGACTTCACGCATGCATTTTGACCTCCCGGATGCATCATCTCTGCTGGCTAGTTTCAAGCGCGCCTGTGATTTGGGCAACCCTGAGGAACTGGTCCAGGAGCTCAAAAAGAGCGTTTTGGAAGCCCCGGCCAAGAAATCCTGAAATATTTTTCCCTGATTCTGTCACAACCGGCCAGTCAACCTGTCTTGCAGGTAAGTTCACAACTTAACCTGATTTAGCATGCTTATCATTCTCTCATTTTTTGTAGCGCACTGGTACCTGTCGCTCTTTTTTCAGACGTTTTTCCTGCACCGCTACGCCGCGCACAAGGCTTTTACCATGAGCCCGTTTACCGAGAAGGTCTTCTTCGTACTGACCTGGATTTTTCAAGGCTCCAACTATCTGAGCCCTTTTGGATATGGTGTGATGCACCGTATGCACCACGCTTTTGCTGACACGGAAAATGATCCGCACTCACCGAAGTATGATGAGACCATCTGGAATATGATGTGGAAGACCAAGACCATCTATTCATCCATTGCGGGAGGCAGGTATGTTCCGGAATCCCGTTTTACTGAGGGTGTACCTCAATGGGAGGCCTTTGACAAGTTTGCCCGCTCATGGCCGTCACGGTTGTTTTGGGGAGCGTTATATGTGGCATTCTATGTTGCCTTCGCCCCTTCAGCCTGGTATTTCCTGTTGTTGCCGGTCCACTTCCTGATGAGCCCCATCCACGGTGCCATTATCAACTGGTTTGCCCACAAATATGGTTACCGCAATTTTGAAGTAGGAGACACCTCACGCAATTTTCTCCCCGTGGATTTTCTCATGATGGGCGAAAGCTACCACAACAACCACCACAAACATGGCTCACGTCCAAACTTCGGTGGTTTCCGTTGGCATGAAATTGATCCTACGTATCAGGTCATCAAGGTGCTGAACAAGCTTGGTGTGATTGATATGGTGAAACAAAAGCAAATCAAGATTGAGCCGATACAAAAGGCAGCTTAATTTATTTTGGCATATGAATGAGCCCTGGCAGTAGCCAGGGCTTTTTTTGTTGCGTTCTGCGACAGAAGGCTTTCATATTTATTCGGTATTTTCACATTCTCAAAAACCCCTTGTACATATGAAATACATTGCGCTTGGTTTACTGGTTGTGCTTGCGTCTTGCTCCACGAAACAAGAGACAGCTCCTGTTTCACAGTACCCCGTCACCGAAAAAGGCAACGTGGTGGATACCATTTTCGGTACTCCGGTGGCTGATCCTTATCGCTGGCTGGAAGATGACACTACGAAGAAAACAGCAGCATGGGTAGCTTCACAAAATGAAGTGACCTTCAAGTACCTGTCCACCATCCCATTCCGTGACGCTGTTCGCAAGCGATTGGATGAAGTACAGAACTATGAACGACTTTCTGCCCCTCACCGTGAGGGTGAATACTATTACTATTCTAAAAATTCCGGTTTGCAGAACCACAATGTGCAGTACCGCAAAAAGGGAGCCGATGGAGCAGAGGAAGTGTTCCTCGATCCGAACGGATTTTCAGCTGATGGTACCACGGCACTGGGGGGCATGGCTTTCACCAGTGATGGATCGCTGGTAGCATGTCTTATTCAGGAAGGTGGTTCTGATTGGCGTAAAGCTGTGGTGATGAAAACCTCCGACAAATCACTGGTTGGAGATACGCTCAAAGACCTCAAGTTTACGGGTATCGCCTGGCGCGGCAATGAGGGATTCTACTATAGCAGCTACGACAAGCCCAAAGGTTCAGAGCTTTCAGCCAAGACCCAGGAGCATAAAATCTACTTCCACAAGCTGGGAACGGCGCAAAAGAGCGATCAATTGATTTTTGGCGGATCTGCCACTCCACGTCGTTATGCCGGAGCCGGACTGACAGAAGATGAGCGTTTCCTCATCATTACTGCATCGCAGAGCACTACCGGCAATGAACTGTATGTACAGGACCTCAAGGATCCCAAGGGCAAGCTCGTACAGGTAGTGTCCAATTTTGACAACAACCACAACGTGATCGACAACGACGGCAAGCGCCTGATCATACAAACCAACCTCAACGCACCGAATGATCGCATCGTGTCTGTAGATTTCTCAAAGCCCACACCTGAAAACTGGAAAGACCTCGTGCCTGAGACGGACAATGCCATGCAAGGTGTTTCCACGGCAGGCAAGAAATTGTTCGTGAACTACCTCAAAGATGCCAGCACATTTGTTCGTCAATATGATTATAGCGGTAAGCTGGAGCGCGACGTGGAGTTGCCCGGCATTGGTTCTGCCGGTGGATTTGGCGGCCGCGTGACTGAGCAGGAGGTGTATTACTCATTCACTTCATTTACAACGCCTACATCTATTTACAAATTTGACATTGCTTCCGGCAAATCGGCATTGTATGCTCAGCCCAAGGTTGACTTTGATCCCACTGCCTATGAAACCAAGCAGGTATTTTATCCCAGTAAGGACGGTACAAAGATTCCTATGTTCATTGTCTACAAGAAAGGCATTGAATTGAATGGCAAGAACCCCACCTGGCTTTATGCGTATGGTGGCTTTGGCATCAGCCTGACACCAGGATTCAGCACATCGCGTGTGGTGTGGTTGGAGAATGGTGGCATTTTCGCACAGCCTAACCTCCGTGGCGGTGGTGAATACGGCGAGAAGTGGCACGACGCCGGACGGCAAATGAACAAACAAAATGTGTTTGACGACTTTATCGCCGCCGGGGAATATCTGATTCAAGAGAAGTACACGTCATCGGAATATCTTGCCGTCGTGGGCGGATCCAATGGCGGTTTGCTGGTCGGTGCAACAATGACCCAGCGTCCTGACCTGATGAAGGTTGCGTTACCAGCGGTCGGTGTAATGGATATGCTGCGTTATCATAAGTTCACGGCAGGTGCCGGATGGAAGTATGACTATGGTACAGCCGATGATTCAAAGGAAATGTTTGAATACATCCTGAAGTATTCACCAGTCAACGCCCTGAAGCCGGGGACTAAGTATCCGGCCACGCTGATCACCACTGCTGATCACGACGACCGTGTGGTGCCATCGCATTCATTCAAGTTTGCGGCTACCCTGCAGGAGGCGAACGCAGGTCCTAATCCGCAGCTGATACGTGTTGACACAAAGTCAGGACACGGATCGTCAAATCTGTCAAAAGCACTGGATTCAATGGCAGATCAATTTGCTTTTACATGGTACAGCATGGGCGTTATTCCTCCAGTGGCCAAGAAGTCGATGTAAGACATGGGTAAAATCAACATTCGCACCGGGGTGAAGGGTGACCTTCCCCGGGTGCTTGAATTAATCAAGGAACTGGCCGAGTTTGAGCGCGCGCCACACGAAGTAATCAACACCGTCGCCCTCATGGAGGAAGACGGATTCGGACCCAATCCGATTTATTGGTTCTTTGTGGCAGAGCAGGATGGACACATTGTAGGTCTGTCCCTGTACTATTGGCGTTATTCTACCTGGAAAGGAAAGCGACTGTATCTGGAGGACATCATCGTTACTGCAGCCGAGCGCGGTAAAGGCTATGGCAAGTTGTTATTTGATCGCACCATGCTTCATGCCATTCAACAGCCCAACTGCAGTGGAATGATGTGGCAGGTGCTGGAATGGAACGAACCTGCGATTAAGTTTTATAAAAAGTACGGTGCCAAACTAGACGACGAGTGGACCAACTGCAACCTGGAGCGAAGCCAGATAGAGCAGTTGATGGCACCTCCTAAAAAATGATACGCTGACCGCTGGCAGTGATTTTCTCGACCCTCACCTCGTTTCTATCCGAGCACTCCAGAATCCAAAAGTCGCCATTAGGGGCCAGCAATGTTCCTGCTGGTGACCAGGGCGCTCTGGTTTCTGCAACAATACTCTTCTTATTTCCTTTGTACTTGCGCACCTTATGACTGCTGAAGTCAGCCACAAAGACTGTTTGATCACGATCAAGACTCAGTCCGCTGATGTAGTGATCATCGCGATTCGAGGACAAAGATAGCTCTGGTATGTTGGGACTTATCATGGAGATCTGACCGTTTACATCCATTTTCTTCAAGTCCTGATCATCGATGAAATAGACGGTGCCTTCCGGTGAAACCGTCATCCACCTGATTTTCTTCATGCAAAGATTGCCCAGGGTGGAAATACTTCCATCGGCATTCCTGCGCATGATTTTTTGACATGGTCCGGGTGCCCCTGCCCAGTACATGCGTCCGAGTTGGTCCCGATTAAAACTGTAGTTGGTAAGAAATCCCCGTGTGTTGGGAATCAGTTTTTCGAATTGGCCGGATGCACTCAGTCGCCACGTAAAATGACCCCAGGTATTTGATGCGTCGCCGTCCGACCAAAGATGTTCTCCATACAGATTGTCGTTACTGTCAATAAAGAGTTCGTGAGAATGTACGTTGGGTACGGCTATTGTTTTTGTCCCCACCGGAGTAATCTTCCAAACTTGTTTTAAGTCACTATAATAAACGTTGCCCTTGCTATCCATCAGGATACTTACGCTGGGATGCGCCTGAGACACAGCAGGCAGGAGTAAGAATAGCATAATGAGCCGACGCATAATGAGTACCGGCTAACGGGACCGGTCCGAATCAGATTTCTTCCAACAAGGTCCGGAAGGCAGCCTGCTGTTCTCCGAATTTCTTTCTCACTTCTTCGCGCAGGGCAGGAGCAAATTCTTCCAGGTAACGTTCAATCTCATTGAGTGAGGCAGCTGAATACTGAATTGCATAAGACACGGTCTCTTCGGTATCCGTGGTAAGGATTTTATAGATCTTGTGTCCCAGAAACATATTGGTACGCATCACATCGGGTATGTGAATCTCGCGCATCCACACGAGCCAATCTTGTTCGATTTTCTTGTCTACCCCTACTGTTACGTTATAAATTATCATACCCAAAAATACCAATAGCGATAGTTATCCCCAATCACGCCTTGTTGGCTTTGGGAACAACGGGTCGTTGGCCCAAAATCAGGGCAAGGAGTACCAGCAACAGTCCGGCAATAGTGTACGGGGTAACGGGTTCAGCCAAAAGCCAGGCCGCATACAAGAGTCCGAAGATGGGGCATAGAAAGAGCCAGAGGGAAGCCCGGACCGCGTCTGTTTTCAGCAGATACAACCATAATTGAACGGCTCCTACCGAAACGGGTAAGACCAACCATCCAATGGAGAACCAGAATCGAAAATCGAATTGATTCTCCTTGCTGTGAAAAAAAACTGCAAATGGGATGAGCATCAATCCTCCAATGAACACTTGCCAGCCGTTAATCGCGGTGCGTGAAAGTTTCCAGGGAACGGTTGCATAATAGACGGAACCAAAGGAATAGAAAACCATGCAACTGCCAAGCAGGATAAGACCCAATAAGGTGGCGCGACTGTTTTGTAGCAATGGGTATGCAGCCAAAACTACCCCGACTATACCGATCAGCAGACTGAGCCATTCGATAAGGGTGATGGGTCGTCGGGTCCATAACGATGTCATGGAACTGATTAGTAATGGATTCAAGGCAAGTGCAATCGTGGTGATGCCAGCGGTCACTTCTTCCAGCGCAACAATAAAAACTCCCAGGTAGAGCGCCGTGTTAAACAGGGCAAAGACCAATAGTTGGACCCATTCTTTTCCAACCGGGAATCTGTCGCGCTGAACCAGAAGTGAGTAAGTCAGCAATACAAGGCCAGCGATGATGAAGCGATAGCTGAACAAGACCAGTCCTTCGGCCGATTGCAATCCAAATTTGCCGGCTGACGAAGCAGAGGCCCACAGTGCGGCGAACAGGATGCCGGTAAGCAGATACTGAATCGTGGCCTTGCCCATTACGGAATCTGAAAAGCGGCAGGAACGCTTTCGATGGGCGTGAGCGTGATGTTGCGATAGAACACCTCGCATCCTTCTGACTGCAATTGAATCTTCCCGGAAGCAAGTGGCTTCAATTCGCCATCAATGACTTGTGAGGAGTTATACAGTCGCATCACCACTTTGCCATTGAGGATATGTATGCTGGAATTTGCGTAGCAAATAATTTCCAGGGAGTTCCATTCTCCATGTGGCTTTTCAGCATCAAGCCCTTTGATGCACCTGCGGCCAACGACGGTACTGTCGCGAAATGTCATGCGATCAGCTTTTTCATCATAAACCCACTGGCCTTGTGCATTTTTCACAGCGGGAATATCAAAGGTGGCGCCAGCAACGCCCCAATAATCACCACAGTCTCCTTCCTGTACCTGAAATTCCTGCGAGCGCATCCATGCGCGGGCATCTACACCGTGTGGCCCGACGGCATGATAAAGCACCCCGCTGTCACGTTTGCGATTGGCGAAGGATGGAATCTTAGCCACACCCCATTTGAACTCAAGCTTGAGGTGATAGTTGTGGTATTCCTGTTGGGTGGAGAGTCCGCCATATTGCACACCGGAAACGCGGATTGCAGGAGCCCCGTCTACCTGAGTAACAGTGAATACGCCATTCGGATCCTGATTAAGACCGGGAGGAGGAGTACTGTCTGAGGCAGGCGCGATATAAGTATCCCATCCGGAGAGGTCCCTCCCATTAAAGAGCGGCATACCGGCGGGGGATGAGCATCCTGCTGCAGCCAGCAAAATCCCGGTAAAATATAGAATCGGGAGTGTGCGTAAGAGGGTCATTCGTTTGTTGGATAATTGATAATTTACCCGGCGGCGTAATCGGAAAGATAGGCGAAATGGGAAGTAAGATGCCCATCCCGGGTGAGGGTTCCCCGGTCAATTACACCGTCATCTTCCATCAGAAGCGGTTTCAGGATACGATCAATGAGATCGCGACCAAATTCCTCTGACGCACTTCGGGGCAATTCGCACGGCAGGTTGTCGATCGCCATCACCGTGATAAACTGTTTGTTGGCGCCCAGCGCCGGATGAATGCTGTCGGTAGCAGGATCGTAGTCGTACAACGGATCAATGATGGAAGTAGCTTTCTTGGTGCTGGGGACAGATCCGTTGATGTCGCACGTAATGTCAGCAACGACGTTGATACAAAAATCATTGTCAAGCATATCCTGGCGGGTGAAGAGCACAGGAGCGTTTGGATTCCAGAAAGCACCTGCAATTAGAATCTCACTGACTTTTGTGTATTCAGCAAATGTGGAGTTGTACCGTTCGGGATGCTGATGAAACTCTTCGCGGTTAAAGGGACCACCTTCTTTTCGGATGTGATAGTCGGCGCTGCTTAACTGAGCATATACGGGCTCGTCAAAAACCCGGTGGAGAAAGTCATGGGCAGAGACTTTACGGATGCCAGCCGTGTCGAGGGTTTCCATGGCGCCTTTGGCTACGCGGCCAGCGCCGGTGAGGATGATTTTAATGGCAGGTAATTTTACCAGACGCAGTTCCAGTTTGAGGTCGTTGATATCGAAGCACTCAAAAGCGCGACGCAGGGTAAACAATTGATGGCGCTTGCCATACGTCCAGAGTCCGTTGTATGCGCCGACGATACCAGCATAGCGTCCAAAAGCCACGAGTCGATTCCCTTGTGAATCTTTCAGGGCTTCATAGTCAACTAGTCTTATCCTGCGCTTTAGAATTTCCTGCAACAGTTTTTTATTGTAGGGCTGTTTTTTCAATGTATGAGAAAAGAACAGATAGGTTTTCCCGGCATGCAAATCAGGAATTTGAACCTCTTTGATGCCCATGAGAATATCGCAATCAGCAACCTGGTCCACCACCTCAACGCCAACAGCCTTGTACTCGTGGTCTTCGAAGCAACGCAGGGGACTGGTTTGAACCACTACCTCCACACCGGGATACCGTTGCATGATTTCTTCAACCTGTGCCGGTGTGAAAGCTACCCGCTTGTCGGGCGGGATGCGGCCTTCGCGAATTAATCCAAGTTTGATTTTTTTCATCTGGTTCTGACCTAAAATTACTCACGATTCACCAAATCGGCATAACCTCGTTACCTTTATTCATGATGTTGATCACCTTGGCCATCGCCTGGATTCTTTATCTCGCCGTGCACAGCATTTTGGCATCAGCGGGCATGAAGCAGCGCATTCCACTCAACCCACGCAGTTACCGCCTGTGTTATTCTGTGGTGTCCACGGTTGGTTTGATTGTTTTGTTCTGGATGGTGAGCCGGATTCCATCGCCCTATTTCTTTGATCGCGGTGGAGTAGGCAGATACATAAGCCTGATGCTGGCCACTTTTGGCGTGATGACGATTCAATTGAGTTTTCGTCACTATCCGATACGCTCTTTCCTGGGTCTTACTGATGAGCCAACACCGCGACTAAAGACAAGTGGTCTGTTGGGTGTGGTGCGACATCCTATTTACTCAGGAACAATTTTGATCACCGTAGGGTTCTTCTTGTTTATTCCGAATTGGCCCACGCTGATTTCATGCCTATGTATCTGGGCTTATCTGCCTATCGGCATTTATCTGGAGGAGCAAAAACTGATCAGCACCTTTGGAGACGAGTACCGGGACTATAGCAAGCGCGTGCCGTCGATTGTGCCGCGTCTTCCCTGGATGAGATAATCATCCTTTCAGGAACTCACCCAACAAACTTGAACCCTCTTTGCGGCTGTTTGCTCCGTAGGGTGAGAGCGCTGAAACCAATCGGCGAATGGGCATGGATTGCAGCCATATTTTTCCAGTGCCTCGTAAGGTGGCAACAAAGATTCCTTCGCCACCAAAAACCATCGAGCGAAGACTGCCCGTGGTTTCCACATCAAAGTCGATATGTGATTCAAAAGCTACGACACAGCCTGTGTCTACCCGAAGGGTCTCGTTTTGCAGGGTGCGTTCGATCACTGTACCACCAGCGTGAACAAATGCCTTACCATCGCCTTGAAGTTTTTCGAGGATAAACCCTTCTCCACCTACGAGGCCTGCTCCGAACTTGCGGTTGAAGAAAATGGAAAGTTTGGTGCCGAATGCTGCACAGAGAAATCCATCTTTCTGCACGATGAGCTCACGATTGGACATGGTGGCGAGATCGATCGGAATTACCGTACCGGGGTAGGGCGCGGCAAACCCCACCTTTGCTTTGCGGTTGCCCCGGTTGGTAAAGTGAGTCATGAACAAAGACTCCCCGGTGAGTACCCGACTTCCGGCAGAGAGCAATTTATCAAACAGACCTTGGTTGGCCGTAGAGCCATCGCCCATTTTAGTTTCAAATTGGATGCCCTCTTCCATAAAAAGCATGGCACCGGCTTCTGCGATAACAGTTTCTGTAGGGTCAAGCTCGATTTCTACAATCTGAATGCTTTCGCCCTTTATTTGATAGTCGATTTCGTGAGAATTCATGGGTGTCGTGGATTGGGAGTACAAACGGAAAGAAATACAAGCGGGTTATAGTCGTCGCTATTTCTTTTTGCCCGCCTTTTTCCTTTCGGAGTCTTCGCGGTCCAGGAGTTTCTTGTCGTCAACGTTCTTGTTGAGAAACTCATTGATCTTCTCGATGTTGGTATTCGATCGGATTTCGCCAAAAGAGTCAATCGATACATCCAGCCCATCGAGGTCTTTGTGTACCCTTGCCTTGGGCTTTACTTTGGTTGGCTTTTTGCTCATGATGCGAGAGGAATATTTTGGATCGCATTTCGGATGCGCCGGGCAGACTCTGCGTTGCCCAGGATTTCCAGGGTTGCCATCAGGTCCGGTCCGGAGGAACCTCCGGTGATGGTCATCCGCAGCACCTGAAGAATCTGCCCAGGCTTGATATTCAATTTCATAGCAACTGATTCCAACAGTGCTTTGGCTGATTCAGCAGTAATTACAGTAGCTCCTTCCAGTTCGTCGGCATAGGCACCGAGTACTTTTGCGGCATCAGCATTCCACTTTTTTGCCACCAGCTGACTATCATAAGTCGTTGGCGCGACGAAAAATATTTTTCCCTGCTCCCAGAAATCCTGCGGGAAGGTGACACGTTCTTTCAATGCATGAATGATTTTGGCGGCCTTGTCCGGCGTACAACTATGTCCGGCAGCGACGACCGAATCCATGAACCCGGTCATCAGATCCGAATCTGGTTTTATTTTCAGGTATTGCTGGTTGAACCATTGGGCTTTCTGTATATCAAAGCGCGCACCGGCCTTGCCGATTCTCTCAATGGAGAAAGCTTGAATCAATTGATCCATTGAAAAAAGTTCTTGCTCTGTTCCGGGGTTCCATCCCAGAAAAGCCAGGAAGTTGATGAGGGCATCAGGCAGGTATCCGCGTTCGCGAAAGCCTTGTGCTAATTCGCCACTGGCAGGATCAGTCCAATTCAACGGGAAGATCGGGAAGCCCATCTTATCGGCATCGCGCTTGCTCAATTTACCGTTGCCATCCGGTTTGAGGAGCAGGGGTAAATGTGCGAACTGCGGCATGTCTTGTTCCCATCCCAGGTAGCGATACAGCAATACATGGAGGGGTGCGCTCGGCAGCCACTCTTCGCCACGGATCACGTGGGAAATTTTCATCAGGTAGTCATCCACCACGTTGGCGAGGTGGTAGGTGGGCATACCATCAGACTTCATCAGTACTTTGTCGTCGATGGTGGATGAGTGCACGGTCACTTCGCCACGAATCAGGTCAGTAAGATGAATCTCCTCATTTCCCGGCACGAGTAAGCGGATGACATAGGGCGCGCCAGCATTCAGGCGTTTACCTACTTCCTCAGCCGAAAGTGTGAGGGAGTTAACCATCTGCAAGCGTGTCTGGCTCCCGTATTGTGGATTGGCACCTGCCACATCTTTAAGTCGTTCGCGCATGGCTTCCAACTCTTCGGCAGAATCAAAGGCATAGTAGGCACGACCGTGGTCAATCAGTTGTTGGGCGTACTGTTTGTAAAGTGGCTTGCGTTCAGACTGACGATAAGGTGCATGCGGACCACCTTTGCTTACCCCCTCGTCGATGGTGATCCCGGCCCACGTCAGGGCATCAATTATATACTGCTCAGCGCCGGGTACATAGCGCCCTTGGTCGGTGTCTTCGATGCGAAGAATCATCGTGCCGCGGTGTTGTCGCGCTAATAGATAATTATAAAGGGCAGTACGAACTCCGCCAATGTGCAGGGCACCGGTGGGACTGGGGGCAAAACGAACACGAACGTCTCTCATGGTCAAACGGAAGGGTCAAAGGTACAAAATCCCTTCGGGGCCGGAGACGACTACTTCACTGCAATACAGGAAATCTCAACGTTCACATCGCGTGGTAGTCGGCTTACTTCCACTGTTTCGCGGGCAGGTGGTTCTTTTTGGAAATAGGAACCATAGACCTCATTCACGAAGCTGAATTGCGACAAGTCTTTCATGAAGATGGTGCATTTCATCACATGGGAGAAATCCATGCCGGCGGCCTTAAGTACCTCGGACAGGTTCTTCATCACCTGATGGGCTTCTTCCTGAATCGTGCCAGTAACGAGCTGTCCCGTAGATCGGTTAATCGCGATTTGACCGGACAGGAATAACATGTTGCCAGATTGTATGGCCTGGCTGTAAGGACCAATAGGTTCGGGTGCCTGCGATGAATACACGACTTGTTTTGCCATGGGAAGTGGTACTTTTGATTCAAATATCACAAAAAACACTGAACAGGACGACACATGCAGATCTTCATTGTAGGGGATGCAACGAACTTGGAAGAAGCGCGGCAGAAATTTGGATCTGGTCACCAGGTTGAATTTGCCCAGGACCTATCGTCGATAACCAAAGAAGAGGTGCTGTTTGATTTCACTATTCATGATCATGCTGAGCGCATTGCCATATACCTGCGGTCGGCCGGTAGCATATTTCTTAATTGCTCTTTTGTAAGCCTTCGAAGCCTGGGTGTCGATCGCAATTTGTTCGGTTTTTGCGGTTTGCCCACTTTGTTCAACCGATCCTTGCTGGAAGTATGTTGTGCGCGGCCGGAGGACCAGGAAGTAATGAAGCAGGTATTGGCTTCACTGGGCACAGCTTACGGGATGGTAGCCGATCAGGCCGGGATGGCAGCGCCTCGGATTATTGCGCGAATTATCAATGAAGCTTATGCCGCGCTGGAAGATGGCACGGCAACCCGAAAGGACATAGACCTGGCCATGAAACTGGGTACCAATTATCCGTTCGGGCCCTTCGAATGGTGTGAACGCCTGGGACAGGAGAATGTTGTCAGGTTGCTTTTGGCCGCTTACCACGAGACAGGTGAAGAGCGGTATAGGCCAATAGCTTCTCTTCGTGATCAGAGTGATTTACTGAAATAACGAGCTCCGTTAAGCGGATTATACCGATACGCACTTATCTCCGCGAAGCCCATCCGTTGGTATAATCGGATTGCGGTGGTCATGGTATCGATGGTATCCAGTAATATAATCGGGTATCGCATTTCGCGAGCGCGATCGAACACGGCCCGAATAAGTTGTTCTCCGAGCTGCTGTCCTCGGGCCCTGGGGATCACATACAGTCGTTTTACTTCACATGTATTTGAATTGATGCGCCAGAATCCGACGCATCCAATAAATTCATTTTCAGATCGGGCGACCCCCATTGCCTGCGAATTTTTCTTTCAGGTTTGAGAGCTCAGTTTCGATATCCTGAAAGGTCAGGTCAATGCCCAGCGACAGGGTGTACTCCCGCACCAGCCTGCGGGCTTCAAGCCAATCAGAATCAGTATGGGGAGAGAATATGGTAACTATGCCGCTGTAATGACAGTGGCGAAGGTATCAGATTTGATCAAATGCAGATTACTCCACCGTTACCGATTTCGCCAGGTTGCGAGGCTGATCAACATTGCAACCACGCATCACCGCAATGTGATAGGACAGCAACTGCAATGGAATAACCGAGACCATTGGCATTAACGATTCTGTCGTCGCGGGCACCTCGATTACGAACTCAGCCATGCCAGGGATCAACGTGTCTCCTTCAGTCACTACAGCGATCACGCGACCCTTTCTTGCCTTTACTTCCTGAATGTTGGAAACTACTTTTTCGTACGAGCTGTCTTTGGTAGCAATAAACACCACAGGCATTTCAGCATCAATCAACGCAATCGGGCCGTGCTTCATTTCGGCAGCGGGATAGCCTTCGGCGTGGATGTAGGAAATTTCTTTCAGCTTCAAAGCTCCTTCCAAAGCAACCGGGAAGTTATACCCACGGCCCAGATACAGGAAGTTGGGCACATCCTTAAATTCAGCCGCAATAGACTGAATCGTTTCATTGGACTTCAGCACTTTTTCTACTTTGGCAGGAATGCTTTCCAGCTCTACCAGCATCTCGTGAAAACGTTGCTCTGTGATAGAGCCCTTGGCATGAGCGACAATCAGGGCGATCAGGTTGAGCACGGTCAGCTGTGCGGTGAATGCTTTTGTTGAAGCCACACCAATCTCGGGACCCGCATGGGTATACGCGCCAGCGTGTGTAGCACGCGGGATGGATGAGCCCACTACATTACAGACACCAAAAATGATTGCCCCTTTCGATTTGGCTAATTCAATAGCAGCAAGCGTGTCGGCAGTTTCTCCGGATTGTGAAATAGCAATAACTACGTCGCCTTCGCGGATAATGGGATTGCGGTAACGGAACTCTGAGGCATATTCAACTTCGGTGGGAATTCTACAGAATTCTTCGAAGAAATACTCAGAGACCAGACCGGCGTGCCAGGAAGTTCCGCAGGCAACGATCAGGATCCGGTCAGCATGCACAAGCTTATTGATATACTCCCGAAGACCACCAAGTACGAGACGGTTGGAAGAGGAATCCAGCCGGCCGCGCATGCAGTCCATAATGGAACGAGGCTGCTCAAAAATCTCCTTGAGCATGAAATGGTCGAATCCACCTTTCTCGAGGGCCTCCAATTCCATGTCAATGGTCTGGATGTAAGGCGTCAGTGGCAGGTTGGCCACATTTTTAATGGTCAGTTTGCCTCCTTTCACCAGGGCAATTTCCTGGTCATTCAAGTAGACTACTTCATTGGTGTATTCAATAATGGGGGTTGCATCAGATGCCATGAAATACTCACCCTTACCAATGCCCAGTACCAACGGACTTCCCTTTCTGGCGGCAATCAGGGTATCAGGCTCTTCCAATGACATCACGACAATGGCGTAAGCGCCGACCACCCGGGTAAGGGCCAATCGCACGGCTTCGTCCAGTGAGCAATTCTCTTTTTCGTAAATGTCTTCAATGAAGTGAATAAAGACCTCAGTGTCGGTATCGCTGAGAAAAGTGTGCCCTTTCCGGATGAGTTCCTTTTTGAGCGGAGAGTAGTTCTCGATGATGCCGTTGTGGATAATCGCCAGTTTTTTGGTGGCTGAATAGTGTGGGTGGGCATTTTCATCGTTGGGTTCGCCATGGGTAGCCCATCGGGTATGGCCGATGCCAATGTGGCTGTTGAGGTTCGTCCCTTTGAGAAAGGATTCCAGTTCTGAAACCTTGCCTTTCTTCTTGTAGACGTTTAGACCGCCATTGAGGAGTGCGATTCCGGTGCTGTCATAGCCCCGATATTCCAGTCGTTTCAGGCCCTTGATAATGATATCACTGGCCTGACGATGACCAACGTATGCAACAATGCCACACATGGTAATTATCTGATCTTAATGATTGGTCGGGTATAGTATATGCGTAGAACGATATTCGGATCAAGTGTGAATGAGCTTACTGATTTTTGAAATTCTGATTCGGCGGGCATAATCGCCAGTGCTTTTACCCGACGTTTATCGCGTTTGTACTTATACACCTGCTGACAAAACTCAGTAATAAATACTTTGCCTATCACTTTGTCTGTGCTTACTGCAATGACAGATCCCTGATCCGCCCGCACGTCGACTGCATTGGAGGAAGTCGGCGCTGGTTGCAAGGCCGTGGGAATTTTACCCATATATGGGTCGAGGGTGGTGGTAATAACTCCGCTCACCAGGGTATCGACAAATGGACTTCTGAAATGATTGGTGGAATCGAGTACCCGTAATTGTACTGTTCCCGGCACCACGGAATTACCCACATTATTCAACACCACTTCAGCGGAATTGAACATAACATTGTCCATGGTATCGACAAACTGATAAAACTTGGTTAGATCAAGTTTGGTTACAATGCCTGTCCCGCTCTGCACATACATGTGGTTATCCGAGGGCTTAAAATCCGTAAAGTCTGCGATGCCACTCAGGGGTGTTGCGCTGAGATCAGAAGTAATTGTAGAGAAGCTGACGCCAGGGAAGGTGATGCCAATGGAATAGTTATTGGTATAGTAAATGGGAAAATCTGCCTGGCTTTGAACGCCGGCATCGGAATAATACAAACGCATTCTTGAGTTTCTGGAGGTAGGGGATGTGCCTGTAAACACAGGATTGATCCCGACGATCTTGTCTCCATCCTTCATTACGAAGGCCAGACCACTGTATTTTCCAATGAATGGATTGATATCCTGGAACAAAGTTGGATTGCTGATCATATCACTCAGCAATTCGGAGGCAAAGGCTGGAGATAGTTTTACCCGAACAATCTGATGGATATTATTTGCGGTATCAGTATCAGCGTTAAGCACAAGGGCATCTGCCCAGTCTGATGGCTTAACACTGAAATATGCTTCGCCAATAGGTTTGAGGCCATAATTAATAGAGGTAGTGCTATAGTAGCCAGAAGAGGGCTGAATCGTATCCAGAACCCTGTAGACTTCAAGGTGCTGCCGGGTGGAGTCTGGGTTCCCGTAGTAATAGAAATCCAGGTTGAGCGACAAGATCAATGAGTCCGGAATGCTTGTCGAGGTAGGGGTAATCGTCACACTCGGGGGAGCGATATTGGCGAAGCCCTTCACTTCGATATTTCCCAGATTTGGATCATTGTACTTACCCACCATGATGCGGGCAAGTTTATCGTTGGGGCCATTGCGCGTAAGAATCGCTCCGAACTTCACGACGGAAGGATTAAGCGGAATGTCAACAAAATAGGACTTCAGACGCGCATCTTTGGGGAAGCCAACAATGGCCGCATCGTCTTTGCAGGAAAAAAACAGAAGAACCAGAAAGACCAGCAGCAGGCCAGCCGTGTTACCCCGCCAACTCCGTATAAAGATTATAAAACGACTCCGTGTAATTGTCGTCCTTTTCAATGGTTTCAACTTTCTTCTCTTTAATCTTCTTAACTAATCCTTCCAGCTTCTTATTGTCTCCGGCAACGGAAACCACATCGGCAAACTGTGCACCCAATTTCACAAATCCTTCATAGTCGGCTGTTTTCAGGTGACCCAGCATGTTGTCCTCGATGTCCATCATCTTCACCTTGCCCATCAGATCACCCTTAAATTTGTGGGTGAAACTGTTGTTATAAATCGTAAATACCGATTTGGTGTTCTTAAACAACGGATCATTCTTGTACGTGGTTTTCAGGTACAATGGAATAAAACTGGTGATCCAGTCATTGCAATGAACGATGTCAGGTGTCCAGCCTAGTTTCCGTACGGTCTCAATCACTCCTTTGCAGAAGAAAATGGCCCGCTCATCGTTGTCTTCGTAGAATTTGTTCTCCTTGTCGTGGAACATCGATTTCCGATGGAAGTAATCCTCGTTGTCAATAAAGTACACTTGCAGCTTGGCATTAGGAATAGAGGCCACCTTGATAATCAGGGGCTTCTCCTCATCACCTACAGAAATATTAATTCCGGAAAGGCGCACTACTTCATGCAGCCGGTTTTTACGTTCATTAATTAACCCGAATCGGGGCACCAGAATGCGAATTTCCATCCCTTTCTCCTGCATGGCCTGAGGAAGTTTCCGAACAAATTCGGCTACCTCACTGGTCTGAAGAAATGGGTTGATTTCGCTGGCTACATACAGAATGCGTAGTTTGGACATAATAGTGATATTTTCAAAAAACAAGTCCACAAAGGTACGGGAATTTCAACCCGTATTCAACTGTGAATCAATTATAAAGGCCCTGTCACCTACCTTGAAAATCAGCCCTCAGGCGCGGAATTGTCGGATTTGACCAATTAAGAGATATCGCAGGGGCAACTTCCACAGCGACCCGGTTATCCACGAAGGCGCTCGATCTGGCTGTAACTGGAACTAAATGGGTTACTTGCTACCTTCGCGGAAATTCAGAAAACGTGCCCAAAGCAATTCGTACGATCCTTCAATATCTACTGATGCTCGGCCTCACCGGAGGCCTGCTTTGGCTTTCACTGCGCACGCTAACACCTGCTGAAGGTGAAAATAAATGGGATATCATCTTGGCTGCCTGGAATAGCGCAAACAAGGGCTGGCTTATCCTGATGGCCGTTGTTGCTTACGTGAGTCACTTCCTGCGCGCCGAACGATGGCGTATGCTGCTGGTGCCTTCTGGCAATAAGGTGTCACTCATGAGTAGTTTTTATTCGCTGATGATCGGGTACCTCGTGAACCTGGCCGTTCCACGCGGTGGTGAAGTTTCACGATGCTATAATCTTTATAAGTTGGAAAACACACCCGTTGAAGTGTCATTTGGTACCGTAGTGGTGGAACGCATTGCCGATGTGCTTTGCCTGTTGGCGGTAATTGTGCTGGCTTTTATTGTTGAGTGGGACAAACTTATCGGGTTCCTGAAAAGCCTCGGTATCGGTTCCTCCAGTTCCGGCTTTCATATTCCAATCTGGATTTGGTTAGGAGGTTTTGGTGTTATAGGCCTGGGGATAGCAGTCTGGCAGTTTCGCAAAAACGAGAAACTGCAAAAAGTCCTTCGTGGATTCAAAGAAGGGCTCCTTTCCGTTTTTCAATTGGAAAACAAGGGACTCTTTCTCATTTACTCCGTACTTATCTGGGCGCTCTATTTTGGTATGAGTTATACCGTGATCCGTGCATTTGATACCACCGATCAGCTGGGGCTTAATGCTGTGTTGGCCGTGTTCGCCCTCGGTGCCATTGCTATGGCGGCCCCGCTTCCAGGTGGGGCCGGATCCTATCACACCATTGTGCCGGCGGGATTGGTTGTACTATACCAATTGCCCCAAACGGATGCCGTGGCTTTTGTGTTTATCTTTCATGCGTGGCAAACCTTCACCATGATTGTCGGTGGTGTGGTGTCCCTCATTATTAGTTATTTCATTATCCGATGGAAAAAGCAGCCGGAAAAATAGTCGATGTCGCGTCTGCGCAAAAGCAGATTCAACAGTGGAAGAAGGAAGGGAAGAAGATAGTCTTCACCAATGGTTGCTTTGATATCATTCACCTGGGCCATGTCGACTACCTTGAGAAGGCCAGGGCACTGGGCGATAAATTGGTACTGGGTCTTAACACAGATGACTCAGTATCGCGCTTCAAGGGCCCGAGCCGACCTGTGCAGGATCAGATATCGCGGTCGCACATTCTGGCCTCTTTTCAGTTTATTGACCTGGTTGTTTTTTTCAATCAGGATACCCCCCTGGAGTTGATTTCTGCCTTGATTCCAGATGTTTTGGTAAAGGGAAGTGACTATTTGGCAGAAAACATAGTTGGCGCAGATGTTGTAAAAAAGCATGGGGGCGTGGTAAAAACCATAGAATTTGTACCTGGATACTCCACTTCCCGTATAATTGACAAAATCAAGAAAACCTAATTGTTAGCACCTATGGCATTTATCATTGGTATCTTTTTCATGATCGTGGGTTGGATGATCAGCTCCCGGCTCAAGAGCAAATTCAAGCAATATTCACAGACGCACCTCACCAAAGATCTGTCGGGCGCTGAAGTAGCCCGCCTGATGCTTGCTGATCATGGCATTCATGACGTGCAGGTAATCAGTGTTGACGGGGAGTTGACGGACCACTATAATCCGGCAAACAAAACCGTAAACCTGAGCCAGGATGTTTACAATGGACGCAATGCAGCTGCTGCAGCCATTGCTTCTCACGAATGCGGCCATGCCGTTCAGCATGCCACAGCATACTCCATGCTCGAGTTTCGGTCAGCCATGGTGCCCATACAGAACATCAGCGCCAGCGTATTGAATTTTGTGATGATGGCCATGTTATTTGGCAGCTTCTTTGCGGGTGCTTTTCTGCCCTGGAAGACGGCCTTGATGATATTGATTGTATGTTATGGTGTGTTCGCCCTGTTTGCGTTGATCACATTGCCCGTGGAATTTGATGCCAGCCGCCGGGCGCTGGCCTGGGTTAAGACCCGTAACGTGGTAACACCCGAAGAATATGACATGGCACAGGATGCGCTCAAGTGGGCCGCCATGACATATGTGGTTGCAGCCATTGGTGCCATCACCATGCTGGCTTACTACGTGATGATGTTCCTCGGAGGCGACCGGGATTAAACCTACCGCAATGAAATGAGAAAGCCTGGCCATGTGTCAGGCTTTTTTGTTGATGCCGATCCGGGATTACCAAGCAATCATCAATTTGCGTGTATCTTTGTTTTACCAGAACAACCCATTTTCTGCATGAACTTTCAACTCACCGAAGAGCAATTGGCTGTACAACAGGCAGCTCGTGACTTTGCGCAAACTGAATTATTGCCGGGCGTCATTGATCGCGACACACAATCGAAATTTCCCGAAGCCCTTCAGCGGAAAATGGGGGAACTGGGGTTCATGGGCATGATGACCAGCCCGGATTACAACGGCGGCGGCATGGATACCATATCTTATGTGCTGGCTATGGAAGAAATCTCAAAGGTGGATGCATCGGCATCAGTGATGATGTCGGTGAACAACTCTTTGGTGTGTTGGGGCCTGGAAAAACATGGGACAGAAGAACAAAAGCAGAAGTACCTCAAGCGATTGGCGGCCGGAGAAGTAATTGGTGCTTTTTGTTTATCTGAACCTGAGGCTGGATCAGATGCAACGAGTCAACGTACAACAGCTGAAGACAAGGGGGACTATTATCTGCTCAATGGTACCAAGAACTGGATCACCAATGGCAGCAGCGCGAGTGTTTACCTGGTCATGGCCCAAACCGATGCAAGCAAAAAGCACAAGGGCATCAATTGCCTGATTGTGGAACGCGGCATGACTGGCTTTGTTGTGGGCAAGAAGGAAGATAAGATGGGTATTCGGGGCAGTGACACCCATTCGCTGATGTTTACCGACGTGAAAGTGCCCAAGGTGAACCGGATTGGTGAGGAGGGTTTTGGATTTACGTTTGCGATGGGCACCCTGAACGGTGGGCGCATCGGTATTGCCGCACAGGCATTGGGGATTGCTTCAGGTGCATTGGAGTTGGCCACACGATATGCGAAAGAGCGCAAAGCCTTTGGCAAACACCTGGCCGAACATCAGGCCATTCAATTCAAGTTGGCTGAGATGGCGACAAAAATTGATGCAGCCCGGTTGCTGGTATGGCAGGCAGCTGCTCTAAAAGATGAGAAGAGAGATTTTGTGAAGGCGGCCGCCATGGCCAAGCTTTTTGCTTCTCAGATTGCTCAGGAAGTGACCACGGAAGCCGTACAGATTCATGGCGGCTACGGCTATGTGAAGGAGTTTCATGTGGAGCGATTGATGCGCGATGCCAAGATCACCCAGATATATGAAGGCACGACAGAGATTCAGAAAATGGTGATATCAAGGGAGCTACTGCGTTAAGCAGTTGGCATTCTAACGTATACACCATCACGGAAACCCCCCGACCATGATGCGCAGTACCCCCGGAAAGTTGGCGGCATTGATTTTGGTGTTCACCACCGGTGTCATGATGAGTCATGCGGGTACCAAGGCCGACAGCCTCAAATCCATAGCCAACAGCCAACAGGATTCTCTGCAGGCCGATACCTACCTCGCATTGGCGCGGTATTATTTTCAATCCGAGCATATGCCGGATTCCATGATTAAGTATGCTCAACTTTCTGCTTCAGTGGCACATAGATTCCATCGGAATTTGCGAGAGTTGAAAGGACTTAAAGCGCTGGGTCTCGCCTATACGGAGGCCGGAAATTTTGAGGCAGCCGAAAAATCCTACGCAGCGGCAATGGACATAGCCCAGGCAGAAAAGAGCATTGAGGAGATCATCAATATCAATGACAAACTCGGGTACTTGTTTGGCAAGGCCAACGACCTGACAAAATCAGCTTATTACTACCTCAATTCGGCCAAGGAGTATGAAAAATTGAAGGACTATGCCAACCTGGCCACGGTATACCGAAACGTGGTGGTCATTTTTACTCTTCAGGATCAACCCAAGCAGATACGTTTGTATACCGATAAGGCGGTTGCGTTGATACCCTTGATGAATCCGGAAAGGGATGCTGAAGTCGTCATTAAAACATATACTACGGCAGCCCAACGTTACTTTTTGCTTGGTGAAAAACTGGATCGATCAGCGATGATTGATAGCGCGCTGGTTTTTGCTGATTCCTGTTTGCAGGTAGCCAAACGCAAAGGCATAAATTTTGGCCTGGCAGAAGCATACTACATCATGAGTCAGGGGTATATGCGCCGGAACGAGACATCCAAAGGATTTGAATATGCCAATAAGGCGTTGGCTTACCGCAAGGAAGTTCCGGAACGAACGGTATTTATTCTATACACCTCGCTCGCCAAGGCATACCTGGAGCAGGGCAAGTTTGCTCTGGTGAACGCTTATTTGGATTCCAGCCGGCAATTAACCACCAGTAAGGAGTTGGATGCTCCGCTCCTTATCGCTGAAATCAGGTACACCATGTTTAAAAAGATGGGAGATGCGGCGGCAGCGCTTTCGGCGCTCGAGGAGGTGGTCGTCGCCAGAAAGACCATTCAGGACCAGGAGCGTGTTAAGTTGATTAATGACCTGGAGGTAAAATATCAAAGCGAACTCAAAGAGGCGAAAATCGCAGAGCTCAATCAGCAAAGCAAAATTGATTCACTTCAAATACGTTGGCTGGTTGCCATAGTCGTGGTGGCTGGGTTGTTGGTAATTGTGATGGTTGTGATGTATCGCCAATCCCTGGTAAAAGGTAAACTGAAGATTATGGAAACGGAGCAGCGGCTAAATCGCGCCCGCATGAATCCACATTTCTTTTTCAACGCACTCACTTCACTGCAACAGGTTGCGCTGAAGCAAGAGAGCGGTATTTCGGTTGCAGCAAGCCTTGCCGGGTTCAGTCAGGTGATGCGCACGACGCTGGACAGCACCTTTGATGAATTTATCAGCCTTGAGCAGGAAATTTCCTTCCTCACCCGATATGCAGATCTTCAGAAAATAAGGTATCCGGAGGGTTTTCAATTTGTCATTCATCACGAACCGGAACTTGAGACGCATGAGGTAATAATTCCATCGCTCATTTTACAACCCTTTGTTGAAAACAGCATTGAGCACGGTCTGCGCGGGGTAGCCCACGGTCTCATTAAATTGGAAGTAAAGGTCATGGGCAATGAACTGGCCATCACCATCACGGATAATGGTATTGGGCTGGTGAACAAGGCTGATTCCCCGGTTGACCATACTTCCCGCGCTACTTCAATCATCCGCGATCGTTTATATTTACTTAACACGTCAAGAAAGACAAATGCACGATTTACGGTTTCCTCCGGTATGCACGGAACCGGAGTTGTAGTCTCGATCTTTCTTCCGTTGATGTATCGCCATGAAAATTCTCCTCATCGACAATGAAGCCGGGGTTCGTACTGTCCTGAAGGAATTTATTCATCAAATTCAGCCTGGCGTCCATCAAATTAAAGAAGCAGATGGCGTACATACCGGGTTGCAGGCCGCCCGCTCATTCCAACCTGATGTGCTGTTTCTGGACATTGAGATGGATGATGGCACCGGTTTTGATTTGTTGAAGAGAATAGAGAGCCCTGCGTTTCAATTGATTTTCACAACGGCATTTAATCAGTATGCCGTGGAGGCTTTTAAGTTCAGCGCCATCGACTATTTGCTTAAACCTATTGATATTGAGGAAGTTAGAAGTAGTCTTGAGCGGGCCTCCAGGGCTGTTTCCCACCTGGACCTGGAGCGACAATTGGAAATCCTTCAGCAACAGTTATCCGCCCGCTCTGTACGCGATCGGCAAATTGTGTTAAAAGATGTCAACACCACCTATTTCATTAAAGTAAGTGATATCCTGTACTGCATGGCCGATGGCGCATACACCCAATTTTTTCTCGTACAAGCAGATCCGATTCTGGTGTCGAGGAATCTCAGTACACATGAGGAGTTATTGGCACCGTCCGGATTTATCCGAACCCATCATTCTTTTCTCGTAAATCCGCTCCACATCAAGCGCTATGACCGTGCCTCCGATAGTCTCGTTTTGACCGGGGGCCATGCTGTATCTGTTGCTCAACGGAAGCGGGATATGGTGATAAAAATGCTGGAAAGCAGATAGAATCCTCTACGCAAGACGCATCACTTGTAAAACAAATCCCATCGCGGGTAAAATCATGGGCCACGTGGTATAAATGACCCCGATTTCTAAATGGATAAACAGTTCTCTTTCGGAAAATCATTTCCGATATGAAGAGAATTTTATTCAACACGATCAATTCTTGGGCACACATGTTGGTGCTGATCCTGCTGGCAGGGTTGGCAAATGAACTACGTGCCCAAACTCCGGGTGAACTCTGGGGTGTGACATACGCTGGCGGTCAGGATAACCTGGGTGTCATTCTTAAGGATGCTGTCAACAGTACCTTGCTGGTGCCGCGTTATGAGTTTTCATACACCACTCCGGGTAAATCACCACAATACACCCAATTGCTGCAAGCCAGTAATGGCAAGCTTTATGGCATGACACAACTGGGAGGCACCAGTGACAAAGGAGTTTTGTTCGAATATGATCCCGTTGCAGGTGTCTACACCAAGAAGCTTAACTTCAATGGTACCAACGGTGGTACACCTTATGGCGGACTGATTCAGGCAACAAACGGAAAATTGTACGGCATGACTAACACAGGCGGAGCCAATAATCTCGGTGTCCTGTTTGAATATGATTTAACCACCAGTACCTATACCAAGCGAATTGACTTTGCCGGGTCATCCAATGGTGCCAACCCCCGGGGTAATCTGTTTCAGGCTACCAATGGCAAACTATACGGTATGACGGGTGCCGGCGGGCTTAGTGCTACCGGCGTCATCTTTGAATTTGACCCGGCAACCAACGTCCTCACCAAGAAAATTGACTTCTCGTCCATTGCGAACGATGGTAGGTACGGCTATGGCTCATTTGTACAGGCGGCCAATGGTAAACTGTATGGATTGACGCTGAGCGGCGGAACCTCAAGCCGGGGAACCATCATTGAATTTGATCCCGCCACTTCTACCTATGCCAAGAAATTTGACTTCACGGGATCAAACGGGGATACCCCATATGCGTCTCTCGTAAAAGCAACAAATGGAAAATTGTATGGAACTACTGTTACCGGCGGAACATCAAATGGGGGAGTTATTTTCGAATATGACCCAGCGACGAATACAACCACTAAGAAGATTGACCTCAATGGATCATTGGTAGTTAATGGCAGCTCTCCCTTTGGAGGATTGATTCAGGCCGCTAATGGTAAGTTCTATGGAGTTACCTCAAATGGCGGCGCAAATTCCGGTGGTGTTCTCTTTGAGTATGACCTTTCAAGTAACACATATACCCGCAAAGTGAGTTTTGATGGAGTCAACGGAAGTACTCCTTTTGGCACACTGATGCAGGCAACTAGCGGGAAACTATATGGGATGACCTCAACCAGTAATGCCGGAGCCGGGGCCCTTTTTGAATACGACCCGTCAACTGCTGTGCTTACCAAGAAATTTGATTTTCAGACGGCAGGAAATGGAAATGGTCCTACGGGAGTATTGGTACAAGGCCTGAATAATAAACTTTATGGCACCACATCAACGGGCGCACCAGGAGTCCTCTTTGAATTTGATCCAACCACATTAGCATTCAACAAGAAGGTTGATTTTGTCGATGTTAATGGCACCAATCCACAAGGAGGTATGATCAGGGTTGGAAACAAATTGTATGGCACTACCACTTCTGGTGGCACCAGCAGCTATGGCGTATTGTTTGAGTATGATCTAAGCAGTAATACATATACGGTGAAACAAAATTTTGACTATGCAAATGGTTACAGCGCATACGGAAGACTGACCGCGACAGCGGACGGTATGTTGTATGGGATGACCCAGGGTGGCGGCGCCAACGGAGGCGGAGTAATTTTTGAGTATAACATTGCTACTGATGTACTCACCAAGAAAGCTGACCTCTCTGTATCTACTGGAATCAGTCCATTTGGAAGTTTGACGCTGGCCGCAAATGGCAAGTACTACGCGTTGGCCAGTGGCGGAGGGGCCAATAATCAAGGTACCCTTTTTGAATATGACCGAAACACAAACACCATAACCAAAAAGATAGATCTGGCCGGCGCATCAAACGGTGAATACCCGTATGGCGGCCTTACGGCCGCTACCAATGGAAAATTGTATGGATTGACATCATCCGGTGGAGCCAACGGAAACGGTGGCCTCTTTGAGTATGACCCGTCAACAAGCGCCTTCGCGAAAAAGGCCGATTTTACTTCAGCGACAACCGGAAGCGGACCGCAGGGAACATTGGCCTTATCAGGTAACGGAAAATTGTATGGTTTTACACAATCGGGAGGAGCCTCCGGATTAGGAACCTTCTTTGAGTACGATCCGGCCACGAGTGTGTTGACCAAGAAAGTTGATCTCAATGGAGGCAATGGGAGCAGTCCCTCCTATGGTGCACTGATTGTTTGGAAAGGAAATCAAACCATTACGTTCGGCGCACTGTCGACCAAAGTTATGGGCGACGCTCCATTTTCATTGACGGCCATCGCCAGTTCGGCATTGCCGGTAACTTATTCATCGGTATCTTCAAACATTACCCTTACCGGAAATCAGGTGACTATTCTGGCACCCGGCCGGGTTACTATTACTGCCTCACAGGCAGGCGACATCACTACGCTGGATGCACCCGACGTAACACAGAGTTTTTGTGTCCGCCCTGCTAAGCCTGTCATCACGGCTTCAAATACCACCACGAGCACCCACACCCTCACTTCTAGTGCGGCGACGGGAAATATCTGGTATCTGAATGGAGCAGTGATACCAGGAGCCTCCGGGACATCCATCCAGGTGACCCAACCGGGCACTTATACGGTGTTAAGCAAGGTAGACGATTGTACCAGCGATCCTTCTGTGGACATGGTGGTCAATACGCAATCCATAACTTTCAATGCTATTCCTGATAGGACCCTTGGAACTGCACCGTTTGCTCTTACTGGAACGGCATCATCATCATTACCCCTGGCCTACTCAGCGTCATCGGGTAAGATTACCATCGCCGGAAGTCAGGTTACCCTGGTGAGTGCAGGGCGCGTAACGATTACGGCAAGCCAGCAGGGTGCCGTTGGATTCTTCCCGGCCTCACCAGTCGATCAGAGTTTTTGTATTCTACCGGCTAAACCCGTGATAACAGCCACTAATCCGAATTCGGCGACGCCCACACTCACATCAAGTGCTCCGACCGGCAATCAATGGTATCGCAATGGCAGCTTAATCGCCAATGCAACCGGTACAACCTTACAAATCAATTCTATTGGCACTTACAAGGTGCGTTCTCAGGCTGACGATTGCATCAGCGTGTTCTCGGACGATCAGGTATTCGTGGTCACTGGTGATATCCCAATCACGGGTTCAGGCATTCAGGTATACCCCAATCCGGCTTCCGAATGGTTGACCGTTTCCCTGGATGAACTTCCCGGTAAGAAAGAGGTAGCAATCTTTCAAGTAACCGGAAAAAAAATGGAGTCACAGGAATTGAATGAAGGCGATGCCAGATTTTATGTGGCGGATTATTCCCGGGGCATCTACCTGGTGAAAGTAATGAGCGAAGATGGCTCGCGCACCATTCGGTTTGTTAAACAATAACTTGAATCAACATGAAGAATAAACTAACGACAGCTTTATTAGGTATGGCCCTCGTGTGCCTGTTGATGGCGCAAGGCTGCAAGAAAAAAGATGATCCAATACCGGAAACATCCCGCGTTCGTTCCTTGCTGAAGAGCAATACCTGGAAAATGCAGGCCATAACCGTGGATGGCACTGATCAGACCACCCTATATGCCGGACTTACCTTGAACTTCACCGACACCGACTACACGACAGTGAAGGGAGGTGGTGTATGGCCTTCGTCCGGAGGATGGGCCTTTACCGATGATTCGGCAAAAACGATAAAGCGAAGTGATGGCCTGGAAATAAGTATTCTGGAGGTAACTTCGACTTCCCTTAAGCTAGGTTTGATTTGGAGTCAGGGAACCATCGGCCCGGGCAGGGTAAATTCGGTGAGTGGTAACCATCAATTTACATTTACCAAATAACGGGTTGTGGGTTGCGCCCGATCGATGAGATCGGGCGCATTGTTACTACTTGTTGAATTGCAAGCGCTGATTCCAGTCGTACACTTTCTCACTGATTTCGGTAAGCAGATCAGGGCTTTTCTCTAGTGCATTTCCGATAACAATCAGGTCAGCGCCGGCGTGAAGTGCATTGTGCGCTTTTTCAGCCGTGTTGATGCCACCACCTACAATCAGGGGAATATCAATAGCCTTCCGAACGGCTCCAATCATCCGGGCTGAGATCTCACGCTCGGCACCGCTACCAGCATCAAGATACATGAGTCGGAGGCCGAGCATTTCTCCGGCCATGGCAGTGCTGGCGGCCAAACTGTATTTGTCTTCCGGCAACGGAATGGTATTACTGACATAAGCTACTGACGTCATTTTTCCGGAGTTGATGAGCATGTAGCCGGTAGGCAGGATTTCAAGACCGCTTTCTTTCAGGAGGGGAGCGGCCAATACATGCTGTCCGATAAGGTACTCGGGGTTACGACCTGAGATCAGGGAAAGAAACAGAATACCGTCAGCACCCGGGTCAACTTGCTGAGCACTGCCCGGAAAGAGGACCACGGGTATGCTTACATGTTCACGGATGGTGGAGATTACCGTGGAAAGATTTCCAGTGGTAATGAGGCTGCCACCCACGAAAAAGAAATCAACACAGTTTTCACTAACCAGATCACAAAGGTATTTCAACCGGCTTGGGTCATCGACCTTATCCGGATCTACCAATACGGCGATGGATTTAATGCCTTGTTGTCTCCGTGCCTGCAGTGACTCAAGAATGCTCATCCGCTTTCTTTCTGGATTCGAGGTATTCGAATAATTTGTCTTTGGCAATATCCAGCAGCATGATCGTGGCCTGATTCAGAATCTTAGTGCCAAGTTGTCCCAATACGGATGGCTCATCGGCTTCTTCTTCAGTTTCGATAACAGCTCCACCTTCGGCCTGGGCCTGAACAACCTTATGCTTGCGTTTCTTTTTCTTACCCGAAAGTGAACTCACCAAAAAATACGTAAGGGCCAATGATCCCCCGATAATCAGGGCATTGGTGACCATTCGCTCGGTCTTCTTCGAGAGTTCGTTGACCTCTTTTTCCAATGCGCGTTTGTGGCGATCGGATGTTTCAATCAGTCTCTTTTTTTCAGGATCCTGAGTTTCCAGTAATTCCATGACTTACTTGGCTTTTCGTTTGGTCAATTCCTTGAAATGTGCCTCAAAGGATTTGAGGATGCTTTCTTTGAAAACCAGTACCAGAAGAAAAAGGAGGGCATACATTCCGGCGACAGCCCAAAATCCAACATAACTGTCTTCAAAGTATTGGTTGATAAAATGCGCCAATCCTAAACTGAAGAAGACGAGGAATAAGAACCCAACCAAAAACAGGGCTATTGATACCATGGCCCGGCTCAGCGCCTTGCCCATGTCTTCGCGGATTTCTGTCTTCAGCAGTTCAATGCGTGCCTCAACGTATCCCGTCAGATTACTGACAAATCCGTCCAGCCGCAAAAACTTAAGAATCGTTTCTGAAATCTTGTCCATAAACTTATGGCAATATACGTGATTTTGGCCGTTTGAACGGCTACTTACGCTTGGCAGCGATCAACTCCTCCACCAGCACGGTTTGACCGGATTGGCGTCGTTCGCGTCTTACTACAAGATTATCTTCTGCCCCGATGTAATACCAGGTAGACTGCGCAGGGTCAGCATCGTGCGTTTTCTCGAATACAAAAACAGATGAAAAAGTCTGACCCGGATTTGTCGCGAGCGATGAAATAATCTCCCGTATGCACATTCTGAATTTACCCTGTGCATCTTCGCCATCCCGACAGAAGCCGGGCTTGTTCATTTCAAACAGTTCGTTGTTAATGATCAACACATTGTTTTTGCGATATACTGAATAGATCTGGGAAGGCTCGGCTGCATTAGCCTCATCATAAACTGAACGGGTACCGACAGACTGGTTTTCAAATGTCTTCGCGATAACGGTAAAGAAACTCCGTTGGTTGTTTTCAATCCGTTGGTAGGTGAGTTCAGTAACGGCCACGGCATCGCGGTTGAAGTAGATTAATGAGAACGGAATAAAAAAGAAGGAAAGTAACAGGTAGAGAAGTCCCGCCAAGCGATAACGTAGAGTAAGCCGGCCCAGTCGCTGTGCCAATTGAACCGGTACTTCCCGGATATAGGGAGTAAGTCCAAAGAGCAATACCCCGATAAGGTTAAAGAGCACGTGCGCCAGGGCTATGCTAATGGCCGTTTGAGAATTCATCAATGCGGCTAACAAGGCACTGAATGTGGTACCCAGGTTAGCGCCGAGAATAAAGGGCACTGCACTGCGCAGTTTGACAACTTTTTTGGCAACCAGTGGCACCACCAGAGATGTCGTTACTGAACTGGACCGGATGGCAGCTGTGGTAAGTACCCCCCAGGCAAAGGACTTCAATGGTTTTTGAAAGAAGAACCTTTGAAACCGGTCAGAAGAACCAAGCCCAAGTTGACTCGTAAGCACCTTGCGGAAGAAAAGGATGGACCCGAATAGGATAACCAGGGATAGCACAATCAGCACAAAACCATTGCCGATAAGACTCACCAATGCATCGGTGATGGTGCCCAGTCCAAGTCCGATGTGTGCAAAACCCTTGGCGGACAACCAGGGTTGATGAAACAAAGTGACGGCTAGCTTTCGGGAAAGGAAAGACAGAAAGTGAAAGTAGTATTCCAGGGGAAAGAGAATCACCACGGTGAGAATGTTGAAAAAATCATGGTACGTGCCGGCGGCAACAGCGCGCCTGAACTCTTTCTTGCGTGGCAGGAAACCAAGTGATACAATGGTACTGGTGATGGTTGTGCCGATGTTGGCACCCATGACGATCGGAACAGCGCTTTCAAGGGTCAGTGATCCAGAGGCTACCAGTGCCACGGTCATGGAGGTGGTTGCAGTGCTGCTTTGAATGATAGCTGTAATCAGCAATCCAATAAAGAGAGCGGTGAATGGATTTGACGTTGCCAGAATAATGGCCTCTGCCGCAGGCTTGCCCAGGTGCTGCAGGGTGGATAACATTAACTCAAGGCCGAACAGAAAGATCACCAGGGCAAGCAACACAAAGGCAGTGTTGCGGGCGTAGGAAGGCCAGCGTGGGGTTTGTGATCCGACCGAATCGGGCGTGATTTCGCTCATGGAATGGGTAAAGATAGACACTCACCCCTATCCCCCGGAGACTATTAACAATTACTTAATACGGATTACAGTCAGGCCGCCAGCTCCTGCAGGCTCATCCAGGCCATCAGGCCGGGTCCGATTTCCAAAGCAGCCTCATCAATGTCGAAAGTAGGCGTATGGATATAACTGGTGATCCCCCGGGCTTCATTGCGCGTGCCGAGCCGATAAAAGGATGCGGGCAATACCTGCGAATAATAAGCAAAGTCCTCTGAGCCGAGGGTCAACTCAATGTCAACCACGTTTTCTTTTCCCAGGTACGCTTCCGCCGCACGGCGAATGCGCTGCGTGAGGGCCGGGTTGTTTTCGAGGTACGGATAACCATGCGATATGGTCACTTCACAACGACCTCCCATGGAAGCTGCCAGGCCTTCCGCCAAATGCTTAATACGGGTCAATCCTTCTTGTCTCCAGTTCTCATTGAGCGCACGGAAAGTACCGGCGAGCGTGACTTCATCCGGTACAATATTGGTGGCGCCATTCCCCTGGATTTTTCCGAATGACAACACCGTTGGTTGTTTGGGACTTGCGTTCCGGCTGACGATCTGTTGCAATGCCACAACCAGGTGTGCAGCAATCAAGACCGGATCCACGACCAGGTCAGGTGCCGAAGCGTGTCCACCCTTACCAATAACGCGAAGATAGATTTCATCAGAACTGGCCATGTACATGCCTTCGCGAAAGCCAACCTTGCCGACAGGCAAAAGGGGCATCACATGTTGTCCTATTATGGCCGAAGGTGCAGGGTTAATTAATGCACCATCACGAATCAGATAAGATGCTCCGCCGGGATTCTTTTCCTCGCCGGGTTGGAAGAGTAATTTCACTGTACCCTCAAACTGATCGCGGAGGGAATGAAGAATAACAGCCACACCCATCAATGAAGCGGTGTGTGCATCATGTCCGCAGGCATGCATCACGCCGGTATTGCAGGATTTGTAGGGCACGTCGTTTTGTTCCGTAATAGGCAATGCATCCATGTCGGCGCGCAATGCAATCACTTTGTGGGAAGCATTCTTGCCGGCAATCAATACCACCAGTCCGGTTGTAGAGATGGGCGTGGATGAAATCCCGTGCCTACGTAGCTCGCCCGCAACCCAGGAAGCGGTATTAAATTCCTGGAAAGAAAGTTCCGGATTGGCATGCAGGTGCCTCCGCCATCCGACTACTGTCGGAGCGAGTTCACCGGATAACTTTTTAACGGCCTCCAGGAGACTCATCAGCGGAGCATTATTTTTTCAGGAACCAGAATAGCATTGGGAAATACCTTCTTGAGGCGAAGCAGATCTTTTTGCGCCTCCAGGCGGGAATAGTAGCTGCCCACGCGAACCCTGAATTTTGGTTGCGTGTATTGAAGTTCTGCATTGAGGTCGGACACCTCGGCAGAAAGCTTCTTCTTGGTGTTCATGGCTTCTTCCTTGTTTTGCCCGGAATACACCTGTATGGTGAAGCCATCCGTGAACTTACGTGTCCGGTTAAACCGATTGATGCTGTCCATCACCGTATCCACTTTGGCATTTACCGTTCGCATGGGAGTGAACGCTGCTTTTTCGCGCAGGCTTATCACCTTGCCTGTATCCGTGGTCGCTTCAAAACGAGGGCGGAGTACGGATAAGTCTTCATGGTAGTTGGATCGGCCCTTTTGTCCAAAAGCCAGATGGACACACCCGGTGATGGCCAGTGCAATAAATCCGAGTCGTACCATGATCGAGCGCATGTTGCTTTCTAGTTAGTCAATAACTACGCAGGTGCCGTTCTTAATATCTTCTTCGACTTTTTTATACTTAACATCTTTCAGTACCCGTCCATCCTGATACTGAACATTTACCTTATCATTACGTCCAGCTACTTTGTCTGACCTCACGGGCATTACTTTTTGTTCCGGTTGGGTTTGTGCAGCTGCCGGAGCGCCGCCGCCTTGCAAGAGCGAGCGGGACTCATCTTTTTGCTCACTGTACCGTTGACGCTTTTGTGCGCGGGCTTCCTGAACGCGTTCAGGCTCTTCGATCGGGATCTCGGCCTTCATCAGGAAGGAGATGGTCTCTTCATTCACGCGGGTGACAAAGCGTTTGAAGGCTTCAAATCCTTCAAACTTGTAAATCAACAAGGGATCTTTTTGTTCGTACACCGCGTTCTGAACACTCTGCTTCAGGTCATCCATATCCCGCAGGTGCTCTTTCCATTGCTGGTCGATGATGCTGAGGGTGATCATTTTCTCCATAGACCTGATCAACTCATCGTTGTTGGTTTCCACACATCGCTTCAGAGGCGCAGACACGCCAATCTGCTTGATGCCATCAGTGAACGGCACTAAAATATTCTCGACAGTAGCTCCACGGGTTTTGAATATATCCTGGATGATCGGCAGGGCCTTATGGGCTACGGCCTTATTCTTGGATTCGTACTGGGCGAGTGCTTCGCGATAGACAATGCCCGTGAGTTCGTCCGGACTCATTTTGGCAAACTGATCTTCCGTAATGCTCACATCGATGCCTAACATGGTCAGCAGGTTCAGCTTAAAGTTGCCAAAACTTTCACCGGCTTTACCATTGGCCACCTGATCTTCACAGGTATCGTACAACATACTGAGGATGTCCAACTGCAAACGTTCACCAAAAAGGGCGTTGCGGCGACGTTTATAAATGACTTCCCGCTGGGAGTTCATGACGTTGTCGTACTCTAGCAGTCGCTTGCGTGTGCCGAAGTTGTTTTCTTCTACTTTCTTCTGTGCCCGTTCAATGGAGTTGGTGACCATGGAGTGTGAAATCACTTCACCTTCTTTCAGGCCCAGGCGATCCATGATGCGTGCGATACGTTCAGGCATGAACAACCGCATCAGGTTGTCTTCCAGTGAAACATAGAATTTGGAAGTACCTGGATCACCCTGACGACCAGAGCGACCGCGCAACTGGCGATCCACGCGCCGGGATTCGTGTCTTTCCGTTCCGATAATAGCCAAACCACCTGCAGCCCTGGATTCCGGTGTAAGTTTGATATCCGTTCCGCGGCCAGCCATGTTGGTAGCAATGGTAACCGTGCCCGGCTTGCCGGCTTCAGCCACAATCTCCGCTTCGCGCTGGTGCTGCTTGGCGTTCAGTACGTTGTGTTTGATTTTCCGCAACTGCAACATGCGGCTGAGCAATTCGGAAATTTCTACGGATGTTGTTCCCACCAGGACAGGGCGTCCTTCTTTCGTGAGCGTCACAATTTCTTCGACTACGGCGTTGAACTTCTCACGCATGGTCTTGTGCACGAGGTCGTCCATGTCTTTGCGGGTCACTGGTCGGTTGGTGGGAATTACTACCACGTCCAGCTTATAGATATCCCAGAACTCGCCGGCTTCTGTTTCTGCGGTACCGGTCATACCAGCCAATTTGTGGTACATCCGGAAGTAGTTTTGCAGCGTGACAGTCGCGTAGGTTTGGGTCGCATCCTCTACTTTCACGTTTTCTTTAGCCTCAATGGCCTGATGCAAACCATCAGAGTAGCGGCGTCCATCAAGTACACGGCCGGTTTGCTCATCTACGATCTTCACTTTACCATCTACGATGATGTACTCGGTATCACGTTCGAACAGGGTATATGCTTTTAACAACTGATTGATGCTGTGTACCCGCTGTGATTTGGTAGTGTAGTCCCGGATCAGTTCGTCCTTCTTTTGCTGAAGAGTGGCACTATCGAGGGTAGCGTCGTTTTCCAGTTTGTTGAGTTCAGTTCCAATTTCGGGCAGAATGAAAAGAGAGTGGTCTTCACCCTCGCCGGTGATCAAATCAATCCCTTTGTCCGTGAGTTCTACGCTGTTGTCTTTTTCGTCAATAACAAAATAGAGTGGAGCGTCCGCCTTCGGCATCTCCTTCTTGTTGTCCTGCAGGTGATAGTTTTCTGTCTTTTGCAGGATGCTCTTGTTGCCCGCTTCGCTGAGAAATTTGATCAAAGGCTTGAACTTGGGCATACCGCGATACGCCCGGAACAAGGCCAAACCACCGTCTTTTTCGTTGCCTTCGGCGATCAGCTTGCGGGCCTCATTCAGATATTGGGTAGCCAGTTTTTTTTGGGCTTCCACCACTTTAAAGATCCTGGGTTTCAGGTCATAAAACTCGTGCTCATCACCGCGGGGGATCGGGCCAGAGATAATCAGGGGTGTACGGGCCTCATCAATCAACACAGAGTCAACCTCGTCAACCATGGCATAATGGTGTCCGCGTTGTACGAGCTCATCGGTTTCACGCGCCATGTTATCGCGCAGGTAGTCGAAGCCGAATTCATTGTTGGTACCGTACGTAATGTCAGCCTGATAGGCATTTCGACGGGCCTGGGTGTTGGGTTCATGCTTGTCGATACAGTCTACCGTGAGGCCGTGAAACTGAAACAAGGGAGCCATCCACTCACTGTCCCGGGTAGCGAGGTAATTGTTAACGGTTACGATGTGCACGCCACGTTTGCTGAGCGCATTGAGGAAAGTAGGGAAGGTGGCAACAAGGGTCTTCCCTTCACCAGTGGCCATCTCAGCAATCTTTCCTTCGTGCAATACAACACCCCCGATGATCTGTACATCATAGTGTACCATATCCCACGTGATCATGTTGCCAGCTGCTATCCACTTGTTGTGCCAGCGGGCCTTGCCATTTTCTACGGTGATGTTTTGGTATTGGGCTGCAAAGCGGTGGTCGTAATCAAGCGCCGTAACTTCGATGTATTCATTTTCCTTAAAGCGACGGGCGGTCTCGCGCACGATGGCAAAAGCAAGAGGAAGTACTTCCATCAGAACCGCTTCAAGTGCCTTGTTGCGGTCTTTTTCGAGTTGATCGATCTTATTGAAAATCGCTTCTTTGGACTGCAACTCAAGTTGAGGCTGATCTTGAATCTGCTTGTGCAATTCCACCAACTGATCATCAATGGGCTTGAGGGCAGCATTGATTTGCTGTTGAACTGCATGGGTCTGGCCCCGCAGCTCGTCGTTGGATAAAGTAGCCAGTTTGGCGTATTCGCGCTTGGTGGCCTCTACCAGTGGCATGATGCGTTTGATGTCCTTTTCTGACTTGGTGCCGAGCAGTTTGGCGATGAATTTTAGCATGGGATCGTGTTATTCGTTCGGATTACTTGGTCTTTTCGCAGCAAAGGCAATTCATCCGATTTTCTTTAAACGGGCTGTAAAGGTAAAGATTTTCAAGGGTGCAATTATAGTTCCAAACCAGCGGGAACACGCATTTTGGCAGTATTAAGCCTGTCTGGGACAGGGTTAGCGTGGAAGCTGGGTCTCAAAAACGAGGGATACGGGGCCAGTAAGGTATACCTGACGGAACCCACCAGCTGCTGCTGGGACAAAAGCAACTTCCAACTCACCTCCGGGAGCGGATAGCTTGATGGGTGAGGCCATTCCGGTGGTGTGGGCTACCACCAATGCGCAGGCGGTTGCTCCGGAGCCACTGGAAAAAGTCTCATCCTCAACACCGCGCTCATAAATCCTGAACGATACCGCACCAGCCTCGGTCACTTCAACAAAGTTTACATTGGTGCCTCGGGGATAATCAGCACTATAGCGTACAGTTCTGCCTTCCTGCACTACCGGGTATTGTGCCAGGCCTTTTACAAACCGAACGTGATGGTCGGTACCGGTGTTGATATAATAATCCGCTCCCCGATGTTCGATGGTGTCGACATCGCGGAGGGAAAAACGAATCCGACCATCAGGCAGGATAAACGCTTCGTGCGCACCATCATGGGCCATGAAGCAGGCTGTATCTTTTATCACACCCAGGTGATGAGCGAAATGAACAGCCGCCCGGCATCCATTGCCGCAAAAGCTGACGCTCCCATCACTGTTGTGATACACCATCCGGAAGTCATACCCTTCCTGTTTTTCCAACAGGATAATTCCATCTGCACCAATGCCAAAGCGACGATGACACCAATGGCTGATCTGATCATTCGAAAATTTCAACTGACCAGAACGGTTGTCTACCAGAATGAAATCATTGCCAGCTGCCTGGTATTTATAACAGGGGACGTTCATGGGTGTGCTGTTATTTGACTTCTTCGTAGTCAACGTATTCTCCTCCCTTTATTCCGCCGTTTTTGGTGTTCTTGCGAGGTGAAGAATCAACATGTATACTACCGGTAGGAGCTTTGCGTGAACCTTGTTCAGGACGACCCATAACCCGGAACAGGATTACACTCACCTTATTCAGAAGGTAGATAACCAGGACCAGGATAATGATTAATTTAAACATATCGTGTAACCGGCGGCAAAGATAATCGTTTCCCCATAAACGCAGGGGAATCCCTGTTCAAAACCGGCTGGTGGATAGACGTAAATTCATTTGATTTGTTTGATTTGACAAGACTTTTTGACTCCGGACTTCATCTTAATCACAAAAATCCATGCTGAAGAATTACCTGAAAATAGCCCTGCGCAGCCTGCTGAAGCAACGCATCTATTCTCTCATTAACCTGACAGGACTTGCAGTAAGTATTGGAGCCTGCTTGCTGATCACGTTGTATGTAAAGCATGAGCTTTCCTATGATCGGTTCTGGCCAGATGCCGACAGGATTTTCAAGGTGGCCCTGGAGCGGAAATACCCCAATCACTCAACGTTCTACGCTGCTGTGCCACATTCCTATGCGCAAAGCATGGAGCGTGATTTCCCCGAGGTGGAAAGTACATTATTGATGCAAGGCCCTGCAGATGACATGGTGGTGAACTATAAGGTGGGTGAAACTGAAGTCAAAACATTTGAAGAAGATCATTTTATCTGGGTTGACTCTGCGTTCTTCTCATTTTTTGACCTCACGCTGATCAAAGGAGACAAAACCACCGCCCTGTCCGTGCCCAATCAAATCATATTGTCTGAAGCGATGGCCAGCAAGTTGTTTGGCAATGAAGATCCAATTGGCAAAGTGCTGTATGGCGGTTTCGGCGAATGTAAGGTAACTGGGGTTTATCAAAACCTTCCTGATAATTCGCACTTGCGGGCAGATTTTATAGCCTCCTTTGCTGGCCGTCAACTGAGACAGGATATCAACTACATTTCGTTTGACTCACACACCTATGTTAAGCTAAAACCCGGATCGGATGCCAAGGCACTGGAAGCCAAATTTCCAGAGATGGTAAATACCTATGCATCGGGACAAATTGAACGGGAACTGGGGCAGTCCTGGGAAGACTATAAGAAGGCTGGAAACGGCTACCGCTATTTTCTACAACCACTCACGGGTATACACCTGGATCCGACCAATATTGAGTTTCAGGTCACACCCAGTGGCAACATCAAGTATGTGTATGCCCTGATTTTCATCGGGGTGCTCATACTTGCTATTGCCTGCATCAATTTCATGAACCTGGCGACGGCTCGCTCTGCGGAACGCGCCCGGGAGGTTGGCGTTCGCAAAGTAATGGGTTCTTACCGCGATCAATTGATCATTCAATTTCTGGTGGAGGCATTTCTGCTGGCCCTGATGAGTACCGCGTTGGCGGTGGCATTGGCCGCCCTGGTATTGCCCGGGTTTAATGACCTCATTCAGAAACAACTTCATCTGGCCCTGGGGACCGATGTCGTGATCGGCTTGCTCGGCTTTGCACTGCTGGTGGGTTTGCTGGCTGGTTTATACCCGGCATTTGTGCTTTCTTCCTACAATCCGGTGGTCGTGATGAAGGGTAACTTTTCCGGCAGCAGCAAAGGGGCCTGGCTCCGAAATGGTCTTGTCGTATTTCAGTTTGCAATTTCTATCGTACTTATAGTCGGAACGATCGTTGTGGGTGAACAAATGGAGTTCATTCGCAATAAAGACCTTGGCTTTAATACCGAAAAGGTGCTGATCATTGAGCGGGCCTGGTCCCTGGAAGGTAAGTTTGAGACATTTGCGGATGAGATACGTCGCATTCCCCAAATAAAGTCCGTGGCAGGAACCAGTTCACGGGTCGGCAACCGGGATGATTACTTTGGACAGATGTTTCAGCCTGAGGGATCCAATGAAGTGCTTACGGTAAAGTCGATGATCATGGATGACGAATTCGGACAGGACATTGGGTTCACCTTGAAGGAGGGGCGTTTCTTTTCCCGCGAGAGCAATGACTCCTTGCATGTGCTTCTCAATGAGACAGCTGTAAGAACCATAGGACTAGCCGATCCGGTAGGACGCAAGTTGTCCAACAGTGATTTGTTTCGTGGAGACACCGCCCGCCAAAAAACAAGGATGTTTACCGTGATTGGTGTTTTGAAAAACTTTCACTTTCAGTCTCTGCGCGATGAAATTACGCCGCTGGTGATCTTCAGTCGCGACGCCATCGCAAGACCCAATTTGCCTTACATGGCGGTACGCCTGCAAGCTGGGGAAGCGCAATCGGCCATCGCCCAAATTGAAAGCAAGTGGCGTGAATTTGTGCCTGGCAAACCATTCCGGTATCAATTTCTGCAGGACAACCTGAATCAGGGCTACGTTGACGATGAGCGCTCTGGCAAACTATTCACCGTGTTTTCAACCCTGGCAATTGTGATTGCCTGCGTCGGATTGTTCGGGTTGTCGGCATACACCGCCAGCCGGCGAACCAAGGAAATCGGTATCCGGAAAGTGCTTGGCGCGAGTGTAAGTGGTGTTGTGTACCTCCTGTCAAAAGAATTCACGAAACTGGTTGGTGTCGCCTTTGTGGTCGCAATACCAATCTCAGGCTGGATGATGAAAGAATGGCTCAGCACGTTTGCTTACCGCATTGAGTTGGGCCCCACGGCTTTTGTTGCCGCTGGGCTCACCGCCCTGGCGATTGCCTGGCTCACGGTGAGTTATCAATCCATCAAGTCTGCACTGATGAATCCGGTGAACTCACTCCGTAGTGAGTAGGGTTAACGGCTCAGGTACAAATTCCTTTCGGAATAGATATTCATGAAGTAGTCGTCCATCAGATCATCAATGAAGTAAATCGCTTCACCCGTGGACTTCATTTCAGGGCCGAGTTGTTTGTTCACTTCAGGGAACTTGCTAAAGGAGAATACCGGCACCTTGATGGCGTAACCTTTCTTGGTGGGATTAAAAGTAAAGTCTTTTATTTTCTTGTTGCCCAACATCACCTTGGTGGCATAGTTAACGTATGGCTCATCATAAGCCTTGCAGATGAAAGGCACCGTTCTCGAAGCGCGCGGGTTAGCTTCAATGATATACACCTTATCGTTCTTGATTGCAAACTGAATGTTGATCAGTCCCACGGTCTTGAGCGCGAGGGCAATCCGTCGTGTAAAGCTTTCAATCTGTTTTAATACCAGATCGCCCAGGTTATAGGGAGGCAGTACGGCATAAGAATCTCCGGAGTGAATACCGGCCGGCTCAATGTGCTGCATGATACCGATGATGTAGACATCTTCTCCGTCGCAAATGGCATCTGCTTCAGCTTCGATGGCGCCATCCAGGAAGTGATCGAGGAGAACTTTATTTTCCGGCAGGTGCTTCCAGATGTCCAGGATATGATTCTCCAGTTCGGTTTCATTGATCACGATCTTCATGCTCTGACCACCCAATACATAGGACGGCCGAACCAATAGTGGGAATCCGATGGTTTTGGAAACCTCGAGTGCCTCATCGGCATTGGTGGCTACACCAAATTCCGGATAAGGAATATTCATTTCCTTCAGCAGGCTGGAGAAGCTTCCGCGGTCTTCGGCCAGGTCCAGCGCCTCAAAGGAGGTGCCCATAATCTTAACGCCGTTCTTCTGGAGTTTTTCAGCCAGTTTCAGCGCGGTTTGTCCACCCAGCTGCACAATGACACCCTCGGGCTTCTCATGCTGAATGATATCCCAGAGGTGTTCCCAGAATACAGGTTCAAAGTAGAGCTTATCTGCAATGTCGAAGTCGGTGGAAACGGTTTCCGGGTTGCAATTCACCATGATGGCTTCAAATCCGGCTTCCTTCGCAGCCAGTACACCATGTACGCAGGAGTAATCAAACTCAATACCCTGGCCGATGCGGTTTGGACCTGAGCCCAGAATAATCACCTTCTTGCGGTCAGAGGCCTTTGATTCATTTTCGGAATCAAAGGTCGAATAGTAATACGGTGTCTTCGCTTCAAATTCAGCCGAGCATGTGTCCACCAATTTGTACACCCGGTTAATGCCCATTTCGCGGCGCTTCTTATGCACTTGGCTCTCCAGGGATCCAATCAGGTGGCCGATCTGGCGATCAGCATACCCTTTTTCTTTGGCTGTTCGCATCAGCGAAGCAGGGATGGTGTCCAATGAGTACTTTTCAATCTCCCGCTCCAATTCAATGAGTTCCCAGATTTGTTCCAGAAACCACTTGTCTATCTTGGTCAGGTTCTGAATGGTTTTCATGGAAATACCCAGTTTCATCGCATCATACACGTGGAAGATGCGGTTCCAGGTGGGGTGTTCCAGGCTAAACAACAAGTCGGCTTGCTTGGTCAGCTCTTTTCCGTCTGCGCCCAGTCCGTTGCGACGAATCTCCAGCGATTGACAGGCCTTTTGTAAGGCTTCCTGGAAATTGCGGCCAATGCCCATCACTTCACCAACTGATTTCATCTGAAGACCCAGCTTGCGATCGGCACCCGGGAACTTATCGAAGTTCCAGCGAGGGATTTTTACGATCACGTAGTCAAGTGCTGGCTCAAAATAGGCAGTGGTAGTGCCCGTGATGGCGTTGTTCAATTCATCGAGGTTGTAGCCGATGGCCAGCTTGGCAGCGATCTTGGCAATCGGATATCCGGTTGCCTTGGAGGCCAAAGCGGATGACCGCGAAACGCGCGGGTTTATCTCAATACCGATGATCTGGTCATCATTGTTGGGATTCACCGAAAACTGAACGTTGCAGCCCCCTGCGAACTTACCAATGCCATTCATCATGCGGATAGCCAGGTCGCGCATGTGCTGATACACCGTATCAGGCAGTGTCATTGCCGGTGCCACTGTAATTGAATCACCGGTGTGAATGCCCATTGGATCGAAGTTTTCGATCGAACAAATGATAATCACATTGCCGAGGCCATCGCGGAGCAACTCAAGCTCATATTCTTTCCATCCCATGATGGATTGCTCCACCAGCACCTCGTGAATAGGACTTGCATGTAATCCACGGTTGAGTGCCGCATCAAAATCTTCCGGCTTTTCTACGAATCCACCGCCTGTGCCACCCAGGGTAAAAGAAGGGCGGATAACCAGCGGAAACCCAATTTCCTGGGCTATTTCCTTGCCTTCCAGGAATGAAGTGGCAGTCGCGCCCTTACAGACGCCCACACCCAATTCATGCATCTTCAACCGGAATTTCTCCCGGTCTTCGGTGGTTTCAATGGCGTTAATATCAACACCAATGATCTTAACCCCGTAGTGCTGCCAGATGCCAGCCTTGTCGCATTCAATGCACAAGTTTAGGGCAGTTTGACCTCCCATGGTGGGAAGCACCGCATCTATGTGATGTTTCTCCAGAATCTCTTTGATGTACTTTTTCTCCAGCGGCTTCAAATAGACGTGATCTGCGTTTATCTTATCCGTCATGATGGTGGCTGGATTGGAATTGATCAAAACGACTTCAATTCCTTCTTCCCGCAGTGATCGTGAGGCTTGCGTGCCTGCATAATCAAACTCACAGGCCTGGCCTATCACGATAGGTCCACTTCCGATGATCAGTACTGAGCGTATGCTGCGATCTCTTGGCATGGTGGGATGGGATAAATCGGGCAAAAATAAACACAGAATTGAGGGAAACCTCGTTAGCTGTCCAATTAAAATTTGGAAACGATTCCAGGCACGGTTGCCCGAAAGTGAGTATGGAAAGAATACAACCGGGAATGGGTTAAGACCTTATCGTGGCAGAAGACTGATCCATTGAATTCCCAGGTCGGTTTCGTTTGACCAAAACACTGCACAAAAAATCGAAGCGGCAGGCCCATGCTGATGGGAATCTATTATAGTGTACCTGAGTAAATAAAAAAAGCCCCCATCCGGAGGGCTTTTATTGTCGGGTGGTACAATCTTACCGATGTATCAAAATCTTTTGGGCGTAGGTATTATGCTCATCCTGGATTCGTACCACATACATTCCTTCAGACAAGCCTCCGACGAAGATCCGGTTCCCTGCGCCATCCTGATTTATGTGGGTTTGAATCGCCTGCTGGCCCTGGGTGGTCATGATCAGGACTTGTGCGTGTTGCACTTCCTGTGGCATCTGGATGTTAAGATAGTCCGTGGCGGGGCTGGGATAAATTAACCAGGATGCTTGTGACTGAGGTTCGAGGCCGGTAATGACCGCAAGTTTCTTCGTTGTGGTGCCCGCACAACCGTTTCCTCCAACAATGGTCAGACTTACGGTGTAGCTGTCCGCAGTGGCATACGTGTGTGCAGGGGCCTTGGTGGTGGCTTTGGCGCCATCGCCGAAATCCCAGCTCCATGAAAGCGCGTTCGCACTCAGGTCAGCAAAGAAAATGGAATTGCCGGCCACCAAATCGCCGGTGGAGGAGAAGCTTGGGGTGGGAGCGGGCAATGCGGTCACCGCAACCGTGGGAGATACCTTGGTACACGAGAGCGCGTTGTACTGTACTGTAACGGAATAGTTACCGGCAACACCCACATCGATGGATTGGGTTGTTGCACCTGTGTTCCAGAGGTATGAATCGGCTGTACCAACTGTCAGGGTTACAGTTTTTCCGGGGCAGTACCCAGCGCTGGTGGCGGTGATGGTAGGGTTAGCTTTCAATTTCACCTGAACAGCTGTGCGTACACTCTCATAGGCCTGGTCGGCATTGGAGACATAAATGATAGTATCCTTGGTCAGGTTGGCAGTGGTTATTGTTGATGAGAGCGAATCGAAGGGGTGGCCGTCGGTGACGGTGCGATACCACCTGAATTTGGAGCTTGGCGTTGGCCCGGTAGCCGTCAGGGTTGCCTTGCTGCCAAAGCAGGTTTCACTTACCGATACGGTAGGTTGCGGTGCGGTGAAGGTCTGGTTGTACAGTGTGTTGGCGGCATCCGCGGAAGCCAGCAATTCGGTTAAGTTATTGGCGGAGTGCAAGGCAAAGGCCAGCACGACAGTGCCGCCGGCCGGAATGGTGAACGGACTGACAGAGACCACCTGGCTCACGTCATTTCCGTTGGTGGCACTCCCGGCAACATTGCGCACCGTGGAAAGCGAAGTAAATTTTTCGTCTTTGGTGAAGCCATCGTACAGTCCGAAGGGATTGTTGGCGATGGTTTGATCATTATCGATTGAGTAGACGGAGCCCGTGGTATTTAGTACCTGGATGCCCGCATGGGGCAGACTTTGCGACTGTTTGGGATAAACATATGCGATTTTACGGGCAGCATCCCAGTTGGCTGCGTCGGCCGCTCCGTTTACGCTTATGTCCCAGTCAGCGAACAATCCGAGCCTGAAATTGGTGATGGGTGCGGTGCTGTTGTTCGTCAGGGTGTATTCCATGATTACAAACTTGTCATTTGGCTTATCCTTAAGGGCCAGTCCCTTGTATCCGATGACGAGGCTTGGTGAAGCCGTGGGAGCAAACGAGCCATAAACTTCCTGGGCAGCGCGCACGCCTGGAATGCTTCGTTTGATGGAAGTGACTTTGGCGAAGTCCTGCTCGAAGGTTGAGCCTGTTCCACGCACGTTGTTATAGATATTGCTTACCGATGTACCCATGATCAGACCCATCTCAAACAAGATGGGAGTATCGTCCACCACAAAACCAATTCCAATGGTCTCCTTGTCGGGATCATCATATCCGATGCGTCCAGTGGAGGCTATGGAAGTTGTAATGCTATTGCGATCGAGGTTAAAGAACGACGGGTTAAGCTGCACCTGAATGATTTGATTATCGGTATAGGTTCCATCGGTGTAAGATAATTTTATGTCAACCGTTGTATTGTCAGGGGTACTGGCGCTGATGAGCGCCCGAAAGGGATTGAGGGTGTTCCTCACCGTGGCACCAGCGGCAACGGCATCCATCTGAATTTCATTTTTGGTAAATGTGATCAGTCCGGAGTTTGAAGTGGCAGTTACGGTTAACGGACCAGAGGTTTTAAGGAAGTTGGTGAAGGATGCAGTCAGGAAGGCCTCTTTTCCGGGTTCGGCAGTATTTCCGAGATTATCCAACATGGTCGGTTTGGAGATCCTTATGCTCGGCACGCTCTGTGTCACGGCGTTTTTTACGTTTAGCCGGCCATGCCCCATCATTTGATTGAAGATGGCTGGACTAAGGGCATCTACGTTATCGGCCGTTACCCGCAATTGTTCGGCAACCTGAAGGGGGGTATAAGTTGGAAACTTGGACCAGACCACGGCGGCGGCACCAGCGGTGATTGGACTGGAAAAGGAAGTGCCGCTGATGCTGTTAAAACCATTGTTATAGGCCGTGGTGTAAATCGAAACTCCGGGTGCAGAGAGATCAACTGTTCCTCCATAATTGGAGAAACTCGCCTTAATGTCGTTGTTGTCTGTTGCGCCAACTGAGAGCGCATTGTCATAAGCTGCCGGGTAGCTTGGTGTGTTCGAGCCGGCATTGCCCGCAGCACACACCACAAGGTACCCCAGGTCAACCGTGACATGGGTGATGATATCCTGTGCAATCTGACTACGGAAAGATCCACCCCACGAACAGTTGATAATGGCACGCGTTACATTGTCCTGCTTGAGGGTTTGGGCTGCATACAAAATACCAGAGTAGCCACGGTAAATGCTGGATGATTTCTGATTGTCTGCTGAGTGTTTGGTGAACAGAATTTTCGATTTGAATCCGACGCCAGCAATACCAGTGCCGTTGTTACCCACTGCGGCAGCGCAACCAGCTACCCAAACTCCGTGACTGAGAGCGCCGGCATCTCCGGTTTGTTTTAGGTTGGGATCGTTGTCTCCAACTAAAGAAGAATTGTACAGATTGAGGGTATCAGCCCCCATAAAGTCCCACCCATTAATATTGTCTATATATCCGTCATGATCATCGTCAATACCGTTGTTGGGGATTTCATCCGGGTTGATGTAAACATTGGCAGCGAGATCGGGGTGATCAAGATCGCCACCGGAATCAATCACGGCAATCACGGTGCCGGCGTCACTTTGAGAAACATCCCACGCCTCAAAGGCCTTGATAATCGTCAGATAATTCTGTTGACCCAACAAGGCATCATTTGGCGTAAATGAGAAATTGGCTACGTAATCAGGTTCTATGATTTCAAAATAGCCAGTCGCAAGCAGTTCATTAATCCGAGTACGCAAGTTGGTGCCCGGGTCCATATTTAGGCGGACATACAGAGACATGTCAATAGCGAATTGTGAGTCAGACAGCGGACCGCGGGCGAGTCGATTCTGCCTGGTGGCTGTTGGGTTGGCCAGCGGTTCTATGATAATATCGGGGAGTGATGTGCTTCTGCCTGCAATGGTTGTGTGAGCCAGGTATCCATAGGCTGGCTTTAGCTTGGCCAGCAAGGTGCCGGGATGATAAGCAGCAGGGTCGCTGGGTATTGCATTGGTTTGGGCAGCAACAACTCCGGCCAGGCCAAACAGGAACGCGAAAACAAGAATCCTTTTCATATAATCAGCACCTTAAAGTTGTGAAGGAAGGATAAAGTTATCCAATGGGAAAGTTATGTACTATTACCAATAAATCATTTACGTCAAGATAATAGTAACCTGGCAAAATCGCCCAATTGTCTACAAAAGGTTGCGGGCTTTTAGTTCCAGATATTTGTTGATGGTATTAACCGTCAACCTATCTGGGGGAGTAAGCAGTGCGTGAATTCCGTACTTCCGGAGTTCTTTCACCACCAGACGTTTTTCAAAGTTCAGTTTTTCGGCAATGGCTTTGTGGTACACAGTACGAAGGTCATAAGCGGGCAATTCCAGGAGGGACTTGATTTCTGTATTCTCAAAGAAGACAACTACGAGCAAGTGACGCTGGGCCATACTTTGCAGGTAAGGCAATTGACGTCTGAGGGAGGAAACACTCTCAAAATTTGTAAACAAAAGCAGCAAGCTTCGCTGATTTATTTTGGTGCGCACATGGGAGAAGAGACGCGAAAAATCAGATTCCCGGTAGGCTGTTTTTTGATGATATAGAATTTCCTGAATGAGCGTCATCTGGTTGTTTCGATTTCCTGCCGGCAGGGTAGCGCCAATGGTATCCTGGAAAGTAATGAGCCCGGCTTTATCGAATTTGCGGATGGCAATATTGGAAATAACCAGCGAGGCGTTGATGGCATAATCGAGAAGGCTCATCCCCTGAAAAGGCATCTGCATCAGGCGCCCTTTATCAATCAATGAAAACACCTGCTGCGAGCGCTCATCCTGATATTGATTAACCATCAGACGGGACCGTCTGGCTGTGGCTTTCCAATTGATGGTGCGAATGTCATCCCCGCTGATATAATCCTTGATCAATTCAAACTCACGGTTCTGTCCGATTTTTCTGATCTTCTTAATGCCGGTCCGGGTAAGTCGGTTGTGAATCGCCAGCAGCTCATAATGCCGCATCTGAAGATAGGAAGGATACACCGGAACCATGATGTCGAAGGAGAATGAGAACCTCCGGACAATTAGCCCCAAGGGCGACTGAACAAATACCCGCAGGGCGCCAAAGGAATATTCGCCGCGCTTCACTGGCCGAAGCGAGTAGATTAGCTTTCTTTGTTCAAAGGGTTGCAGGTTGAGATCAAAGTGTAAGTCCCGGCGTTGGAACTGAAAAGGTATTTCATCAATGACCTGTAGACTAACCGCGAAAGGGTAATGATTGTGAAGTTCAATCAGAATCTTATTCTCATCCCCATTGGAGAGTCGGGCCGGCACATGCCGGGTAGCAGAGAATCCACGACGAACCCGGTATAACAGAATAAGATCAGCACCTATGGTACCCAGCCAGACATAAAAAAGAATTTGTGACAATAGGAATCCAAAGCCAACGATAAAGCTCACAATGAATAATCCCGCGAGTATTATCGCTGCAATAAAAAACCGGTTCCCGATGTAAAAACCCTTTAACATGGATCAGCGGGGGACTTCAACTTTCTCGATGATCTGTTTTACCGCATCGTCCGCCGTAATGCCCTCCATCTCTTTTTCCGGGTTCAGTGCGATACGGTGGCGGAGTACAGGCAGGGCTACGGTCTTAATGTCTTCGGGTGTCACGAAATCGCGACCCTGCCAGGCGGCATAAGCCTTCGACGCATTGAGCAAGGCAACGGATGCGCGCGGTGATGCGCCGAGAAACAACATCGGATTGTTCCTTGTCTCATGTACAATCTGAGCCATGTATTGCATCAGTTGTGTTTCAACATGTACGGCCTGGGCCACCAGACGAATGGCTTTAAGGGTGTCTGCGGTGAGAATGGGAGTTACCTCATCAGTGGGCTGGGCATTGCGGCGGGCATGTTGGCGCTGCAGGATGGCAACTTCCTCTTCAGGATTGGGATAATTTACAACCACCTTAAAAAGAAACCGGTCGAGCTGTGCCTCCGGAAGCCGATAGGTGCCTTCGTGTTCTATCGGGTTTTGGGTAGCCACCACCAGGTAAGGGTTTTTCATGGCATGGGTCACACCATCAACAGTCACCTGTCGCTCTTCCATTACCTCAAACAGTGCAGCCTGTGTCTTGGCCGGAGCCCGATTGATTTCATCAATCAATACCAGATTTGAAAAGATGGGACCGGGCCTGAACTCAAAGGCAGAATTTTTCATATTAAATACGGACGTACCCAGGACATCCGATGGCATCAAGTCAGGGGTGAACTGAATCCGACTGAAATCCACTGTGAGTACGCGGGCCAGGAGCTTGGCGGTTAAAGTCTTGGCTACCCCAGGAACTCCTTCGATGAGTACGTGCCCGTCGGCCAGCAGTGCCGTAAGCAGAAGGTCAATCATCCGATCCTGGCCGACAATTACTTTTCCGATTTCGGTCCGGATTTTTTGTACGGTGTTCTGCAATTCCTGCAGATCCAGACGCGCTTCAAATTCATTTTCTGCCATAGTATGTCTAATTGTGGTTATGTATGTCGAAGAATTTCTCCATCTGGTGGTTCAAGTCGATGAGTTGCTTTGCGGTCAGTTCTTTTTGCTGCAGAACCGCATCAATCAGTTTAAACAGGGTGGTTACTTCAGATACCGTATGTCCGGTCTTACGGGATGCCAGTTCGAAAAAATTGGTATCCCGATGAATCGGATTAAGGTGATACCGTTGACGCATTTGATCGAAGAAGTACAGAATCTTTTTTTCGGCAATATCCCGGTGGTCACCCCGCTGGTAATACAGGTTGCCCAGGGTAGTGGTAAACTCCATGGACGTATTCTGAAGTGGAGGCAGGATGGGAATGGTGCGTTGCCTTCTCTTCCCCTCAAAGATCATGAAAACTAGCAGCGTGAGAACCGAAATATAATAGGCCCATGTAAGTGGCGGGGTGCGCAGAATGAAACGAAGTGGGGTAACCGCTTCGCGTCGTCCCGCGCTATAGTATTCCATCCAACGGATATTCTGCTGGGGAAGGTAGGAGAGCGATGTGGACGCAAATGCGCAGGCGGCAGGCTGAAGGATATTGATGTTGGAGAAAACCAGCGGTGTGCTGTTCAACAGGAAATACCCTTTGCCCCATGGACGCCTGATGGTTACAGGCTGTTCATATTCGTTTACAGCGATGGCCCTTCCTTTGTTCCATATCAGAATACTTTCCAATGAATCCTCTTTGTTTTCCCAGCCGCGCAATTCAAAGTAGTGGTGGATACTGTTCTTGGCGAAAGAATAGTAGTTTGTATCGAGCGGTGCAATCGGAAACTGCAGATAGGAGGTATCTGCGCGAACGGCCTTAATTCCATTTTCAAATAGATAGCTTGTGGTTCTGAAACGCAAAGTATCGGCTAGTTTTCCCCAAATCGATTCAGCACTAATGAACACGATGCCCCCTTTTTCAACGTAGTTCAGCAGCGCCTCAGTGTCTTCTTTGCCAATATTGACAGCCGGTGCCAGGATGAACAGTGATTCGTTTGTTGCTAAACTGTCTTTCAGCTCGTAAGGGGTGCGATTGCTGTACGTTATTTTATGGCCCGGAAAGATTGCCGGCATTACCTCGCCCAGGACCCAGGCTCCATATGGATTTTTATCCTGAACGTCACAGGTTGGTGTCCAGTCGAAGCCCCTGGGTTCAGTCAATTTGACAAGGACAAACAGGCCCAGGGCGATAGAAAGATAAATGATATAGGAGCGGTTACCCTTCATGATACTTTGACGTGCCATTCGTTATAGATTCCGCGCACTCGCTGATACAATGGCTCCGTTATGTCAAACTCACCATACCAGGCATACTCAAAATAGAAACTCAGCTCGTTGAATCCGGCCCGAAGTCTTTCATCGGACAGCTCGTTTACATAATCCTTATTGGTTTTACCAGGTCTCCAGTCAACCTGCTGGTGATCGGAGAGTTTCTTCAGTGCCTGGAGGAACGTCAAACGAACGGCCAGCCGATATTCCTTTTGTTGCTGGGCTGACGCAATGAGCGCCTCAAAATCCATACGGTGGATATCTTCAACCAGTCCATGTGCGTCCAGGGGCGGCTGATCAGCATTTCCTGTGATGATGCGGAAAGCATCTACTTTGAGCAACATCATGACAATTACAATTACCAGAAACAGTCCTCCTGCGTAGGTAAGTACCTTGCCCCAGGGTGTCTCAGAAGCATTTCTGAAAAACCAACTAATGACTTCGCCTAACCATTGGGTAAACTGCTCCCATAAGGTAGCGGCTGTAGAAGGTGGCTGGGTGTACTTAAAATCGTTGTTGTCCCTGAAATTGGCGAGAGTCCCCTGATCAAATGAACGATCTGTAACCACCACAGAATCTATCTTGAGACGCGGAGACGCGTCCCCCTCGTCAGATTGGCCGAAGACAAATCCCGGCAGCAGCAAGCATATTGACAGTAAGCGCCACATGAACGTCAATAGTGCTCTTCTCCTTTTTCCGAAGAGGCCACACTTCCCATGGAGTCGATCTTGTCCATCAGCCCCTTGGCTTCCTTTAACTCAACCAGATTGAAGTATTGAAAAGCGATGCCAATATTAGGTAATGCATAGAGCAGCATCTGCACGATGTATCCCAGGGCATAGAGCACATAGCTGATCATAGGAATAATACCTTGTTCGGTGGTTTTCTCCTGGACGCGATGGGCAGCACCGATAACGCCAATAATGCCGGCCGGCAGTGTAAATACATAAGTGATGATAACCACTAACAGAGAAAGGATAATTATCAGCCCAAAGGTGCTCCACCATTTTCCCCGGATAAGGTAGAACGACCGCTGAATGGCGGTGAGAAACCCTTTGCCCTCAAAGGCCCGTATGCAATACACAAAGGACATGGCAACAAATGCATAAATGACAAAGATCATCAATGCAAAAACCCCCAACACGGAAATGAACGGCCCCAGGGTCTGGGCAACTGCAACCGGAATCAGCGCCACTATATATAGCACAAGGGTCAGTATGGCAAAAAGAAAAGTTGTGCCAATGTACATGCCCATCGTGTTGCGTACCCGATTCCAAATGTCACCTGCTTCAGGCCGGGCACCCCGGGATTCCTGATAGTGCAGCATGTAATTGTAGGATGTGGAAATGACAGCGACATAGCTCACCATCAGGAATAAAAACATCATTCCTATTTTGAGCCAGAAAGACCCTGCGAGAAAGTAACTCGAGAATACCTCCGGATCTTTGGCGACTCCCCCCATCATGCCCAAAAAATCAGAAATGAAGGAGCTCATCAGCAAACTGGCCACCAGGATGGGCGGACCCGCAATGAACAAAAGACTGCTACCCAGGCCTTTGAAGTTGCGCTTGGCAAATTCAAAGGTGACGTTCAGTTTAAGACTGAAGTCTCTCTTTTTTTGAAACTCAATCAGTTCAAGTTCTTGCATGATACAAGCGGTAAGGGTGAATGATAAAGTAATAACTCATCAGCGATGCAGAAAGACCGATGATGAGCGTTTTGAAGTACCACGGCATAAAGGCATAACGGGTCAGAGAGCCTTCAATCAAAGCTGCCAATATGATAAAGGGAAGCAATCCGATAATGAGCTTCAGTCCCTTCCGCGCCGATATCTTGAAGGAGGCGATGCGTGAATACGTACCCGGGAACAATAAACTGTTTCCAAGCAAAAACCCCGAACCTCCAGCAATAACAATGGAGGTTAATTCAATAGTGCCGTGCAGCATGATGACCGGAAGCGCTTGGCTGAGTTGCTGCTCCTTGTGCATAAAGGTGATAAATGAACCTACCATGATCCCGTTATAAAAGAGCATGAGACCCGATCCTACCGAATAGAATACCCCAAAAATGAATGTCCTCAGTGAGACCATGATATTGTTCCAGGCAATCTGAACAAACATGGTAATTGAATCAATGCTAGAATAGACTTTGGTGGGGTTGCCTTCCTTGATGTTTTCCAACGTCATATTAACGTAGCCATCACCAAGGATTAATCTTACGAAGGTGTCATCATACAGGGTTGACACCATACCAATCAGCATGGCGATGATGAAAATGATGGCGGCAACCACCATCGGTCGCCGGGCTTCAAAGACCACCAGCGGCACCTCATGCGTCCAAAAAGTGATAAACCGGTTGGATTGCTCTTTCTTGTTCCGGTAAATTTCAAGGTGCAGTTTCCGGGCGAGGTTGTTAAGGTATTGTGTAGTTCGACTGGCTGGATATTGCGTTCTGGCAAAAGACAGATCATCGGTAACCTGAATGAAAAGATCGGCAAGTTCATCGGCGCGTGCCTGTCCCGGATTGCTCACGAGCTTTTCGTAAGCTTCCCAACGGGATTTATTGCGTTGAATAAAGGCCGCTTCTCTCATTCAGGCATCAATGCGAAGCGCGGGCAAATTCTTCCGCTTGTTTCCAAACACGAATCAGATTTCCGGAGCAGATTTTTTCAATATCTGATTCGGAATAGCCCCGCTTCAATAATTCGTAGATAAGATTAGGATACTGAGACACATCCTTCAATCCATCGGGCAGGTTTTCTCCGCCATCTACACCATCATAATCTGACCCAAGCCCCACATGATCAATGCCGGCGAGGGATACAGCACGATCAATATGATTGGCTACGGTTTGGGCGTCGGTAGCAGGCTTGGGATGGGTTTTCCGGAAAGCAGCGATCAGCGTTTTTGCACTGGAATCGGAAGAAGACAGTCCATTAGCGCGAAGCAATGAATCTATTTGTCGGTTGTGACGCCATACATCCCCGCTCAGGAAGGCCGTATAGAAATTGATCATCATCACCCCGCCGTTTTTTCCCAGTTCCCGGATCATGTCGTCTGTCATGTCGCGACGAACCTTGGGTGCAAAACTCCGGCATGATGAGTGCGACGCAATGCAGGGCACCTGGGTGAGTTTCATCACCTGGTAAAAAGTGCTGTCGTCTACATGCGAAATATCTACCATGATGCCCAGTCGGTTCATTTCAGCTACGACCTGCTTGCCAAACGGACTGAGGCCACCCCAGGTGCGTGTGGTATCACCTGATGAATCACAGATTTGGTTGTCCTTGCTGTGGGTAAGGGTGATGTACCGGATGCCCCGATCAAAGAAGTACTTAACATTGGCGATATCGTTTCCAATGGGCGCGCCATTTTCCATCCCCATGGGCAAAGAGATTTTTCCGGCCTTGAAATTCTGTTGCAACTCTTCGGTGGTATTCGCCAGGGCAAACTTATCTGGAAGGTGGGCGGCAATGCCCTGCACCATATTAATCATGGAGTCAGCCAGCACCCGGCCCATATCCGGAAGTTGTTGATAACCGGCAGGTATATAGATGGACATAAACGGCGCATCAAGGCCACCTTTGCGGGCTCGCACATAATCAAAGTCACCTTCCGCCGACTCAATGGGAATGCCCATATACTCTCTTTCTATGCGAAAGTTCTTGACCTTTAATCGAAACGGCAGGTCAACGTGACCATCTGTAATGAGATAGCGGTGTGCGAGGGTATCTGCGTAGGCACGCAACGCTTCATCGGACATCCGATCAACAGGTTTTTTTTCTCCGCATCCTGAAAGCAGGAGAACCATCACAAAGGCAGTTGTAATACGAAGTTGGATTAGTCGGGCGAGGAAAGTGCTGAGGTATTTCATAGGTTTGGGGGCGGAGTCCATTAGATTGGGAACAATCGCAAAGACCAATATACGGTATCCAAAATGCAGGTACACGTCCGAACAACCCAAAATGTTTTCATCCATTATCCCGTTGCCAGTGTTGGCGACCGGATTCTAGCCTATCTGCTCGATTTGATCATCAGAATTGCTTACGGCATTGGCTTAACCTTTTTGCTGATCGACCTCAATGTGAATATTACATGGGTGTGGATTGTGTTGTTGGGTGTACCCATATTATTGTATCACCTGTTCTTTGAAATCTTTATGGATGGGCAAAGTCCGGGAAAACGGGCGCTCACTATTAAAGTGATGCGACTTGATGGTACACCAGCCTCAGTGGGTGACTACATCCTTAGGTGGATATTTTCATTTGTAGACTATTATATTTTTTCGGGATTGATAGCTGTACTGACTATAATAATTGGCCAACGGGGTCAACGGCTGGGGGATCTCGCGGCTGGTACCACGGTGATCAAACTCGTGAATGAGGCCGAGGTAAAATCAGAACAAATATTTGTTCAGCAGGAGCCGGATTACAAGCCTGTTTTTCCACAGGTAGTGGAGTTGAATGAGCAGGATATTGAATTGATCCGCCAGGCGCTCGAAGTAAGCCGGGATGGCGCCAACGTAATCCCGGTAATGGCCATCACCGAAAAACTCAAAACGCGACTTCGCATTGAGACAGATTTGCCTCCGGTAAAATTTCTATACACGTTAATCAGGGATTTTCAGCACTATGCCACCCGATGAGCGAAGCGTTGCCCATCATCAGCCCGACCCAACTGGCCTTGCGCAATGGCCAGGACAAACCGGAAATATGGATTGCGTTTAAGGGAAACGTCTATGATGTGACATCTTCAAAGATGTGGAGGAACGGCAAACACTATGAACATTGGGCTGGCCAGGACCTCACGGATGAACTTAAGGATGCACCGCACAACGAAGAAGTTTTCGCCAAATGGAAAGTCATCGGTAAATTGGCTCCTGATCAATACCAACTATGATTATTATCGCTGATAGCGGAAGTTCAAAAATTGACTGGAGACTGATCCGCCGCGATGGTTCCATTAGTCAGGCGTCATGCCCTGGCTTTAATCCTTACTATCAACCCCTGAATGACCTGCGCACTTCTCTTCGTGAGGAGTTGGTGCCCAAGGTAGACGAAGCCGTCACAAAGATCTTTTTTTATGGGACGGGTGTCTCTTCCGAAAAGAATCAACATGATGTGCGCGGTATTTTTCTCGAGTTCTTTCCAAATGCCCAGGTGGATATTGAATGGGACCTGCTGGCAGCAGCCCGCGCCCTGTGCGGAACAGAACCGGGCATTGCATGCATTCTCGGGACCGGATCAAATTCCTGCTATTATGATGGCGTTAAAATTGCCGGGCAGGTGGCTAACCTTGGCTGGATATTGGCGGATGAAGCATCCGGAGCAGACCTGGGCAAGAAGTTGCTGGTGGACTACCTGAGGAATAAAATGCCCGCAAAGCTGGCCGAGCAATTTCGTCAACGCTTTCCATTAAGCCGGGAGGAATTTCTCTCCAGAATCTATCAACAGGAAAAGCCAAGCACCTTTCTCGCAACGTTCTCCAAATTCATTTTTCAACACCTGAAGGAACCATATTGCTATGAATTGGTTTATCAGGCCTTCTCGGCATTTTATGAGAACAATGTCATGAAATATGAAGCCTATCAATCGACAAAGGTGCACTTTGTGGGCTCCATCGCATTTTATTATAGTGACTTGTTGCGTCAGGTGGCCAATGACAAAGGCATAACCGTCAGGAATATTTTGGAAGCCCCTATCGCTGGTCTTACTTTGTATCACCAGAAGGACATAGGATAGAAAAGACATGAGCACAACTGAATCATCTTCCTCCTATCAACACCTCGAAAAGATGAGTGTGCTTGATTTGCTGACCGGGATTAACCGGGAAGACAAAACAGTGCCCGATGCCATTGCGAAAATCCTGCCTGACATTGCGGCATTGGTTGCCGTAATCGTTGAAAAAATGAAGCAAGGTGGCCGACTCTTTTACATTGGAGCAGGAACCTCAGGGCGGTTGGGAATTGTGGATGCATCTGAAATTCCACCCACTTTTGGTTTGCCTCATGGAAAAGTAATCGGAATCATAGCTGGCGGCGACCAGGCCATTCGGCAAGCCGTTGAGTTTGCGGAAGATGACCGAAGCCAGGCCTGGAAAGATTTGCAGACCCATCACATCACCTCCGGGGATGTACTGATTGGCATCGCCGCATCGGGACGTACACCGTATGTGATCGGTGGCTTGCAGGAGGCCCGTAAGCATAACATCGTGACTGGCTGCATTACTTGTAATCAGGGCAGTGATCTCGCCAGGGAAGCCGACCACCCCATTGTTGTCGTTGTGGGCCCCGAGTTTGTTACCGGATCAACCCGGATGAAGGCAGGCACGGCGCAGAAGCTGATCCTGAACATGATCTCGACCGCAACGATGATTCAATTGGGTCATGTGCAGGGCAACAAAATGGTAGACATGCAACTTACCAACCATAAGCTGATTGAGCGGGGCACCCGGATGATCATGGAGGAGCTACAGGTGCACGCGGATGAAGCTGCAGCTCTTTTGAAACAGCATGGTTCAGTGCGAAAGGCTATCAACAGCCGACGCTAATGCACGATATCGAGCCATATTATAATTGGCTGAAGTACTACGACGCTTCTTTTGATCCGAGGTCGCCATTTTACGGCAAGGAGTACAACAATGATTTGTTTCAGGATACCATTTACGGCTATTATATCCACCCGGCCTGGGATGGCTTCGAATCAGAAACACTTTATCTCAAGGTGCTGTACGTAAACTATGAAGGGGGTTATTCTATCCTGGAGCTGATCGGCGAATGGAATGACGCACTGAACAACGACATTATGCTTTTCAAACGGAATTTTCTGGAGCTGCAACAGGCCGAAGGAATCCACTCCTTCATACTGATTGGAGAGAACCTGATGAATTTTCACGGATCAGATGATGCCTACTATGAGGAGTGGTTTTCTGAAACGGAAGAATCTGGTGGGTGGATTGCCGGAATTTGTTTCCCTGATTTTGTTCAACAGGAACAACACCGCTTTGGTCTTGATCAATATATCCATATGGGTGGCACACTTCAGATTGAAAATTGGCGCACCCTGCACCCCCATCGGTTGTATGAATTGGTGAAAGGGCTGATTACGAGAAGACTTGGCCCCTGATCTACAGCTACAGTAAGCTGAGTTGCCCGGCTTCCACTGGGGCATCGGCAGGCACCAGAAATTTCCGATGTGTTTTTACCTCAGCGCACAGGACCCGCGTTCGTCGCCTCGGACCTTTGGTAAACCACCGACCCTGAAAGCCAAACGTACTGCCTTCGGGCAACTGATCCAGAATTACAACATGCTGCTGTCGCTCGTCGTGTTTGCGCAACACTGCGGACAATTGCGAATCAGAAAAACTGGTGGCTTTGGGATTGACCATATGGCGGCTCAATTCGCGCAATAGATCGGGAGGAAACACGTCGCTGCGTAGCAAGGGAACCATCAATTCGCGAAAGGTGTCCTTCCAGATTTCACCGTGCGCCTCTGCTTTCCACCCATGGTTTCTGTGTACAATCAGGTGGGCTATCTCGTGGACATACGTGAGTACAAACAGGTAGGGGTGTGAATCCTGATTGACCGTAATGGTCGGAACCTGGTTTTTACGACAACTGAAATCGCCGACTTTAGTAATGCGGTTTTTCCGGAGCTTGAACGTGAAAGTATACTGTTCCCACAAGGCTATGCAGTAGTCTAATGCCGCAGCCGGAACATGGGACGAGAGGAGCAGGCGTAGTTTTTCGGAATTCATGGGCATAAAAAAAGGCTTTAGTAACTAAAGCCTTTCCCGGGAAAACCTCTTGTTCAGAGATTACTTCTTCGTTGCGGCAGCTGCTGCAGCGATAGAGTCAGCCTTTGCTGTAGAGTCAGCTTTTGCTTGGAAAGCGGCAGCTTCAGCTGCTACTTTAGCAAGAGAGTCAGCTACACGGGTAGAGTCAGCCTTCGCCTTTTCAGCTTCAGCCTTCTGGCCACCACCGCAAGCGAGGAACGCTACTGCAAAGCCGCATACCATTACCAATGCGATTACTTTTTTCATAGTTTACAGGTTTTAAAATTCGACCGCAAATATACGATTTACGGTCAAATTCAAGGGGTGTACGGCAAAATATTTGGTTTTTTGTGCAAAAGAGCCCTTGAATGGACCCTAACACCCTTTAGTAGGAGGCCATTATTTCTTTCGAAAAAACAGCCTGATGGGCACTCCCGTAAAGTCAAAATTCTCCCGCAATCGATTTTCTAAAAACCGTTGATAGGATTCCTGGATATACTGGGGCAGGTTACAGAAAAAGGCAAACGACGGAGTGCTGGCATTTACCTGAGTAATGTATTTGATCTGAATATGCTTGCCTTTGATCGCTGGCGGGGGGTAGTGGATTATTTCGGGCAGCAAAGCGTCGTTCAACTGGGATGTTGGTATCTTTTTGATCTTGTTCTGATAAACAGCTACAGCCTTCTCCACAACCTGATAAATCCGTTGTTTTTCGAGGGCTGAGGCAAAAATGATGGGCACATAATTCATGGGAGCCAACCCCTCCAGCATCTCTTTGCGAATCTTTTCCGCTGTGTTGGTATCCTTCTCCATGAGATCCCACTTGTTCATCATAATCACAATGCCTTTGCCCTGTTTCTGGGCCATTGATATGATGTTTACATCCTGCGATTCCATCCCCCGCGTTGCATCTATCACCACAATACAAACATCACATTCTTCGAGCGCAGACAGGGAACGCAATACGCTATAGAATTCAATGTCTTCATGCACCTTATTCCTTTTCCGGATACCTGCCGTATCAATTAGTATGAAATCATTTCCAAACATCTTGTACCGGGAATGAATGGCATCGCGTGTGGTGCCGGCAACATCCGTAACGATACTCCGCTCTTTGCCCAGCAACACATTAAGAAAAGATGACTTGCCTACATTGGGCCTGCCCAGAATGGCAATTTTTGGGATTCCTGCATTGGGATCTTCCGGGTCTTCAGCCGGGAAGATTTTTACAAGCTCGTCAAGTAATTCGCCGGTGCCACTGCCATTCTCCGCTGATATCGGAAAAGGTTCACCCATGCCCAACTCATAAAACTCTGATGTAAGGCTGGATTTGTCCGGTGTATCTGCTTTGTTGGCGGCCACAAACACCGGTTTTTTAGAACGCCGGATAATATTGGCGAATTCCTTGTCGTAACCGGTGAGACCGTCTCTGCAATCAACCATGAAGATCACGGCTGTACATTCATCAAGTGCTGACTCTACCTGTTTGCGGATCTCTTTTTCAAACTTGTCATCTGATCCGGTGACATAACCACCCGTGTCAATCACGGTAAAATTCTTTCCAGTCCAATGTGCAAATCCATAATGCCGGTCGCGGGTTACGCCCGGCTGGTCATCCATGATGGCTTCACGGCTCTCGATGAGTCGGTTAAAAAAGGTCGATTTCCCCACATTGGGACGCCCTACGATAGCAATGATATTCGACATGAAGGTTAAAGGGCGCAAAGTTAACCCCCAAAGACCAGTAGCCAAATGAGGGACCGGCGGCGGATTATTCCAGGTATCCGAAGTTGCGAAGTTTCAAGGCCTGCTTTCGCCAGTCGGCAGCTACTTTCACATGGGTTTCTAGGAACACTTTCTTCCCAAAAAATGATTCAAGGTCGACTCGGGCTTCGGTGCCGACTTTTTTCAATGAGCTTCCAGCTTTACCAATTAATATTCCCTTCTGCGACTCGCGCTCAATAAATATCGTGGCCCTGATGCGCAGCAAGGCCGGCTCGTCCTTGAAGTCTTCGATTCCCACTTCAGTGCTGTATGGAATCTCCTGGTTGTAGTTACGGAAGATTTTCTCCCGGATGATCTCTGAAGCAAAAAACCGTTCGCTTCGGTTGGTGAGTTCGTCTTTGGGAAAATAGGCCGGATGTTCTGGCAGCAGCCGCATCAATGCAGGCAGAATTACATCAACTTTTTCGCCGGTAAGCGCAGAGACCGCATACACTTCTTTTGCCGGAATCTTTTCCTTCCAATAGTTCTTGAGTTTATTTCTGTCAGCTTCACTGAATTTGTCGACCTTGTTTATGATCAGTAGAATTGGCGCACCAGGTTTTGTGAACCTTTCATGAAGCTGGGCATCGAATTTCTCTCCAGCTTCAATCACCAGCAGAATTACATCAGCATCTTCCAACGAAACCTTCACGTAATTCATCATGGCTTCGTGGAGTGCATATTTTGGTTCCAGAATGCCGGGGGTGTCGCTGTACACGATCTGAAAATCATCGCCATTGATCATGCCCATTATCCGGTGACGTGTGGTTTGGGCTTTGGCGGTGATGATGGAGAGATTTTCACCCACCAGTCGATTCATCAGGGTGGACTTACCCACGTTGGGTTTACCAACAATACTCACAAAACCTGCTTTATGCATGAAATGGGGTTCTTTTGACTGCAAACCTACACACGAATTACTTTCCGACCCCCATCCGTATTAATGATCAAATCGCAAAGCCATGAAAAAGCTCATTGGGTTGGTTCTGGTAAGCACCATTTTGGCAAGTTGTATGCATACAACCTGTCCTACATACGGTCAACAAGGTCGACGGTCCGGAAGCAATTCCGTTTTAGCCAAAAAGGCCAGGCCGGGACAAACCCCGTATTATAAGACCATGAAATTGGCAGAGCAGGACTAAGGCCTTCTAATAATGAAGCGTTAGTTCTACCCGGCGATTTTGTGCCCGGTCTGACTCGGTCAGGTTTTCATTGAGCGGATCCTGCATGCCCCGTCCTTCGCTCAGAAGACGATCGGCGGCAATTCCCTGCCTTAACAAATATCGCTTGATTTCATCGGCGCGTTTTTGGGACAGCTTCAGATTGAATTTCGCTGGTCCGATATTGTCGGTGTAGCCAATAATCGTGACTCGGACATCCGTATGTTCGAGCAGGTTCGTCGCCAGTTGCTGGAGAAATTCTTCAGTATCATCGTCCAGTTCAGTCGAGTTGAATTCGAATGCAAAATGCAGCGTTACCTTTTCGATTACCTGTGGATCCTGTTTTAACGCACCTGCTCTGGCGCTGGCATTTACAAGAGGACGTGTGACAGCGGTATCTGCAGGTGGCATTACGGTGGACGGAACCTTGATTGATACAGAGTCCTTGACCACCGTGGGCTGCTTTTTCGATTCGGTTGAAGCCACTTTTTTTATTGGTTGCTTCTTCTGCCGCAGGGCAGCCAGTTTTTTTCTTTTGGCAATTTGCTTTTGAACTGGTGTTTGCACCAAGGTCCGGACCGTAAGACCAAGTTCCAGGGCTCCCTGATTGCCGGCATTGTTTCGAAGCAGGGGGAAATCGTACGAGAGGCCAACAGATAAGTTCTCCTTGTGAAGTTGGATACCAACAATACCTGAACGGCCGACGGCATACTTGGTGATAAAGTCCAACCGATCTGATTCTTGCTTGGATTTTGGATTGAGTTCATGTTGAAAACGCATTCCCGCCATGAACATCGACGTTGAGTAACCCGATGAAAACAGGACTTCAGGAATCAGGTGAAGGCTTCCTGATGAATAAACCTCGGCCCCCGCATTCAACACCAGGCTGGAGGCAAGGGTGGAAGTGGTTCCAAGAAATGAATCGGGAGGGCGATTGATATCAAAAATGGAAACTCCCATGTGATGTTTGAGCCGCCCTTTGCGATCAGTTTCCTGCCAATACAAGGCTGTGCTAAATGTATTGAACCTTCGGCGATAGGAGCCTGCATTTTCTCCATTGCCAACCGATGCGCTGAATCCGCGGTCAGGCACATACTGCGAACCGGTGTAAAACCCATCCAGATCAATGCTCATTTCCTGATGCAACAAGCGAAACCCCAATGAAAAGGACTGGTAACGTGCCATTCGGATGTGAATGGCATAGGATACGGCAGCCTCCTGCGTTCTATAAATTCCACCGGACTGGTCGTTGAGAAAGGAAATACCCAGTCCTGACCAAGGCTGACCGGTGCTGGAGTTCAACAACGGATAGCTTAATTCGAGATAACTGCTATTGATAGGAAAGTCGCCCCCTGTCTTTTGGTTTCTGAAATCAGCGGAAGCAGAGGCGAAGCGGCTGTTCGCCGTCATTCCCGGATTAATGCGCTGACCGGTAAAGTTGTACTGAGAGTATTGAAAATACTGACCCAATACAGACTGAACCGGCAGCAAACCTAACCCAATGAAGAACACTCGAAGAACAACTTTCATGATATAACTAGTGTACCAGCAGAACGGATCCTGTCTTCTTGCCATTTAATAATAGTGGATCTCCCGTATCTGTGTGGCCTTCCACTTTCCAGTAATAAACTCCCGGTGGCTGACGCGTTCCATTGACATACCCATTCCAACCAGTATGTCCTGCGGCAACAGGATCGGCAGTTTCAAATACCAGGCTTCCGTCCCGGTTAAATACCTGAAACAGGAATCCAGATGTTTGCCCCAGACCATATACCAGCAGCGCATCATTATTATTGTCATCGTTGGGTGTAAACAGGTTGGGTACAAAGGCTGTGAACTCAACAAGTACCTGCACTGATGCGGAGGCTGAACACCCGATAGAGTCTGTTGCAGTCACCCGATAGGTGGTGCTTTCATTGGGTGCCGCGATGGGATTGCCAATATTTGCGTTGCTTAATCCGGTAGGCGGTGTCCACGAAAATGTGCTGAAAACACCTGAGGCCTCCAGTTGCACGGAAGTACCCTTTCTGAGGCGAAAGGTGGTGCCCGTCAGGCTTAATTTCGGTGTGCTTGGCCGTAATTGGAAGATTTGCTTATAGGTACAACCGGGTCCTGAAGTTGCAGTTGCCGTAATGTCTTTATCACCACCCATCACGACTTGTATAGAGTTGGAATTTGCAATCGGCGGGTTTGTGTCCCATTGAACGGTTTGCCAGCCGGCGTCAACACTCAACTTAACCGTAGCGCCATCGCAGGCATATCGCATAGTACTTTGCGAACTTGCATCGTAAACATGAATTCGGTAGACCCTGTTCTTGCCGCAATCAGCAGATTGAGGAACAAAGGAATAGATGGTGTCATTCTTTGATGCAACAAAATTGATGGAGGGAGATTTTTGGATAAATCCGCTTTGGGTGGAGAACCAATAGGCAGGTTCAGTTCCATTCAGGGATACTGTCTGGCCCTTGCATGCATTAACGTCCTGGCGTGCCAAATTGAAACACAATAATCCCCTTCCCTTGGCAAAGGCACTTCCCCGATAGGCGTTGTCAACAGTTTGAATCAAGTAGTCATATTGACCGTCTTTCAGGTTAGTGATGATTTTTGATTGGAGCGTACCTGCATTCCCATGTGCCACGACCATTCTGGCTGCTGTATTCAGTTGAAAATTGGGAGCCAGCAGGGTGCGGCTGGAACCTAGCCATACATCATAGGTTAATGAGGAAGTTGGTGTATGATCATCCCCGCCCGATTCCCACACCAGAAATGTCTTTCTATCTGTTGAAATGGCAAACGAATTAACAGGCAATGAAGGCTTGTTGTTTTTTTCTCCTGCTTCCAGGGCCAGAACATCAATCCACTGTAGGGAGAGAGAGTCTTTAACAAAGGCAATATCCAGGTCGCCATCGCCGTCATAGTCACCCTCTTTTCGAGCGATCAGGTTGGGCAATAAGAGCGACCGGACCGATGCGCCCAAATCGATTTGAATTGACCGATTTGGTTCCTGCAGAGAGGTGACTACATCAGCTGTCCCGTCTGCGTTCATGTCGGCTGTAAATAATGATTCGGTTGCCGCAGTTCCCTTTGAACCTTCAGGAATAAGCGTCCCGTTCCTATCGTTCGTCCAGGTTTGTTGACGCTGCCCGGTGGTTGTCATTCCAGTACCGACCAGGTCCATCCATCCATCACCATTTTTATCGAATGCAGAGAGCAATCCAATCACTGGACTGGACATCGCGTGGGGGACAAAATTATTTTTCTGTGTGGCACTGAAAAGGGTCGTGAAGGGATTGTTCAATTTGTCTTTTCCGCTGACTACAAAATCGAGTTTGCCATCCTTATTAAAGTCACTTACGGTTACATCGTGTATGAGCATTTGGGCAGAATCATAGCTGAACGAATATCCAACGCTGTCGCGCCTGAACACGGCTAAAGAAGAATTTGGCAATGAGTCGTACGTGAGCAAGTCTGGTTTGCCATCGTTTGTAAAGTCGGCGACCCTGAAAGGAGTGGCGCGGTCAATAATTTGTGAAACCGTAAATGTGAAGTCACCGTTGCTCTTAAAGAAGAATAGACCAGAATTGTGCAATAGGGCTTTCCCTGAAATCAACAAATCAATTTGATTATCACCATCCAGGTCGGCCGGTTGAACATAAGCACTGAGCAGTTGGGTGGCCTGCGTTTTCTGCCACTCCAGCGCGGTGACCTTATTCCGAAAGGTCATCACCCGCACCGTTCCATCCGAAGCAACGCCGACCACAACAAGATCAATAAGGGTATCCGCATCGAGGGTCACCCATTCCATTTGAATTTGGGTAAGTGGTTCTGGCAGGGCCACCTCCAACTGTTTGTTGATACGCAATCCGGACCCTGGCTGACCGTACATCGTCAAGCCCCAAAGAAGACAGAAGCAAAACAGCACAAGTCTTTTCATGGATGAGCGTTTTTAGTAATGGTGAACGTAAGCGGTATGGTGATTTTTGCACGAACCGGTTGACTATTCAGTCTGGCCGGCTTCCAGGGAGGCATGTTGATAATCAGCCTTCTCGACTCTTCATCAAAGGGACTGCCCAGGGAATGTAAAATGGTAATCATCTCGGGCTTCCCTTCTTTGTTAATAATGAAGGATACGGATTCGGTGCCTTGGATGGAATCGTTAAGTGCCACCTCCGGATATTTTAGTTCGCTATCGAAGTATGCATAGAGTGCCGGATAACCATTGAGCGGTTCGGCCTCCACGTAGTTATCACCGGGTGCGCTTGCTGTGTTTTCTGCTGGTGGCAGGGTTGTGCTCTTGGTCAGCGGCTTCTCTTTTACAATGGGAGTTGGCAATGGCTGAATGGTGGTTTTTGGTTGGACTTTCTTCGTTGCGCTGCTATCATGGATGGCAACTTGAGGTTGTGGCTTGATGGGTGTTTGAGATTCGTTGTTATCCGAAAACCAATAAGTCAGCACGGCGGCAGTGGTTATCAGTACAGCCGATAAGACTGAATTTCTTCTGAGCACGCGGTTGTTGTGCGACTTGCGCATTTCAAGAAGGGCATTGAAATTCATACGCTCCCTGATTTCCTCCTCTGATACAGATGGCGTGGATTTCATGATGTGGATTTTACTTTTCATTTCGTTTCGTGAAATAATTTCTTCAGGCGTTCCAGGGTGCGGTAGGTTTTCACCTTCGCGTTATTCTCGGTGATGCCGAGCAGTTGACCGATTTCGTGAAAGGACCGGCTTTCAAAGAACCGCAGTTCGATTAATTGCAGATCCGGCAAATCAAGCTTCTGAAGAATGACCGGCAATCGTTGCTCAAGGTCTTCCAGGCGTTGATCGGCGGTCATTTCTTCATACAGGATTTCAAGGGCGTCTGTATCGATCACGACGGTTCTTAGGTGTTTTGTTTTCCGGTAGTACTCGTTCATATGATTTAGCGCAATCTTGAACAACCATACTGAGAATGGAACGCCTCGTATTTCGTAACGAGGAATATTCAGAAGGGCCTTCAGGAATACCTGCTGGGTAAGGTCACCGGCGAGTTCTTTGTCACCGACCCTTTTCAGCAGAAACAGGAACACATTCCGGAAATAGCGTTCGTACAGTGGTTTGAATGCGGCCGGATCCTGCCTGGCCTGATTGATCCAACCGTGCTCTTCCTCCGTGCTTGTACCGGCCGATACCGTGTTTGTTTTCATTCTGTAATGCTGACGACTAATAAATGCAGCGCAATGAAAAAGATACAACAAGAGTTGGGCTAAATCATATGATTACATAGTACCCCCAAGGCAAATGAGGGGTTTTTTGCCTGGCACAGTAAAAATCGAAAGCTGAAAAGTGTAAAACCGCTACCCCTTTTGGATCGCTGTTTTCTCATGGAGTGGGGACAGGACTCGAACCTGTGTCCGCCAACTGGCGGATATGACCCTACGAGTTCAGGTTAAGTTTAGGTATGATCCGTTTCCCAAATACTATCAAAATAATAAACCCCCAGAACAATGTCCTGGGGGTTTCTTCGTAGCGGGGACAGGACTCGAACCTGTGACCTTTGGGTTATGAGCCCAACGAGCTACCAACTGCTCCACCCCGCGGTTTTTACCATTTTGGTGCACAAAAATAGCCCCATACCGCTTAATAACCAAATCACCTGCCAACCCATCAGGTTTCTGGTAAATGAGGCGTGCATTCCAATATTGATTGACTTTGTCCGCGCACAATTTTACACGCTGCCCGGTGCCGAGCACGCATTCAGTTTCGCAATTTCTGCACATTTTGTCCTCTGCCGGGCCGCTATATTTGAATCATAAACAAACAACGTATGCAGTCCCTGACTCCCAACTTTTTTGTTCACAGCATCAGTGAAACACAACAATTTTACGAACGACTCGGGTTCAGAGAAACCGCACGCGTGCCGGAAAGCGGCGAAGTCGTTTGGCTCATGATGCAATGCGGCGCAGTAAGTGTCATGATGCAGTCTTTTAAATCTTTGGGAGATAACTTACCCACGATCAATCGTGCCAATGGTGGCTCATTGTTGCTGTATATCAAGACCAGCAATGTCCGCGGCTTGTATGATCAGTTGTTGGGTGACCCTTGCGTAGTTACGACGCTGGAAAAAACATTTTATGGTGCGACTGAATTTTCGATCCGGGACAACAATAACTACCTGCTAACTTTTGCAGAAGATGAATAGGGAACCCATGGCACTGACCCGTGATGAGAAGAGGCTGTTCCGGAAAAATGGCGTTCGGCTCAATGAGGTGCATCTCCTGGGGCCAGGCACAATTCGGGAAATGATAGCCTGCACCAAGCAGCGGGCCCGTGAACTGTTTGCCTTCTCTGAGTTTCAAAGTGTTCCATCAGTGGGTCCGCGCTTTGCAGAAGATCTGATTGGAATGGGCTTTTATTCCCTGGCCGAGCTCCGGGGCAGAGATGGCGCCCGATTGACCGATGCCTATGAGAAGAAGGTTGGAGTATGGGCCGATCCATGCGTTGAAGACATGTTCAGACTTGTGGTGCATTATGCGCAGCATCCTGATGATACAAAGAAATGGTGGGATTTTACAGCAGAAAGAAAGCGTTACCGGTTGGAGGCAGGTTATCCGGCCGACCGGCCTACGCGCCCGTGGTATGAGTTGCCACAATACCGTCGGGAAGGTAAGCTGAAGGCATCCAGGGCAGATACACGCGAAGACCTTGCCGGGCGATTACGAAAAGCAGCGGCATGGATGAAAAAGCACTACGCTGATCCAATTACGGTTCCTGATGTGGCGAGGGCTGCTGCTCTCTCTACCTATCATTTTCTCCGACTCTTTAATGATGTGTATGAAGAGACACCTCATCAATGGTTAACAAAATTTCGCCTTAAACGCGCATCTCAGCTATTGCGAAAGTCAAAGCATCCGATTTCGCGCATTGCATTGGATTGCGGCTTTGCCCATGAAGGAACCTTTGTCCGGGTATTCCGGCAACACATGGGGGAGTCACCAATGCAATTCAGAAGGCGGTTGAATAAGAGTTTATTGTGACAAGAGCGGTGTGATGTAACTGACGCTGGCCAGCAAAGCAACCAGCACTCCTCCACAGGCAATGAAAGTCAGGGTCAGGAACATCCGGTCTTTGCGCTCAGTATCAATATCCTTTTTGCGAAAAAATTGCCTGGAGAATGGGCACGATGAAGAACAGGTTCTGCATCCCACACATATTGAGTTCATGAGGGATTTGCGAGAGGAATTTGGTGCGGGTCGTGATCTCATAGTTTGCCTTGTGACAGCGCAAATATCTGATAGTGCTGTTCTTGATTTGTACTGATTTTCCTGATTTTGGGAAACGAGCATAAAAGTGGCTTGCAGAAGGGAAGCAGAGGAGTACTAATTGACATGCTCGCCCATCTGTGTTAGTCAATCAGGGTTTACCCTCAGCCTGGTTGGTTTAGAAAACGGGTTCAAGTCAAGCACCGGGCTTATTGCGGATTTGAGGCAAATCCATGAACTTGTCCCTATGAGACACTTTAAATTAATTCTGCTCACTGGCGTAATGGTTGTACTCGCGGCCTGCACGCCCAAGGCACCTGCGGTTGACGTTGGATCAAACGAGTTCCTTGATACCCTCTCGCGAAGAACATTTGGCTATTTCTGGGATTTGGCCAATCCGGAAAATGGATTGAGTCCTGACCGATGGCCCACTCCCAGTTTCTCCAGCATTGCATCCACTGGGTTTGGATTGAGTTCATATGTTATAGGCGTGGAGAAAGGTTACATCACACGACAGCAGGCGGCCGAGCGAGTGAGAACAACCCTGCGATTCTTTAAAAATGCTCCTATGGGGGATGCCAAAGAGGGTGTTACCGGATACCATGGATTTTTCTACCACTTTTTGGATATGAAGACAGGTCACCGGTTTCAGCAGGTTGAACTCTCCACCATCGATACCGGATTATTAATGATGGGAATACTCTCCTGTCAATCCTATTTCACGGAGAACACTGAAATCGAAAATGAGATACGATCACTATCGGATGAGCTTTATCGCGCGGTCGAGTGGGATTGGGCCATGAACGGCAAGGAGACCATGAGTATGGGCTGGCATCCTGAACGGGGTTTTCTGGATGCTTCCTGGCAGGGGTACAATGAAGGAATGATTTTATACATCATGGGCCTGGCATCACCTACGCATCCTATTCCACCCGGGAGTTGGAAAGCCTGGACTAAATCTTACCAATGGGCCAAGTACTTTGGCCGTGAACAAATAAACTTTGGCCCGCTCTTAGGGCATCAGTATTCTCATATGTTCATTGATTTTCGTGGAATTCAGGATGACTTTATGAAATCCAAGGGAATCGACTACTTCGAAAATTCACGCAGGGCCACCCTGAGTAACCGAGACTATTGTCGAGCTAATAGCGGACATTTTAACGACTATGGTGACGATATTTGGGGTCTTACGGCCTGCGATGGTCCGGGCAATGATAACAAGGCTAATCCCAATATTTTTTTTATGAGCTATAGCGCGCGCGGAGCCGCAGAGTGGTACCAGCAGGATGATGGCACCATTGCCCCTACGGGTGCAGGGGGTTCTATTCCATTTGCTCCTGAAGTGTGCATTCCGGCCCTTCAGGCGATGCAAAAAGCCTATGGCCAGAAGATATATGACCGGTATGGATTTAAGGATGCGTTCAATACTTCCATTGTGAACAAGGATGGAACTATAGGATGGTTTGATCAGGACTACCTGGGCTTAGACGAAGGCCCCATACTTATACAGTTGGAAAATTACCGCAGTGATATGGTATGGAAATTAATCCGAAAAAACCCATATGTCATCGAAGGATTGAAACGAGCCGGATTTACCGGGGGCTGGCTTAACCAATAAGGTACTCGTCCATGCGGTGTTGGCTGTGGTGTTGCTGTTGCTGTTTTCCCTTTTTGGCGGTTGGCCAGGAACTCCGAGTAGAACCCAACGTGGATGAGCGCATTTTGTACCTCAATGAGCTCGAGTACTTCGTGGACTCCACCGAGTCAATTCAGTTTGACCAGATTGCATCGAGTGATTTTCGCTGGCATTTCCGCAGAAACGCGAATTATCAAAACAAGGACTTCAAAACCAATGTCTCTTATTGGATAAGAATTCCGATCCACCATGAGAGGGCCACCAGGCACCTCTGGCTCCTGGAATTCTACGACCAGACCATTGACCATATCGGAGCCTATGTTCCAAACGAAAGCGGCGGATATGAAAACCTCGTCCTCGGAGATCATTACCCCTTTACTCAACGAACCTTTAACCACAAGAACTTTGAAGTGCCCCTGGATATGCGCCAGGACACCACGCTGATATACTATTTCAATGTCCGCTCCCATGAATTCGCAGATATCCGCATAGCGTTCCGGTCGGAAAGCCGCTTTATTCATTATGCCCTGAATGAATATTTTCTCTACGGTACTTTTTATGGGATGATCCTGATAATAGCCCTGTACAACTTTCTGGTGTATCTGGCTATCCGGGAGATCAAGAACATCTACTACATCATGTATATCCTGAGCGTGGCTTTCTACGCCATGAGCCTGGATGGTATTGCCTTTCAGTACCTGTGGCCTGATCATCCGGCGTGGAATGATTACGCCGTCGGGTTTTGGTTATACATGGTAATCCTGTGGGCCCTGGTGTTTACCCGTCGGTTTCTCAGCACCCGGGCAAAATCACCGCGACTGGACAAGGCGCTGCTGGCCATGATTGGATTGCGAACCATTTTGTTTTTGGTGGAAGCATTCTTCTTTCCTGAGTTTTTCACGTTCCGTGTCATTGAAGTCATTCCGCTGTCGCTGATATTTTTTACTGGTATTAAGATCTGGATGAGAGGCTATCGGCCGGCGCGCTTTTTTGTCATCGCTTACGGCCTGCTCTTGTTGGGATTTCTCCTGCGGAGTCTGGTTTATTTTGATGTATTGTCAATCACTACGTTGTCACACTATAGTTTGCATTTCAGCTTTGTGGTAGAAATGCTGTTCCTCACGTTTGCTCTGGGTGATCGCATTCGTATCCTGAAAAATAACCGGGATCGGGCACTGAAGCGCATTATTCAGCAGAATCAACAGAATATGCTCTTGAAGGACAAGGTTAATTTGGAACTGGAAGAAAAAGTCCGTGAGCGCACGATTGAGTTAGACGCGAAGAACGTGGAGTTGGCGGATAGCAACCGTCGGTTGGTGGTCCAATCCCAGGAGATCAATCAAATCAACTCCCTGCTGGATCTGGATAACTGGAAGTTGAAAAATAAGGTGAAGGAGGTACTGGAAGAGCGTCTTCACGAATCCATCATGGACTATGCGGCATTCCGTACGATCTACCCTGATACCTTGTCCTGTCACCGATTCCTCGAAACACTTAAGTGGGGGACGGGCTTTACCTGCCAGCGATGCGGCAACGAAAAGTATTTTGAAGGCGCCAACAAATTTGCCCGGCGTTGTACTCGCTGCGGATACAATGAGTCCATAACCGGCTCTACCATTTTTCATGGTATTAAATTTCCCATCGAAAAGGCCTTTTACATCGCCTATGTAGCAGTCACCGGAAAGCGGGAAAAAACCCTCGAGCAATTGGCCGCTGTGGTCGACCTGAGGACCAACACGGTGTGGAGCTTCAAAAGAAAAGTGCTGGAACGAATCAAGGAGTTGGAGGGGCATGGCAAAAAGCCCACGATCATGCGCTGGGAAGATGTTGTGCTGGCCTACAAAAACGAGCCAAAATCAGCTTCCGGAAGCCGTAAACCACACTTCCTTTCTAGAGCCTTGAAGCGTTTCAGGACCTAGCCAATTTTCCTTTGTTTTTATCGCGCAAATCCCCGCAATCGGTTTCTGCCTTTCCTTTAGAAATCGTTTGAAATCAATGTTTTTTTTTGCGCAAAATCGGGTCTTTAGGAAGTGACCGCATTCGATTGATTTTTGTCAGTTTTTGTTAAAAAAATGCAAGCAAAACTTGTGTTAGAATTAATTTCAGGAATAACCACTCGCTGGGAAACTCCAAAACAGCCCGTTGAACTATGCGTAAATTACTGTTAATCAGTTTGTTGATCATAATTTCTGGTGCCGCAATCGCGCAGGAGAAGGTGGTCAGCGGAAAAATTACCGCCAAGGAAGATGGCCAGGGAATTCCAGGCGCCAATATCAGTGTGCCAGGTTCTTCCAAGGGCACTGTTTCAGCCGTTGACGGGAGCTACCGGATTAACCTGGGCGCATCAGAAAACACACTGGTTATTTCATTCATAGGATACATTACCCAAACCATTACGGTTGGTGAGCGGTCTATCATTGACGTTGTGCTCGAAATGGACGACAAAGTGCTCGATGAAGTGGTGGTAGTTGGGTATGGAGTCCAAAAGAAAAGCGACCTGACTGGTTCAATCTCCTCGGTGAAGGAAACGGAACTCCTTAAGATACCCTCCTTCAATGCAGCGCAATCCCTGCAAGGAAAAGTGGCCGGTGTTCAGGTATATAATTCATCCGGTGCGCCAGGTGCTTCTCCGGTAGTCCGGGTGCGGGGCGTCGGCACATTCAATAATTCTTCGCCCATATATGTAGTAGACGGCGTTATTCTGGACGACATTTCATTTCTCAATTCAGCAGACATACAATCCATGGAGGTGCTGAAAGATGCCTCCTCGACGGCCATCTTTGGATCACGCGGTGCCAACGGTGTTATCATCATTACCACCAAGCAAGGTAAGATGGGGCAGGAGAAGGCGGTAGTCAATTTCACGAGCGAATACAGCCTTCAACAGGTAGGCAAGACCATTGATATGGTAAACGGGAAGCAGTTTGGCGCGCTGACCAACGAGATTATTCCGGGAACCTATAATAACCTGAATGCACTTCCCAATACCGATTGGCAGAATCTGATCTTCCGGACGGCACCCATTCAAAACTATCAGCTGTCGGTAAACGGCGCGAGCGCCAAGTCACAGTATTATTTTGGTGTGGGCTATTTCAATCAACAGGGAATTGTTCCAAAATCCAGCTATGAGCGTCTTACCCTGAAGTTCAACAACACCTACATGCTCACCGACAATATCAAGGTGGGAAACAATATTACGTTTGCACCATCGCAACAGCAGAATGCTCCTGATGTAGTTTATTCTGCATATCGGGCACAACCACTCCGTGCACCGTATTATGCCGATGGTACTTTTGGAGCCGTTCCCAATGTAGGTAACCCGTTGGCTGCCCTCGAATATTCGAACAGCTTCAACAAGACCATGCGCCTGGTGGGTAACATGTTTACGGATGTGAAATTCTTAAAGGACTTTAATTTTCACTCCAGTTTTGGTGTGGATCTCAATTTTGGACGAAGCAGCAACTACACCCCGGCTTATACGGTGTACAATCCAGATGGCACCCCCAACCAGCAGCAAAACTTGCTGAGTACTTTAAGCAAAGGCACTTCCAACTCAAGTACATGGCTGTGGGAGAATACCGTTACCTATATGAAAGAAATAGGTGAGCATAAATTAAATGTACTGGGTGGATATACGATGCAACAGACCACCAATGAATTCATCAATATTGCGGGTAGTAATATTATTCGTGATCTACCCGAGCTGCGCTACCTCAATAACCCCAACTATTTCTACGATCCTACCAGCACGCCGGTGGTCAATAACTTGTCTGCCATCAGCAATGGCGTAGATGCGAACCTGTACTATTCATTGATATCATATCTATTTAGGGTAAACTATACCTGGAAGGACAAGTATCTCCTCACAGCCTCATTCCGCCGGGACGGCTCCTCCAAGTTTTCGTCTTCGAATCGTTGGGGTAATTTCCCATCGTTTGCGCTCGGATGGAATGTCTTCAATGAGCGTTTCATGGAGAATGTCAAGGCCATTACCAACCTGAAAGTGCGGGCCAGCTGGGGTAACATTGGAAACGAAAAAATCAATTACCTCAAGCAGTATTCCCTCATTACGGCCAACGGCAACACCAGTCCTGTTTTTGGCCCTTCTAACAACCTTGTCTCTGGTGCCACATTTGATGTGAGCGGAAATCCGAATCTGGTGTGGGAGACTACCTCACAAACGGACATAGGCGTTGAAATAGGTTTCTTCAATAACCGGCTGACCGGTGAATTTGATTACTTCAACAAACAAACCAAAGACATCCTCGTGCCGCTCCGTACGCAGGGATACTTTGGTAATGGCAACGGCGCCCTGATTACTGTGAATGCCGGGACGGTACTTAATCGAGGAGTTGAATTTAATGTTGCCTGGCAAGATGAGATTAAGGGTATAAAATATCGGGTAGGCATTCTGGGAAATACCCTGCATAATGAAGTCCTCGCTGTAGGTGGGTCCAAGGGTATTGACTCGACGCTCGTCGGCGGTTTCCTGGGCAACGGTCAGGCAGCAACCCTCAGTAGGGTAGGCTTACCTATTGGTGCATTCTATGGATATAAGACGGCTGGCGTTTTCCAGAATACAGCTCAACTGAATGCCACACCTCATGATGCAAATGCGGATGTTGGCGATTTGATTTTTGTTGATACCAACAAGGATGGCAAGATTACCGCGGCAGACCGCACCTATCTGGGTTCGCCGATACCAACCCTGATTTATGGATTCAACATGATGGTGGGCTATAAGGGATTGGAGATTATGGCAGACTTTCAGGGCCAGACGGGCAACAAAATTTTGAACGCGAAGGAAATTGTGCGCCCCGATCCATACAATTTTGAAAAGCATGTCATTAATCGTTGGACGGGTGAGGGTACATCCAATACGGAGCCCCGCGCTTCTTTTGGTGGATACAATTACTCCATCTCAGATCGATTTATTCAGGATGGCTCGTACCTGCGGTTGCGAAGTCTCACCATTGGGTACACCTTACCAGATGCCTGGACCAGTAAGCTGCGTGTAAAGCAGGTAAAATTCTATGCGCGAGGAACCAACGTGTTTACCATCGCCAAGTTTACGGGATACTCACCTGATTTTGGAAGTTCAGATGTGCTATCCAATAATATTGATTACGGATCCTATCCGGTTGCTAAAGTCTATACACTGGGTTTAAACGTAACGTTTTGAAGGAGCATATGGGAACCACTGTTAACCATCGTGTAAGTTCATTCGCCTTTTTGGCCCTGATGCTGATTTCATTTTCGTGTCAGGATTTTCTGGATAAGAAACCACAAGGGCAATTACTGCAAACTTCTTTCCCGGTCAGTCAATCGGATGCGGCCCTGGCGACCAATGCAATCTATGCTAACCTGAGAAACTGGTACTACCATTCTGGTGGATATCCAATCCTGGATATTATGTCGGATGATACCCGCAAGGGGAGCAGTCCTGCTGATCAATTCAGTACCGTTGGACCTTATGACAACTTTTCCATCAACACCCAGCAAGACGGACTCGATCGTTGGTGGGCAGCCATGTATCAGGCCATTCGTGCCGCCAATATTGTAATTGCCTATGTGCCTACCATCAACATGCCTGATGCGAGTAAGACACAATACCTGGCCGAAGCGCGATTCCTTCGTGGAATATTCTATTTTGATATGGTCCGGGCATGGGGAGGTGTTCCACTGGTAACTACGCCTGATCCACCGTTGACACTCGCTCGCGCCACAGCTGATGAAGTCTATACCCAGGTGATCAGCGACCTGACTTTCGCTGCTCAGAATTTGCCCGAGCAAAGTTCATATACCGGCAATGACATTGGACGCGCAACACGCGGTGCAGCAAAGTCCTTTTTAGCGAAGGTGTACCTCTTCACCAAAGATTTCGTGAATGCTGAAAAATATGCCCTCGAAGTAATCAATTCAGGTCAGTACAATCTGCAATCCGATTTTGCAGATGCAACAGGCATCAATGGAAACTATGGCGTGGAATCGATTTTTGAGATCGGTGCGAAGCCCAGCGATGGAACAGAGAATGGTGGAGATCAATATGCCAATACGCAGGGAATCCGGGGTGCACCCAACAGGGGTTGGGGATTTTCGAGACCTACACCAGAGTTTATCAATTCGTTTGAAGCCAACGACCCACGCCGGGACGGATCCATCATTTTTCTGGGTGAAGTTTTAGGTGGAGTGAAAACGATAGGCGATCCGGCCACACCCGATACAACCAGGGTGAACGGAGCCATTGTAGAGATAGAGTGCTACAACCAAAAGGTATGGACGCCTGGCGACAACGTACCCTCACAGTGGGGTCATCATCGCCGGCTGATGCGTTATGCCGATGTATTACTTATGGCGTCCGAGGCTTCCAATGAAAATGGCAAATCAGCTCAGGCCCTGACTTACCTGAACCAGGTGCGTAAGCGTGCGCGTATGGGCAATAATGCGATACTCCCCGACATTGCTCAAACCAACAAAGACTTGTTGCGCGACATCATTATCAATGAGCGACGCCACGAATTGGCCATGGAGGGACATCGCTTTTGGGATCTGGTGCGCACAAACAAAGCAGCAGCTGTCCTGGGTCCCTTAGGCTACACCAGCAAGTACAGCCTGTTGCCGGTGCCCCAGTCACAAATTGATATTTCAAAAGGCCGTTTGACCCAAAATCCCGGATGGAACAACTAGAAGGAACAACTAAATAAATTTTTCAATTAACCCTTAATTCAATTTAATCAACTATGAAAAACGCAAAGTTCATTCTCACACTGGTGCTGGCTGCTGTTATGGCAGGCCTGTTCCTGGAGAGCTGCAAAAAGGACAATGGTCCTGATCCGCTCTCACTCGTAAGCCTGAAGACCGATGGTGGTGTTGACCTGATGGGCGCAACTTCCGCAACCGGTGTTCCGCTCAATGCTCAGATTGTTGCTACGTTCAGCAAGGCAGTTGATGCTACTTCCGCAACCGGATCGGTAGCTCTTCAAATTGGTACTACTGCGGTGTCTGCTACCGTTACGGTAAGCGGTACAACCGTTACTATCAAGCCTGCTGCTGACATGCCTACTGGAACAGACCACACCATCGTGTTGGGTTCAACCCTGAAGGCAACTGATGGTGGTCCTTTCACGGCAGGTGGTAATTTCACCTTCAAGAGCTTTGGCCGTGCCGTGGTCACCGCTCCGCAGACGGCTTCTCAGCTTTCTTATTTCTCCTTCACTGGGAATTTGAAGGATGCGGTTGGTACTCACACGCCGACGGCCAACGATAACGTGAAAGATATCACGTTTGATACTGACCGATTTGGTTTCGCAGGAATGGCGGCTAGCTTCAATGGCACCACTTCTATTGCTGAGATCCCTGGTGGTAGTGATTACCTGGTAGGCCCTGACTTCTCAGTTAGCTTCTGGGTAAAGGCCAACAGCACCAAAGAAGGTCACTTCGTATTTGGTCTTGCTGCATGGTATGGCTTCCAGTTTGAGATTATGGGTGGCCCCTGGACAGCCACTGACAAAGGCGTTAAACTGGCTACACGTTATGCCTTGACTGGTGGTACTGATGCAGAAGATACCTGGTGGAATGGCAATCCGAACGGATGGCAAGGCTCTACTTTTGCCAAAGATATTTCCTCGTCTGGTGGTATTGCATCCGTATTCAAAGACAAGTGGGCACACGTAGTTGTTACTTACAATGCATCCCTCAAAGTGGGCACCATGTATGTTAACGGCGAAAAAGTGCGTTCATGGGACTTCAACCTCTGGCCTGCTGCTGATGCCAAGAAAACAGCATCTGGAGTTAAATTCGCAGGTAACGCAACAGGCGGCGGTAATAAACTCGCACTTGGATTTATCCAGGCCAGCGGAAACCGCATTGTCCTTGACACCTGGGCAGATCCTGCAGATCCAGCAAACAACCACTTCAAAGGTTTGTTGGATGACCTGCGCTTCTGGAAAACGGCTTTGACAGCGGCTGAAGTTACAACGCTGTACACGGCCGAGAAACCGTAATTAGTTTTGGGTTTTAATTAGGGTTATATTTTTTGAGGGTTTCCGGTGCTTTACCGGAAACCCTTTTATTTCTTATTCAACATGAAACAGCTGTCATTACTTCGGGTCTTCGCTAGCCTGGCACTGCTGTTGTTGGCATCGTGCAATTCCAAACATGCCGAGCCGATCCCCAAACCCGCCATGCAATTGGTGGCCGTGCGGGTAGGGCCCATTACACTGAATTCCTCAGCTATTACAGCTGATACCCCTTTTGATCAACCTATCCTGGTTGACTTCTCCGTTTCGCTGGACACGGCCACGGTGTCAAAGGCAGTTACCCTTTCCAAAGACGGCACATTGTTGCCTTACAAATTGTCGTGGCTTAACGACGAACAGACATTCTCGCTGCAACCCAGGCAGCCGCTGCTCACCCTGCAAAAATATAAGCTCACCATCGGGTCAAGCATAACCGGAAAAAAGAGCGAGACATTCGCGGGCACAAGCATTGAATTTACAACGCGAACTGTACCCCTGGCAATTGCCTCCATGAAGATTGGTACTGCCGTTGTCGGGAACAAGCCGGTGACCGATGTGCCGCTAAACAACCTTATACTGGAACTTAATTTTTCATCGGCCCTTGATCCGTCGACGGTCAATGCAACCAACATACAGGTGCTTGGCCCACCTGCATTTTCATCTACGCTTACCCTCGCGGATGGCAATAAGAAATTGCTGATCACCGTAAATCAGCCCTTGCCCGGTTTTACCCGTTGCAAACTCTTTATTTCGGATCAACTCAAAGGACTTGCCGGAGAATTCTTTACCCAGTTGGTGCAGGAGTTTTTCACCGCCATAGATCCGACACCTAAATTTCCCATAATCGGAGACGATGCTTTGTTGACGCTGGTTGAGCAACAGACCTTTAAATATTTCTGGGACTTTGGTCATCCCGTAAGCGGGCTGGCCAGAGAAAGAAATGCTTCGCTCAATACAGTAACCATTGGCGGCTCAGGATTTGGCATCATGACCATACCGGTGGCGATTTCGCGCGGATTTATTACCCGATCAGAAGGCGTTGCCCGACTCAGCCAAATTATTTCTTTCCTGGAAACCGCTGACCGTTTTCATGGCGTTTGGCCCCACTGGATGGATGGAAATACCGGAAAGGTAATTCCCTTCGGAGCAGATGATGACGGTGGTGATCTTGTGGAAACTTCGTTCATGCTTCAAGGGTTGCTAACCGCACGACAGTTTCTCAATGCCGGCGATGCGGCTGAAAATACATTGATACAAAAAATAAATGCACTGTACCAGGCAGTTGAATTTGATTGGTATACACGAGGCGGACAAAATGTGCTCTATTGGCACTGGTCGCCACGTGTTGAATGGAAGATGAATATGCCTATCCGTGGATATGATGAAGCACTTATTGTTTATGTACTCGCTGCTTCTTCTCCAACGCACACCATCGCAGCATCGGTATATCATCAGGGCTGGGCAGCAAGCGGAGGCATCAAGAATGGTCGGACGTACTATGGAACTGTTCTTCCCCTTGGTTTTGATTATGGGGGCCCATTGTTCTTTACGCATTACTCCTTTCTGGGATTGAACCCCACCAACCTTTCAGACACCTATGCCAATTACTGGTCTCAAAATGTAAGTCACACTATGATTAATCATGCCTACTGTGTGGCAAACCCCCTGAATAAAGTAGGATATAGTGATTCTTGTTGGGGATTGACGGCCAGCGACAACGAATCGGGATACAGTGCGCACTCACCGACGAATGACTTGGGTGTTATAACGCCCACTGCAGCACTGTCCTCCTTTCCCTATACACCGGTTGAGTCAATGAAAGCGCTTAAATTTTTTTACTACACGGTAGGAGACAAACTATGGGGACCCTATGGATTCTATGACGCCTTTAATCCGGGAAAGGGATGGTATGCCACCTCTTACCTGGCCATTGACCAGGGCCCGATAGTTGTGATGATCGAAAATTATCGTACACAATTGCCGTGGAATCTCTTCATGTCTTCGCCGGAGATTCAGACGGGATTGACCAAGCTGAGTTTCACCCATTAAAATATTCACCCATCATAATCATCCCCAGTCATGCAAAAAACCCTTATCCTCTTGCTCCTGGCAGTTTTCTTTGGTGCATGCACCGAGAAATCAGCCTCTAACCGAGTTGACCAGCGTGTCGACTCCCTGCTGGCCATCATGACCCTTGAAGAAAAGATAGGTCAACTTTCATTGTACACCAGTGACTGGGATGTTACCGGTCCGACCATCCGCCCTGGTTACGTTGAAGACATAAAGAAGGGAAAAGTAGGAGCCATCTTTAACGCATTCACAGCCAAATATACCCGTCGCTTGCAGGAGATTGCGGTGAAAGAGACGAGGCTGCATATCCCGTTAATTTTTGGCTATGACGTTATTCACGGTCATAGGACAATTTTCCCGGTGCCCTTGGGCGCTGCTGCTTCATGGGACATGGCCGCCATTGAATTGTCGGATCGTGTGGCTGGTGAAGAGGCTGCCGCCGAAGGTCTCCACTGGGCATATTCGCCCATGGTAGACATTGCACGCGATCCACGTTGGGGAAGGATGATGGAGGGTGCAGGTGAAGACACTTATTTGTCCTCTCAGATCGCTGCCGCCCGTGTAAGGGGTTTACAAGGAAAGGGAATTGGAGAGACCAATTCCGTCATGGCATGCGTTAAGCACTATGCGGCCTACGGTGCCGCTCAAGCCGGACGGGATTATCATACCGTTGACATGTCGGAGCGTATGTTGAGGGAAGTTTACCTACCACCCTATATCTCGGCAATCAAAGCCGGATCGGCAACGGTGATGTCGTCATTCAATGAATACGATGGGGTTCCCGCGTCGGCAAACAAATTCTTGCTTACGGATATCCTGCGCAAGGAATACAAATTTGAAGGCTTTGTAGTGAGTGACTATACTTCCATTATGGAATTGATTCCTCATGGCATTGCCGCCGACACGGCATCGGCTACAGCCATGGCCATTAATGCAGGACTGGATATGGATATGCAAGCTGGTTTTTACGATGCCAAGTTGGTCCAGTTGGTCAAGGAGGGGAAAGTGAAGGAAGAAACCATCAATAACAGCGTGCGACTTATTCTGAAGAAAAAATTTGAGTTGGGGCTATTTGATGATCCATACCGGTATTGCGATACGGCACGTGAAAAGGCTACGGTCATGAAACCGGAATTTCTCGCCGTTGCCCGCGATGTAGCCCGTAAGTCGATGGTATTGCTCAAAAACGATCAACATACCCTGCCCCTTCCAAAAAAGATGAAGCAGCTCGCGGTAATTGGTCCGCTGGCCAATAGCAAGCGCGAAATGATTGGTGCGTGGTCTGCGGCAGGTGATTGGGCGAAGGCAGTTACTTTGCTCGAAGGGATCAAAGCAGCTGTTGACCCGGCCACAAAAGTGATGTATGCCAAAGGAGCAAACATCAATGATGACTCTACCCAATATATAGCAGAAGCAGTACGCATCGCCCGACAAGCAGATCGGGTTGTTTTGGCGGTAGGTGAAGGGGCCTGGATGAGCGGGGAGGCTGCGAGTCGCGCATCGCTGAACTTGCCCGGCATTCAGCAACAGTTGGTGGAAGAAGTAATAAAAACAGGGAAACCGGTGGTCGTGGTATTGATGAATGGCCGACCGCTAACCATTAATTGGATTCAGGATTACGCCCCGGCCATTCTGGAAACCTGGTTTTCCGGGACCATGGGCGGGCATGCTATATCAGATGTGCTTTTTGGTGACTACAACCCATCCGGCAAATTGCCGGTAACGTTCCCTAAATCCCTGGGACAGATTCCCATCTTCCTGGCGATGAAGAGTACCGGAAGGCCGATGGATCCAAAGAACAAATACACCTCAAAGTACCTGGATGAATCAAATGACCCTTTGTATCCTTTTGGCTTTGGTTTGAGCTACACCGAGTTTAAGTATGGCGAACTTAAGCTGAGTAATGCAGTGATGTCATCGGCAGGTGAGATGAAAGTTACTTGTACGGTTACTAACGTGGGTGATCGGGATGGTGAGGAGGTAGTTCAATTGTATATTAGAGACATGGTTGGGTCGGTAACAAGACCTGTGAAAGAGTTGAAGCAATTTCAAAAATTGATGATCAAGGCAGGGCAGTCTCAAGAGGTTGAATTTATCATCCGATCAGCAGACCTTTCTTTTTATCGGCAGGATATGACAGTCGGCACGGAGCCTGGTGATTTTACTGTATTCATCGGAGGAAACTCACGTGACACACAATCAGCGAAATTCTCTCTTCAGTAAAATGACAAATTCGTCTCCCTGGCATGATATAGACAATACTGCGGTAACCGAGTCATCGGGTATTTATACCCGGGTTTCAGGGGACTTAAAGATTCATGCCCTTCACTGCGGATCGGTAAAGGTGAGGCGTACCCATGTAGAATCCGGTTTAGGTCCCTACTTTGTATGGCTCGACCCTCGCTGGACGGATTGGCTTCCCAGCTATTGCTTTGTGATAGAACACCCGGAAGGCATTATCGTGATTGATACAGGGTTGAGCAGCACCAGCCATGGTTTATTGAGTAGCCAGGCAGGCGTGAGCGGTTGGGTCACCAACCAGATGGTTCAATTTCGGATTCAGCGTCATGAAGAAATTGATCAACGACTCGCTGTGCTCGGTATTGATCCGCTGGATGTAAGGTGGGTCGTGCTCACCCACCTTCAGATGGACCATACAGGTGGACTGCGGCATTTTCCAAAATCCGAGATTATTGTATCACGTGAGGAATACATCAGGCCTTTTGGTGCATTGGAGTTGGAATTTCCCTCCTGGTTCAGGCCCAACCTGATCGGACATTTCGATGTATACGAAAGTGAATTCAATAGCGGGTACTATCTCACGCAGGCCAGGGATGTAGTTATCGTTCCCACGCCTGGCCATACGTATGGACACCAGTCTGTCATCCTGAAGGAATTTGACCGGGAATTGTTTTTTGCAGGTGACGCTTCTTATAAATATGAACAGGTATGGTCTGCTGAGGTCCCGGGCATTTCAATTGACCGGAGCTTTGCCCGGGATACCCTGGGAAAGATTCAACGCTTTTGTTTGGAACATGCGGCGTGCTACTTGCCCAGCCATGACCAGAATTCTATCGAGCGATTCTTTTTTGCGCATCATCCTGTGCGGGCAACCGGTTGAGTCAAAACCAGCCACCAAGGCCCTTCTTCTTCTTTTTGCTCTCGAGCTCTTCGATTACGGATTTTAGTTTAACCAGTGCACCGCTGTTTTTCTCGATGTATTCTATGGAACCCAGCTTAAGGGCCTGAACGACCGGAGCAATATCATGCTGACCCGAGAGGTAGATGACCGGAATCTGTGGATGCTCACGTTTAACCATCCGCAACAGCTCGAGCCCGTCTTCCTGGTCCTTGCCTAACTGATGGTCCAGAATAATAACATCAGGATTCATGTGAAGTTTTTCCATGAATTGAGTGCCATCTTCGAAGGCAAGAAGTTCATACCCCAACCCGGAAAGAAAAGTCTTCACATATTGGCGATAGCCGGGGTCATCATCTACCAGAAAGGCAAGCTTCTTCATATTTATTTCTTATGTAATTGATGAAAGTTAATTACTTCCTCCAGGATATGCCGGCTAATGGCCAGCGTTTCCTGTCCGAGGTTATGCACACCTGCGTCATCCAGGGTAGCCAGGTGCATTTCCAGATAGTGGGCTTTTTGAAATGGAATATCACCCCCAAAAAGACTTAAGCTGGATTTGATCTGGTGCAGGTAGTGTTTCAGGCCTTCGCGGTCGTTTTGCGCCAGGCTGGAGGATATCTTTTCGAGCAACCCGGGAAAATTATCGACAAAAGCATCAATAATAGCGAGGCGCATTTCCTCGTCATGGCCCACCTGCTCCAGTAAATGGTCAGGCAAAAAGGCCGTTTTGGGGTCAGTGACCGTGTTCATTTTGTTGTATAGTCAAATATACCACACCAACAGCCAGAAGGCCCTTTTTTTCGGTATAACCCCTGTATCGGATTAGTCTCCGATTATTCAGCCTTCACCTCCAAACCTTCCGGATTGATCGAAAATGGCCCGAATTGGGGTCTTGGGCCCAATACTTTTGTCAAAAAAAGAAATGAAAAGACTCCTCGATGTACTGGTTAGCTCGGTAGCACTAATGATGCTTACCCCCGTTATCGTGCTAATTGTTGTTGCCATCAAATTAGAGAGTAGTGGCCCGGTATTGTACGGCGCACTTCGTGCAGGAAAGGGATACCAACGCTTCAGGCTGTTGAAATTCAGAACCATGTTCATTGGCGCCGACCAATCGGTGGCCACCCTCCAACACCTGAACCTATATAATAATAGTACTGAACAGGCGGCTGATCAGAATGCATCAACAGTCTGTGACTTGGCGTGTGAGGGTTGTGTGATCATGTACACCCGTGAAGGTAACATTAGCTGTGAGCGAAAGATCCAGGAAACTGCGGGAGAGAAATCAGCATTTTTTAAAATCAAAAACGACCCGCGAATTACCAAAGTCGGAAAATTCCTGCGCAACACGAGCCTGGATGAAATTCCTCAGCTGATCAATGTATTGAAGGGAGAAATGTCATTGGTAGGTAATCGTCCACTGCCATTGTATGAAGCGGAAATGCTCACGACCGATGAAGCTGCTTTGCGCTTTATGGCACCTGCGGGCATTACGGGGTTGTGGCAAGTAACCAAGCGAGGCAAGAAGGGGGAAATGTCAGAGGAAGAGCGCATTGAACTCGATAAGGAATATGCCAACGATCCATCATTCCGCCACGACATCAAATTGATCTTTAAAACCATTCCTGCCTTGTTGCAGAGTGAAAACGTATAGCCATAACCTAATCAATTAAAGAAATGAAACTTGCATTTATCGGAACCGGATATGTTGGCCTCGTGAGCGCTACGGCGTTTGCTGAAATGGGCAATGAAGTCACTTGTGTGGATGTGGACGCGTCCAAAGTTGAAAGATTGAAAAGTGGTAAGCTCACCATTTATGAGCCGGGCCTGGATGAATTGTTTGTCCGAAACATTAAAGAGCATCGTCTGCATTTTACGACCCGTCTCAATGAAGCGGTACATGAGTCGACCATATTGTTTTTAACGCTGCCAACTCCGCCACAGGAAGATGGATCAGCAGACCTCTCTTATGTGATGAAAGTAACGGAACAGTTGGGCCGTATGATGGAATCGTATAAGGTGATTGTTACCAAGAGCACCGTACCGGTAGGCACTGCTGATAAGATCAGAAAGGTGTTGGAAAATCAGGGATTAAAGGCTGGACAGCATTTTGATGTTGTAAGTAACCCGGAATTTCTCCGGGAAGGCTCTGCTGTTCAGGATTTCATGAAGCCAGAGCGGGTGGTCATTGGTACGCGCAACCCGGCGGCCGCTGAACTGATGCGCAGTCTGTATGAGCCCTTTGTGAGAAATGGCAATCCCATCCTCATCATGGATGAGCGTTCATCGGAGTTAGTGAAGTATGCATCCAATGGATTTCTTGCCATGAAAATTTCTTTTATTAATGAGATCGCTAATCTCTGCGAAGTAGTCGGCGCCGATGTTGAACGGGTGCGCCAGGGCATGGGCAAGGACAGCCGCATTGGTTCACAGTTCCTGTATGCAGGCCTCGGTTATGGCGGAAGCTGCTTCCCCAAGGATGTACAGGCATTGTCACGCACCAGCAAAGACCATGCTTTTAATTTTGAAATCCTGAGTGCGGTGATGAATGTAAACACCCGTCAGCGCGCCAACATGCTCAACCGCATGCTGGAGCGCATAGGCGATGTCGCCGGAAAGAAGATCGCTGTATGGGGTTTGGCCTTCAAGCCTAATACTGACGATGTGCGGGAAGCACCGGCCCTGTGGTTGATTGAACAATTGGTAGCCCGTGGTGCCGAAGTGATGGCCTATGACCCGGAAGCACTGGAAAATGCCCTGCGAACACTTTCTGTGGATATTCAATGGGGTCAAGATCCCTATGAAATATTGAATGATGCCGATGCTTTGTTGATCAGCACAGAGTGGAATGAATTCCGCAATCCAGACTGGAACCGGATTATGGGTGCGCTTAAGTCTCCGTTGATTTTTGACGGGCGCAATTTGTATGAGCCGCAGAAAATGGCAAGCCAGGGCTTTGAGTATTACTGCATTGGCCGTCAGCATGTTGCGGCTGTGCCACAAGAGACAGAGGAACCTGCATTTGTCTGATCTATAAATAGATTTTTATTATGCGCTGCCTGATTGTTGATGATGATGAAATGTCAAGAAACGTACTCACAGCTATGTGTGGACGCCTTGAGGACATTACCCTGGTGAAAGCATGCGCTTCTCCTGCGGAAGCCATGTCCGTCCTGCAGCAGCATGTAGTGGATCTCATCCTCCTTGACGTAGAGATGCCTGGCCTGTCTGGTCTTGAATTTGTTCGAAGCTTATCTACGCTTCCTCAGGTCATCCTGACTACCGGCAAGATGGAATATGCTGTTGAGGCATTTGATCTGAAGGTAACTGATTATTTGTTGAAGCCACTGACCTTTCCACGCTTCGTTAAAGCCATCGATCGCGCCAGACAACTGAACAAGGCCCCTGTGCAAAGTACCAGTGAAGAAATATACGTTAAATCGGATGGCAGGCTTATTCGCCTCGAGCTGAATGATATCAGCTACATCGAGTCTCTTGGAGACTACGTTATCTTTCACCGGGGTGTTCAGGAGCAGTTTATAGTTCATTCAACCCTGAAGAACATCAACGAGAAAATTCGTCACCATAAGTTTATCCGTATTCACCGGTCGTACATCGTAAACCTGTCAAAAATTGTGGATATCCAGGAGACGAACCTGGTGGTCGATGGGAAGATACTGCCCATCAGCCGGGCACACCGCAGCGCATTGTTCAAAGAAATAATGACCCTCTGATTATGGTATCAATCATAACCATCAATTACAACAATGCCCGCCTGACATGCGATATGCTGCTCAGTTTGCAACGCCTCCGGATACCTGATCTGGAAGTGATTGTGGTTGACAACGGATCACTGGAAAGTGTCCAGCCGATTGCAGAGGAACATCCCTGGGCGCGATTGGTGCGCAGCGATGTGAACCTGGGATTCGCCGGCGGCAATAACCTGGGTGTAAAACATGCACGCGGGGACTACTACTTTTTTGTAAACAATGACACCGAATTCAGGGAGGACATTGTGACGACCCTGCGAAACCGTTTGGATGCGGATGCGGAGTTGGGTTTGATCTGCCCGGTGCTGCATTTCTTCGATCAACCTAATAAGGTGCAGTATGCCGGCTTCACAGCCATCAGCCCCTTAACGGGACGCAATCGCTGCATAACGACGGTATCAGCTCGCCATGGGTTAGTGTCTACCCAGTATGCACATGGGGCAGCGATGATGATCCCAAAGCATGTATTTCAGGTAGTGGGCCAAATGCCAGAGAACTATTTCATCTACTATGAAGAAATGGATTGGTCAGAAATGGTGAGGCGTGCCGGATATCGCATTGCGGTTGATCGGAGCGTAACACTCTACCACAAAGAATCACAGACGGTAGTCCGCTTTAACGAGATGAAGAGCTACCTCATGACGAGAAACCGCCTTTTGTTTATGCGTCGCAATGTGCGGCCATTTCAACTCATGATTTTCTGGTTGTTCTACCTGCTGGTGGCTACACCGAAGCAATTATGGGTATACTGGAGATCACATCAATGGAATAACATAAATGCCCACATCGCGGGCATACTATGGAATTTACGTTCGTCAGCAAACGCTCCGACGATTGGCTATAAGTTTAACCACCTGGGCAAAATATGAATCGATTTACCACACCATCTTGGGTTCCGCACCACCTGTTTGATTACAGCAACTGGAAACTGGTTCCCGATCAATTCTTAGACGAAATGAAGCGCGGCCTCAGCCGCTTTCATACGGACAAACCGGTCGTGTCGATTGTGTTGCCGGTATGGAACGAAGAAAAGAACATCCTGCGCACCCTTTCTTCTTTTGCTTCTATGGAGATCCCGGTCCCGACCGAACTCATTATTGTTAATAACAACTCAACGGATAGTACCCAGGAAATTCTGGATCGACTGGGCGTTTCATCAGTCATGGAGCGAAAGCAAGGTATTGCCCACGCACGGCTGGCAGGTCTTCGTGCATCCCGTGGAGAATACCAGCTCTGCGGTGATGGCGACTCCCTGTATCCGCCCAATTGGATTAAACGAATGATTGACGCGCTTCAGCAACCTGGCGTTACCTGTGTGTATGGTAATTATAGTTTTCTGCCATATGGTGGACTGACCCGATTGGCCCTGGGCGCCTATGAATTGCTGGCGGAGGCATTGTTTGAAATGCGCCGATCACGTCGTGAATTTCTGAATGTGCGCGGCGCCAATTTTGGGTTCCGACGTGAATTGGGCCTGGCTGTCAAGGGATTTGAAATGCCCATCACCCGTGTTTTTGATAATGATGAAAACAGCAAGTCCTATGTCGTCTTCGGTGAAGATGGCCGTATGGGTCGTAAACTTGGTGGGTTGGGCCGCCTCCAGCTGGTACGCACCGATGAGGCCAGAATATGGACCAGCTCACGTCGCTTATTGAAAGACGGTACCCTCGGCCGCGCCTTTGTGCAACGCATCCGCAAGGAGTCAGGCCGAATTTTTGAATATATCGCGGGACCCAAAAAGATTAAGCATACCACGGATTCCTTCACCTCAACACCTACCCACTCATGAAAAAAGCGATTGTCACCTTCGGCGTTGGATATCAATACAACGACATTAAGTACTTCCTGGAAAGCTGTCAGCAATATTGCCCGGAGGCGGATGTGTATGTCTATGTAGGCAAGAACATTGAAACGCTCCGCAAACAATGCTGGCACTTTCAGAAGTTGCACCTGATTCGTTTCAGGGAAAACGTGATTTTCAATGCCATAGCAAAAATACTGGTGAAGGTGCCAACCCTGAACCGGATTTATGCCGAGTGGCTCCAGGCTATCTGGAGTAAGAAAATTTTCCCCCAGCGATGGACCAACAGCATGGTTTCTCCCATGCTTCAGTTTATGGTGCGTCGCTTCTTCCTGATTGAAGAGCTGATGCGGGATAAGAACTATCAGCAAATTATGCTCACCGATCTGCGTGATGTCGTGTTGCAGTCGGACCCGTTTGTTTACGTCACGGAAAATACCATCGTTACTGGTATCGAACCTGTTCACATTGCCGAGAGCGAAATGAATTCGCGCTGGCTCGCCAATGCCTACTCAACAGAGACTCTGGAAAGTCTCAAATACAGACATGTGGTATGCGCTGGTGTTACGGTGGGTTCTGGCAAGGCCATTCGGCAATATGTTCGTGAGATGAATGAGGAGATTTACCTCCAGCTACCAAAGTTGTTAAATAAGCTCGGGCCAGACCAGGCCATACATATGTATCTCTTTTACCAACGTCTGAAGGGACTGGACAAATACCTCGAGACCAATGGGGCAGGCACCATAGCCACACTGCATTATTCACCTTTAACGGAGTTTAACCTGAACAACGGTAAGATCGAGAATCCGGTGGGTAAGAAACTGGCGGTGGTTCACCAATATGACCGACACCCCGAGTTGGCAAATTTTCTTCGTACAAATCTGATCCGAAACGCATCGCATTCAATCGCATAGCGCATGTCTCAAATCCGAACACCCATCCTTTTCCTTTCACTCCCTCGTCACGACGAGAACTATACCTCTACGCCCTGGCAGATGGCGGAGCAATTGGCAAAAACCAACGAGGTTTTGTTTATCGATAATCCCTTTACGCTGATCGACTTGTTATTTGAATTTCGGAAATCAAGTGTGCGTAAGCGGTTACTGGGGTACCTGGGGAGGAAGTGGTTCATGCGGGATGGTGTTACAGTCATCTTATCACCATTTGTTTTCCCTTCCAATTTCCTGCCCAGGGGTTTTCTCTTCAATCTTGTAACCCATTTGAATCACCTCATCCTGGCAAGGCGCATCCGTCAGGTTTTGCGGGAGCGGCATATTACATCTGTAATTTATGTCAACTCATTTGTATATCGCTTCCCCAGGCTTCATGATTATCTCTCTTCCGTATTGTTAAATATCTACCATTGTATTGATCCTATGGTGAAGGCATTTACATTGAAGCATGGGCCCTATATGCAGGATATTGCAGCGCGCAATTCGAATTTCATCATTAGTACATCACCCTCGCTACAGGAGCAGTTTCGGAAGCCGGGATTTCCCCGGAGCTACTACGTACCCAATGCCGCCAATGTAGAACTTTTTGCGCAGGCCCTCGAGGAGGGATTGCCTGTCCAGGAACGGGTAGCTGCTATTACTGGAAAGGTAATGGGATACCTGGGTAACATCGAGCGAAGGACTGATACGGATTTATTGCTTCGGACCCTGGAGGCCCTTCCTGAGTGGACCCTGGTGATGGCCGGACCTGTGGAACACGCTTTTGTTCCGATGGGTTTCCTGAATCACCCCCGGATTATTTTCACGGGTCCGGTGCACCATGATGATGCACCTGGCGTGATCAAGCGTTTTGATGTGGCGATCATCCCGTTCAAATGTGATGAAGTGAGCAGTGGGATTTATCCCTTGAAATTGTATGAATACCTGGCCGCCGGAAAGCCAGTTGTCACCACGTATTTCAATCGGGAGGTGCTGGACACCATCAGTGACCAGCTGTTTATCGCCAGAAGCGCTGAGCAATTCCCACATAAAGTACTGGAAGCTTATGCTACCGACGATGAATCAAAAATTCAGGATCGTTATGAATTGGCTAAGGCGAACTCCTGGTCTAAACGCGCTAAGCAATTTGAGAACATTGTCCTTTACCATCTTTCTCACCACGCATGAGCTGGCGGGATAAAATAAAGAGTAATCCGCGAATCAAGGTCTTCTTGCTGAAAGTCCTTTTCCGGAGAAAACCCTACAGCGCACGCGTTCGCTGGTACGTTGCACTTTTCACCATATGGCCATTGTATTTGCGCCGTGGTGTTAGCTGGAGTGCACGGCTAGACCTGGTTCCATTCAATCAGTTCTTTTTGGGCAAGTTTTCCAGAATTGAAAAGAACGTGGTGATCAACAATGGCATGGGTGATGTGATCATCGGGGATGAGGTACATACGGGTATTGGCTGTGTGATTATTGGCCCGGTAACCCTGCATAAACATGTTGGCTTATCGCAATACGTGCGGATACTCGGTATGCACCACGGCATTGATCCGGATATGCCACATCATTTTCAGCCGAGCACCAAAGCACCGGTCATTCTCGAAGAGGATGCATTTATCGGTACAGGCACTGTAATCATGGGCAAGAAAGATGGTTCTCCCTTACGAATTGGCAAATATGCGCGGGTGGGAGCCAATTCAGTGGTGATGCATGATATTCCGCCCTATTCGATCGCCGTTGGCAATCCAGCCCGTGTCGTAAAGACCTGGGACTTTACCGGCTCCAGGTGGGTATCTGTTACCAGTAATCACCACCCTAGTCTGCAAGGTTCGACGGCGTCACAGGAAGCCTGAAGTAAACTGTAGTCCCTTTGCCAGGGTCGCTCTTGATCCAGAGTTTGCCCCTGTTCTTCTCAATAAAATCTTTGCAAAGCTTCAGGCCAAGCCCGGTGCCTTTTTCATTGTTTGTGCCAGGCCGGCTGATGTGATTCATATCGAAAAGCCGGGAAAGCAATTCAGCATCCATGCCAACACCGGAATCTTTCACCATGACCAGCAAGCCATCCGGCTGACTTTCGGCTTCGAGAATAATGGAATCACCGGGTTCGCAAAATTTGATTGAATTGCTGATCAGGTTGCGGAGCACCAGGTCAATCATGCTTTGATCGGCATACACCTTGTATTCACCGGTGATTCGGTTAATCAGGTGCACGCCTTTGAGAAAGGCGGGCCGCAAGAAGAACTCCGTGTTACCCAGAGCAAGGATTTTGAGATCAAAATAAGTACACTTGATTTGTTCGCCGTCAAGCTGACTCTTTGCCCAATGGAGCAGGTTATCGAGCATGGCAGATGTGCTGCTCACATTTTGTGACAAGGCTGGCATCATCGCGTGTATATCATCAGGCGTGAGATCACCTGACTGAGCCAGGTTGAGGAGACTTGAGATGGAAGCCAATGGACTTCTCAGGTCGTGTGCAATGACAGAGAACATTTTATTCTTGAGCGCATTGAGCTCGGCAAGTTTTTCAGTCTGTTGCTCCAGCTTCTCAGTAGTCTTCTTCCGTCGCGTGATATCCCAAAACACCAGCAGGGTGCCTATGAAGACCCCCTTGTCATCTTCCAGAACAGTTGCCGATACTTCATACACCCGTTCCCCATCGGCGGCGGTTACCGTAAATTCTTCATGGCCATTGGATTGTCGGGCGAGCAATTGCGCCAATGACCCGTGATTGGCGAACAGGTCCGTAAATGAGGATCCAATGATCTTGCCTGAGTTTTCCGGAAAGAAACTACGCATAGTCGCATTGCAATCAACAGCGCGCCCTGCCTTGTCGAGTACCAGCATGCCCTCATGGAGATTTTCGATAAGTTGTTCACGTGCGAACGGAACGATATCAAATAATTCGTGCCAGGTAAGTCCATAGGCTATGATGAAGGAGGTAAGCAAAAATGCATAAGGCGTAAGATCGATGTGGCCCAATGGCCTGATGCCAATGAGATATAGAAAATTAATGACCCAGGGTATATTAATGGCCATCAGAATGGTTCTTGTTTGCCGACGATAGACAGGCTCGGTTTGTGAATAGTGACGGTACAGCAACATCATTCCAATGAGCAGGGTCAGGTAGAAGTAGACGGTATGCACATAATACCAGGGGCCAGGCACGAAGTCCAATAGCGGAAATGCTCCTGAAAGTTCTACGGACGTAGTAATGTAATGCAGGTGATGCATTGAGTTTGTTATAACCATCCCCAAAGTGAGAACGGGTATGATCCAGATAAGAATGAGATTCCGGGTGTCAAGCCAATCACTTTTGCCCGTGAACTGCAAAACAAACATGACCCAGGCTGCCGGTATAAAGGAGATGCCGATATACTCGAAGTGCACCCATAACAGCATATGATCAAGGTCTCCTGCTGACAACTCCAGGGCATAAAAGATGGCCCACAGCCCTCCGGCTATCATCATGAGTGAAAACCACCATATACTGGCCTGTCCGCGCCGCAGGATGGTGAGCGCAATGAGTAATGATGCCACCCCGGACATAAGGAGGCTGAGCGAGAATCCATTAAAATGAATCAGGTCATTCACAGAATCCATCCAATTGCATCATGGAAGATACAAAATGGCACCCCACTGCTGACAAGATAAATGTCAGTCTTTTACCTGATTTACGCTGTTTTGTGCTTGCTGTTGATCCAGCGGAGGAGGGACTTCTGCAAATCAGCAGGATTGAATGGCTTCATCAGCGCACTGTTCATCCCCGCATCCATAGCTTCCTGGTGAATCTCGGGAGAAGCACAAGCGGATAGGGCGATAATGGGAGTCTCGGTATCAAACTCCCGGATGAGTCTTGTGGCCGTTACCCCATCCATGACAGGCATCTGAATATCCATCAACACGACATCATAATGGTTATTCCTGCATTTGTCCACTGCCATCTTTCCGTTGCTGGCTACATCCACGTTGGCGTGCCAGTTGATAAGCATACGTTCGGCCATCTTTACATTGAACTCTATATCCTCCACCATGAGGATGCGGGCACCCTGTAATGATTGAATGATTTCGTCAGCCTCTTTTTCGGCGGCCAATACCTTTTCAAAGGTGAGCGAAAAATAGAAATCTGAACCCTTGCCGGGCTCACTGCTCAATCCGATTTTTCCGCCCATTAGTTCAACCAACCGCTGACTGATGGTGAGACCAAGACCTGACCCACCATACGTACGATCGATACTGGAGTTGGCCTGTCGGAAGCGTTCAAAAATGGCATCATGAAATTTGGAATCTATGCCAATGCCTGTGTCGCGCACAGAGAACAAAATACTGGCATGTTTACTGGTTTCTGAGGTAAGAGAAGCAGAAAGCGTTACTGTTCCCTGGTGTGTAAATTTAGTGGCGTTCGAAACCAGGTTATTGAGAATCTGACTCAGCCGCACCTCGTCGCCCAACACCAGGGCGGGGAGACTGGTGCACAACTCAATGTTGAGTTTGTTGTTTTGCTCCAGCGCCTTCGGCACATGAATATCCCTGATCCCCTGGAGCCAGGAGCCCAGTTCGATCGGGCGAAGCGTAAGGGCGATTTTACCTTCGTCAATCTTACTAAAGTCAAGCACGTCGTTGATCAGGCTTAGCAAGTTATGGCTGGATGTATATAATGCCTGTATGAAGGGTTTTTGTGCTTCTGTGTGCTTTTCCAGTTGCAGCAAATGGATATTGCCAATGATGGCATTGAGTGGTGTTCTGATTTCGTGACTCATGGTAGAAAGAAATTGCCCCTTGGCGGCAGCAAGTTTTACTGCCTCTTCTTTGGAGGCGGTTAGCTCCACCTGGAGTCGTTGGGATTTTTCAACCTGGAGCTCCAGGTAGTTTACAACCGAAGTCAGGTCATCATGTCCTTCATGGGTAAGCCCGTACCGTTGATCAAGTGATAACAGGACGCCTTTTATTTTCTCAATGGACCGTTGTTGAATGTCGTGTTGCGTCTGAAGATCCTGTAGAGTTTCCCGGTATTCCCGTTCGCTGATCGAAAATGCATGCTCGGATAGCTGCTTGTCACGCTCAAGCAGATCATAGTATTGAGAAACGGCCTCGCATAAGGCTGCAACCTGACTCGACTGGATAGCCGGAGGGAGATGTTTCTTCAATTGCTTTTCGAGGATGGGGTGGTATGACATAATGAACAGGCTTATGCCTCGGACAAGGTGGTAATGGTCATGGTTTGGTTATGCAATTCGCAGCGGAAGGTGTCCTTCAGGGGTGACAACTCACCATAAGAATAAAAGCCCGTAATGAAGGTCGACGTTCCAAGTAATTCACGGGCAGCTTCAATTTCTTCTGAAACGCGCTGCTGAAGAATCATCTTTCGGCCAACGCAACTGATCAGAATGGCCAATTCGGGATGATGATTGGTGAGTGATGACAGCGCATCTTCTGCCGCGACAGAAGCCGCATTGATCAGTTTGCTGAAATTGGCTTTCATCAATCGCACTTTACTGCCCTCGGGTAAATTCCCGGCAAACGTCATCGACTGTTGTGTCTCATCAATGGTGAGGATAGTGCGCACCAACTTCTCGGTAGAGCCTTCCAGCGATAACGCCAGGGGGAACAGTAAAGCCGATCCCGGCAATTCTTTTACATAGGGTCCCAGGTAGGTCTTGTATAATTCAAGCGCATTCTTGCCGTCTATTTCATATAAAGTGTTACGATCGGACCGGGTAATGGTACGCTCAGGACCAAACTCATCCCATCCACCCAATGACCCGTAGCCGATGTTCAGGTTTTCGCCGTAAAGTCCAACCACCACGAGGGTTCCTTCGGTTGGCACAGCATTAAGCCCTACCACCGTGCTGTCAAAGGCGTCTCCATCGCCGGCAAGCCCGCCGATGATCGGAATCTTCTGCGAAATAAAGTCATTGAGTCCGGCAACCAGTTCACTTCCATTAATCGTGGTGCCATCGGCAATCACGAACACGCTTACCAGACCAGCTTGATTGATTTGTTGAATCAGGGCATGTCCTGCATCCCGGCTATTGCTGTATTGGGAGATGTGCGTTTCGGCACACTTAACCTTGCTCTTCTCAAAGCAGATGGCCGTGGTGGCCAGGGTATCATCAAATACCTCATCTCCGGCAATTTCTCCGGCGGTTGAGGCCAATACGATATTGGCACGGGGATATTTCTTTTTAATCTCCGCGTAGTGGATTGCTTCTTTAAGCAATTGTTTCGATCCAAATACCAATACCAATTGGCAGCTTTCTGAGTCCCACCCATCAGACTCCCGAATGGTACTCCATTCCTGATCTATAAAGTTCTGCTGTTTGATCTTCATGGCGTATTTAGGTTATGGTCGTTGGAATAGTTTTTGATTGTATCGGTTGACCTGGAAGAATCGCGGCAGGAACTTGATGAGATCTGCCCACCAGTATATGTTCAGCAGCAGTCCCTGGATCATCAGCCAGGGTTGGCGGAAATACTTGATGCGGTTGCGCAGGTAGTAGAATTGAGTCTTGAGTCCGACGATATAATAAATCGTCATCCAGGGCGAACGGCTTCGCTTAGCACGGTACATCGCGGGATCCTTATGAAAGAGTCGGAATTCACTCTCCATGATTTTCATGCGATGCGCCACTTTCCAGAATTGATCCTTACGGGGAGGATGATAGACACTCATGAGTGGATTGAATCCGATTACCCCGAGCTTTTCAATACGCCAGGCCAGGTCGGCATCTTCATTATGCGGATAGGGGAATGCTTCATCAAATCCTTGCACCGCTTTCAGTGCAGCAAGCCGGTAGGCGGCATTACAGGTGGGAACGCTCGCATTTCCCCTTGTGTTGTCGATCTGATGGGTTAGGGGTGTGACCAAAGGCCGATCGGTGTAGGTACTGCCCTGCACGCCCATCCAGTTGGTCTGATTCAGGGAAATCCATACTTCAGACAGCCAGTTCGGCTGAGGCAGGCAATCATCATCGGTAAATGCCACTATGTTTCCTTTCGCGTGCCGGATACCGGTATTTCTGGCCGCGGCGGGTCCTTTATTCGATTGGCTGAAGTACCGAAGAACATAAGGAACCTGAGCCTGCATGGATTCAAGCATGGATTGTGTGCCATCCGATGAGCCATCGTTGACCACCAGCACCTCAAACTGAGATGATGGATAGTTTTGTGCCGCCAGCGCCGTTAGCATTTCTTTCAATGACCCGCATCGGTTGAACGTGGCAACAATGACTGTGATTTGAATGGAATCAGGGGTTGACATAAGAAGATGGTTTTCGATCAAAGAAGAAGCGATCTGCTGCCTTTAAATACAGGCGGTGATATACAGAAGGAATTTGGGTGAAGACTGAAGCAAACCGAACGCCTGCCATGGATCGGGCAATGGATGAAATCCAGATAAAACCAAATACTTCCGTACCCAGCATAGCGAGTGGTGCACCCCACAGACCCAGGGATTTCATCAAGACAAAGCCCAGGACAATATTGATCACGCTGTTTACCAGCACCACACGAAATGCCACCGATGGTTTGTGTAAGGCAGTAACCAGGCTACCGAAAGCGGCACCAAAAGGCGTGATGACTGTGGAGACGATAAGAAAGACACTGAGGAGTCCCCAACCGCTGCGATAAATATCACCGCTAACCCAGGTAAGTAACCAGGGAGAGAGCACAACACCCAGGAATGCTGGTGGTAAGGTGAGGGCAAGCAATTGTGCCAATGAAGACTCAATTTTTTCACGGAGCTCTTCCGGGCGATTATCATTGACAGATTTTACCAGGGATGGAAACAGAAGGGATTGAAAAGCATTGTTGGGGAGCAAGGCTACCTGTGCAAATCGCTGGGAAAGACCCAATATGGCCGTCTGCTGTAGCCCCAGCAGCGATCCAGAGAAGAACAAACTGATTCGTGACGATACCGCAGAAACGGCTTCGCGCATCATCGCATAACTGCCGTAGAAGAGGATGACTTTCAGATGACTCCACCCTACGGTAGCCTGTAATAATTTCCGCCAGGGCATTAATACGGAAGCATATAAACTGGCGGCTGCACTTGTTCCACCCAGCAGAACGATAAGATAGTACAATGGTGATGGGTGCAGGTACAGCCAATAGAGCCCACCGGACAGTGCCAGAATCTGAATGAAATTAGTAATGAAAATGGTGCGCGTTCTGAATTGCGATCTCCAAAAAAAGGTCTGCCAACGAAAGAATGCGTTGGGAAAGGAATAGGCGGGGTAGAAAAGAAGGAGATTTCCCAGTTCCGTATGCATTAACCATCCACTCATGCTTACCAGCATGCCAGCTACCAGCTCAAAGAGCAATGTCACCACCAAGTTGGTTTTCAATGCATTGTCAGCATCGGTAGTTAAAATGCCGACTGTTGATTTAATCAGTGCAGATTGAATGAGTGCATCCCGAAGTCCGGAGATAAGTGCAAAGATCGCAATGAAAAGAAACCACCGGCCCGATTCATCGAGAGAATAGGTGCGGGTGATGTAGATGACCAGTCCGAAGCCGACCAGCAACTCCAGCACACTGTTCATCAGGGACCATATGCGTGTGCGGGTCTTCATCTTGCATGGGTTTGCTGTGTAGCCACCAGTTGTTCCTGCCGATCGAAGTGCACGGCACGGAACAGGACTGCCAGAAACATCCAGAACAACAGACTCAGGGGAAATACGCCAACCACTTCCTGTCCCCATTCTGCAATTAATAGCGGTGTGATGCCGGCAATCATACCACCAGCCATTGCCTTGTAGACGGGGTTCTTCATTGTCCAGAACAGGCGTGTTCCATCAACGAGGACTTTATAATAGACATAAAGGAAAAAACCCAGCCCAATCCAGCCCAATTCTACAGCCACTCGAACCAACCCTGAGTCGGGCGGAAAGTTGGCGAGGAACGTGCCCGGAGAGAAGCGTTGACCCCAGGTACCAGTTGAACCCAATCCGCCACCAATGGGATGCGCCAGAATCCAGGGAAATATCATGCTGCGGTTGCGGGCGCGTACCTGATACGACGCATCTTTAGATCCACTGAAGACAGATTGAATACGCTGGATGTGGTAATTGTTGGTTGGCATCGTGGCCACAACAGCCATGAGGCCTCCGGCGAGACCTATGGAATAATACAGTTTTCTGTTTCGCGAGAGGATTACCCAGACCAGGTAGAATACCGGTACAATAATGTACGCCGTACGCGTGCCCGAGTACACCATTGCTAATAGTGTGATAACGGCGACACAAGCAAGGAAGATTTTTTTTCCAATACCCCTGTACGCAGAAAGCAATGCCAGGCTGAGCATGGAGATGAAGGCCATGAGCATGCCATATTGGGATGGAGACCCTATGCTGCCGATAGCGCGCCAACGACCATAATTGAAAACGAGGTGCACCAGGTCATGACTGAAAACATAATTGAATTCCCAACTGAAGTACCCTACCGTTGCCTGACGGATGCCCCACAATCCGGAAAATGCACTCAGGAATAAGAGTACAAACAGAAACCGCCTAAGTTTAGCTGGCGTATGCAGTGCACTGTACGTTACAAAGAATAACATCATGTACTCCACCGCCGGTCGGATGACAAAGAACCAGGCCGCCCGCGAAGCCGCAAACGGATTGACTACTTCAAGCACATTCATTCCTGCCCACAGCAGAATAGCCATGGTGACAGGTGTCTTGAAGATGGACCAGTCTTTTTCCCGGGCACATCGAAACAACAGACCGGCAAGGCTTCCGACGATAACGACATCAAGGGATATCCCCATAGGAATGCCTTCATATAGACGGTTGGGGATGCTGATGAAGAAGGCCAGCAGCAAAATGATATACACGCCAACTTCAGCCCGCCACAGCATGGATGTACCTATCGGAACGACTATTACAAGCACGATCACAGCAAGTGCGATGATGATGCCGTAAACGGAAGTGAGTTTGGCGATCACCGCAGCAGCGGCAATACCAAGTACCCATTGCGCCCAACCAGGCATAGTCCCTTCACCCTTCACGATGCGCGCGAAGCTGACAGCCGCTGAAGGATGAAAGGTTTGAATCATAATTTATGGGTGGTATGAACGAATTTGCCAAGGTTCTCTTTGCGGATACTGCGCGCGGCATTCCATGCATTGTGGATGGCCAGTCGGGGCAGTTCGAAAGAATATGACAACGCTCTCCACAGCAGTTTTTCCGTGATCAGAAATACAAGGACCGCAAGACCCGTGCAGATGGCTGAGATGGTTAGCAGCGGAAATCCAAAATACCAGGTATGCGTAAGGAAATAGCCGGTCAACTCTGCGAGAGCAAGCATCGGTGTAATGACCACCTGCAAAGAGCGGGGCGGACGCCACAGCGTTAACAGGTAGTCAAAGGCCGCGAGTCGGCGGTATCGGAAAGCCGATACCACGAGATCGCGGGCATGGTACAGTGCATTGTAGTATTGTTCACCGAACCAACGGAGCCGTTGCGGATTGTGTGACTCCAGATCAGCGGTCTTTTCTTCAAAAATTTTGCTCGCCGGCCAATAGATAGACCGGATATTGCGCCGCTCCATCAGCAGATGGGCCATGAAGTTCTTATCAAACCCGGGCGCTTCCGGATTCAGTTTTGAAATGACATTGAGAAAAATATCCGTTTCGATCAGGGCGCCACTACCACTGATTTCTACCATAAACCCCAGTTTTTTCTTGGCAGACCGGAACATGACATCATTCAATGCCTCACTGACGGTGTCGAAGAATCCAACGGCTGTACGTGTCGGCAACGGGCGTCTCCTTCCCTGTATAATGTCATATTGGTCGTACAGGTGACTGGGAATGGACTGGAAAAAGTCCGGCTCGATCAGATTGTCTTTATCGAGTAACATGACGAAGTCAGGATTCCATCGACCTTCAATGCGCCAGTCATAGATAATATGCGTGATGTATTGCAGGGCATGCTGGTAAGAGTTTCCTGCCCGGTTTGAAAATGACTTGATCTTGACATGAAACCCCTTATTCAGGGCATATGCTGTGGGGTCATACTCCCCGATATCCTGGAGCAGAACAAAGACCTGAATGTTTCTGCCACGGATGGCTTCCTCGACATGGTCCAGTACGCGGGAGAATATTCGACCCGGTTTATAAGCCGGAAGAATCAGCAGCAACTGAGGTTGGCTGCGGGTATTCTTATACTTCTTGCGTTTACCAAAACGAACACCAATGAGCGTCAGGAAGAGCCAATAAGAGCTGTAGAACAGCAGGTACATGGCGAGAATAATCAACACAGTTTTCATGAGATACAGTTATCAGTTCTTAATCAGGCGATAGTTTCGGGTTAACAGTTTTTTGATTTGAATGCGAATGGCATTTCTTGGACGGGGAATTTCACCCAGGTAGTCTTCCATCCGATCCACTTTTAATTGATTAAGCACTACACCAAGTTGTGTAATGGGATAGGCATTCAATAGTTCTTCAGTTCGTTGGTCGCTCTGGTGGCGGGTGCGATTCGCTTTGAATACCATCAGGACCTGGCTGCATCGGGTAAGCCAGAAATCCGTTTCGCCGCTGAGGTTAAACGGCGCTGCGATTACAAACACGGTATCGAATTCTTGCTGCAGTTGTTGGAGTTTTTCGCGCAACAACGCATCGTGTTGCAGCAAACCATTGCCGGAAACCCATTCTTTCATGTTTTCAAAGTTGTCCATGGTGGACGGGCTCATCCAGTCAGCATCTACCCAGGCAGCCGACAACCCTGATTGTTGCCAGGCCTTGCGAATTTGTTCGGCCACATAATGCTTGCCTTCGCCTTGCTCGGTGGAAGCAATGAGTACGATCTCTCCGGCACACTTGCGCTGAAGGGTTTTGGTGATTTTTAAGAGCTGCTTTTGCTGTATCAGGGTTCCGGCTTGTGCAAGCGGGATATTTTTGGGTTCGATATGTGGCAATGCTGCTACTACCTGTTGTGCCGACAATCGCTCAAATTGATCAACAGTAGCAATCGTTTCATCCAACAGAAAAAGAACGATCAGCACGGCGATGGCGAGGATTGCGGTGGCCAGGCCTCCCCCCACTACCATCAGCATGCGCTTTGATGATTCGGGCTTGGCAGGTACGTATGGCGGGTCAATTACTTCAACAATATTTTCACCCGAGCCGAATTCCATGGATTCAGTTAAGCTGAGCTTGTTTAACAAGGTCAGGTAAACATTCTGCGCCGTGCTGATCTCTTGCTCATAGGCACCAATGGTTGACTCGAAAGGTGCAAAGCGCCTGGAGTATTTGGTTACGCGATCGATTTCACTATCGATCACAGGTACCATATGCTGGGCGGTCTCCGCATCAAGATCATACGCTACGTACTTGGACACGAGATCAAGTTGGATCCTGCTGGGATCGTATGGCGTTTTCCGCGCCAACTCCGCCAATTTTTGATCAATCTGTTGCTTGACGTGATCTACATTTTTTTCGATGTGCTTGAAGTTGGCGTCACTTTCCTGCTGAAGGGAGCCTGTCAGGAGCTGGTGATTCATTCCCTGCAGTTGTTTCTTGAGGTTGATGATTTCTTCGTGCGTCGCCAGGTCAAGGGTGATTTCATTGCCGTTCCGTACAGCATCCATCACCTCGCTTTTTCCCTTGTTGCCTGCTGCAATTTTTGAAAGGAGGCTGGCACGTTGTCCTTCCAGCTGCACGAGGTACACCACAATGGCCTTCGTGTGTTCACCCAGGTTGATGATGTTGTTACTCACCTTGAAATGTTCCAGTTTCTTGATTTTTCCGTCAAGGTCTGTTTTGGCTTGCCGCACCAATCCTTCAATAATGTCTTTGTGACCCCTGATTTTGTTTTTGGAGAGCACCCGGTTCTCTTCGATCAGTGCCTCGATGTATAAGTCCAGCAAAGCCTTACACTTTTCAGCGTCATCTTCTGTCAATTCCAGCTTCATGAAATTGCTATCCAGAATGCGAAAGGCGAGAATACCGTCTTTCAGCTGGTGCATCATCAGCCCGTGCTCCATCAGATAGCGATTCATTATACTATCTATAGCTCCGGCTGGCCCGGGTGCCTCGGTTGCGTTCAGCTCCCAAAGGCGATGCATGATTTCATCCTGATGCTTAAGCAACAATTCATTTCCTCGGTTAAAGGGAGGAGTATTGGCCAGGGCTTTCTCAATAGCCTTGCGTTGCACCATCTCTATGGTGCGTTTGGCTTTCAGTAATTCGATGGTATTCTGAAAATAGGAGTGAACCTGATATTGCTTCAGGTCTTCATCTGTCAGACTAATGCCTTTGTTTTCCTGCAGGTTAAGGTAAAGCCGGGCATCGCTCTTGTATTTCCGCGGCATATTACCCGTGAGATAATAGACAAGACCCATGGTAATAGCGGGAATCACCAGTAGCTTAATCCGGTGACGATGCAGGATACGTAATATGGCAATGAAGTTGTCCATTTAGTGCATGGGGTGTTCGGCAAAATAGGCCTCTGAGTCGCTGATCAATATGTTGATCTCTTTGCGGAGCTTTCGAACATTTAACTGGGCTTTAAGCAGGGATTCCTTCGCAAGCACCAATGCATTCTGCGTGTTCAGCAAATCCTCCATGCGCCCTTCTCCTTTTTTAAATTTTTCTTCAATAAGGAGACATTGCTCGGCCATATTCTGACTGGCTGATGTGCGCAATTCCAAAATGCCCAGGGACTCCAGATAGGTATAGAACAAGCCAATGATTTCAGTACGGAGCATTTTGCGTTGGTTACGCACCTGGCTTTCGGCGCGCACCACGTTTTGCTGCGCCTCCCGGATGTAGCTGGATCGGTTAATGAATTTCTCCGGGTCGACGGTCAGGTTAAACCCGAGATTAGGCAGTACTCCCACCCGTGTAATGGACTGATCCAGGCTATTCACCGAAGTGGTCATGGAGAAAAAGTTGATTCCGAGGCGAAAAGTTGAAAGCCAGCGTGTCCGTTCCTGTCTGACATTTTCATGTTGCTGCAACAACTCTGCTTTGTATCCATTGATGGCGTACGAGTTTGTAATAGCCAGATTAACCAGCGAATCAATGGCAGATTCGTTTGAAAGAAGAATTTCTATACTCTGACGGTTGTCGGGCAGGGCCAAGTCCTGGGCAACACCCCTGGAGGAAGCAAAGAGAACCAGTAGTATGATCTTTCGCATAGCATTTAACACGATGCAAAAGTAGGCCTGGCCCCCCCGGAAATGCGGTTTTTTAGGTGGTTGCGGCCCTTTGGTCGATAGACGCGGGGAATTGCCAGACAAAAAAAAGAGGTGCTTTTGGCACCCCTTCTCCTGTCTAAACTATGCTCGAATCAGTTACTTCGGTATGTAAATCTTTGAGTCGTCACGATTTCCGGCCTTCCTGGTGTACCAGTCTTTGTTATTGATACCTCCGGTCTTGGACCAGGTGCTGAACTGCAGGTAGGTCTCACTGATGACCCGGTTTTCGTACGGATAATCAAATGGTTGTGCGATGTTAATGGCCCAGGGAAGTTCATTACCAGCCTTATAGTATCGACCTTTTTCAGGTACACTGTTATCAGCATTGGAACCCAGCAACTTCAGGTTAGCGAGATCGGTAGGGGCTTGGTCAGGCAGGTGAACTTCCACTTCACGTTGCCCATCAACAAAAATGAAGGCATTGAAAGGAGCATATCCAAGATCAACCATTTTCACAGGCTGGCTGAATGTAATAGACATGTCAATTGAAACTGGCTGTACGAAAGACTGTCCGGGCATGGTATTGATCATGCCGGTAGTATTAAACAGCGCCTGGGCATTATCAAACACAATGATGACTGCATTTCTTTGACCCGATTCAACACCGTAGGGCTCGGTCTTTATCAGGGTGTTCCCCGGCGTTCCTTTTACATAAGCCTTTTCGACAAGATTCGCAGGCACGGGCAATTCAATTCCAAATCCATTTTTGTAGTAGGCACCGACCGCACGAACCATAAAGTTCGCCGATATATCAGTGACAGCATTGGCTGCATTGGTGATGAAGTGATAGGAATAGTCAACGACGAGATCGTTCATGTCATAGTCTCCCTTGGCTGGCCAGTTATCTTCAAATGAGAGACTTCCATAGGTCCCCTTACCGGGCGTATAAACATCGAAAGCACGGGCAGGGTCATTGGGGTAAGCGTCGTTCTTGTCTAACACACCATCACCATCAGTATCGGTACCCGGACCCGTTTTAGCGTTACTGAAATTGGTATTTACAATTGCTTTATAGGGATTGGCTGTTACATAGAAGACAGCGTCATTGAAATCGTTATCACCGCCCGGCCGTGAAATATCTTCGAAAGAAAGAAGTAGTAACTCACGGGCTGCATCCTTGAGAATCAAAGTTTGCTGTTGGTATTGCGGCTTATCGTAAGTGTTAAGGACCTTTGTAGAATACTTGATTTCTGGTTGTGCATCTACCGATTTTCCATTCCAACCATTGGGCACCAGAAACCAACCGATGCCGGTATTGGGAGCAAAAACGCCCAGGTGAACCTTGTTTCCAGACTGGAGGTTGCCACCGCTTCCGGGCAAGGAAACGTTGGGGAACACGACCGTAAAATGGCTGATATCATCAACTGTTTTTGGAGGGGTATTCAGGTCATAAGTGTAATAGCCTAATGAGTTGAGATATCCCGCGCCTTCTGTCACAAAAGTCACCCAAACATCAGCGGAGTCTTTTACCTGCAAGTCAGTTTCGATGTTATCAGCGATGTATTCCGGATTGTATTGGGGTACAGGCCTTTTTTCCGGAAGAGAGGTGTTAATCAGATCAAGCAGATCCTGAGGAATATAATCATTTAGCGGCTCCAGGTTATTGGGTACGCCGGAGGCATCGTAACTGGACCCTGACTGTAGTGAAGGAAGGGAGACCTGGATAATCCGTGGCTACGGTAATCACATCAAGGTAGGACGGCATGGTGTTGGTAAAGATGGCTATTCCGGCATCATTGGTTTGTACTTTTCCCAGCTCGACGGTGTCTTTGCCGGAGATGTAACCGATGGTAAGCGGGATTCGCTTAAGGCCAACCCCCCGATTGTCAAGCGTATTGACGGTTAGCGAGAAATTTGATGTGGTGGCGAATTCAAACCCAGGCGTAATGCCCAGGGACGGTTCAGTAGTGGCAACCGGATTAGTTGCATATTCCCGCACACATCCAAAAGCGACGGCGGCGATAATAAATAAGAGAATAGTTTGCTTCATTTTATAAAATTTGACGCAAAACTATCCCTTGGGCACCCTGTATGGGCCACTTTTCGATGACTGACAGCCAGACATCGATAAATGATTGGAATTGAGCAGGGGCCTGTTTAAAGAAACTTGAGACGGCTCATCAGATCGGCTTTGTAGGAGTCGCCAATGGGGATAAGCTTCTTTCCAATGACAATCAGGGTTTCGTCAATGGCGTTGATCTTGTCGAGACGCACTATAAAGGACCGATGAACGCGGAGAAATTGATCGGAGGGAAGTTTAGACCCAATCCCCTTCATCGTGCCATGCACGACAAAACGATCTTTTTCAGTAAAGAGATTCACGTAGTCTCCGTAGGCTTCGACGTAATGAATATCCGTGAGACGAATATTGAGAACCTGGTTATTGGCTTTTACAAAGACAGAATCATGGGTAGCGTAGTTCTCTTGGTCATGGGCCAACCTGGACTCCACCCGGTCAACCGCCTTCATGAACCGCTCCATGGAAACCGGTTTGAGAATGTAGTCCGTAACTTCATACTCGAAGGCATTGATGGCGTATTTTTCCTTTGAGGAAACGATCACCACTTCAGGTTGCGACTTGAGCAACTTCAGCAGATCGAGCCCACTTAACTCATTCATCTCGACATCCAGGAACAACACATCCACGGTATGTTGTTGCAGGAACTCTCGGGCTTCAAGGGCGCTTGCGCATGATCCGGCCAATTCCCAATTCTTCAGCTGAGAAACCAACTGACCGAGCAGTTTACGCGACATTTCGTCATCGTCTACAATAAGGCATTGAATGGGAGTGCTCATACCGGTCTGCAATCCCGGAAATATAGCACTATTCAGTCACCCAACTACTGACAAATACCCCAAAATTGCGCAAAATCGGGGGTATTTACTTTAGGCGGGAACGGCTGCATACCGCTCAATCCGTCGAAGGATCGCGCCAATCCGCACTTCAAGCTCTTCCGGATTGAAAGGCTTTTGCAAGTAGTCGTCGGCGCCGGCACGTAATGCCGCGATGCGATCGGTACTGGCATCGCGGGAACTCAGCACAACAATCACCATATCGTCCCATTTTGATTCCTTTCTCAGGCGCGCTATTAACTCCAGACCTGAAACATCCGGTAACCCCAAATCTATGATCGCCACCTTGGGAATTGGGTTGGTATACATATGATCCATGCAACCGTGTCCCGTTTGCAATGTGGTAACATTGAATTTATCCTTGAAGAATTCCTTTAATAAAAGTCGCAGGGCTTTCTCATCATCAATGATGATCATGTCGGGTTTTTGTGAATTTTTCATATTGGTGGCCATAGTAATTTTTTGACGTAAGCTCATTGTGTTATTTTTTGTTTAAAATGGTTATTTCATTTCGGGCATTGCGTACCATCACTTCAACCTGAAGAATAATGCCTTCAATTTTATCATGTTTACCGGGATCAGCAGCTTCGTGTTCGAGTTCTGAGACGAGGGCAGTTAGTGAATTAATTCCCACGTACGATCCCATAGGTTTGAAAGCATGTGCCTTTTCCTTGAGTCGCTGGAAGTTCCCCTCCTCAAATGCCTTCTTGATTTCATCCAGGTATTGCTTGCTCTGTTCATGAAAGAGATTGAGTATCTCCATTTGAAAAGAGTGATTACCCGGTGAAATGGTCTCCAAAAATTGAAGATCGATGTAATTCGTGGTCTTTTTGTCTTCCTTGGTCTCCTTGGCCGCCTGATTGGACTCCTTGAGATATTTGCGGAGTTTTTGATTCAGGTCTTTGAAGTTAAAGGGCTTTGAAATGTAGTCGTTCATGCCGGCCTCGCGGGTGCGTTCAACAGCGTCAAAAAGCACCGACGCTGTCATGGCCATGATGGGCATTGACCTGACCGGTTCATTGAAGTCCTTGCGAATAATACGAGTAGCCTCAAATCCATCCATTTCGGGCATCTGAACATCCATGATGATCAACTGATAGCGATCGAACGCACGCAGACGTTCGATAGCTTCAACGCCATTGCCGGCCACATCGACTTCAATGCCCCACTTCTCGAGTGTCTTCTTGGCCACGGTTTGATTGATCAAATTGTCCTCCACCAGGAGAACGCGCGAACCGTTGAAAGACGTCAGGTCTTCCCAGTTCTTTTCAGGGCCTCTGGCTATCACTTGCTCATTGTATTTAAATGGGAGAGTAACGATAAATGCCGATCCTTTGCCTGGATCACTAATCACATCAATTTTTCCATGGTACAATTCCACCAGTTGCTTGACAATACTCAAGCCAAGCCCTGTACCCCCGAATTTTACCGCCGTATTCCTGTCGGCCTGGGTGAAGCTTTCAAAGATAACCTGAAGCTTATCGGAAGGAATTCCGATCCCGGTGTCTTTGACTTTCCACTCGACAAGCACTTCGTCTTTTGACTTGGAAAGTACTTTGGAAGATACATTTACCTCTCCGCTCATTGTGAATTTTAGCGCATTGGAGGTCAAATTCAGCATGATTTGCTTAAACCTGACCGGATCACCGAGCAGGCTTTCCGGCATGGCAGGGTCCAGGGTCAGTGTCAGCGAGATCTTCTTTTCGGCCGCATAGGGCTGTTGGCTGCTCACCATGGCTTCCATTAATTCGTCGGCCCGGAAGACCACTTGTTGTAACTTCATTTTGCCAGCTTCAATCTTGGCGAGATCCAGAATGTCATTAATAATGGAGAGCAAATGTTCACCGGAGAATCGTATACCCCGGAGGTACTCCTGGTTTTCCTTGGAGAGCTCTGAGGCTGCCACCAGATTTGCTAAGCCGAGCACACCGTTGATGGGCGTGCGGAGTTCGTGACTCATCTTGGCGAGAAAATCCTGCTTGGCGCGCATGGACTCTTCGGCCATGTATTTAGCGGTAATCAGATCTTGTTGGGTTCGCTTGCTCTCGGTGATATCCCGATAGAGCCACATGTGACCGCGATACGAATCTTCCACGAAAATGGGAACATAATCACGGGCAAGCACCCGGCCGTCTTTCAGGATCAACTCCTCATTCACTTTAATAACACGGTCGGTTAATAGTTTGTCAATCCCTTGAACGAAACCCTCAGGATCAGCAAAAAGAGATTTGCTTTGCTCGGCTGATTGCGAACAATCGGCACCCAGGAGCAGATCAGGATCAACGGGAATGCCGAAGAATTCACAAAACGTTTTATTGGTCAACACTATTTTACGATCCTCGTCTTCAACCAGCACACCGGCCTGCAGGGTTCGGATCAGGTTTTCCAACCTGATTTTTGTTGATTTGATGGTTTGCTCAGAGCGCTTCCGCTGACTGATGTCTCTGATGATGGCACTGAATATCCGTTGACCGTTTGAGTTGGTTTCTCCAAAACTTACCTCTATGGGCACATCATGCCCATCCTTGTGCCGGCCAACTAATTCCAATGCCGACCATGACTTCATCTTCTTGATGCCGCTGGCCAGGTAGTGTTTAAAAGATTTGTTATGAGCCCCGGTATACGCCTCATTCATGATCTTGGTGAGATCCTCACCAATTAATTCATAAGGACTGTATCCGAAGATCTTTTCAGTCACCTCATTGCAGAAAATAATCTGCCCGTTTTCATTCACCGTAATGATCGAGTCGGAGATGGTTTCAAAAATTACCTGGCGTAAGGCCTGTGTCTCTTTGATCTCAGCGATGAGCTTGATGTTATTCAGGGCCAATGAAGCATACGAAGCGAGAAACTGTGCGGTTTCAAATTCGGTCTCTGTGAACTGGGCATCGCTCATCCGGTTCATCGCAAACGCTCCCCAGCACTGATCACCCAGTCTCAACGGAATGGCTATCATTTGCTCAGTAGTAATAGGGACTTCTTCGGGGTAAAGCGAGCGCGGATCCAAATGGGCATTATTAACCATTTCCCCCCGTGACGATGAGATTACATTACCTACAATTCCCTGTTGGAAGGGAATCGACCACTTATCGAAATCCTGTTTTCCCCACTGACGACCCTCAACGATAATTGGGGTTAACCGCTGGTGCACATGGTCGGCTGTATAAATCGCCATGGTGTCGTAGCTGATTAGCGTGGTGAGGCCTTCAGCCAGCAGGCGCGTTACTTCCTGCTCATCCAGTGTGGAACCAAGCCGTGTGGAAATTTCCAACAGCTTTTTTCGCTCAAGTATGGAGTCCTGTTCAGTCAAGGGGGCTTCAAAGTTTACTACGGTGCAAAATTGAGGTCTGCTAAGCTAAGGAGAAAGGGATTAATCGATGCTTTGGCCGGATTGATCGAAAATGCCCCCGGTGGGCGATTGGTCGCAGCTAAGTTTGTATCAATAAAAGGGCAAAACACCATGAAAAAGAACATTTCGCTGGTTACCGGAGCATCCGGATTTATAGGCTCTCATGTCGCCGGAGAGTTGCTATACCAGGGCCATGAAGTGATCGGTATTGATGACCTGAGCGGAGGCTTTGCTTCCAACCACCCCCAGGGCATGACCTTTCATCAGGGCTCGATAACCGATGTTGAATTTGTTGCCTGGTTATTCAAGACCTATACCTTCGACTATATCTTTCACCTGGCCGCCTACACAGCCGAGGGACTAAGCCACTTCACCCGTACAGCAAATTATACAACCAACGTATTGGGAAGCGTGAATCTGATTAATGCTGCCGTCAATCAGGGCACCATTAAAACATTTGTTTTCTCTTCTTCCATTGCGGTATACGGCTCATCTACAAGCCCGCTGACGGAAGACATGTCACCCAGGCCAGAAGATCCCTATGGTATTTCGAAATATACCACGGAGCTTGATCTGGCTTCTGCCCACCGGATGTTTGGATTGAACTACATCATTTTTCGCCCACACAACGTGTACGGTGTGAATCAGAATACAGGCGACCGGTACCGCAACGTTATAGGAATCTTTATGAACCAAATCATGGAAGGTAAGCCCATGACCATATTCGGTTCTGGAACCCAGACCCGTGCATTTTCCTACATCGATGATGTTGCCCCGATTATTGCGAGGTCTATCCGTTACCGTGAAGCCTTTAATCAGGTTTTTAATATTGGTGCCGATCAACCCTATACCATTAATGAAGTAGCGCGTAGTGTAGCCAAAGCCATGGATGTGCCGCTTCACGTAAAGCATTTACAAGCCCGCCGTGAAACCGTTCATGCCTATTGTTCCCACGAAAAGGCAACGCAGGTATTTGGTTCGCTGTTCTCCAGGGTTTCGCTGGAGACCGGATTAGGGCGCATGGCTGAATGGGTAAAGGCCAATGGTCCCGTGCCCCATCGGGTGTATGACCAAATAGAAATTCAAAAGAATATGCCACCCGTGTGGGCTAGTCAACTCTTAAATACCATTGCCGCATGATTGCTAAAATTTCATTCTGGCTCCTGTTAGGCATAGTGGTTTATGCCTATGCAGGATATGGCGTACTACTTTGGTTGATGGTAAGACAAAAACGTAACCGAATCAAATGATAGACCACCGCTGGCCCAGGGTTACCCTCCTTATTGCCGCATACAATGAAGCTGACATTCTCATGGAGAAGGTCAGGAACTGTTATGCGATGAGTTACCCGGCCGATAACCTGGACATTCTCTTTGTGACGGATGGCTCTACCGATGGTTCTGACGAACTGTTGCGCGGCCTGCCGCTCATTCGCGTAATGCACACCCCTAAGCGTCAGGGAAAACTAGTGGCTGTGAACCGCGCTATGGAGACCGTGAAATCCGAAATTGTGATTTTGACGGATGCCAACTGCATGCTCAATGAGTTTGCTATCAAAAATATTGTTCGCCACTACAAGGATCCGCAAGTAGGAGCTGTAGCCGGCGAAAAACATGTGGTAGCCAAAGGTAATTCTGCCGGAAAGGGAGAAGGTCTATACTGGAAATATGAGTCTGCGCTCAAGAAACTGGACAGTGAACTGCATACCGTAGTTGGGGCCGCAGGTGAATTGTTCTCCCTGCGCACTTCATTGTATCGCCCGGTAAAGCCAGGGACCATCATTGAAGACTTTGTATTGTCCATGGACATCGCCACACGTGGCTATCGGGTGATTTATGAACCCCAGGCCATTGCATCCGAAGAACCTTCGGCGAACCTGCTTGAGGAGTGGAAACGTAAAGTAAGAATTTGCGCAGGCGGTTTTCAGGCAATTGTTCAATTCTCATACTTGCTTCGGCCTGCGCGCTTTGACCTGGTTAGCTTTCAATTTCTGTCCCATCGGTTGTTGCGTTGGGCCGTAGTGCCGTTTATTCTTCCGGTGATCCTGATTTTGTCCGCTGTGCTGGCCCGTGATGGAAGTACTTTCTATCAGTACTTATTTTGGATACAGGCGGCAGGATATTCACTTGCTGCGATGGGACTGCTGTATATGAAGCGATCAAAACTTCCACCGGTTGTAAGTGTTGCCTTTCAGTTTGTGATGATGAATGCTGCTGCGTATGCTGGTTTATACCGGTACCTGAGAGGTTCGCAGAGCGCAGTATGGGAAAAGGCCCGCCGGGCGGCCTGAGGCAATCACCGCGATTCGGCTTATTTCATTGGCTTATAGAAACAGCGCGCGCCTGAGCCGCTGTTTTTTGTATTTTCAGCCTTTGAATCACAAGAATCATGGTAGTAGACTTGCGAAGCGACACCGTTACACGCCCAACTCCGGCCATGCTGGAGGCGATGATGAAGGCCGAGGTGGGGGATGATGTTTTTGGAGAAGACCCAACCGTAAGAAAACTCGAGGAGATGGCCGCCCACCTGCTGGGAATGGATGCGGCGGTTTTTTGCCCATCCGGAACCATGACCAACCAAATTGGCATACAGGTTCTGACATCTCCCTATGATGAAGTTATTTGCTACAAGGGAGCCCATATCTATAAATATGAAGGAGGTGGTCTGGCAGGCAATAGCCAGGTGAGTGTGCGATTGCTTCCTGGTGACCGGGGTCGACTATCGGTGGAGGAAGTATTGTCCAATATCAACTCGTCAGATTTTCACTATCCAACCACTTCGGTGGTGGCCCTTGAGAATACCGTGGTGCGTGAGGCAGGCAGCTATTATACATTGAAACAAATCAAAGCGATTCACGATGCGGTTCGTCCTCGGGGATTGCGCATGCACCTCGATGGCGCCCGGCTATTCAATGCCCTGACTGAAACCAATGATGTATCCCGCGATGTAGGGAAGTACTTTGATACCATTTCTGTTTGCTTATCGAAAGGCTTGGGCGCCCCCGTCGGCTCGGTACTGGCCTGCAAAAAAGAATGGGAACCAAGGGTAAGACGGGTAAGAAAGGTATTTGGCGGCGGCATGCGTCAGGCTGGATACCTGGCAGCTGCTGGGTTATTTGCTCTTGAAAATAACATAGGTCGCCTTCGAGATGACCACCGCCGGGCGAAGCAGTTGGGAGAAGTGCTGAAAAAATGCACTTATGTAAAATCGATGATGCCCGTGGATACCAACATCCTGATATTTGAACTTGTCGGGGAGGTGACACCTGAAAGATTCCTTGCCCGGTTGGCTGAACATCAGATCAAAGCACTTCCTTTTGGAGCCACTGAAATCCGGATGGTGCTGCATCTCGATATTAATGATGCCGGCGTGCAACATGCATCCGATGTGCTGAAGTCCCTAACTTTCTGATATGGACGAATTGGAGAAAGCAGTTCCTGCAGCAGAAGGCATGGTCAATGCTGAACAATCAATTCCGTCTGGAAGGCACAACACCCATTGCCTCAACTGCGGCACGGAACTGAAAGATGTATTCTGTCATCACTGCGGACAAAAGGATATCCCGCGCCGACAGACCCTGGGAGAGCTCTGGTCTAATTTCATATCATCCTTCTGGTCTTATGAAGGCAAGTTCTTTCAAACAACCCGATACCTGCTTACCAAGCCTGGATTTTTGGCCATGGAGTACAATGCCGGCCGACGCGAAAGTTATTACCATCCCGCCAGGATGTATGCATTTATCAGTTTTGTTTTCTTCCTGTTCTTTTTTTCCTTTCAGGATTCGGATACTGAAAATGACCTGGAGGATAATCAACAGGAAACGGTGGCTTTGGCTGATTCTGTCAAAGCAAAAGGCCCCGATGTAGATTCCCTGTTTACCGAATTAGGTAAGGACTCTGTTGTTGGTAAGGTATTTAGGCAACCCTGGGCTGATTCTGTCAAGGCCGCTGCAAAGCGCGACAAAAAGAAAAATGGCAATGGCACGAAATTCAATCTGTCCAAAACTGATTTTGCCACTGTTGAGGCATATGATTCTGCGGAACAACTCAAGCCTGAAGCTGAACGCGATGGTTGGTTTGAACGGCGCATGACCATCCGGAGTATAGAATTAAACAAAAGGTTCAAAAACAACAGCGAAAATTTTGGAAAGGAATTCATAAAGGCATTCATGGACAATTTTTCCAAGGTGCTGTTCTTTCTCCTGCCATTCTTTGCCCTCCTGCTTAAGTTGCTCTATGTCCGGCGCGACTATTTCTACAGCGAGCACCTGGTGTTTTCTATTTATTATTACAATTTCTGTTACCTGGCGGGCTCGTTGCAGTTGCTATTAAGTGAAATGTTCTCTAGCTCCTGGATTGGGTTGGTGATTACGTTGTGGATATTGGGCTATTTGCTGTTGGGCATGAAGCGCATGTACGCTCAGGGCTGGGGCAAGACACTGGTAAAATACTTTCTGTTCGGGTTCCTGTTTTCTATTGTAGCCCTCATTGGGTTTTCGATCAATTTATTTGTCGTTCTCCTGATAATCTGATGTCACTACTCCAATCATCCCGTTTGCCGCTGGCTGAGCGGATGAGACCTGCTAAACTCGAGGATTTGGTAGGGCAGGATCATTTGGTGGGTAGCCACGGGATTGTGCGAAAGGCCATTCTGAGTGGAAATGTCCCGTCCATGATTTTATGGGGTCCACCCGGGGTTGGGAAAACCACCATCGCGAATATCATTGCCAACGAAGTACGCCGGCCGTTTCATACCCTGAGTGCTGTGAGCGCCGGGGTAAAGGATGTTCGTGAGATTATTGACAAAGCAAAACACACCAACCGTCCCATCCTCTTCATCGATGAAATCCATCGATTCAATAAATCTCAGCAGGATGCCTTGTTGGGTGCCGTTGAGAAAGGCACGATTACCTTGATCGGCGCTACTACTGAAAACCCGTCATTTGAAGTAAATGCGGCCTTGCTTTCGCGATGTCAGGTATATGTGCTGAAATCGTTGGGTGAGCATGAATTACTGTTGTTGATGCAGCAGGCCATCTCCCGCGATGAAGAATTAAAGAAGCGCAATATTGAAATCCGGGAACACAAAGCGATGCTGACCATTTCTGGTGGCGACGCCAGGAAAGTGCTCAATCTCCTCGAGCTGGTGACGGAAGCAACGCCGGACCCTGTCGTGATTACAGATGAGCAGGTCATGCAAATAGCGCAAAAGCATGTCGCTATCTACGATAAGGATGGCGAACAACACTACGATATTATTTCGGCGTTCATCAAATCTATTCGCGGCAGTGACCCCAATGCAGCGGTGTATTATCTGGCTCGCATGGTTGAGGGTGGTGAAGATGTTAAGTTTATTGCCCGGCGTATGGTCATCCTGGCATCCGAAGATATCGGCAATGCCAACCCCACCGCATTGGTGTTGGCTACTGCTGCTTTTCAGGCGGTAAATGTCATCGGATACCCGGAAGCCCGGATCATCCTCAGTCAATGCGCTACCTACCTGGCCTGCTCAGCAAAGAGTAACGCAAGCTACGTGGCTATTGACGAAGCCTTGGCCAAAGTTCGCTCTACAGGCGACCTCCCCGTGCCACTAGCCATCCGGAATGCGCCAACCAAACTCATGAAGGAGTTGGGATATGGGCAGGAATACCTGTACGCGCATGGCTTTGAAGGTAATTTTGTGCCCATGGAATTTTTGCCAGATGATATAAAAGGTCAAAAATTTTACAACCCCGGACAAAATCCACGCGAAGAAGAACTGCGGTTGTATCTTCGCAAACGCTGGAAGGAAAAATACGGCTACTAACCCTTCCACAAATCCGGCATGCAACGATTGATGTTTGATCATTCTCCATTCCTTATCCTGCTGTGTCTTTTCGCAGGGTTAGGATATGCCTGGTTGCTGTACGGACGGCCAGCCAATTGGAGCAAAAACCTGAATCGACTATTGTTTGGATTACGCGCTATGCTGGTAACTGCATTGCTGATGTTGTTGCTGGGCCCGATCCTGAAACAAACACACAATCAACTGGAGAAACCGATCATAGCGGTGGTCGTGGATGACTCCCGGTCGATGTCATTGTCGGACACCACTCTCATTCGCAACACCTTGAACGGTTTGCAGGAAAAGTTGAAGGAGCAGGACATGGATGTGCAGGTGCGATCCTTATCGGGTGCAGACAGCCTTCACTTTAACCATCGTCGCTCCGACCTGGCCACCGCACTCCGGGAGACCATTAACCGCTATGAAGGAAATAATCTCGCTGGTGTTGTCCTGATTTCGGATGGTATCTACAACCAGGGACTTTCTCCGCTGTACCTGCCTTACAAAGTGCCGGTGTACACCGTGGGCGTTGGCGACACCACGGATCATCCGGATGTGGTATTGCGTGGGATCGACTACAACCGCATCGTTTATCAGGGAAATAAGTTTCCATTACGCGCTGAAGTTGCCGTGAAGGGGCTGCTCAATAAAGAAATTGTGGTAAGCGTGTTCCGTCAGGGGAAAATGTTACAGCAACTGCGCAAAAATTCCAGGGATCGGGTGATGCATGTTTTTGATTTTCAAATCGACGCCACCACCCAGGGCATGCAGCGCATAGAGGTGCGCGTTGAAGCCGTCTCCGGCGAGTCCAACCATCAGAATAACAGGGCTACCGCATTTGTTGAGGTGGTGGAAGGCAAGAAAAAAGTATTGCTGATTGCAAGGGCACCACATCCGGACATCAAGGCCTTCCGCACCGTTGTAGAGAAAAATCCGAATTATGAATTTGGTGTACACATTCCGGGTATACAGGAAGCAGAGGCATCCTGGTTGGTGCCGGGTGCCGTAGATCTGGTAATTGGCTACCAAACTCCGGACGTAGAAGGCAAGACCACACCATTACTATCTGCTATGCTCAAGGCCAATACGGCTGCATTTATAGTAGTGGGGCAAAGAACCCAATTGAGGTTATTGTCTTCCGTCGGCATCCCGATTCAATTTGAGCCGTCGGGTCAACGCGATGAAGTACTGGCTGTGGTGAATCCCACTTTTCATGACCTTGGTTATGCAGAAGATATTAATACCAGGATCAGTCGTTATCCGCCAGTCAATGTTCCTTTTGGCCGATTCTCTTTTCCAGCGAATGCACGGACCATTCTGCAACAACGGATTGGCAATGTAATTACAGACCGGCCGCTGTTGTTTTCACTGGAGGACAACGATCGTAAACTGGCGGTGCTGGTAGGCGAAGGTGCATGGCGATGGAGGCTCAGCGAATATCAGGAGACAGAGAAGACAGCCGCATTTGATGAGCTATTCTCCCGTTTATTCCAATACCTGAGCACCCGGGATGACCGGAGAAAATTCCGTTGTTTCCCGGTGCAACAGGAGTTTACGAGTGATGGCCCCGTCGTACTCGAAAGCCAGGTATACAATGATTTGTTTGAGCCGGTGTATGGAAATACCATCGAACTGGAACTGCAAAGTGATCAAGGCACCGTTACCCAATACCGTTACGTAACAGGTCCGGGTAACAGCCGTTATCGTATTGGCGGACTGCCCGAAGGTGTTTATCGCTACAAGGCCACCACAGAATTGAAGGGCAAGCGGGAAACGGTGCGTGGTGAATTCCTGCTCTCAGAACAAAATCAGGAATTGCAGAACCTTACAGCCGACCGTGGGTTGATGCGCAAACTGGCTTCAACCACCGGAGGGAAATTTTATTCCCTGCAAACTTTGAATGAGTTACCAACTCACCTGGCCTCCACGCCGGCGCCAGCCCAACTTCATACCGATGAATCATTTCAACCACTCATTAATCTGAAGTGGGTGTTTTTTGTGTTGCTGCTGTTGGTGGCAACGGAATGGTTTATCCGCAAATACGCCGGATCGTATTGACATAAAAAAAGGCGGAAGTTATCCGCCTTTGAATCAGGTATAAATTCCGATCAATTTTCCTTCTTCGAAGCTTTTGGCTTTTTCACCTTGATAGTCAGGGTCTCGCTCTTGCCATCGTGGTCAGCGAGGATTGTACCGCCTTCTTCGATTTCCCCCTTGAGGATTTCCTCTGCAACAGGGTCTTCCAGGTACTTTTGAATGGCCCGGTTGAGCGGCCGTGCACCAAACTGATGATCGTACCCTTTGTCGGATAGAAAATCTTTGGCTTTGTCGGTCAGTTCAACATGGTAACCCAAAGACAAAATGCGGGCGAACAATTTACCCAGCGTGATGTCAATGATCTGGTGAATATGCTCGCGCTGCAGCGAGTTGAAAATGATCACATCGTCGAGGCGGTTGAGGAACTCTGGTGAGAAGGCCTTCTTCAACGCACTTTGTATGGTGCTCTTCATGATTTCCTCTTCACTTGCCTGACGGGCCTTCGAAGCGAAACCAATGCCAGCGCCAAAGTCTTTCAGGTCACGAACACCAATGTTCGAGGTGAGAATAATAATCGTGTTTCTGAAGTCTACGCGTCTACCCAACCCATCGGTTAATATACCATCGTCCAGTACCTGGAGCAGAATATTGAACACGTCCGGGTGTGCCTTTTCGATTTCATCCAGCAGTACCACGCTATATGGCTTGCGACGAACTTTCTCGGTCAACTGACCACCTTCTTCGTAGCCTACATATCCGGGAGGTGCACCCACGAGGCGTGACACAGAGAATTTCTCCATGTATTCACTCATATCGATGCGCACCAATGCATCTTCCTTATCAAAGAGATACATGGCAAGGATTTTGGCCAACTCGGTCTTGCCAACGCCGGTAGGGCCCAGGAACACGAATGAACCAATAGGCTTCTTGGGATCTTTCAATCCTACGCGTGTCCGCTGAATCGCGCGGGTGAGTTTCTTGATGGCTTCTTCCTGACCGATAACTTTCGCACCCAACTCATTCGCCATACCAAGAAGCTTGTTGCTTTCTTTTTGGGCGATGCGATTGGTCGGAATGCCAGTCATCATTCCAATCACGTCGGCTACATTATCTTCGGTGACAACATATTTTTCAGTCCGGGTCTTCTCCTCCCAGCGCGCTTTGGCCAGGTCGAGTTGCTCGATCAGCTTCTTCTCTTTATCACGAAGCTGGGCAGCCTCTTCATACTTCTGGCTTTTCACTACCCGGTTTTTTTCCTTCTTCACGTCTTCAATCGCCTCTTCAAACTTCACGATCTCTTCGGGAACGTGAATGTTGTTCATGTGCACACGCGCACCAGCTTCATCCAGTACGTCAATGGCTTTATCTGGAAGGAAGCGATCGCTGATGTAACGATCGGACAACTTTACGCAAGCGTCCAAAGCTTCTTTGGTGTAGCTCACATGGTGGTGATCTTCGTATTTCTCTTTGATGTTGTCCAGAATCTGAATGGTTTCTTCCACCGAGGTAGAATCTACCATCACCATTTGAAAGCGACGGGCAAGGGCACCATCTTTTTCTATGTACTGGCGATATTCGTCAAGGGTGGTTGCACCAATGCACTGGATTTCTCCGCGGGCGAGGGCCGGCTTGAACATGTTTGAGGCATCCAGCGATCCGGAAGCACCGCCAGCACCAACGATGGTATGTAATTCGTCGATGAAAAGGATGACATCCTGTGATTTCTCCAGTTCATTCATCACGGCTTTCATCCGCTCTTCAAACTGACCGCGGTATTTTGTGCCTGCGACCAGCGAAGCGAGGTCGAGGGTTACTACGCGCTTGCCAAATAATACGCGTGAAACTTTCTTCTGAATGATGCGCAGCGCGAGACCTTCTGCGATGGCAGTCTTACCCACACCCGGTTCACCAATCAGGATCGGATTGTTCTTTTTGCGTCGGGACAGAATCTGAGCCACACGCTCAATTTCTTTTTCCCGGCCTACTATCGGATCGAGTTTGTTGTCCTCAGCCAGTTTGGTGAGGTCACGGCCGAAATTGTCCAGCACAGGGGTCCGGGATTTTTCGGCTCCCTTTTTCTCTTTACCAGCTCCGCCAGAGCCAGCGCTGCCTGCACCACCAAACATTTTGGAGGAATCATCATCCGGGTCATCGGTATCCGATGCAGCGGTAGGTTGATCGTGTTGATATTCGAGCATTTCTTTTACGACGTCATAAGCAACGTCAAACTTGTTTAGGATTTGTGTAGCGAGATTATCCGGATCGCGCAGAATGGACAACAGCAGGTGCTCGGTGCCGATAAGTTGTGCCTTGAAAACTTTCGCTTCCAGGTACGTAATCTTAAGTACCTTCTCGGATGCCCGCGTTAAGGGAATGTTAGAGAGGTTCTTTACCTGGTGTGTCGCTGTTCCTTTCGATACCTTTTCAATTTCACTCCGCAGCTCGTCGATTGGCACACCCAATTTCTTGAGTACACCCACGGCCACGCCTTCCCCTTCCCGGATCATACCGAGAATCAGGTGCTCTGTTCCAATATAATCGTGCCCGAGCCGAAGTGCTTCTTCACGGCTCAGCGAGATTACTTCTTTCACACGATTGGAGAATTTAGCTTCCATTTATGGGATTTATAGTTATAAATGTAACGGGGGGGTGACTGAAATGCAACTGATTTACCGCTCCAACTCCCCGCCCCTTCCTGAGTAACGTACGGTCAATTTTATTTGTTCAAAATCCTTGCTACTGACCAAGGAATTCCCCTGCACGGGGGCCTTCGCAAAAGATCAAATCAACAAGACTCAGGTTAGGCTCAAATACGCTGCCAAATACTTGCTGGTATGGTAGACCTGAATAGTAATTTCTCAATAATGAGGCAGATTTCGCTGAAATAAGCCCTCGGAGGTCGGCAATCTCAGATTCCGGAACTTTTTCATACGACACACTTTCCGAAATGGTGATGGGTGATTTAAGCCATCCCAGACACATTGACAGCAAAGTGAGGTTCAGGTCATACAATCTGGTGTGATCCCGGAACAGCTCACGCTCCAGGTCGGAGGCATAGTGTTCAAAGTAAGGCGACTTGGCATACGCCGATACCAATGAGCGCCAAAGTTGATTCCGCCATCGTGTGCGGTCATCCAAACGGATGTCAGTGATCAGCACCTTACCGTGCTTTTCGGTTACCGGCACCGTGAGACGGTGCGGACCCTGGGTGGTCATGATCATGCATCGGTTGCGCAGGGTCTGCTTGGCGAAGTGTTCGTGTCGTTCGATCACCACATGATCCATCCCCCGGATGGCGCTGAAGTATTCCAGGTTTGGCAGGAAGTGCAGTTCAATTAATGCCCGCTTCATGATCATGCATCGAGATTGCCAAGTCCCTGACGGGTAATGGTTGCGATGCCACTGGTGAAATCAACAATGGTGGAAGGGATGTTGCCGCCTGTACCCGAGTCCACCATGGCATCAACCGTGTGAAGAAACGATGCATAAATTTCATCCGGATCGGTGGTGTATTCGCGGATGGAGTCATCGTCTTTGATGGAGGCGCTGATCAGTGGATGACCAAGGGCCTTTACAATTTCTATGGGCACGTGATGCCTGGGTACGCGCACGCCAACCGTTTTCTTGTTGATCCCCAATATCCGTGGCACTTCACTGCTCGATTCAAAGATGAATGTAAACGGGCCAGGCAGATTGCGCTTGAGCAACTTAAACTCCGGCGTCTCCATATGGCGGATGTAACTGCTGAGATGACTTACATCTTCACAAATAAATGACAGGTTCATTTTCTGTGGCTTAATCTTCCGCAGCTGACATAGCCTGTCCACAGCCTTTCGATTATGCAGATCGCAACCAATTCCATATACGGTATCCGTAGGGTAGATAACAATGCCACCCTGTCGCAGTATTTCTGCGACCTGCCGCACCTTGCGGGGTTCTGGATTCTCAGGATGAATAATGATGCGTTGCGCCTGCATACCGGGACTGCACTGCAAAACTAACGCTTTCGATCCGACTCCGTTTTCTTATTTTTGAACCTTCGTATGCAGCCACAAATTCCAAAAACCAAGCTTATTGTATTCCTGGTAGGATCCGTATTGCTGATCTCATTCAGCTTCTATCTGTACCAGATCATTTACACCCCCAATGTTCTCCTGGACCGCGATGATCGCCTTTTTGTAATTAAGCGAGGCACTACATATCGTGGTGTGCTGGAGTCTCTTGGTAAGGAGGGATTCGTCAATGACATGGTTTCGTTCAGTTTTCTGGCCCGGTTAAAGAACTTTGACCGTACCATGCAGCCTGGCCGGTTCATGCTGCGCCGCAATATGACCAACCTGGATGCGATCCGTGCGCTGCAGGCAGGACGAACCGAGCGTATCAATGTCACCTTCACCAATGTAAGGCTGTTGAGTGAGTTGAAGGAAAAAATCACCAAAAACATTGGCGTAACCCCGAATGAGTTTGAGGATGCACTCCAGGATTTTATCCGTAATAACCAGGAAGGATTTACGAAGGAAAACGTCCTTGCTATGTTTATTCCAAACACGTACCAGATTTACTATAACGTGGTCCCCGAAGAGCTGGTGGAACGGATGCATGATGAGTATGAATCATTTTGGAATGAACAACGCAAAGCCAAGGCAACCGCGCTAGGATTGACACCTATTGAAGTCTCTATCCTGGCTTCTATTGTGCAGGCAGAAACCATCAAGAGCGATGAGGCGCCGATCATTGCGGGCTTATACCTGAATCGCCTGAAAAAAGACATCCCCCTGCAGGCAGACCCGACCCTGAAATATGCAGTCGGTGATTTTACCATCAAACGCGTGCTCAATGTCCATAAAGAGGTTGAGTCTCCATACAATACTTATAAATATGCGGGTTTGCCGCCGGGTCCTATCAACATGCCTTCCATTGAGAATATTGATGCCGTGCTTAACTACACCTCATCAGATTTTATTTACATGTGCGCGAAGGAGGACTTTTCGGGGTACCACAATTTTGCGGCCACATTGCGTGAACACAACCTCAACGCCACCCGCTATCAGACCGCGCTGACTGCGGAGATGCGGAAGGGCGCTGCGTTGCGTAAAAAGAAATAAGTATGTATCAGGCCGAGACATTCATCCGGGTACGATATGGCGAAACAGACCAGATGCAGTATGTGTATTATGGCAATTATGCCATGTACTATGAAGTGGCCCGGGTAGAGAGCCTGCGACAATTGGGCCTTACGTACAAAGAGCTGGAGGCCATGGGAGTGATGATGCCTGTGCTGGAAAACCACTCATACTTTCTGACGGCTGCACGATATGATGAGTTGCTCAAAGTGGTGGTGACCATCCCGGAGAAGCCTTCTGTGAGAATCCGGTTTCATTACGAGATATTCAATGAACAGGATACCCTGATTCACCGGGGTGAAACCCTGCTTGCTTTTGTAAACCAGGCCACGGGCAAACCTTGTCGTCCGCCGGAAGCATTTCAACGATTGTTGAATCCTTTCTTTACAGCATGAAGTTTCAGCATCGCAAACGGATACTCAAGGTGCAGTCGGCATTCAAACTCCGACAGTGGTTGAAGCGGGTGCGCATCAAGGGCAGTGGTAACCTTACGCTGTATCGGTTTTCCAAGATATTCATCAACAATATAGAGGAAGATGAAATCATGGATCGATCCAATGGAGTGGCATACAATTTTATTCTGGCCATTTTTCCTACGATCATTTTCCTCTTCACGTTAATACCCTACATCTCCGATTTTTATCCGACCATCTCTCGGGATGCCATCATGGTCTTTCTGAGTGATTATATGCCACCCAGCATGTTTGACGTGGTACAATCCACCGTTATGGATATCCTCAGCAAGCAGCGGGGCGGCTTGCTGACTTTTGGATTTGTGTTTGCGCTATACCTCGCCACCAACGGAATGATGGCTTTGATGCGTGCCTTCAATGCCTGCTATCGGACGGTGGAACGAAGGAGTTTTATTAAGATGCGGTTGATCGCCACGGGCCTGACCATTTTGCTCGCGGTGGTGCTGTTGCTTGCGGTGGTGCTGTTAATTGTGGGCCAGGTTGTACTCAACCAGGTGACGCATGAGTTATCTGACCTGAGTCATTGGCAATTGGATAAACTATCCCTGTTTGGCCTTTTCTTCCTGCGCTTCCTGGTGATCTTTATTGTGTTCTTCTTTGCTGTATCCTTTATTTATTATTGGGGCCCTGCAGTGCATTACAATTGGAAGTTCTTTTCCATCGGATCATTTTTGGCCACCCTCGCGTGCCTGGCCATTTCATACGGCTTCTCTTACTACATCACCAATTTTGGCAGCTACAATAAGGTCTACGGATCGATCGGAGCGTTAATCGCCCTGATGGTGTGGATTCAATTGCTAACGATGGTATTGCTGTTTGGCTATGAGATCAATGCCAGCCTTCACTATGGGCAGAAGCTGGAAACCAATGATCATCACCAGCGGGTCTCACGAAAAACCAAGAGCACTAGGTAGTATGCAGTAATGCTGTTTGATTAAGTTATGCTGGCATGAAGGTGCGCAACTGTGCTCTCATTCTGCCGGACTTACCAGAGGCCTTTTGGTTCGTGGATCTCCATTCAGATAATCTGTCACCGCTGCTGTATAGGCATTGGGGAGTTTGCGGTTCTTAGCTATTGTTCTGTATTGTAGCGCCCTCCTGGGGTCTTGCAGGACTTCCTTGGCATAGCGACTCCCGTTCCGCATTCTTTCATAGGTCGCACGTTGAGCATCGGTTTCCAGAGACCGATCCCGCTTGTGGGGCATTGCGGAGATAATGGTTTTTCCGTTAACCTGTCGGAAAACAAATGTACCGCCAAGTTGGCCACGACTTTGTTTTGACTTGCAGAGGAGGAGGGATTACGAAACGTGATCCCGTTTTAGGGGGTGTGTCATCCAAATTGAAATGTTCGCTGCGCTCTTTTTTATTTGAACTCAAACCTTCGCTAAAGCCAAATTGCACAGGCTTAGCTCGGTCCTCATTCAAATAAAAAGCCCCGACAGGAGTCGGGGCATTTCAATTGGATGCAGAGGAGGAGGGTGTTTTTTTACTATTACAACCGCCTCACTATCAATATTTTAATATCTCTTTTCAAGTAATGGTACCAGTTTGGTACCAGGGTCTAAATCACAATCGATTCGAAATCCCTTTTGATATATCAAACATACAAAAAGTGAACCGGAATTGAAAACAACAATTCCGGTTCACTCTAATTGATAAGTACCTACTATTTTTTATTCGGATAGTATAAAAACTTGGCTTCCTTTAGCTGGATGAAAGGAGGGCTTGTATTGAAAGTATTTGAGGGCAGCCAGGTCATTTAGAATTCTATGGTAGGTAGACGTTGACTTGATTTTTGCTGCCGTCATTATGCTCTTTCGTGAAATGTTAAATGGATTTCTAAGACCGTTTTCAATCCAGGCAGAGCATAATGCTGTACACATACTAATATGACTGGTATTCAGCTTGCCATCTGATGTCACTCGCTGGATAAAATTGCTTAACTGTTCAGCGTTGCTCATTGCTTTCAATCAGTTTAGCAATTTGATCGTAGTCGTAGAAGATGATTCCACCCACTTTGCTGTATGATAGCGAACCATTGACCCTCAAGTTTTGCAGGGTGCCTGTGGATATTCCTAATAGCTTTTTTACTTCGGATGATTTAAGCCACTTTTTTGCGGGTGTTGCAGTTGTGCCCTTTAAGAGATTTTTAATCTCATTAAAAATCTCTTGCTTCAAATTTTCAAAATCCCCGACCGTAAGAAGTTGGTCTCTATGTAAACGCTGTCCTTGTTCTTCTTTGTTTGTTTTGTTTCTCCCATCCATAATTTTCTATTTTCTTAAAGATGGGACACCACAAAAACCAAGGTTGAATTTTATGAACGATTGTTAATGACAATGAACAATAATTAACGATTATGAATGATTCTTAAATAATTTGTATGAACCCGACTAATAAAAAAGGAGCCACACTCTCGCGTGACTCCTTTTCGGGCTCCTACATCAATATTTTGGGCAAAAATAATAGCCTTTGCTAAATCACCGTCATTAATCCACGAATAAATCCTACCTCGGTCAGGTATTCGACCTGAGGCTCGCTTAGACCTTTTTTATCAGTCGTGGATACGATTTCAAAAGGAACAATCAACTCGCTATCCATGAACTTTTTAAGTTCCTTAGAGAGTGCCCTTTGGTTGTCCTTGGTAAAAATATACTGGCCTCTCGGATCACGGATGATGTTGCCCTTTTCATCCGTACTGCAATAATCAATGTTGAGGTCTTCCAACTTGTCATTATAAGCCTCGACAAAAGACGATGCGTTTTTCAATGTCTGGTTTCTGGCGTGTTCTAACTTGGTGCCAGCAGGTGCTGGGGTATCCATTAATGCCGTAATGAGTTTGTAAGCTTCTTTGTTTGTCATGAGTGATACTGATTTAATATTTTCCTTCTGCGTTTCCTTTTAAGATTGATTGCTCAATCAGCCAATAGACCAAATCAGAGATTTTAATATCCTTCAAGGCTTCTCTGATTTCATTTGGCATTGACCTAATACCTGGGAATGAATTCAGTCCGATGTTTTGCCAGTACTCAAGTTCTGTAATGGCATTCGTTGCTTCTGAACCCACTTCAATTCCTGTTAGTGGGTTAGTGAATTTCCCATCTGTTTCCTTTGTGATTTGTTTGGGAAGGAATAATTGCCGTTGAAGTTCATTGTTTGGCACTATTGGGTTACCGTCTCCTTCTGTGAATTCCAGGATTATTCCATGTCTCATCTCCAAATTGCTCTTAATGATGAGATAGTCATGAATAACCTTTTTTCGTTTGTTGGTTGTTGAATCTAATTCTGGAAGATTCACAACGATTGAATTTCTACTCATAAATATTCTATGTTAAAATTTTACTGTTCTAACTACTCCTGATGGTGTAACAAACTTGAGATCCTCACCAACGAAGTATAGCCTTCCTACTCCAGCGATACTTGCAGGATCAATTGTGACTTGCCCAAGTGAAACAACTCCGTCTTTGTTAACCGAGAATTTTAACTTCAAGGAATTGCTCACTGTGTCATACTTGAAAGCCTCTACAAATGCTCCGGTTGAACCAATGTTTTCTTCCATTCTTAGGAATGCGCCTGTGTGGTCAAACCCGTTTAAAACAGCATTGTGTTTTCGAATGAGTAACATTGGCTTGGTAGTACCTCCCATCATGTTGTTTCCAGTTGTGCTGTACTGAAGCCACATGAGGTAACCATCATAGTTATAAGTGCCAAGTGATTGTTGTGGACTTATAAACAAACCATTGGCTTGTGTTTGTCCTGGAGATATTATCATCCCTGTCCTTTCAGAACCAAGTGGAACGATATACAGAGCTGCGCTAATGATGTAGCTCCCATTAAGTAGCAATGCAGTTGCTCCGGCATGAGCAGAGCCATCCGTATTTATGCTTGTTACCGGAGTGGTGAAAGTCATTCCCGTACCATCAAAGAAAATTCGACTACCGGTAGAGCGAAAGGCATAAGCCTGTGCATTTGCATTGGTTGCCCTTACGTCTGCAAAGAATCCATCTACAAAATGATTGGTTACACTTGCGAGGGCTGTATATATCTGAGCACGGTTATAATTCGCGAAACTATCATCGACTGATAATGTCATCTGTCCATGAAACCCTGAAATATTTCGGCTTTGTAATCCTGTGTTAACGCCTTGAAGCAAGTACTTAAAACCATAGCCTGTATGATACGTGTCGTTAGGTCTTACAAGTATGGCTGTGTTCGCGTAACCTGCCGGAGATAAGCGAAGCATTTCGGTTTTAGTCCCTCCAAATTGATAGTCAGTAATTTCAAGTGTTGCATTGATGTTGTTTGAACTCAACAAAAATTCATACCCTCCATACCCGCTTAAATAACTGTTAATTCGAAATGAATTTTTTACTGCGCCATTACCTTCTTCACCGAGATTAATTGAGAAATTTCCATCGCGAAAGGAGGCAGAACCTGAAACTCCAAAAGCGGCTCCTCCCGGTTTGATAACCTGAAATTTATAACCATTGAATCCAAGGTTAGCTGTGGTTCCAGGCAATTGGAAGTTGCAACTCTCAGCACCAACAACAATCTGATCACTAAGAACTCGACCAAGCACCAAAGTATTTGGTGTGCGCACTGCTGCACCTGCTCCTATCGCGGTCATATAACTTTGTCCACCACCGTTACTTACAATATCTCCAAGACTATTGTATGCTCTTGTGCCTGAACCTAACAGCGTGTTAAATGAATTTGACCTTGCATTTTGTGCATCATAGCCCACCAGTGTATGGTCGGTTCCGCTTTGTGCCGCTGTAGCTCCGGCAGAAGCACCGACCATCGTATTTCGATGACCCGTGTTAAATCCATTCATCAATCCAGCACGATAACCTATATACACGCAGTCAACATAGCTTGTACCGTTGTTATCCGATGAGCCAGCCTCTGAACCCACAACAACATTTCGGGCGAGGCCTCTCGCTGGCGTGCTGCCAGAGCTTGATGCAGCATTGTAGCCCACGATTATGTTATCGCTTCCCGTGTCAACCATTTTTGCTCCGAGGGTTCCAGAAGTGAGAATAAGATTCCTCAAACCTGTCATTCCTGTCCATCCACCATTGATCAGTAGATTAGAGCGACCTTTATTCATGAAGAATTTTCCGGAATTGGTTATGCCCAAAAGGATATTCAGTATCGGGTCTTCAATATATGCTGCATAGTTGGCCTCTAATGAATCGCTTGTTCTTAAATGAATCTTTCCGATTGCTGCTCCACTGTATCCAATCAGAAAGTTCCCATTGACATCGAATCTTCCTCTCTCAATGCCATTGGTAATAAATGGAAGTGGAAAATTATCCTTCGTACCAATAGACTTCGTAGCTCCAACATTATTTCCATCTTGCACCCATGCTGAGAGAATTGGTTGAAGCAGATTGTAAATCTTCTCTAAGGTATCAGCAACAACCGGTGCATTTCCTTTCAGCGCAGTAATTGCACTTTGAAGGTCTTCGGTTTTTATTAAGTCAGCATCAGAGAGGATCGCATTTAACTCAGCCAGCGTATCAATATCCTCCTCTTTGAGAAATGTAAACCCCTGGACAATGTTGAATAGCTTTTCAAGCGTATTGCCAGCCTCCGGAACATTACCTTTCACGGCATTGATAGCCGATAAAATATCTTCCATCTTCATCAAGTCTGCATCGGTTAAGATGGCATTTAACTTGGCAAGCGTACTTATATCACTCTCTCTTAGATAATCCACATTTTGAATCTTTAAGTAGATATTATAGAGTAGCTCCTCTGAGGCCGTATGAAATGGAGGTTTGGGTACACTCATAGCTTCACATTTGGTTTAAACACCCACCCTAATGCAATGGCTGCGAATATGGTTGTAGCAGTGATCACTCGCTTCAGTGTGATTCGCCTTAGCGATCTGAAGTCGATCAGGGTATAGCTGAATGAATTCCCGTGAAGTTTTGCGTGTAGCTTGCAGAGTTGCATAAACGCATAGAAGTCGTCAGCATCTTTGAACACCTGACATCCCGCTGAATAACGATCAATGACCTTGGTTGAGCCAGTACTTTCTGCTCTGTGAATGTTAATGCCGAAATTTCCTGTCTCCTTATTCCCATTGTTGAAGTCGAGGATCGCATCTCTGTCATAATCCCGGATAACGGTCACTGGCTTCACCTGAACGAGTGCCTCATATTTGCCGCGATGTAAGCCGATTGAGTAGGCATTCCTGTTTTGGCCTTGTGCAAGTATCGCTGTGCCTTGCGGGTATGCAGGATTGTTCAGCCAGAATGTTCCTGGGTCAGTAGTCGCGGGGAATATATGATAATTCCACTTTCCGTCCGGCTTCGTATAGAACACATGAATCTCGTCATCAAAGCTATTCGAGTTTACATTCTTGCTTCGCAGCCCGACAATGTTCAATTGATACGGTTTCGTATAGATGGTGAAGCCGAATTCCTTCAATATTTCTTTGACGCGAGATAGCATGTGTTCTTTACCTTAGAGTTTCACTTTTCCTTAAGCGGCCTTGTAATTGAATGAGTTGACACGATTCATCCATCCATCATAAAAGACAATCTGATCGGGTCTTCGCTTGATGATGTTATTCAGGAATACTTTACGCTCAATCTTTAGTGCGTTGAAAAGCATTTCCTGATCAGCACAATTGATCGCAGTTACCGTCTGAGGGCCGACAATCCCATCGATTGTAACTTTCGCAACCCGCTGAACAATCTTTGCTACTGTCTTCCTTCCGGAATTGTAACCCCAATCCACGATGAACTCTGCGAGTGACTGATTGAGGATCAGATCGGCCAGGAAATAATCCCAGAAGATTTTCTTCGCAATGTATTTGGCATCAGCCTCACTGAGCTTCTTGATGTCTTCTGCATCAATGTCGCCATCGCCATCCTTGTCGTGGCCATGTTCTTGCCACACGGTAAGAATAACTCCATACTTAGTCGGGCCTCCTCTGTCCAATGGATGATTCACATACCCTCCCTCTAATCGCAGGAGTTTGCCTGCGAAATTTTCAAACTTTGCCATTGTTATTGATTTTTGTTAAGTGTACTTGACGTCCTGCGTAGGTACTTTGAGAATACTGTTGTCAATTGACCTGAACCATGTCATCCCGTTAGCAACCTCCAATTCGTCTCCGAGTATTGTTTTCCTGCGCACGGGTATCCGGTTGTTTTGTGCATCCGTCACTACGGTTTCCCGGATGGTGATAAGGTCTTTGTAAAGCCTGATTCCTTGCAAGCTCCACGTACCTGTGCTGCTCACCTTTAAACCCATGCGCAAGAATTCATTTCTTATTTGTGTCTTTGCTGCTTCGTTGCTTTTGAAAGCATAGTCCAACAGGTCTGTGACAATCGTCTTAGCGATGAAGCTTTGCTTTTTGTAGTAATCATTCACTGAGGAATAGTCTGAAACTGTTTTGAGTTGCTTTAATACACTCAGGACTTGTTCCAGGTTCCTCGATTGTGCTCCAGTAAAAAGACTCGCTGCTAATGCCGCAGGATTGAAGACCACTGTCAGTGATCCGCCTGAAGCTCCGGTGATTTTATTGAATAGTGTCTCATCCACCACTTCCGGATAACCTGTTGACCTTAATGCTCCGGCAGTTTGAGGGCCAAATTGGCCATCAATGGAAATGCCTGGCGATGTCTTCGACAACGCTTGCTGAAGCATGGTGACACGCGAACCTCTGCTTCCTCTTTTCAATGGGAAATTGTCAGTTGCTGAGGATAGCATCCGCGAAGTAAAAGACGCATAGGAAGTAGGCAGCGTATTATTGATGATGATGGTGTCTGAGTCGGTCTCTGACGGAATTTGATTTTGCTCCATCATCTTCTTCTTCCTCATCCGGTCATACACCAGGTATCCACCGCCCCCAAGGGCAGCCAATGCAAGCGCGTAGATAAAGACCTTGGCTGGCTTACCGCCCTTCTTGCTATGTCCATTTTTCGTTGGACTTAATTTCTTTGCCTTTGGCTTTTTGCTCTGCGTTTTCTTCTTGCCCTTCGATGCTTTCTTGGCCATCACTTCTTCGCGTTTAAAATTCTTATCAGCTCGTTATACTCATCACTGCTCAACTCCTCCTCCAGGTCGGCATTCAAACTTCTACCGTATAGGTTGGCGTACTCTTTCTGTACCTTCGTGTACATGCTCTTTGATGGTATTTCATTGAATACCTGTTTCACCATTTGTTCATTGGTACCCCATCCCAAGTAGTTGTCGTTATCGAAAGCCATTTTCAGTTGCTTGGCAAAGGTTGCAGGGTCACCTACTTCCAGACTATGCTTCTGTGATATGTTCGCTCTCGTCTTCTTATAGAAGTGACGCGCCAGAAAAAACAGTCCGGTGGCAGTGCCAAGACCAAGTGTCGAATAGATCACTACGGTCTTGAGATTTTGAACCTTCTGTGCGTCTGCATTCATATCCTACTCTTATTTATAGGCCCAGGGCTTTCTTGGCAATGGACGTTTTCAATGGGTCATTTTTCACCACATCGGCAAGCTTGGCGATCTCGCGTGCCTTTAGCTTTTGCATCAAGGTCGATGCTGCTGACAGTTTTACTTCTGCCTCACCCTGCGTTTGCGCCTCAATGCTCACTTCAAAACTGTACTTGTTCATAGATTATGATTGTTTAATGTTTACATGATTCAGGATCAGGTCAATCTTGCTCTTGTCATCGGCAAGTGTTTGGAGAATATGAAGCACCTGCTCAAATTCTTCCTTGCTGAATTGTGACTTGAGCTGATTGACAAACTGGATGGCTGCCTGTTCTTCTTCGCTCAAAGAGGGAGTGATAGAAACCTTCGGTTTGAAACTCACTTCAGACTCTGGCGTTTGTTCTTCAGTTGATTCTTCATTGCTGGATTGCAATAAACCTGCGAGTGCCTCACCGCCTGGGAAGGCAGACATGAGTTTTGGATTGCGTTTGATGAAGCTCTCCACAAGGCTTGATCCCACATCGCCCAGGAAATTATTCAAAGGAGATTGCTTCATTTCAAGCCTGGCATTCTGCTTTTCCAATTCATCTACCTCACTCTCCAGGTCTGCAATGTGCTGCTGAAGTTTCTTGTTTTCATCTTTCAGTACTTCGTATTCTTTTTCGCGCAGTTTACGCTGCACTTCTTCATCCACGATGTTCTTTACATCCACACCGGATAATCCTTCTTTCTGCTGTTCTCCGAAATAGAAGATTCGCTTCTCGTTGTTATTGCTGCTGCCTGTGAAAAGGAGTACTTCAATAGAGCGTGTATCCGCAGTGACGAAGTTTTCAAACATGGTGAACATATCAGGGTCGCTCGTTCTGCGAACGGCCTTGAAACCATCAACCAGGATTTCGTAATCAATAGGCTGGCCTTTGTCATGATAAAGGCGCAGGTATTGTAAAAGGTTGTCAATCTTTTTCTGTTCGTATTTTTCTTTATTCGGTAGTGCCATAATTCTGTCAGTTCACGATGATTGCTTGTATAAATTTTATCCTTCGCTTTGCGTCTCCTGGATTCGTAATCTTGATTTCTCCTCTGTGTATGTGTATGCTTTCTGGTATGGGATCGTCAGTCGAATCGTACATTCCATAGTCAGAGTCTACAACAAGCCCAGGAGGTTCGTCAATGATGAAGAACATTTCATTCCAGGCGGGAATCGTTATTGTCGTTCCTGCCTCGATGATGAAATCCCGGTGACGGAGATAGTACTTCGAATAGCCTTGCTGTTTCAATCTCAAAGGCGCAAACTCCAGAATGAATTGTTCGGTCATAAGTTTATCTCCACTGGTTCCAGGAAATCATTCCTTGAACGCTTGTCCTGTTCTATCTCTTCATCCGCAGTAACTTCCTCAAGCTCTTCAGCCGTTTCACATTCCACATAGACCGTAATTATGAAGGGATCGTCAAACGTTTCACCTTTGAACCAGGCATTGATGATGGATGTATCACCTTCAACATGCACAGGTTTTATCTTCGGTACATTTCCGGTAACCCATGCCTTATCGCTGTCGAACTGCGAATCTTCAACCTTGATCAAAGCTTCGTCCGATGGTTCAATACCTTCGCCCTGTATGTGTGCCACATAGAAGACATCCATCTTATCATTGGCCTGAAAGCTTACGGTCCCGGTTCCCATTTTGCTGAAGTTGTTACGGCAATGCCTGTTACTTTTTTCACGTTAGCCGGAAGGCGGATTTCGAATGGCTTGAACCGCTCAAGCTTATTGATCTCCAGTTTGGTTATGATGATTCTCCGTTTGGTCTTTGTGATTATCATCGCATCTCACATAAAAGGCTAATGATAACTTTGTAGGCCGCAAAAGGAGCGCTGGGATTGGCAGCGTCCTTGTATTGGATTTTCAGTTCACCATTTCCGGCTATGACTCCGTTACCTAACGACTTGTATTTGTTATCAGGAGCCACTGCCATTCCGCTCATAAACATTTTGCTCTCAAAGTCCTCAGGGAAAAGTTCCTCTCCAGAAAGCTCTATGCGTTGAGAGCCCCTGTAGAACAAGAGGTTCGGTCTGTCAGAACTCATCATAATGCCATGCACCACTTTCACGTTCTTGTCCAGGTCAAACTTCTTGTTCACCGGTTGCCCTTCCGCGTCCACCAGGAAGGTGTAGATTTTATCCACCCAACGCTTCTCCATGACCTACTAAGGAATAGTTGCTGTTCCTTCAAGACCTACATACAAAACTGAGTTTGCATCAAGTCCTTTGATGGTTCCGAGTTCAATCTCAAACTCGATGTCCACATCGTCATGGATCAGACGAGGGTTTGCCAGTTTGTAAAAACCTTTCGGAACCATGTCAAGCCCTGTCGTGATAAACTTCCGGTTGGAAGTATCACTCACCAGTTGCTTTTTGTTAGCCTTCAGCTTGAACTCACCACTGGCTAATGCGCCCACAGTTTCGATGGAATCGAACTTGGTGGTCTTGATGTCATCAATGTCAAGTGATGCAGCTACTCCGTGCAACAAATAGATTCCCGAAACGAGCAACGCCATGTTCTTGGGAAGTTTTGCATTGCTGATGTTGCGCAGGTTCACTTCCTTCACATCCTGACTTTCAAACATTTTGATCGTCTTCGCGCCCTTAATAGGCTTGATCGTATAGATCAGTTGATCAGCCAGACGCAGTTTGCCCTGGAGCAATTGCTCTTTGATGTGTTTGGGCAATTCCACGAAGAACTTCTCAAACTCTGCGCGCGATCCCTGTGAGGGAATGTGCCGCTTTACAATCTTACTCATCGCCTTTGCCCGTTGCACGGGGTTCAGCGCATTCAGATACCCCAACAACTCGGTATCCATCTCTCCATTCAGACCCAACAACTCTGTCGGGTTTGTGTACTCACTCTCCATGAGTTGTCCTAATGCTCCCAGCATAATTTTACTTTGTGTTTAAATTGTTATTCTTTGATTTAAAACTTTCAAAAAGGTGAGAATGCAGTAGGAGAAAAATGAGAACGAAAAAACTCCTTTGCACCCTCCACCTTTAGAATTCTCTTTCAACTTCGCTTAGTCCTCCATTCATCGTAGCGATCTGCTCCTGTATGCGGTCGATGGCCGACATATCAAGTTCTTTGGTATCGTTGTATGGGTTCACGAAATAGGTCACCTGTTCTTCTTTCTGGTCTCCGGCCAGTCCAGCAGTTGCAGTGGGTTCTGCGGCTTTGCTGATGTAGAGCTTCTCTGAGAAATTCTTGAAGAATGTCCCTACACGATCCTTTGCTTGTTCAGCAATTTGCTTCATGTCAAAACCATCTACTCCCTGTACAGTTGTTGTCTTGTTCTGATTTTGAAAACCGTTGCTCAGGGTTAAGCCTAAGCCTGCTGCGATGATGTAAGGATTCTTTTTGTGGAACCCGATAAGTGTTACCGGAATCCCGGCAAGAAGAGAGTGCTTTCCAAGAGCTGCTCCCGCTCCACCTGCTGCAATTGCAGCGAGTACCACTAATCCTCCCTTTGTCACGGTTTGAGCAATCGGATGCTCCATCACCGGTGCAGTTCCAAAGAGCGCGTGCTCCTGATTCTGCTTTTTATTTTTCTTCCTTTTAGTCTTTGCCATGTTATAATAGATTTTGAGCTTTCACTTTGTTTTTCTTTCCATCAGATTTCTTGGTGTACTTTCGTTTCTTCTTCTTTTTTGGCGGAACACCATTCAATCCGTTCGCTGCCGAACCACCTCGCATCGCTCTCATGAGCAAGTAGCCTCCAGTGATCACTCCACCTGCGACCAGCAATGACTTGCCTGGATTCTCTTTTACCCATGTCGTAGTCTTCTGTAGGAAGCCAGTTTTCGCTGGAGTATCCTGAGTCTGTACAACATCGCTTGGTGTTGTACTTTCACTTGGCACAAGCATAGCTCCGCTGGAGGCAGATTCATTTGATAGTACAGGCTGAGTAGTTTGAGCAGGATTTGAATAAGTTTTTGTCGTTTCATTTGTCTTGACTGTTGGTGCGGGAGCAAGCGATCTTGCCGCAGACACGAAAGGCTTTGCAGCGGAAACTGCGCTTGTCACCTTTGAGACTAATGAGGAACCTGACTGCGAAGCACCTTGCTCAACCATCATCGCCTCTTCATCTTCAGGAATCGAAGTGGGAACTGACGCAGCCGTTCCCGCATTGTCTGTCTCGCTCTGAAAAGCTTTCTCATCGCTTCCTCCCTTGTTGAATAATCCTTTAACCTGTTTGAGTGCTCCGGCTATTGCTGCCACTGCGGAAGTTGCTGCTGCGATGGCCGTTGCTCCAACTACACCCAATCCTTCGATGTCATCATCATCTGAATGGATGATGTTATATTCTTCCTGATCAGCATAGACCTCATCCAACCCATCAAGTCCACTTAGTGGTACCTTTTTATCCTTGTTACCTTTGCCTTTAAGAATGGCTTTTTTGAGATTATCCTTTTTGCCTCCGGCTTGCCAGTAGACAGTCTCGGCTCTGTCTTTTACTTTCCTGAGTTTGTTCAACTCGCTTAGGTTTATCCCTTTGGCCTTAGCCTCGGAGTCAGTTAAGTAACCGAATCGTAACCTTCCAGCGACATTCAGGAGGTTCACCTTCATTGCCAACAGAAAACCATTGCGCAAAAGAATTGTCGCGGGGTTTGTATATCTGTTGAGAAATCGTATTCCATCGCCAACCTTGTCACCAACTTTCTTGGCTACCTTCTTGATTCCCTTTCCAATCTTTTTGAAAATGTTACCCATCTCCTCGTCATCATAGATTGATGCAAGGTCTGAGAGATCAACATTATCGTACTCAGCAAATTCGAGCGGCTCATCCTGTGTTTCTTCTTCCTCAATTCCGTCTAAATAATCCAGTCTCATATCGTAGTCTTTACATTCTAAATAAGGTTGTTCATCATCAAACCTGTCCTTTACACAATCAATCACGATGTACCAGTCACGTTCGTCAATGTAGTCTTCCAAATGACCCGACTTCGGAACGATTGGATACACATGCTGCCATCGCGGAACTTCCGGATACCGCTTCGGGTATTTGGTAATTCTTGCCAGACAAGGAATGTTAAGAGAGCGGAGGATGGAGAGAATAAATACGGTATAACAGTCACAGTCAACTCCCGTCTTTCTATCGCTCCATGCCCGTCTGGGACTTCGTACTTGCTCAACCCCTTCCTCGTCTCTTTTGTATTGAATGTGCTGGTACACAAAGTGCCAGATGTTCGAGCACGTTTCTTCCAGCGTTCGCCCCTTCAATACTTTAGCAATCTCTTCCGTTTGCCACAACGTCTGTGGCAACGCCTTGCGAATGAGCTTCATCGTGTCTTCTACATTCGCGCTTTTCTTTATCGTAATGTCTTTGTCACCAGGGAGAGGAAAGAGATGATCGAACTCCCTTCCATCTTTCAACCTCCTCTTTCTGTCCGCTACCATACGCCACTTCCTTTCCTCATCATCTCTCTCCGTTATGCGGGCTTTCCGCCACCCAAAGTGATATTGTCTGTTTTCGTGTAGGGCAAGCTGTCGTTGATTGTTGTTATCGTATGCACAACCAGGTTTAGCTTACCAGTTTCTCTGTACTCCTTCACCAATGCCGGAACCGTTGTGGCGAGATTCAGAAACCCAAGCTTGATTTTAATCGGATCAAGGTTGACTTCGCTGAACTTCGGTATCGTCAGATTCACATCCTTCACTTGCGATGACGCAATCGTTTTGTCTGCGTAGATCATCTTCACAAATGGGTGTTTTACCTGAATACTTCCACCACTTGGGTTCTTGAGTTTCACACTGATAGAAAGCTCAATCCCGCTCAGGCTCACGTTATGAATTGAAACTTTTGTTTCCGATTCCAATTCATTTGAGAGTCTCTTGAGTTTGAGCAGGTAGCTGCCACCGAAATAGATGGCGGCCACTGCTCCGGCTCCGATCAACACGTGCCTACTCTTGATCATGGCGCTTCTTCCTCCTTAGCTTAAAGCCTCTTACTTTTTTCAGCTTGGCGAAATCTTTCACTCTGTCTTTGTGTTTCTGCCAAAGCGGACTGAGTATGTCTCCAAGCACTTTGAAAGCAAGGCAGATGATACCACCCACAATGGCTTGCAGTGTGTAGTCCAGCAAAAACATTAGGTTGACATTGCCAAGCAGATTGAAGACTGCCCCGAAAAGAAAGGCAATCCCATTGCCCATCCCATGATTTTGATTTATCGCTGTGTTCATGGGTCAAAGATGCAGCGACCCAAAAGCGAAGGTTAAGGATTGTAAACGTTAGTTAACGAGTGTTTAACTTTATAAAGAAATATGCAGGATTGTAAAAGAATGTAAACGAATTTGAATGAATGTTCCGTGTGGAACTTTATTTTCATTATCTACAATTAATCGCGTGAATGAGTCAATTCATAAATCTGTGTCCAGATAGGGACAATGACAATATAAAAAAATTACTTTCGAAATTGGGTATCGAAAGTAAGCCGATGATTGTGGACATAGTTCCTGAGTCTGACGCTGAAAATGGAAACTGCTTTGTAAACGCTCTTAGAAAAGTGGAGGATGAAGGAGGCGAGGTAATTTATGGTTGGCAATTTTGCGAATATCCGTACATGATCGAAGCTGAGTTCCATGCAATATGGAAAGCTCCAAATGGTAAGATCGTAGATATTACACCCAGCCTTGATCCGAATGTGAAGCAAATCCTATTTGCAATTGATGAGAGTAGAGCTTTTCATGGCGAGTCTATTGACAATGCCAGACTAAATATAACATTGAACGAATTAGTCGATGACATAATTCGTGTTGAAGAAGCTAGGTTCCGATTTATGAATTTAGGAGAAAGAAAACTGATACTCGGTGAGTTACCACTCAATGAGCAAGAGATGAGAGTCTGGCAAGTCATTAATATATATTCCGAAGTTCTTGAGCAAATGTATTTCACAGGTTGCACAGTCCATTCTGAATGCTTTTGTAAGTCGGATCTGAGTTACTCCAGTTGCCATAGGGATGTACTTTATCAGTTTCTCTCAACTATATAAGGGACGGTAACACGACAAGCTTAATCTTTAAAATACCCTGGTAAAACTGCTGCATTTTTAGCTTCAATTCGGTATTTTCACGAAATCAAGATTCCCTGACAATCCGAGTCAATCAGATTGTAAGCCCACCTGGAATCATAAGCAATTTTGCATTGACATAACCCATGAACCAACTAACCTCAATTAATCGGATTGCAACTTTACTGAGCCGCTTTGTGGTTGAGGTGAAAACGCTTAATGCCATAAACCAGTATGGGATTAACTTTTTAGCAGAAAACGTTCTGATTCCAATATTTAAGGAAGTTTACGGTTTCAAAAACCTAGAGAATCTTAACAATCAGAACAATAATATTGAGGGAATTGATTTAGGTGACTCAAAAGCGGGTGTAGCTTATCAGATAACTTCCAGCACTGACAATGAAAAAGTAAAGCATACTCTACGGCAATTTGTAAAAGCCGAGCACTATAAGAAATACAAAACGCTCTTTATCTATATCCTCACGGAAAAGCAAAATTCTTATTCCGATAAAGAATACCCTGGGATTGTAAATGGAACATTTGACTTCAGTAAGGATCAACATATTCTTGATCATCGCGACTTGATGAGAAGAATCAATTCGATCACTGACTTCAAAGCTATCCAAAGAATTGAAAATGTATTGGAGTCGCAATTCTCTGATAAGAAGCTTGAAACTTTCAAAGATCAATTTGATGCACCCACGCAAGAGACTGTTGTTTCGAATCTCTTAGAATTGAAGATTCCGACTAAACTCTACATCGGAAAACTAAGTATCAATCGAAATGAGGTTTTGAAGAAAATGCGAAACAAGAAGGCGAATGATCGGGAAATAATATTTAGCTATAAAAAGGAAAAAGGTTTACGATTCAGCGCAGACTGGGTTGACTACAATAAACAGATTTTGAGTTTTCATGATTTAGGAAATAAGGATCATCATTTAAGCCAAATTGTTGATCAGGGAACCATTGATTGTATAACGCCTGAGGAATTCTATGAAAAGAGCTTAGACCACATGAGGGTATTTAAAGCCTTGTTGAAATATTGCTTTTCCAAGCAAGCCCATTTTCTCGGAATTGAATTTATTCATCAGGACAACCTATATTACTTTGCTCCGGAGGATGAAAATGTAATTACCAGAGGTGAATCTTGGAATTCAGGTAAAAGGTCTATTTCAAGAGACGTGATCCGAATAAAACTGCACAAGAAGGATAGTACACCTTGGTATTATACTAACCTCGCATTTAGCATTTCATTCAAATTTTTTGACAACACATGGTATGTTGAAATTTCCCCGGAATGGTATATAACGAAAGATGGAAAACAGAAGCACTATTGGATGGATGAGCAGGTGACGAGTTTTTTAAAGAAAAAGGAGAGGAATCAACACGTTCTTAATCATGTGAAGTTTATCGGCAATTATCTTAAGTATGGAAAAACACAAACAGAGATATTTAACGACTCAACACAACAGAAACCGGCCAACTTTCTTGAGTTCATAAAATTCCTAACATTTAAGAATGCTCCAAAACTCAATGAAGACGATTGGGTTCAAAATGAAAACGAGGAAAATTTGAAAGACATGAAAGATAAAGACGGTACAATTGAATTTGATGTATGAAACTAAAGTTTATTCAGGAACCTCAGTTAGAATTTGGTCAGAGCCTTCATTTCTGTCCTAAGAAAGGGATAAGTGAGTTCGATGCTTATGATATAAAGTTCAGTAACCGAAGAGCAGATACTTATGTTGGGGTGGTTGGGTCTAACGAGAATATCGAGAAGCTATTGATCTGGATAGAGACTTGTCAGTCATACATCTCACCGAAAGCAAAGAGCAACCAACCCAATCTTTTCACTTCATTCTGTGGGTACAATTCCAATTCCGGATTTAGAGGCAACCTGATTGCCAACAAAGAATTGTCGCGAGCCTTAACTAATCAAGATATTAAAAGAATCACTGATATTCCTGATTGGGATAAGCGACTCACTGAGTGTGCACAGATGTATCTGGAGCATATTCGATACCTAGCTATCGATAAGAATGCGGACATGGTTGTGTGCGTTATTCCTGCAAGACTTCAATCAAAAATAACTAAACCATCAACACAGCAAGTAGAAGAAACAATTGATGGAGTTGCAAAGGAAGATCAAAAAATTGAAACTGATTTTCGAAGATTGCTTAAGGCTATGTCAATGCAAATTGGCAAGCCTATTCAGCTTATGCTCCAGGACTCCTTGGAAACTTACAAAGAGAAAAGTGGCAGACAGGATGATGCCACAAAAGCTTGGAATTTTTGTACCGCTCTTTATTACAAAACTAATCACACTCCCTGGCGGCTAATAAGGGACAACAGTAAGGTCACAACGTGCTTTATTGGAATCAGTTTTTATCGAAGCAGGGACAAAAAGCAAGTTCATACAAGCCTTGCACAACTATTCGATGACTTAGGAAATGGTGTAATTTTAAGAGGCTCACCAGTTGATATAAGTAAGGATGATCGCCAGCCTCACCTGAAGGCTACTCAAGCGCAAGCCCTCTTAAAGGGCGTAATAAAGGAATACGAAGAAATTCATCGAACAATTCCTGCCAGGGTAGTGATTCATAAAACATCAAATTTTAATGATGAAGAAATGCAAGGATTCTACGAAGCTGCCAAAGAGCTTCGAATCAATTTAATGGACTACGTAACCATCTTAGATAGCGATACGAGACTATTTAGAAATGGATTGTATGCAGTTCAAAGAGGAACTCATATTGAGGTAGATGAAAAGACCCATCTTTTGTTCACGAAAGGGTCAATTGATTTTTATCAAACGTATCCTGGGCTGTACGTTCCAAGACCCATTGAAATCCGGATTGTTGAAAGCGATGAATCGGCAGAGACGATTTGCAATGAAATAATGAGCCTTACTAAGATGAATTGGAACAATACGCAGATCGATTGCAAATATCCAATAACCATTGATTGTGCCAGGAGGGTTGGGCTTATCATGAAGTACATTCCTCAAGACGTGAAACCTCAGACCAAGTATAGCTTTTATATGTAATGAGGACATTCTGCTCCATTTTATGTCCGCGATGCCTTCAAAATCCGTCAAATTCCGCTATTTTGGACTATTTAAACCTGACCCAATTCCAAAATCTACGACAACATTAAAACTCACCTCACAAAAGGACATAACGAGACTCTGGAGTTGTCGCAACAAACGGATTTCTGTGTCGGATGCTTAACCTTAGAGGCTTGGTTGGAGGTTGATAGCCCAATCAGGAACAGAAGAATATTTTGTCTATTTTTAAAAGAACACATAAGCCAGTTTCGAAGATGGATAAAGCTCTGACTACCATAAATTTATCTTCAATAAGAGATAATAAGAATAGAGGCGCTGTAGGCCAATTTCTTAAGGAGAGCATCAAATTAGAATCTAAGCTTTCTATTGTCTCTGCCTATTTTACTATTTACGCATACGGACAGCTTAAGGAGAGTCTCAATTCTATAAAGGAATTGCGGTTTCTTTTTGGAGAGCCAACCTTCATCAAGTCACTAGATCCCAACAAAATCAACAAACGGGATTTCAAAATCGAGGACGATAAAATAGTAATCCCTATAGAAAACAGGCTTAGCCAAAAAGCAATTGCCAGAGAGTGCTCCCGCTGGATAAGTGAAAAAGTTGAGATTAAATCAATGGTTAAGCCCAACTTTCTTCATGGGAAAATGTACCACATTACACAACAAAGTGGAGTTGAAAAAGCCATTGTGGGAAGTTCCAATTTTACGGTTAATGGATTAGGATTGGGTGGAAGCCCAAACATTGAGTTAAACATGGTAGTTGACAACGACCGAGACAGAGCCGACCTTAATCTTTGGTTTAATGAATTGTGGAATGACAATACTGGATTAGTTGAGGACGTCAAAGCCCAAGTATTAAAATACCTCGAACAACTCTACGTTGAGAACGAGCCGGAATTCATCTATTTCAAAACGCTCTATCACATTTTTGAAAACTATCTTAATGAACAGAAGCAAGGTGGGCTCCTGACATCACAAACCGGATTCTTTGAAAGTGAAATTTGGAATATGCTTTATGAATTCCAAAAGGACGGTGTGAAAGGAGCTGTCAATAAAATTCTGAAACACAACGGGTGTATCATAGCTGATAGTGTTGGTTTAGGAAAGACTTTTGAAGCGCTTGCCGTTATAAGATATTTTGAACTGCTCAATTATCGGGTGTTGGTTTTATGTCCAAAGAAACTTTCAAGCAACTGGACAATTTATCAGAGCAGCAAAAACAATAATCTAAATCCCTTCAAGAAAGACAAGTTCAACTATCATGTTTTATATCACACTGACATGGGTAGGTTACAGGGAAGTTCAGAAGCAGATAGCCACGATTTAGCTAACTTTAATTGGGGTGCTTACGATTTAGTAGTGATTGACGAAAGTCACAATTTCCGAGGCAACCCAATGGACAAAGCCAAAGATGATGGTACAATGAAAATGAACCGCGCAAAGTGGTTGATGGAGAAGATCATCAAGGAAGGAGTAAGCACAAAAGTTTTAATGCTATCTGCTACTCCGGTAAACAACAACTTACGTGATTTGAGAAATCAGTTCCAATTAATAACCAAAGGCGAAAATGCGGCATTGTTTGAATCAACACAAATCAAAGACATTGCCCTTTCACTCAAAAATGCTCAAACGCAATTCACTCTTTGGGCTGATAACAAAAAGAACCCAAACAGAACAGTTAAGCAGTTGATTGAAAAATTAGATTCATCCTTTTTCAAGTTGCTTGATGAACTCACCATTGCGAGAAGCAGAAAACACATTAAGAGCTTTTATAAAGCTGAACAGGAGATTGGTAAGTTTCCAGAGAGAATTAAACCAATTTCTATTTATCCAAATATCGATTTGAAAGACCGCTTCTACACTTATGACGAACTCAATAAAATTATTCTACAATACAAATTGTCGGTATTCAATCCATCGGCTTATGTATTGCCCGAACACAAAAACAAATACGAGGAAGAGGCAAAAACAAAAGGAGTTTTAGGTTTTAAGCAAAGTGACCGTGAGCATTTTCTTATTGGAATGATGAAAGTTAATTTCTTGAAGCGCCTGGAGAGCTCAATTGAATCCTTTGAGATTTCTATGGACAGAACAATTCAGAAAATTGAGCGGCTCGAAACTAAGATTCAAGAATTTCTCAAATCAAAACTGAAAACTCAAGAAGAAGAATTAGAAACCTTGCAGCCCGATGAAGATGAGTTGGAAGAAAATGCAGATGAGTTGGAACAATGGCAAGTAGGTAAGAAACTCAAATTTGACTTAGGTGATTTAAACTTAGAAAAGTGGCTTAATGATTTGGAGAGAGACCGTCAGGCTTTAATCAAGCTTCACAACTTTGCTATTGCCGTTACGCCAGACAGAGATGCAAAACTAAAAGACCTAAAAAAGCTGATCACCGACAAAGTGAAGCAACCATTGAACGCTTACAACAAAAAGGTAATCGTGTTCACTGCATTTGCGGACACTGCAAATTACTTATATGACTGCTTGAAAGATTGGGCACAAAACGACTTAAAAGTGAATATTGCGTTAGTTGCCGGTTCGCAGAGTAAGACAACTTTTGGTAAGGCCGAATATTCAAATATTCTTACGAATTTCTCTCCCCTCTCAAAGAACCGCAGCAAAATTAACAGTATGAAACAGGAAGGGGAAATTGATATCCTGATTGCCACCGACTGTATTAGCGAGGGGCAAAACTTGCAGGATTGCGATTACCTAATCAACTACGATATTCACTGGAATCCTGTTCGGATTATTCAGCGTTTTGGGCGGATAGACCGTCTTGGCAGTCAGAACGAAAAAATTCAACTGGTGAATTTTTGGCCAACAAAAGACTTGGACAATTATATAAACCTGAAAGAGAGAGTTGAGGCAAGAATGGCCTTGGTTGATGTCACCGCCACAGCAGATGACAATGTACTAGCTACAGATCAGATAGAAGAACTAATTGAAGAGGACTTAAAATACCGAAATCAGCAGTTGAAAAAACTTCAAACAGAGGTGTTGGACTTAGAAGATATGAATGAAAGCATTTCCTTAACCGACTTCACCTTGGATGATTTCAGAATTGAGTTATTGAATTTTTTGGAGAATAACCGCAAGAAATTAGAAGACGCTCCTTTCGGTTTATATGCCGTTGTTCCCTCACCTTCAGGGCTAAATTCACAAAATTTGGATTTAGCACACTTTACCATTGCCGAAAAAGAAATCATAAAGCCTGGAGTAGTTTATTGTCTTAAGCAAAAAGGTGACACAGGTGGTAACGAGGAAGTTAACCCGTTACAACCTTATTTCTTAGTTTACATTTTTGAAAATGGACAAGTCCGGTTCAACTATACGAATGCAAAACAGATTCTAGAGATTTATCGACTCATGTGTACGGGTAACAAACAGGCTTATGAAACGCTTTGTGATTTATTTAACGATGAAACACAGCAAGGTGAAGATATGAGTCAATATACAGTACTCTTGAAGCAAGCCATTGAGGAAATTAGTCGAGTATTCAATAAACGTAGTAGCCAAAAAATTACTGGTAATGATAGAGGAGCCTTACTTATTCCAAAAGATAAACGAATAAACGAAATGAATAGTTTTGAATTAGTTACTTGGTTAGTGATAAAATAATGACATCTGATATATTCAAAAAAGATATAAAATTCTCCATTCAAACTCTTGGGGATGAGTTTAATTCAACAAATGCCCTGAAGTTTTTTGATACTTTAGGTTATATAACCGAACGTCAAGCTCCCTTAAGCAAACCCAATGTTCACCAATTCATTGATACGTTTGTTAATGAAAGAAAATTCGATGAAGTAAAGGCTAAGACAACTGAATGGACTTACGTTGACCTTTTATTTCAATTATCCCGGGAGGAAGTCTTAAAACAAGCATCACTTTTTGATACGAAAAAAGTGGATAACACCGCCATAGAGGCTTATCTGTTTTTTGCTATTGAATTATCCAATGAGCATTACACTCGTTCCGAACTCTCTAATATAAGTAGGGAAATAAATCTTTTATTTCCAATGCCTGCCATGATTCTATTTAAGCACGGCAAGACACTTACTCTGTCTGTAATCAATAGAAGGCTTCACAAGAGAGATAGCACCAAGGATGTACTCGAAAAGATCACGCTTATTAAGGACATTAATGCACTCAAGCCACACAGAGCGCATATCGAAATATTATTTGATTTATCATTTGATGAACTCAAAGAGAAATACCAGTTCACAAATTTTGTAGAACTACATTCCGCATGGCAAAAAACACTTGATACTAAGATTCTTAACAAAAGATTCTTCGAGGAACTTTCAAATTGGTATTTCTGGGCACAGAAATATGTAGACTTTCCAGAAGATAAGACTCTGAGTAAAGAAAAAAGCATTCAAAATAATCTCATTAGAATGCTTACTCGTTTAATATTCGTATGGTTCTTAAAAGAGAAGGACCTCGTTCCAGAAGCCCTTTTTGATAAAAGAGAAATTAAAAAGCTCCTTAAACAATTTGACCCTAATGGTGAAAAGACCAACTCTTACTATAAAGCTTTTTTGCAAAACCTTTTCTTTGCGACTCTTAACCAGCAAATGAATAACCGCGAATTCGCGAAGGATGGCAACTTTCAAACTAATAAAGAGGAGCATGGCGTAAAAAATAAGTATCGGTATGCAAAGCATTTCACTATTTCTGAGAATGAAATAATGAATCTATTCGCCAAAATCCCTTTTCTTAATGGTGGTCTTTTTGACTGCTTAGATAAGGACAATGAAGAAACTAAAAAACATGAATATGTTGATGGCTTTAGTCGCGAAGAAAAAAGGGCGGCCAAAGTTTCAGACATCGTATTCTTTGGAGATGAACAAGTAATTGATTTGTCTGATGGCTATGGGTTCAAGAAAAATAAAGAGAAATGCAGAGGGCTATTTGAAATATTCAATGATTATAAATTCACAATTGAGGAGAACACACCAATCGAAGAAGAAATTGCTCTTGACCCAGAACTTCTTGGAAAGGTTTTTGAAAACCTATTAGCATACTACAATCCAGAAACAGAGACAACCGCCAGGAAGCAAACTGGTAGTTTCTACACTCCAAGAGAAATAGTCAACTATATGGTTGATGAGAGTATTATTGCTTACCTGAAGACAAGTATGCTTGAAGATAGCCCTGCTTGGTTACAACTGGGGAATCTTCAGTCTGATATGTTTGGTAATCAGACTAGAAAAGGTCAACTGAAAATCGAACAATCTATCAATCAAAGCAAGTGGAGAGGAAAGGAAATTATACTAGAGGAAAATCTCAGGAAGCTCCTTGCATATAGTAATGATGAACATCCCTTTACAGATGAAGACGACATACAGCATTTAATTTATGCAATAGACCATTGCAAAATCATGGATCCTGCATGTGGTAGTGGGGCCTTCCCGATGGGCATTTTACACAAATTGGTATATATTCTTGCAAAGCTTGATGACAACAATATACGCTGGCGGGAATTACAGAAAAGAAAGGCGCAAAGGGAGATTGAGAAAGCTCTAAATGAAATCGACAAAAAGGAACGAGAGAAGAAATTAATTGATATAAATGAAAGCTTTGAAGATAACTCCAGCGACTATGGAAGGAAGCTGTATTTAATAGAGAACTGCATCTATGGTGTCGATATTCAACCTATTGCAGTGCAGATTTCAAAATTGAGATTTTTTATTTCCTTAGTTGTAGACCAGAAAGAAAAAATTGGTGCCAATAATAGAGGAATAAAGCCCTTACCAAATCTTGAGACTAAATTTGTTGCGGCAAACACTCTCGTTGGTTTAGAGAAACCGGCACAATTACCAATTGGCTACAATGTAATTGAACCCCTTCAGGATGAATTACAAGAAGTTCGTCATAAACATTTTGAAGCAAAAACAAGGCGTGATAAACAAAAGTGCCAGAAACAAGATAAGTTAATTCGAAATAAAATTGCCGAACAACTTAAGCGGCTAGGTTTTGGGAATAAGGATGCGGATAAAATTGCCCGATTTGATATATATGACCAAAATTCCTTTTCTGATTGGTTCGAGCCCGAATGGATGTTCGGGAGAGACGTGGCAAATGGGTTTGATATTGTAATTGGCAACCCCCCATACATTTTTACACGTGACGCGGACTTTTCAGAAGAATTTAAAGAATACATTTCCAATAAGTATTTTTCTCTGCTTGCCGAAAAGGATAAGAAATCTAAGGCAAACCAATCAGGTAAGATTAATCTATTCGCGCTATTTATCCTTAGAGGATTATTTGAGTGTCATAAGAAAGGCACCTTAACTTACATAGTTCCAAATAATCTGTTAAGAACGACAACATATGATTTAGTTAGAAAATATCTTCTTCAAAATTCTAAAATTGAAGAACTAGTTGATTTAGGAAGCGGTGTTTTTGATAATGTAACAGCCTCTACAATCATTTTTAGGATTTCAAATAGTAAACCTAAACCTTCTGAGACAACAAAAATTGTCACAAGTATTCAAGATATAGAGAAACACGACTTTATAGTTTCACAGATCGAACAAAATCAATTTCTAAAAAATGTTAGTTATACCTTTAATCTTTTTGCGGATACAAGAGTCAACAATCTATTGAACATAATTTCGCAAAATAAGACAGAATTAGGCGAGTTCTGTATTGACATTATTGAAGGCATCGTAGCACATAAACACCTAATTAGCGAAACCCCAACAAAGAGCAGCTACCCTCTAGTTGAAGGAAAATCCATAAGAAGATATGGTCTTAATCCACTAACTAAGCATATAGAGTGGAATACTAAAGAGATACATAGAACAAGGCCAGATTATCTATGGAAAGCGGCAAAAAAGATAATTATTCAAAGAATTAGTGGGGGCACAAATCCACTAACGGCAGCAATCGACAAAAACTGTTACAAGACATTCGCGTCTGTAAATAATCTTCTCTTGAAGGAGAAATATGAAACCTATTATGAATTTATTCTTGCTTTACTGAACTCTAAAGTCATTAATTGGTTCTATGCAAATAGTTTCTCCAACAATTCAGAATTGACGGTTAATATCTCTAAAACATTTCTTGAGAAATTACCAATCATAAGTTTTGATAAAGATAAGGAGCAAGTACTCCAACGAGTAGTTAATTACATTATCGTTCTAAAAGAGGAAGCCAAGGACTCGTCTTTCTTCGAACGCCTTGCTGATGCCATTGTTTATGAACTCTATTTAACTGACACTATAGCCAAAGCCAAAGCCAATGTTTTGCCCCACCTCGCTAAACTACCTCTAATCAATCCTGCTAAAACGAAGGAGAGTTTGAAGATAATTGAACAAACCTATCTTGAAATTTCAAATCCAAAGCATCCAACTATGATGGCATTGGAGAAAATGGATGGAATTGAAGAAATTAGACTAATAGAGGGAAAGGCATGAAATGGATTTCAGAAATTACAATTAATAACTTTCGTGCCTTTGGAACTCAAACGACAATCAAGATTGCGGATAAGCACCATTTATTGATTTATGGCGAAAACGGAAGTGGCAAATCATCAATTTATAACGGCTTAAAAGACTTCTTCTCATCTTCTTCTAACAATATAAAGTTCAAATTAAACAAGTTTGAAGAGGCTAAAGATAACAAGGCAGGTTACATTGAAATAACCACAAAAGAGGACGGTCAAGAACCTAAGAAATATAAATTCTCAGTCACAGATTCCGAAAGCAATCACAAACTTCAAGAAATAGTACTTGCCAATAAGTTTAAAGGTTTTCTTGATTATAAAAGAATGCTCAAGGTGCATGCTCTTGAAATCCCCGAGGACAAGACACCTGACGTCTTCGAATTAATCATCAAGGAACTGCTTGCGGACCACAAAGTCCCAGACCCTAGTGGAGGAGTAACAAGCGTTGAATTACTTAGTGAATACAAGAGAATTGTTCAGATAATAACTTCCACAAAAAGCGAAAGGTCAAAAACTAGTAAGGAAGAATTAAAGGAAAGGCTTGGAATTATAGAGGAGCTACTTGGCCTATCTGATGATGAGTCAGATAGTATGGATGATGACCAAACGGAAACCCCAGTAATACAGTCTAAAAAGGAGGAAGAAGCCGCGCTAATTGATGAAAGAGAAAGTATTCTTAATGCGATAAAAATAGTTGAGGCAAAAGAAGAGCTTGAACGATTAGATGCCTCAGTAAAGGAACTCCTAAGGAAAGTCATTACAATCGCTAACAAATTCTTGAAAGACCATTTTAAGAATAAACTTGTTCTTGACTTAAATTATAGCTCTCTTTCTTACAATGAAAGGTTGAATTCGATAAATGAATCCCTTTCATTAAAAATATTTTACGCTGGAAACGAAATACAATATTATCAAGCATTCTTGAATGAAGCTCGCCTTTCATCTTTGGCAATCTGCTTATATCTAGCTTCGATTAAGTCATTTGAACCAGGAGAAGACGTCATTAAGATTCTTTACTTAGATGATGTATTTATTGGGTTAGATACAAGTAATCGTTACCCACTTCTTGACATAGTTAAGAAAGAATTTATTGATGACGGATTTCAAGTATTCGTTTCCACATATGATAGAGAATGGTTTGAATTAGCAAGACATTGGTTTCAGACAAAAGTGGGAAAGATTAAGTCGCTTGAACTTTTTATTGAGGATGATGGTGACCCAAATAAGCCCGATTATCCAATAGTACTTCCTTATGAAGGCAATCTTGAAAAGGCAAGAGCACTGTTTAAAGCAAAGGACTACCCGGCAGCAGGAAACTACATAAGGAAAGCTTGTGAGGAAATTCTTAAGACACTGCTGCCAGATACTTATAAACTGACAAATGAAGGAACTTTGATTGATGATTTTGAGGGCCTGTTAAATCAATTGGAAAAGCTTTATGTAGATTCCAATATTACAAAGCCAAGCGAGCTATTGGATTCAATAAAAATTTATAGAAAGGCATTACTTAACCCTTCCTCACACAACGACAGCAAAAGCCAACTTTTTAAAAAGGAGATTGAAGAAGCTTTTGAAATCGTTAGCAAGCTTTCCCAAATTCAAAAAATTGAAAGAATTCAAATAGCAGAGAAAGGACGTATGTTTGTTTATGAAAATGTGGCGAATAATTATAGAGTTGAACTCGAATTGACTGAAAACGTTTGGAAAATCATTCAAACTTCAGGCAATACCTTTTCAAAACATAAAATGAGAATTACTAAATGGAGTTGGAATGGAGTCGACTTTGCAACAAATGCTAACGGCACTGTAATGGCAGAAAATGACAGGATGGCATTCTGTGAACAGGAACGACCACTTAACAAAATATTTGAAATTATAAATCATAGTACCAACATACCAATACCGCCAAATCCATATTCAGAGTTGAGAATTGGAACGACAGGTACATTTAATGACTTACTGAGCTAATATTGTTAAACTAATCGCACACACATTGCCTGGCCGCACATACAGCCCACATCCAAAGGACAATAAGTGTATTCAGCTTTGTGTAAGCTGACGGATAGGCAATACTTTTCAAGTCAAAATCAACGTTAATCTAGCTCAGTGAAAGTAAGTCCAAAATGACTTGAACTTTCGTTCTATTTTATTCCGTGACCATAAAGCCAAGGATTCTTTTCTAAGTTGTCTATTTTTCAATGAATGGAGGAGCAAACTATCACATTACTCGTTTCTTAAATTTTCAACTGGATTTGTACCTGCTGCCTTTAGTGATTGGAAACCAGTTGCTACTAAAAGCAGTAACGTCATAATGAGTGGCGGAATTACAAAATAATAGACCTCAATCTCTGTCTTAAAGGCAAAGCCATCCAGCCAGTTTTGCATTACATAATAGCCAACACCCCAGGCTACAATTGATGCGATGATTATAATTTTCAGGTAGCCAGAATATATCCATAGAACGATACGGCCAACTGAGCTACCGAATACCTTTCTTATGCTTATCTCCTTAAGCTTGCGCGTCAATAAATATGTTGCTAATCCGATCAATCCAACTCCGGCAATAATCACAGCGATGAATGAGAAAACTGTGTAGGCCTTGCTTAGCTGAAATTCTGCCCCATATAAATTCTGAATAGCCTCATTCAAGAAATTGTATTCCAGTGGATAGCCAGGGTACAGTTCTTGCCATTTTTTGTCGAGTGATGAAATCACGTTCTGAAACGAGCCTTGATTGAGCTTTATAGAAACAAACCGGAAGTTGGCGGGGTATGAGTACAATATCATGGGTTCGATACTTGAATGGAGCGATGCGTAGTTGAAATTTTCAATGATTCCCACAACCTTTCCTTTTACTTGCCCCGTGACTAACTGACCAATTGGTGATGAAAGGTGAAATTGCTCAACAGCAGCTTCATTCAAAACAACTTCTGTAATTGTGTCTTTGCTTTCTATGTTTGGCAAACGGCCTTCCTTCAATTTGATTTCATAGAGTTCAAAAAAATTGTCATCGACCAAAAATGCTGCCATTGTCTGCTCACCAACTTCAGTGCCGGTAAATGTATAAGTATACGTGTAGGCATTATTTGCCCCAGGCATACTTGATGAATAAGATACCTCCTCCACTCCTGTCAATTCACCAATCTCTTTTGATATAGTTTGATGCCGGTCGTTTTGCGACCTGTCTTTCACCGGAATAGTAATGACATTATCGCTAACAAATCCAAATCTGGACGATTTTAGAAAAGAAAATTGAGACGAAACAATCCAGGTAGCTGTAATTAGTAAAATTGAAATGGCAAATTGAAAAGTGATCAATATAGTTCGAATAGCAGACTTGCCTAACGATTCGCCATAGGGCTTTCCAATCTTTAAAACATTCAGCGTTGCGGCCTGGATAGTGGGAACAATACTTGACAACAGCCCGATGAATAACGTCAGCAATAACGATGGAGTTATCAGCCATAGGTTATCGAGCAACGAAATATATTTTCCGGTCACTTGGTTGAAGTAAGGCAATGCAAGCAAAGCCAGAAGATAAGCCATGACCAGCGCCACAATACACATCAAAATTGATTCGATCCAGAAACACAACACCAGGTGTAACTTACTTGCTCCTAATACTTTTTGAATAGAGATCTCCTTAAAACGCGACACAAGAGTTGCTGTAGATACGTTTATAAAATTGGCGCAAGCCATCAGTAAGATGAAAACTGCAATGGTGCCAAGAATGTACGAGTAGCTCTCGTTGCTGTTGGGTGTGACCTCATCCTTTCTATCCGAGTGCAGATGGATGGAAGTCAAAGGCTGCAAATACAATTTTTCGTTTTCGGCAACCCATTCAGGTGCATTCTTTTTTATCAGTTCAGGAAGCTTTTTTTCCAATTGCTCAGATGCCGAACCGTCTGTCAGCAGCACATAGGTGTAGTGATCCATCCATCCCCAGTGTGTTAGTCTTTTCTCTCCGAGGAAATCATCTAATGTTGAGAACGTAACGAACGCATCGGCAATGAAATGAGAATTTCCAGGCATTGCCTCAATTACTCCGGTAACTTTAAGATCGGCCTTATTATTTAATCGAAGGGTTCTGCCGATAGGATCACTGTCGCCAAAATATTTGTGCGCCAACTCTTCCGTAACTACAATTGAGTTTTTGTCAGTTAGTGCTTTATCAGGATTCCCAGTTTTCAGTTTTACATCAAAAACTTTGAACAATGAGCTATCGGCAAAAAATAGTCGCTCTTCATAAAATTTAATTTCAGCATTCACCAGAAGATCAGTTCCGGGGTTTTTACGAAGACGGACCACTTGTTCTACTTCTGGAAAAGCTCCTGCTAAATATTTACCAATAGGCGCACTGGTTCTTGCCCATTGGACTGTGTTACCTTCTTCACTCGTAAAGTCCAGGATGATGCGCTGAACTCGATCAGCTTTTGTGTTGAATCTGTCAAAGCTGTATTCGTCATGAATGAATAAAGCTACCAGGAGAATACTCGCGAATCCAACGGTCAATCCGCAGATATTAATTATTGTAAATGCTTTGTTCCTGCCTAATAGATTTCGAACACTCAACAAGAAAAAGGAGCGAATCATATTATTTCGATCTTCAATCTATGAACAGCACTTTTGCCCTTGCTGAATCGGTGGGCATTTAACTGTACCATAAGAACAAAACACACAACAGTCACCGGCCTTTGGCTTAAGTACAGCATGGCAATTCTCGCAATCATAAAAATATTGACAGGCATCGGTTGGCATAACCTCCTGCTTTTTGTGGCCGCAATTCGGACAGGTTATTGTTGAAAGAAGAATTATCTCAGTTGTCATCTTTACTTTTTTCAGTTATCAATAATTTGTTGCTAAAAGGATCTATCACCTCGAAACAAGGAGCATTCCAGAAAGCTTGTTCCAAACCAGGTCGGTTATATTTATACTCCTTTGCACAAATCTCTCTGTGCAAGGAGCGGACGTCATCAATAGTAATGAAGGCCTTAGAACCAGGTGCACAATCACCATGATGTTCGGAAAGATGGAGAACAATGCCATCTCTCGACACCTGCATATAGATTGGCGAATTCTCATCAAACTTATGCTCCCAGTCGATCTTGAAACCTAACCAATCAACATAAAATTCAACCGCCTTCTGATAGTCGAAAATTCGAAAAATTGGAACTACACTGGTTGGCATAACTATAAAGAACTTGTTATCTCAGTTAGTCTTTTAGTCAAATCGCCTCCACAGAAATATTTTGTCGGGTCAGCCCAAGGATGTATAGAGGCGCTAAGTTGATGGGCGTACTCAAATGGCCTGGGAATTGAGTTGGCCCATTCAATCTCTTTATCATAAAACATATAGATGTCCCATGCTTTCTCGCCTTTTGGGTTCAATCTCCGGGCGACCATATCGCCAAATTGATTTTCAGCATCGAAGTATTGAATGACGGAAGGGTTCTGAAACAAGGAAGCTGCCTTGTAAGCATTCTCTTTATCATCCGTCTTTAACATATTTGTCCAGACTATGATAACACTGATATTCTTTTCGGCCATCTGTTCAATCACTGCCTTTTGTACAGACTGCGCACCCTGCAAGCACCATCCGCAAGTTGAAGATAAGATGGCAACGAACCTTACATTGTTCGACTGTTTATTGAATGCGCTCTTAAGCTCATCAGTGCTGGAAAGAACTTTCAGGTTTTTACTTTTTTCATCCGGTACATTCACTACAGGCATTCCACTGCTGCAAGACCCAGGTGTGCCGGACGAACTCTTCGGACAACAGTTGCCCTTAGATTTTTCCTGAACCAGCCCAGCATTTGAGTTGACTGTGTATCCGGTACTATTAATGGCCGCAATTATTTTTGATTCGTCAACCTTCGTTGGGTCGTATTCAATGGTAGCCGACTTCTTTTCATAAGATGCCTTGACGGAGGAAATTCCTGAAAGTTTTTTAACCTCGCTTTCTATATGAGCCTCACAGCTTGTACAGGTCATGCCGCCAACAGCCAACGTGATTTTCTTATTCTTCTCCTGCTGAATAGTTACAGTATTGTCGCCACCGTTGCCGTTCTGAAATAGATATTTGGAGTACGAAGGAAATGAAAGAAGCAGAAGCGATATAACGGTCACTATCCCAAGAAATTTCCTTGTGTGAAAGAAGGAAGTCTTTTGGTCACATCCGCAATCATCTTTCTTCTGTGTGGTAATCGCACTATACCAGGCAAAGCCGAGCAGAAGAAATGTTCCACCTATAAAGAACGGACGGAATGGTTCGAGCCATGAAACAGATGACATCAAGCTGCTTGAACCACCAACCACACCAACAAATGGAACAATGCAGCAAAGCGAGGCACTCGCTGACGTCAAAACGGTTAACATCACAGAAGCTTTCATAACATTTGTAAGACTTTATTGTTGTTGATTAATTTGAACACCGGCTTTAAGATTTCACCATACTCCGGACTTATTGAGTAGAAGATCGTCTGTCCGGTTTTTTTGGAAGTAATGATTTTGGAGTCCTTCAACTTTCGTAAGTGCTGAGAAATTGGAGAAATGTTCATTCCCAAAATATCACTCAGGTCGCAGGGACATAATTGACCTTCTTCTTGCAATAGATAAAGAATCTTTATTCGGACGTCATTGCCGACCAGGCTAAAGGCATTCGCCAGGAGGGAAAGAGATTCATCAACCTCCTTCACCTTTTCCCGGCATTCCTTAATTTGATTCACGTCAGCAAGAACGCGGATACATGTGTTATTCATATAGTATTTTAGAAAACGCTAAAATACTAAAATTCGGAATAAGGGCAAACTGATCAGGGGACAAAATATTAAGGCCGTATGGCCATTAAAAATCTATTCATAAACGCTGAAATAGGAACTTATTATTCTTCATCCTATTTTCCGAAATGGAAAAATCGGTATTCTCAATTCCGAAAATGGACTGTGCTTCAGAGGAAAACATGGTTCGAATGAAACTCGATGATGTAAGTGGCATTCAGGTATTAGACTTTGACATTCCAAGTCGAAAACTTACAGTAATTCACGAAGGAAATCTTGATGCCATAAAGGCCTCCATTGATTCACTGAATTTCGCATCATCACTTGAGTCCACTGAAACTCTTGACAGTGCCCAAGAATTTGTTGAATCAACAAATGTTCAATCTGGTCTCCTTTGGAAAGTGCTTATAATCAATTTCAGTTTCTTTATGATAGAGATGGCGACAGGCCTAATCTCCAGGTCAATGGGATTGGTTGCCGACAGCTTGGACATGTTGGCTGATGCCCTGGTATATGGTCTCAGTCTATTCGTTGTCGGCAGCACAGTTACAAGAAAGAAAAGGATAGCGGGAATTAGCGGGTACTTCCAGCTTGCGTTGGCATTGATCGGACTCATTGAGGTTGTGAGGCGGTTCATTGGATATGAAGAAGTACCAGACTTTAAAATGATGATGGTCGTATCTGTCTTTGCCCTTATGGGAAATGCGCTTTGTCTATACCTGCTTCAAAAATCGAAGAGCCAGGAAGCGCACATGAAGGCAAGCATGATCTTTACGTCAAATGATGTTATCATCAATTTGGGAGTAATTGCCGCTGGCGTGTTAGTCTTCCTGCTGGATTCAAAATATCCAGACCTTATTGTAGGTGCAATTGTATTTGTACTTGTCACACGAGGTGCTTTGTCAATATTGAAGCTGTCGAAGTAACGGCTTTAATTCCCTTCGACTATTTTCAATGCAATTTCAACTTTAATCCAACTGTAATTTATTTTGGCGCGTGATAAGCTATGATTTTCAGATTCTGATAAATTCATTCATAATCCTTCACAATATTTCACAATCCTTCATAACCATTTAGGTACGCTTTGTTCGCTTTATAGATTTGGTTTCTCAACGCAAAGAAAATCATGAAGGGAAAGCAAGGTGACGAACAAGTGAAGGAAGAAGTTTTCGTATTGAAAGCCCTTACACACAAACAACTGGCACAGATGTACGGAGTTAGTTGGTTAACATTTCAGAACTGGATCAAAAAAGTTGAACATGAGGTTGGCAGAAAGACAGGACACTTCTATCATGTTCACCAGGTAAAAAAGATATTTCAAATCTTCGGATTACCGAAGCAACTCAATCTTACCGTTAACGATACGGACGAGATCAATAAGTTGAGCTTAGATTAATTACTCGGCAAGGACTTTTTCAATTGCTCCTTCAGTAAAACCATATCTCCTTCGAGTGCATTTATTCTTTCGTACAAGCCGGAAGGTTCTGGTGCCTGGCGAGTAAGTTTGATCTTGAATTTCCAAACCTCTTTGATATTCTCAACCGGTAGCGGAAAGGTTGGATACTGGGGGTCTTTGTTATCAGACTTGCAAATGATGACTCCACCTTTGTCCAGGTAGTTGAGGCAACGCTTCAAAACAATGTTATCAACTTCCTGGGCATTGTTCACAAGAATGTAAACAAAACCATCACGGATGTCTTCGAGTTTCTCTACGTATTCACCCACTACAATATCTCCGGGAAAAAATCCAGTTCTATCGGCAAGCATACTGTACCCGCTAACTTCAAACGCTCGGAAGGAACCATGACCAAGGCCAGGAATCCAAAAAGCGGGAAGACTCTCGATGTACTCTTCTTGCTGCGCACCTACAAGGTATCCAGCCTGTGCTTTGATCGGCACCAATACAATGTTGTCTTTTCCGGAGCTGTCCACAGTGGTTACTACAGTCCGGACTTCCTTTAAACCACCTGTTTTAGTGGGTTTTGCGTTGCCTGTGAGGCGATCCCAAGTTGTTGAGTATTGATTAACTATCTTATCAATCGACTCCAGGGAAGGGTACATTTGGCCACTTTCTATCTGTGATACGGCTGAACGGCTCAAATCCACTGGAGCCCCGAATTCTTCCTGAGAAAGCCCTTTTTCAAGCCTTAGCGCTTTAATTTGGTTTCCTACGACATTCTTTGTCAGCATAAATTTATTTGTTTAGTAAAACTTGACAATATTAGTAAGCAATACTTAACATTGCAAACTGGCTGAGAAAATTATAAAGAGAATGTATATGAAGCGTGAAATCACAAAAACCGAGGAAACCGGACACAAACCAGAAATTTTCGTCTTGAGACCCTACAATCACAAGCAACTGGCGGACTTCTACGGAGTATGTTGGTTGACGTTTCAGAGATGGGTGAAAAAGAATGAAGACCAAATCGGAAAGAAGACTGGTCACTTTTACAGTATTAACCAGGTACTTATTATCTTCAAGATATTTGGCATGCCTAAGCGGTTTAAAGTTTCGATTGTCAGAGGTAGAGGAAATGTTTAAGGCTGCATAATCCGTTACCTCAGAAAATCATCTTTCACTTATTCAATAGGGTCAAATTCCGTCCATTTTAGGCATTTTAGAAAATATTAATGCGGAGATAAACTTTTTGGTGACGGTTTTCGTACTATTGTTAGTGAATATTCACTAACATAATTAATGAAACCATGAATGGCAAGAATAACATCAGTATAGGCTTCCTTACAATGGGAGCTTTTATGGCATATGGATTTCTCCTTATCTACCTAAGGGACTTTGCGCCAGGGAAAGAAGAATGGGTTAATTCCTACTCCGTTGGTAAACATTTTGAAAGTCGGTTGGCACACGTACACGGCAATCTCTTTGCTTTCCTTAATATACTCATAGGATACCTACTCCTCCATTTTCAATCAAGGTTGACTAGCACAAAAATTATCTCTTGGTTGGCTTTAACCGGATTACTGATGCCTATTGGAATTCTGGCTGAAGTATATTTTGGGGCTCCTCCTGTGTTCGTGCTCATTGGCGCAATTGCCATGACTGCTTCTGTGGTGTGGCTGGGCATTTCCTTCTTTAAAATGAAAATCAATAGTAGTAACGCATAAAATAAAGGAACCATGAAAACCACAAATGCAATCGGTCTTGAAAATAACAACGCCAAACAATTGGCTGAAAAACTTAATGAGCTATTAGCAAACTATTCCGTTTTCTATCAGAATACACGCGGTTCACACTGGAATATTAAAGGTGAAAAGTTTTTTGAGCTTCACCTTAAGTTCGAAGAATTATACAACGATTTGTTGCTGAAAATTGATGAAGTGGCTGAAAGGATATTGACTTTAGGTCATTCTCCAAACCATAACTATTCGGATTACGCTCGCATCTCAAAAATTACTGAGAGTAAAGAAGTAAGTGATGGCATTAAGTCTGTGACCAATATCCTTGAGTCTTTCAAAATAATAATTACCCTTCAACGCGACCTTCTTATACTTTCAGCAGAAGCTGGTGATGAGGGAACCAATGCACAGATGAGTGATTATATCCGTGCACAGGAAAAATTAGTATGGATGTACTCGGCTTTCTTAAATAAATAAAGGCGAAGATGGAAATCAAAGAAAGACAACTGGAAATTATTGAGGCAGCAGGTGAGATTTTGACCGAGTCAGGTATTGCCGGATTAACTACAAAGAATCTCGCAGCTAAAATGGGGTTTGCGGAATCGGCACTATACAGGCACTTCAAAGGCAAAGAAGAAATAATTCTGACGATGCTGCGATACTTGTCTAAGGATATGGATAGCCGACTTACAAATTCTACAAAAGACATTGAAAGTCCGGAAGAAAAGTTGAAAGCAGCATTCAACAATCAATTCGAATTCTTTAAAAAGAATCCACACTTTCTGGTGGCGATATTTTCGGATGGCTTGCTGGAAGAGAGTAAGGCTATCAATGAAGCCATCTTGCAGATTATGGGTACCAAAAGGAAGCACTTACTTCAGATCATCCAGCAGGGTCAGAAACAAAAGCAATTCACAGATGCTCTATCAGCCGATGAATTGGTACATATTATTATGGGCAGTTTCAGATTGCACATGTTACAGTGGCGTTTATCAGGGTTTACTTTTGATCTGAAGCTGAAGGGAAATAAGTTAATGGCAAACCTACTCAAGTTGATTCAACCTCATAAATCTATTTTATGAAAACGACACTTAAAATCTCAGCTATCCTACTTACGCTTTTTGCGCTGATTACCGTGTTCATGAGTGGTTCAGTAATTTTTGATTTGTTCGGCATCCGTGAAAAGGAGGGTAATTATGTTTTGTTTATAGTGATTGCAAATTTTATCAGCGGGTTTATCTATTTGATTGCAGCATACGGCTTGTTCTTTGGAAGAACGTGGACTACAAGATTACTTGTCTTCGCCACAAGTATTTTGACAATAAGTTTCGTTGGCCTGATTTGGCATATTTTAAATGGAGGAATATACGAGCAACAAACTCTTAAGGCAATGCTTTTTCGGATTGCAATTACCGCTGTGTTTGCTGGATTGTCGTGGCGATTTACTTCCGCTGAAAAGGATTACTCTTTAATTAAACAAAAATAGATTTCACCTATGAAACGTGTAACAGCATTCTTAATCACAACCCTTGTTTTCTTTGGTCTGGGCTGCAAAGAAAAAACCACTGAAACCCATACTCATGATGATCAAGCTGTAGTAAAATTAGATGGCGGCAAAAAATGGCTGGCCAATGCGGAGACAACACAGGGCATACAATCCATGATCGTATTGACTGATGGTTATTTAGCCAATCCTTCTCCAGACTTGAACCTGATGAAAGAAAATCTGACGTCAGAGCTAACAGGTATTTTTCAGAAGTGCACCATGAAGGGTGAATCCCATGATCAGCTTCATAACTATTTATTGCCTCTCAAAAAGAAAATAGAAGCACTAAGTAGTTCTGGGGATGTGCAAACAGTAGAAGACATAAAAATATATCTCGAAACCTATAAAGATTACTTCGAATGAATCTGAAAGATGTATTCACAGAGTCGAAACCTCTGCAAACAAAAAAGATGTTTACCCCCAATGAAAGCGTAACCACCATTCAGTTAATGGCATCTGCACAGTTAAAGGAACACACGACCAAAGTACCTGCATTTTTAGTATGCGTAACAGGTGAAGTCTTTTTTGAAAATGAACTGGGAGTTAAAGAAAAGCTCCTTTCCGGTGATTTTATCAATATAGAGCCAGCAGTTAGGCACTGGTTAAGTGCGGAGACCGATAGTCTTTTGTTACTCATTAAATAAAAAAATTTGAAATAGTATGTTAGTGAATATTCACTTTTTTAAACAAACAACTTTCAGTATATTCCTTCTTGTGGGCATTCTGGTTAGTCAGCCTCTCAAGGCACAAGTGTGGACGCTCAAACAATGTCTCGACACGGCACAACAATACAATAAGAACTTGCTGGTTTCTCGAAACAATGTATTGATCGGTCAAGAAAAAGAGCAGGAATCCAGGGCTAATCTAATACCCAAAGTTTCAATTAATGCCGACTACAAGTATTACGCAGACTTACCCTATCAATTCATGCCACAGGCGGCTTTTGGTGGACCTGAAGGAGTATTCAAGGAAATTCAGTTTGGTGTTCCTCATAACATAGCGGCTAACCTACAACTGGCTATTCCCTTGTATAATCCACAAGTGTACGGTTCAATTCAGTCATCAAAAATTGGCTCCGAACTTATCGCTTTGCAAAACCAGAAAAACGAAGAACAACTTACCTATGAAATAACAAACCTTTATTACAACGCTCAAATTCTACGCTACCAAGTGGCATTCTTAGAGGACAATTTAACGAATGCCAAAAAGCTCTTGCAGAATACCCAAGCCCTGAAAGATCAACTACTTGCTAAGGGCACAGATGTATCCAAAGTACAATTACAGGTGGAGCAACTGACTAACCAGCGGGAGCAGATTTTAAGCAAGTATGGTCAGGTTCTAAATGCCCTGAAGATTTTGGTGGGCATTCCTTTGTCTCAAAACCTTGAGGTGGAAAAGTCAATTATAAATACAACTGCGCCAGTTTATGAGCAAGCGGCTACTTTGGATATGCGTATCATTGAAAAGCAGAATGCTCTTTTACAGAGTGAACTGAGCACATTCAAAAACTCACGACTTCCATCAATTTCCTTATATGGCAGTTATGGTGTTACGGGATTTGGATACGATAAGGCGCCTAACGAATTTCTAAAGTTTTATCCTGTAAGTTTCGCAGGGCTTCAATTGTCCTATCCTCTATTCAATGGAACCGTTACCAGACAAAAAATCTCTCAGAAGAAACTGGAGATTAAGAATAAAGAACTTCAGGCAGGCTTGACATCAGATCAAACCGCCCTGTACATTGAAACGGCTCACCAGCAAAAATCAATTGCGCAGCGATCTGTTGAAACAACCCTTGCACAAGTGCAGCTTGCTCAATCCATTTACGATCAAACGATTCTTCAGCAAAAGCAGGGAGTAGCATCCCTGACCGATGTTCTACTAGCTGATAACGCATTACGAGAAACTCAACAAGGTCACGTGTCAGCTTTGATCGATTATCTGAAAGCGGATTTAGACCATAAAAAAGCAACTGGCAACCTGTTTATTAAATAATTACGTACCATGAAAAAGATTTTGTACTTGGCAATACCTCTGGCCTTGATTGTGCTGATTGCCGTGCGTTTAAAAAGTAATAAAGAAACTTCTTTAAACCGTATTTATACCTACAACAAAGAACAGGCTATCGAGGTAAGAACCGATACTGTAAAATATATCCAGACGGGTATTCAAAAATCCTTTACCGGTCTGTTTGAACCCGATAAAGAAACCAAGGTAAGTGCAGATGTGCAGGGTAAAATCGTAAGCGTATTTGTCGATGCGGGCAGCTATGTAAAGAAAGGGCAGTCGCTCATTAAAATTGATGATGCCTTGTTGAATCTACAACTTCAATCCGTTTCCATTCAAATTGAGGGATTGGAAACTGATGTCAAACGCTATTCAATTCTTGCTGAGTCAGATGCAATCCAGGGGGTACAGTTGGAAAAAACTCAACTGGCATTAAAATCAGCACAGGTTCAGCGGAGTACTTTATTGGAGCAAATTAGCAGAACAATCGTTGCAGCTCCGTTCAATGGGATTGTAACACTTAAAATGACTGAAGCTGGTTCCTATGCGGCACCTGGTGTACCCCTGCTGCAACTCACCGATATTTCTTCGCTCCGTTTTACCATTCAGGTTCCTGAAAATGACCTAACGATATTTCACAACAACCAGGCAGTAGACGTTTTTGCCGACCTCTATCCGTCAATTTCACTTGCAGGAAAAATTTCCCTCATCGGAAGCAAAGGTAACATGGCCAATTCTTTTCCAATTCAAGCCTTGGTGAAAAATACTCAGGACATGAAAATCAAGTCAGGCATGTTTGGGAAAATAGTGATTGAAGAAAAGCTTGATGAAAAGCAACTTACCATTCCGGCATCAGCCATAGTGGGCTCTACTTTAAAACCTCAGGTGTATGTGGTTGAACAGGGAAAGGCCAAGCTTCGCGACATAACTATAGCGGATAGAAAAGGAAGCACGGCTGTTATTCAATCCGGATTGCGTGAAGGTGAAATGGTCATCACGAATGGTCTTATCAATCTCTTTGATGGTGCTACTGTAGAAAGTAAGAATTAATTATTATGAACATCACCGAAATTTCTATTAACCGCCCTTCGCTGATTATTGTTTTATTCAGCGTGTTTATACTAGCTGGTTTTTTAGGCTATAAAAATCTCAGCTATGAGTTGATGCCAGACTTCAATCAACCCGTTGTAGTTATTAAGACGGGCTATCCGGGTGCAGACCCTACCGAAGTAGAAACTTCCGTTTCGAGGAAAATTGAGGACGCCTTATCTAACCTTGAAGGTGTTGATTTTATCGTAACCAAATCATTGCCTAACGCATCCGTACTCATTGTCAATTTAAAATATGGAACTGATCTGGATCAAACGATGCAAGATGCGCAACGTTATATTGATAATATCCGGAGGGATTTACCGGAGGATATTTTAAGTCCTGTGATGAGCAAAGTCTCGCCTAATGATTTACCCATTATGCAGATCAGCGCAACCAGCAAACTTCCCGCAACTGAATTTTATCAAAAAATGAAAGATGATTTTCTTCCGCAAATTCAGCAACTAAAAGGGGTAGCAGAAATTACATTACTAGGCGGTGAAGAAAGGGAGATTCAGGTTAAAGTAGATCAGGAGAAATTGAAATTGTACAAAGTTTCCATGTATCAGGTTACAGAGGCGATTAATCGTTCCGGTCTTGATGTTCCTTCAGGTAAGGTACAGACCACTCTGGTTAACAATCCAGTCAGGCTAACAGGAAAATTTAAATCCATTGAAGACATTAGTGCAGTTCAGGTTGCCATGCCAACACCAGGCAGTCCAGTATATGTAAAAGACATTGCTTCCATTACCGATGGAATTAAAGAAATCGTATCTGTAAGCCGATATAACGGAGTGAATGGGATTGGTCTTTTACTTAAAAAGCAGGGGGATGCAAATGCGGTGGAAGTTTCCAAAGCGGTGCAGGAAAAATTTCAAGCAATTGAAAAACAGTATGCTTCCGCAGATGTAAAATTCACCATAGCCGATGACTCCACAGACAACACGATTGCCGCAGTGAATTCTGTTGTATTTGATTTGACCTTAGCTGTCATATTAGTGTCCATTGTGATGCTCCTGTTTTTAAGAAGCTTCCGAAACTCTATTATCGTTCTGGTGGCTATACCAACCTCTCTGGTAACTGCTTTCGCAGTGATGTGGCTCTTAGGTTACACACTCAACTTAATGACTTTATTAGCCATGTCATTAATCATCGGTATTTTGGTAGATGATGCAACGGTTGTACTGGAAAACATACAGCGACATCTTGATATGAAAAAGAATAAACGAGTAGCCGCATTGGATGGTCGGATGGAAATTGGATTTTCAGCATTGTCAATAACCCTTGTGGACGTGGTTGTATTCCTTCCCATTTTATTTCTACAGGTATTTGTTGCAGACATGCTCAAGCAATTTTCTGTAGTGGTGGTCACCTCTACTTTAACAAGTCTACTCGTTGGCTTTACGTTAACACCGTGGATGGCTTCGCGCATCGGCAAATCAGAGGATTTACAACCAAGCAATTTTTTCAATCGGTTTTTACTTTGGTTCGAGCATCAGTTAAATCGGTTTATTGATTGGTATGGAAGGCAGTTGGAGTGGGTATTAAATCACAAACTTATCACCACTGGCATTATTCTCTTGTTGTTTGTTTTCACGTTAGGCATCATGAAACAAGGCATCATTGGGAAAGAGTTGATAGCAACGGGTGATCAGGGAAAGTTTCGCATGAACCTTGAATTTGACAAAACCACCACGGTACAGGAAAATAATATCGTTACTCAGAAAATAGAAAGTTTTATTGCAGCGCAACCAGAGGTACAGGCTGTCTTTAGTAATGTGGGCGGACCAAGTTCAGGAATTGGAAGTTTAGGTGTTGGCTCCGTTAATAAATCAGAGCTGACCATTCAGTTAAAACCTGCAAATGAACGAGGTGATCAACCTACAGAGCAATTCATGAAAGAAATTCGTGAAGCATTGAAGTCAGAATTTCCGGCCATCAATTATTCTATGGCTGCATTGGGGCTTGTACCCCGCTCGGCTCCGATTGAAATTACGTTAAGCGGAAGCGATGGAAGTCAGGTAATGAAGTTAGGAAGTGAATTAAAGTCGGTGGTTGAAAAAATTCCAGGTGCGGATAATGTTCGTCTTTCTGTGGAAGAAGGAAGTCCTGAGTTCCAGGTAATTCCTGATAAGGATCGAATGCAGCGATTAGGACTCACCACTGCTTATGTTGGTCAAAGTATTCGCACAGCATTAACGGGAAACGATGATGCTACGCTAACTGAACAAGG
>JBGAMI010000030.1:0-45323 GCA_044223085.1 Cyclobacteriaceae bacterium
AGAAGGCGATAGAAGAGGCACAGTTGAAAAATGATTATGGCATGGTCTCGCTGCTCATTGGCGTGAACAACCAATACCAAAAGCGTACTGCCGAAAGCTATGCACCTGAATTTGAAGAACTGCTCAACATAGCCATCCGTCTTGCGGGCGGAAAGAAGGAGAATGTATTTGTTGTGTCTATTCCTGATTATGGATACACACCTTTTGGAAAACCACGACAAGCTGAGATCACAGCTGCCATCGACAAGTTCAATCAAACCAACCTGGCAATTACTAAGCGCATGGGTGTACGCTACGTTAACATCACCGACCTGACCCGTGAGGGTTTGGATAAACCCGAGTACGTCGCCGGTGATGGCTTGCACCCATCGGGAAAAATGTATGCGTTGTGGGTGAAGCGGATCCTCCCAGCTCTGGGATATTGACCAGTGTTTAGTCCCGGTAAGTGTTCTTGGTTAGTTTCCGGTCGGTGTTCTTCACCGACCGACGTGGGTTAAATGATCCAACGGTGCCAGTTAAGAAAACCGGCACTAACTATTCAGAAAAACCGGCACAGCCAAGTAATTCGTCAGGAACTCCGGATTGTTCTATTGCGGGTGTCCTGTGAATTTGGGCCATGCAATGGTCATCACGATTTCCGGATTTCACCACATCAACATGCTTTGACTGGAAACCACTCTTAGCTGACAATCGTGCAAAAGACATAATCATCGAAAGTCTTAGGTACCTGGTGTTAGATCACCGAGTTGTTGTTTATGGATTTGTAATCATGTCAAATCACATTCATTTAGTCTGGCAAATCATTGGTGATCGAAGTCTCGCCCAAGTGCAGCGAGATTTCTTGAGATATACTTCTCAACGGATTTTGCAATTGTATCGGAATATTAATTCTCCGATGTATGATGAGTTGGTGATTGCTGCAAATGATCGAATGCGAACTGTATGGCAGCGAAGGTCGTTTAGTCGATCGATTCAGTCCAGGAAATTCCTGAATCAAAAAATGAACTATATCCATAATAATCCCACAAAAGCCGGACTTTGTAAGAAGCCAGAGGATTATAAATACTCAAGTGCGGGTTTCTATCTCTTAAACAGAACTGAATGGGATTTTTTAAGCCATTATGATGGGTAGTGATCCCAAGGTGCCGGTTAAGAAAACCGGCACATACTTGTGTAGTTTCCGGTCAGTGTTGTTCACCGACCGATGTGGGTTAGATGATCCCAAGGTGCCGGTTAAGAAAACCGGCACGAACTAGTCTAGAAAACCGGCACATGCTAATTACAGCAAAGGCCTGATGACTTTCGTGAGATTTGCTGCGACAATGCGGTGACCTTCTGCATTGGGATGAATACCATCAGCCTGATTAAGCTTTTCAATGCCGCCAACTCCTTCCAATAGAAAGGGAACAAAAACAACTTTGTTTGATGCGGCTATTTCTTTGAAGACAGCTTGGAAGCCCTTGGAATATTCAGGTCCCATATTGGGTGGCACCAGCATTCCGGTGAGTACAATCTGGCATTTGGGGTATTTGGTTTTGACCCGGTCGATAATCGTTTGAAGGTTCTTTTTGGTCTGAGCCACCGGCAAGCCGCGCAGGCCGTCATTGCCACCGAGTTCCAGGACGAATATGTCAATGGGTTGACGCAGGATCCAGTCAATACGGCTCAATCCACCGGCCGTTGTCTCTCCACTGAGCCCTGCGTTAACTACCCGGGCATTTACTCCCTGCTTTACCAGGGATTTCTCCACCTGGGCGGGGAAGGCATCTTCCGGGTCCAGACCGTATCCGGCGGACAAGCTATCGCCAAAAAAGAGAATGACTTTAGGGGGTGGGGCGGCCTGCACCAGCAGCAGTGCCACAATAAAGAGTGCTATCTTACCGACCATGGCTAAAGATGCTTTCGTCTTAAACAATTTTCGGTAATTAACGATTTATTTCAGGATACGTTCATATTGATATGGCAGAAATACTTCTAGCGGCGGAGAACCTCACCAAAGCCTACCCGTCAGGCGACAAGAAGCTGGTGGTGCTGGACAATGTCTCCTTCACCGTAGCACAAGGGTCGAGGATTTCAATTATCGGCCCATCAGGTAGCGGCAAGACTACGCTGTTAGGCCTCTGTGCCGGACTCGATGTCCCCACGTCAGGAACCGTATCCCTGATGGGTTTCAAACTTAATGCCATGGATGAAGACGACAGGGCCTACCTGCGCAACCAATACACCGGTTTTGTATTCCAGAATTTCCAGTTGCTCCCAACCCTGACAGCCCTTGAAAATGTGATGGTGCCCCTGGAACTCCGCGGTGAGCGGAATGTCCAGCCAAGAGCCAAGGAGTTATTGGCTCGGGTTGGACTGGGTGACCGACTTCATCATTACCCCACCCAGCTTTCGGGCGGCGAACAGCAACGCGTGGCCATTGCAAGAGCGTTCATTACCTCTCCAAAGATTTTGTTTGCAGACGAGCCGACCGGAAACCTGGATGAGGAGAATGCAAATCAGATTATCAATTTGTTGTTTGGTATCAACGGCGAGGAAAAGACAACCCTCGTGCTCGTGACCCACAACCTGGAATTGGCCCGCATGACCGATCTTATCCTGCAGATGAAAGGTGGCCGCATTGCTGACGAAAGAACGGTCACCGCATGATCGAATATATTATCAAATTGAAGCGCGCGGTCCGGCCGTTATGGCGTGACCGGTGGGTGTGGACCATGGCCCTGCGGGATTCAAGACACAATGGTCGCCGGTTGTTCCTGCTCATTGCCTCCCTGATTACCGGTATTGCCGCCGTGGTGTCTATCGGTTCGTTGAATTATTCGCTGCAGGAAGCATTGAATCAAAATGCCAAAGAGCTGCTCGGTGCAGATGTTGTTATTAATAGCAACCGCAAGTTCGAAAAGGATATTACCTCGTTTATTGATACCGCGAAGGTAACCACCGCCTATGAAGCCGAGATGGGCTCTATGGTGATGTTCATGAATACCCAGCAGTCGAGGTTGGTGAAGCTTACAGCCCTGGCGGGTGACTTCCCGTTTTATGGCAAGCTGGAGGCCCAACCCGAAAACGCATATTCCATCATGAAGTCGGGCCGCTTCGTGATGCTCGATGAGTCATTGGCCAGACAATATGAGGTCAGCTCTGAAGACTCCATCAAGATTGGCACTACCATGTTCAAGGTTGCTGGCGTGGTCACAAAGATTCCGGGAGGGGGTGCTATCACATCAACCCTGGCACCTTCGGTGTACATCGCGCTAAGAGAACTCGACTCCACCGGTCTGGTGCAGTTCGGTAGCCGGGTCAGTTACCGGATGTTTGTTAAGACCACATCAAAAGTACAGACGGATAAACTGGTGGAAGGTATCAAGCCTATCGCGAAGAAGTCCGGGTACTCATGGGAGACGGTAGAGGGCAGGAAAGAGGGACTGGGCAGAAGCTTCAAATCAGTGTATCAGTTCTTTTCATTGCTGGCCTTCGTTGCATTGATTTTGGGATGCATCGGCGTAGCGAGCTCTGTGCATATCTATGCCCGCGAGAAGCGCGAAGAAGTTGCCGTATTGCGTTGCATCGGGTCATCAGGCTGGCAGGCATTTAACATTTACTTTATCCAGATATTCTTTCTGGGTATCCTAGGGAGTGTGCTGGGCGCTATCCTGGGAGCAGGAATTCAGAAACTGATCCCTGTGGTCTTTAAAGATTTTATTCCGGTGGAGATTCCATTTGCCATCTCCTGGGCCGCTGTGGGTGAGGGACTCTTGTTGGGCGCTGTCGTGTCTATTCTCTTTGCTATTCTTCCGCTTGTATCTATTCGTTTTGTGCCACCACTCACGGTGCTACGGGCAGACTTCACACCGGCGAAGAGATTCTCACGCATGCGATGGGCGGCTATCATAGGGATTATTTTGTTCCCCATTATTGCAGCTTCCTATCAGACATCCAGCCTGGTGACAGGATTGGCATTTACAGGCGGACTTGCCCTGGCTTTGGGCTTGCTAGCGGCTGTAGCGTGGGGCCTGCTCAAATTGGTGCGACGCTTCTTTCCCCGCAATGCCCGGTTCGTGTTTCGCCATGCGCTGTCCAATTTGTATCGCCCCAACAACCAGACTCAGGTGCTGATGATTACCATCGGGTTGGGTGGCTTTATCATCGCCACCCTGAACATCATTCAGCACAGCCTGTTGGGACAGGTTGAATTTACCGGCAACAGCAACCAGTCAAACACGATCTTGTTTGACATTCAGCCAGCTCAGAAGGAAGGCGTGCTTAACCTCCTCGATCACCATAAGCTTCCCGTGAAGCAGGTGGTGCCGATTATTACCTGCCGGATAAAGACCCTGAAGGGGAGGAGTACCGAAGTGATCGCCAACGACACCACAGCGCGTATACGGTCCTGGGCTTTAACCCGGGAGTATCGGGTAACATACCGCGATAGTTTGCATAGTTCGGAGGAGCTCACCAAGGGCACTTTGCAGAAATTCAGTCCGGGTCAAAGGGATTCTGTTACCGTCACTATTTCTGAAGGTATGCAGGATGAACTCAAAGTTGATGTGGGTGATTCACTCGTGTTTGACATTCAGGGTGTGCCTCTGGCCGTCAAGATATCGGGCATAAGAAAAGTAGAATGGCCCAAAGATCCGCCAAACTTTATCTTCGTCTTCCCGAAAGGGATTTTGGAGCAGGCGCCCCAGATTTGGGTGGTTACTACCAAGGTTGATCAACAGGCCGAATCCCATTTGTTCCAAAAAGAGCTGGTCACTGCCTATCCCAATGTTTCATTGGTTGACCTCCGATTGATCCTGAGTACTGTCGAAGAGTTGTTTGGCAAGATCAGCGTGGTAATACGTTTTCTGGCCATGTTCAGTATCATCACCGGCTTAATTGTATTGGCCGGCGCTGTCGTGAACAGCAAGTTTGCCCGCATCCGGGAAAATGTTCTCTTGCGCACCATCGGTGCCCGGACACGGCAGATTACCTGGATCACCCTCATTGAGTATGCCTACCTCGGCCTTTTCTCTGCCCTTACGGGGATGCTGTTGTCAGTGGGCGGCGGATGGGCCTTGTGCCGGTTCTTCTTCGAAGTACAGTTGGGTGTGAATTGGTCCGACCTCGGCATTGTGGCCGGAGCTGTAGTATTGCTCACCATCTTTATTGGCTGGTACAACTCACGCGAAGTGATCAACACACCGCCGCTGCAAGTGCTGAGGAAGGAGTAGGCTAGATATATCCCATCATCCAATAAACCACATACCCGGACCATTCCTTGAGTAGAATAGCCCAGGCACCCAATGCCTCCTGTTTGGGAATCAGAAATACATCAGGTGTGAATTGACGTTTGTGGGTTTGGAAGTCAACCGAGAACGGATCCATCGGCCAACCGGCCTTGCGGAAACAACCCAGGGAACGCCTCATGTGATAGGCCGATGTAATCATTAGACATTGGTCCGGGGTAGTGATATTCTCCAGTATCCGTTTTACTTGTTCCGCTGATTCGTGGGTATTTCTCGATTCATTCTCCACGATGATGTCTTCTATGGGGACACCCATGATTTGAATCAATGATGAAAGTTGATCGGCCTCCCGTTCACCCACATCAAATACGCGGCCACTGCCACCGGAAATGAGAATCTTCCGGATATGGCCGAGCCTGTACAATTGAACCGTGTGATTGATTCGATCGGCTGCTGAGCCGATATACACCCGGTCCGGAGGCCCGGCCTCGGTCTTTGCGGCCCCGCAAAGCAAAACGCCGTAGGTGTACTTGCGGGGGAGGTCAGCAAACTTTGTGACCGGAACCTCCCAGGCCATCATGACCTCGTTGGCAATGAACTCATTTGAAAAGAACAGGAGCAGGCAGATGCCCCCTACAAACAATCGCTTTTTCCACACTGGCTTGCGGACAATCCAGGAGGCGATCAGCAAGGCTGTCACTACGGTCAGTGGCCTGATCAGAAAACTCAGAATTTTCGACAGGACAAAAAACATGGCTATCGACCCAGGGACAAGTTCTCCAGACCTTGAATGAGTTTACGCAACAGGTTGTAATAAAGTGTCATGTACAACAGCAATGACATGGACCAGATCACACAGAGATTAAAGAAGAATGTCTCAATGGTGGCGTTCATAAAGTGCTTCGTGGGCAAATAGAACTGAGCATTGAAGTCAATGAAATGGTCCGGGTCCGGGTCCTTATAAATGGGGTAGATCTTCTGTATGAGTTGGCCATTTGACTCGATGATCCGGCTGGGCTCATCCTGGTTCTTGACCATGACACCAACGGCATCATTTTCGTAGGCCTCCCGGAAGGCCTCCAGTTGCTTCTCACCACCCAGTTGGGCTGCCAGCTCAGCGCGCCGCTTTTCTTTCTCTGATTCCGCATTTTTGGCGCGGTTAGTATAGTACTGCTTAAATACCGCCAGAAACCGTCTTGTTTTTCGGTAAACGGATGAATCGAAATCCTTAGGTACCAGCAACGCTACTTCGAGAAAATGCTTGGCGCCCACCGTGTACAATTCTCTTTCGATTTCAGACTTCACCAATTGTAACCGGGACGAAATTTCTACCGGAGGCACCGTTGCATCCAGGTAGTTGTGGTTGAGATAGTCGAGTTTGGATTCCAGGGTAGGGATGAAGTAGAGTTTTTTGTAGTCGGCTTCAGCAATGACCTTGTCCTGATTATAGAACTCCCGCTGATAGGTATTGTCTTTGAATTGAGAAACCATTGCCGCTTCAAACGCCCAGCGCGAGGCCATCATGTCGCCCACCAACGGCACCGTCTCACTGTTGCTAATCAGGGGGTTCAGCTTATCAAATTTTACCACTACACCGCTGAGGATCAACTGTGGAATCAGGAGAATGGGGATGAGGATGTAGATGGTAACTGCCGAATTGAATGCGGCGGAAATGTTCAATCCCAACATATTGGCAAAACAGGATACCGTAAACAGGATACCCCAGTGAATAAAGAACATACCGTGAATTTCCAGCATGCTGTGACCCACCGTGACAAACAGGAAGGTTTGGATGGCAGAAATAAAGAAGAGGATGGCTATTTTGGAGATCAGGTAGCTGCTGCGGCTCAGGTGGAGGAACGCCTCCCGCTTCAGAATCTTCTGGTCCCGTATGATTTCCTCGGCACTCACGGTGAGTCCCATAAACAGCGCTACGATCACGCTCATGAAGAGGTAGGCAGGAATGTTTACATTTTTGATGAACACATATCCGTCGTGGTAGAGATCATCGGTGCTATAGTACCGGGTGATAAAGGCAAGGATGAAAGCTAGCAACGGGGCCTCCAGCAGGTTGATGGCCAGGTATTGTTTGTTGCTCAGTTTGCTGAGGAAGTCGCGCATCCCGAATAGCCGCATTTGCTTCACCCAACCAGGCAGTCGGAGGGTAGATCTTGGCGGTTCATTGGAAGTAATGAGGGAAGGGATTCGGATCTTTTCCTTGAAGATCACATTCCATTGCTCCGGTACAATTTTGCGTTCGTTGGTAAAGTTCCCGTACTCATCGATCACCTTGGTCTCGATGATGTTAAATATTTGCTCGGGGTTTACGTTACCACATTGCGGACATTCGCCCTGGTCGCTATTGACCATTTGAATGTTCTGCTTGAAGTAGATGACCGCATCCACCGGATTTCCATAATAGATCTGGTAGCCACCGGTATCGAGGATGACCAACCGATCGAACATCTTGAAGATATCTGAGCTGGGCTGATGGATAACGGCAAAAACAAGTTTGCCCTTCAGGGCAAGTTCTTTGAGCAGGTCGATGATATTTTCTGAATCTCGGCTTGACAAGCCGGACGTAGGTTCATCTACAAACAGGATGGATGGTTCGCGAAGCAATTCCAATCCGATATTCAGGCGCTTGCGTTGGCCGCCGCTGATGGTCTTGCGGAGGGGAGATCCCACGGTGAGGTCTTTGGTCTCCAACAGTCCGAGGTCATCAAGGGTCTTGAGTACAAGGACCTCAATTTCCTTTTCAGCGAGGTGGTTGAAGCAAAGCTTTGCGGCGAAGTACAGGTTTTGGTATACAGTAAGTTCTTCCACCAGCAAGTCATCCTGGGGTACAAAACCAAAGACACCCTGAACCTTGCGGGCATCCCGGTGAATGTCGATACCGTTGATCAGAACAGTTCCACTGGTGGGATGATCGGTGCCGTTGAGCACATTGAGCAGGGTGGACTTACCCGCGCCACTGGCACCCATCAGGGCGATTAGGTTTCCGGATTCTTCGTTGATGTTGATGTGGCGAAGCCCGAGTTTGCCATTCTTGAACTGATAAGAGATGTCGCGTGCTTCAAATGTCGTTCGGACTTCCGCGCTGAGCTTTTTGAATTGGGCCAGGGTTTCACCAAAATACACCGGGTCAACGCCTTCCCACCGGATGCTGCTGCCATTGGCGAGCGGGTTGATGTTGGATGACTTTTGGGGTATCCCGTTCAGATATACATCGCCGGTACCTGAGTACTTGAAGAAAAACAGATCGCTGGAGGCCAGGTGCAGGATGGCGATGGTGCCATGCAGTTTCTCACGGCAAATGTGCTTGCAGACAGCCGGCTTTTCCGGGTTAGAGTCGATGATAAGAATGTTCGGTGAATTGAAAGTACTGCGGTGGTCACCGAGGATATAATGGGTAATGAGGTCAATGTCAGCGCTACTCATGTTCATGTAGCCGCCAATCATTTTGGCATATTGACTTTCTTTCTCAGAGATCACCCCATCAGCGAGTACCACGCTCATGAGTTCGAGGAGGATCACCGCCTTTTGTTTGGCCGTCACTTCCCGGTTGATTTCCTGACAGAGGTCCCGGATGTTTTTGTCCTGGTCGTCAGAAAGGGTGCGGGCAAACTCATCAAAGTAGCCGATCTTCTCCATAACGGCTTTACGGCCCAGGTGATCATGGAGAAAAGCAAGGACATAATCCCGTTCCTGAACCGTCACGGAGTCTTCTTTGGCAACAATCGCGAATAGGCGAAGGATGGCTTTCAGGACGGGTTCGCTCATGGTACTGGGTTTAGGATTTTAAAGATAAGGGTCAGATGGACAACCCGAAATAAAAAAGGGAATGGTTTTGCCATTCCCTTTCATTGATTTGATGCTGAATTAGTTCACAATATCGCCGCGGAGTTTTTCAACCACCTTGGTGATTTCAGCCAGGTTCTTGTCCGACAGAGCCAGGTTGGCTTTGTTGGTCTTGATTTTGTCCTCGAGGTTCAGGGCCGCATAGCTGGCTTCCAGCGCATTGAGGTCGGCCACGATTTGAGGAATAGGACCAGTCTGGTCAACAGAGGCAAGCATTTTAGCTACTTCACCTACGGACTTGCGCTGTTTGATTACAACACTCATAAGGGGCGTAAGGATCAGGTTGCGCTTGTCGTCCGGAAGGATGTCTTTGGGATATGACTTGATGAGGCCTGTGGATATATACATACTCTCAACGAAGCTTCCGGCAACGAGGAGGGCGCCTAATTTGCTTTTGTTACCATCCTTCAGGTAGCGGTCAGTTTTCTGCATGGCATCGTTGAGGAGGGCAGCCAGGGAGTCTTTGTTGGCGATGTTGGCTTCAAATTTCTCCAGCGTGCCTCGGTCGAACGAACCTGTAACGCCCAGTTTGTCGGCGAGGTTCTTGCAGGCATTGAGGTAGTCAATAGACTCCTGTGTTTTGTCATAAGAGCTCAGGTACCCGATGTCGGCGGTGTACACGCCCAGGTTGAGGGCAGCTTTATCGCTTTGGGAGCCATAAGAATCTGCTTTTTTGCGATCGTTTACCAGGCTTTGGTTGAAATCGGCACCGGTAGCCTGAAGCATGTAAGGGATCTCGGCTGGAGGAGGGATGGTATAAGCAATATCCTTAATCTCCTCTTTCAGAGACTTTTCGGCGTCGGCAAATTCGTCAGCGCTCTTGCTCTGGTCTCCTTTGGAGCCGCAAGACCAGAGGCCAACTACGGCGAGGAGGGCGAGGAGGATAGCGTTCAATTTCAATTTCATAGGTTAGATGGGTTAAAGCTTACTCGTTTAGGCCTCCAATTTTAGCACATTTTTCTAATCCGACGAATACCCTTTGGATTTAATTTTGCCCTTTCGCAGGTATTTATGAGCTTTTTCTCCTGGCTTGGCTAAGTAGGTATTAAATAACTAAACTTGCACCTCTTTTAGGGCCCTTAGCTCAGATGGTTATCCCGATCCCGATTACTATCGGGATCGGGACAGACTCATAATCTGCTCTACCAACCATGGAATTCTGCTGCTACATTCTCCATAGCCCCGAGTTGGATAAGTACTACGTGGGATCAACCCATGACCTGGATTCAAGGCTCCAGAAGCATAATTCGGGTTATTACTCAAAGGCATTTTCAAAGAGAGCTGCGGACTGGGAGGTCTTTTTGGTAATCCCTTGTCGGGATGAAGGGCAATCACGCCGTATCGAGCTCCATATCAAGAAGATGAAGAGTCGAAAGTACTATCAATCGCTCAAAACCGTCCCAGGCCTTCTGGATAGGTTACTTGACCGATATAAGTGAAAGATTTAAGACGAGGTGCCAAGCTATAATAGCTCCTAAGTCCAAGCGAATAGTCCATCCGGACGTATCTTTCCAGACGTATCTTTCTTAAGTTTTTTGATCACCATAAAATAGCTAAACTTGCAGCCTTTTAGGGCCCTTAGCTCAGATGGTTATCCCGATGGCCATCGGGACAGACTCATAATCTGATCCACCCTATAATCCATCCAGACGTATCTTTCTTAAGTTTTTTGATCACCATAAAATAGCTAAACTTGCAGCCTTTTAGGGCCCTTAGCTCAGATGGTTAGAGCAGCAGACTCATAATCTGCGGGTCGTTGGTTCGATCCCAACAGGGCCCACAACCGTGCCACCCCGAACCTTGCGGGTGGCATTCCTGTTTCATAGCAACTCCACATGGAAATTACACCCCGAAAAGTCCTCCTCCATACCGCTCTCTTTTTGGTCACACTCGTCACCACTACCATGGCCGGGGCAGAATGGGTGTACGCCAAGTCTGTATTCATGCCCGGGTACAGTTGGTCGGACTTTGCCAGCGGGTTTGCCTACTCCGTGCCGTTCCTGCTGATCCTCACAGCCCACGAATTCGGTCATTACTTTACAGCCATTCACTACCGGGTTAGAACAACACTGCCGTACTACATACCACTACCTCCGCTACCGCTGATGTTTGGCACACTGGGAGCACTCATCCGTCTAAAGAGCCACGTCCCCAGCAAGCAACAAAATTTTGATATCGGCATCGCGGGACCACTCGCTGGATTTGTGGTTGCCCTCGTGGTGTTGATGTATGGATTCATGACACTGCCGCCACCGGAATACATCTATCAGTTTCATCCGGAGTATCAGACGTACGGACTTGATTATGCTGCGACGGTTTATCAACCTGGCTTTATGAAGGAGGGGATGGTGGATGTTATTCTTGGTAAGAATCTCCTGTTCCTGTTCTTTGAAAAAGTGTTTGACGGCGGTGGTCGCGTGCCCAATGCGCATGAACTCATTCATTATCCTGCTCTGTTTGCCGGATACCTGTCACTGGTATTCACCAGCATTAACCTGTTGCCCATCGGTCAGTTGGATGGCGGACACGTGCTCTATGGGCTGATAGGTTTCAAGCGCCATCGGGTAATTGCTTCCATTATTTTTGTCGCCTTTTTGTTTTATGCCGGTCTTGGATACATCAAATTTTTCGGACCCCAGGCAGATCCGTTGTGGGTGATGGGAGCCTATTTTGGATTTGTGTACCTCTGCCTGCTTGGGTTGAAGTTGCCCTGGAAGGATACACTCATGTTCACCACCGCCATATTCACTATTCAAATTCTGATTGGCACCTGGTGGCCGACCGTCACAGGCTATTCGGGCTGGCTCCTCTTTGCGTTTATCATAGGTCGTATGATCGGCGTACCTCATCCACCCTGTGAGATAGAGGAACCGCTATCCCGCACCCGGATTATCCTGGGTTGGATTGCCCTGATCGTATTTATTATCTGCTTTGTACCCGCGCCACTCGACCTGATCGTGGCTACTCCGGCAACACCATAACTTTTTGCGAGACGGCTTTTCCCTGAAGTAGGTAACGCACTACTACTAATCCATGCGTTGGAGAACTTAGCCATACAGCGATGGCCTGGTCATTTGCTGAAGTCTCCAGCGCAACTGGCCTGCCCAACAGATCAATTACCTGAATCTGTTCTGCTCCTGCGGGAAGAAAAAACTGTCCCCGGTTGGGGTTGGGATAGACAGGTATGTTCCGGGTGCTTTCCAATCCGGTAACCGGACCACTGCCCAGGGGTCTTCCAAAACCTGGACGAATCATCATACTGCCGTTGACGAGCGTGTTCTGTGTCCAGGTGCCGGTGGTATTGTAGTACATCTTGTTCGCATTGTTGGTGTTTTTGTCGAGCCCAACCGGAATGCTTGCGGAGGATAGCTGTTTCCATCCAACATAGAAATCGCCTTTAATGACTACGGCTGGATCAATCTTATAGCGTGAGAACTTATTCCTGGTGTTGCGCTGCACCTGCACCGTTTGGCGATAAAGGATAGATGACGCTGCATCGGTCAGGTTACTCCTTACTTCCAGTTGGATGGACTGATTGCTGTTGTCTCCAAATTGGGGGAAGTAGATATCAACAAAGATGAGCGTGTCGGGGGTGGCGGACTTAAACAAGTATTTAAAGGCCAGGTAGGACCCGGTTTGATTCAAGCCTGCACCATATTCCGCGATGCCATCATCGTAGGCATAGTACGTCGAAAGGTTATAGCGGGTGCGAATGGTATCGTTTACCCGAAAGTCGATGTTCCCATATTTGGCCGGATCGAAATCGCCATTGTTGGCAGGCAGTACATTGTCTTTCGTTGACATGCTGAAACGAAACTTTACATCGATGGAGTCGGCCGCCGGGTTAAACGCACCGGTGGGTGGCAGTTTACTTACCGTGAGGTTAAGAAAGTTCAACCCTTGCAAAAGGGTTCCAGGATCCTGGGTCTGATCAAGCGGAATCTTCTGTGTATTGGTCAATGCGCCAACGTGGGTGGTGATGCTTGCTTCGGTGGAATAGTCAAACGGCTGGAGGTTTCCGGTTCGCATATTGAACAGGGTCACGGTGGGCTTTACCAGAATTCCGCCAGGATTTTGCAGGAAGTGCCGGATGGGTATGGCATAGTAATCTGTAAATAGGGAAGTGGGGGGTGTTGAAATCGTTCGGTCAGGATATGAGGTGTCAGCAGGGCTCCTTCCGGAGTTGAGATACACATAATCAATATTCCAGGTATCGTACGGTCCCGATAAACGAGCAAAATTTTGAATCCGAAACTGAAAAGCAGGATGATAGAATTGATCTCCGGTTACAGGAATCAGAATCTGATAGAAGACATCTGGTGCCAGGGATGTATTATTCTCCAACGTGCTCACCGTCTCCCATTTGCCACTTGCATTCAAAAATGACACCAGCAGTTGATCACCGGCGTCCGGAGCTTCCCCACGACCTTGTACCTGGTAGAAAAAACTCAGGTAAACAGAAGACCGGTCACCCGTTGCCACCTGATCCAGCTGAATAGGCACAGATACCAATTTGTCGGCCAGGCCTTTCGCGAGGTTGTTGTTCAGATTATAAGGTTTACCCAATGAATCGACACCGTCGAGGGTGGCTACGTTCTTGGAGGGAGGCAGGATGCCAACACCGCTGTTCAGGAAGGCTGACTTGCCATACATCCATTTCTTTTCGTCAACATAGCCGAGGGTATCGGTATAAGAGAAGTCATCCCAAAACGGTAAGAGGATGCCTGTGGCATTTGTTCGGGATGTAGTATTCGATTTGGTGTGGGAGGACATGCCCCCCAGGGGAAACTCAATGATCTGGGCAGAGAGTGACAGGGAAAGAAAACACTGGAGGACCCAGGTCAGGAATAGTGTCCTACTTGTTTTCCCTTTCATGGTCTGATTCGTCTTCCTTGATTTTGTAGTCTTTGGGCCCGATCCACAACTCAATAGGGTCGCCCACACTTACCGAGTCTCCGGGCATGGGTAATTGTTTAAGAACGTAGGTAACCACATCGGTAGTATCTACATCGTCAGGAATCTTAACAGAGCCCAGGTGGAGGCTCAGGTTGGCCAACCGCAGCAAGGCATTGTCGTAGGCCAGGCCTACCAGGTTACCCATGATAAAATCCTTGGGTCCGCTGCCATCTCCGACCACCAGGTCGATCACGGAACCTTTGGGTACACGATCACCAGGCTCGATGACACGGCCGTTCATGCGCATTTCAATAATGAGGTCCTTAAATGGACTATGTTGATAGAGGATTCTGCCACGACGCAATTCATTGCTGCGCAACACCGCTTCCGCATTGGCCAACGAGCCGCTCCCGCTTTCCAACAGGTTGGGAATAGGCAAAGTAGGTGGAGAACTGCGATTGATGGACAAATAAATCTTCCGGCCCCTCTTCACCGGGTGCCCGGGTTTGGGAAATTGCTGAAGCACCGTGAAGGGGGGATGACTGGCCGAATAGGTTGAATCACCAATTTCATACCTGAGTTCTAATGGTCCAAGGACACTATCCAGTGATAACAGCGGAACTCCTATAAGATCCGGGGTAGGCACCTCGTCATTGTGGTTCGTGGAATTGGGCAGGTAGATGTAGAAGAACACGAGCCCTACCAACATCAAGGTGCCGACGGCCAATCCAACATGAGTGAGTACTGAACGCAGGGTCAGTTCTTGCAGAAGATCCTTTAATTTCATGATCAGTATTTCAATGATGAATTAAAGTCATGTGCGACGCGTTTGTTCTTCTCAGTCCGGTCCAGACAAAGTTGAATGAGACGGGTGATCAGATTGGTAAAACTGATCCCACGCTCTTTCCACATCATCGGATACATGCTGGAGTTGGTGAAGCCGGGAATGGTATTGATTTCGTTTACATAGATTTTTCCAGGTCCGGCATAAAACAAATCTACCCGGGCGTAATCCTCACACTTGAGCACCTCAAATGCTCTTACCGAATATTCCTGAATTTTCTTTTGCACTGTTTTTGGTAATCGCGCTGGTACATCGATGCTTACCGCTTCGGGATCAACATACTTGGCATCGAAGGTGTAGAACTCATATCCTTTGCGGATGATGATTTCTCCCGGGAGAGACGCCTGTGCCGGACTGTTGCCCAGAATGGCGCATTCTACTTCGCGACCTTTGACATAGCGCTCGAAGAGAATTTCTGAATCGTATCGAAATGAGTCGGCAACTTTGGGTGCGAACTCAGCCTTGGTATTAATCTTGGATACACCCACCGATGATCCCAGGCTGGCCGACTTCACCATAAAGGGGATTCCCAGCTTTTTCTTTACCTGCTCAAAGCCTGGTTTCTTTTTGTCGTAGTAATTCACGGCAATAAAATCCGTTACCGGTAAACCAGCTTCCCGCATTAAGCGCTTCGCTACGATCTTGTTCATCGACAAGGCAGAGCCAAGCACCCCTGTGCCAACCAGTGGCAGGTCAAGTGCTTTTAACAAACCTTGAACACTGCCATCTTCGCCATCTGTGCCATGAAGCACCGGGAACACCACATCGGCTGTAAATTCCTTTTCACCAGCCCGGAAAGCGGGACGCGATGAGTTCAAGGCAACAGATACCGGTATGCCCTGCTCAATGGTGCGGCTTACCCCTTCGGTGAGGTACCAGACCCCTTTTTGGGTAATGCCGATAGCGATGGGATTGAACTTTTTGCGGTCGATGTATTCGAAAATATTCCGCGCGGAGTTAACCGATACACCATGCTCAACGGAACGACCGCCGTATAGAATTATGACATTACGACTCATGCAGTTTAAATCGTGTCAAAGATAGAAATTCCCTGTCAATGACTCACGAATACCCGGGTCGCCGTAAACTGGTCGTCAATCCGGATCCGAAAAATGTACAAACCGTTGGATTGCTCGGTGAGATCGAAGTAATAGGTCTGGTTCAGCGTTTGGGGAAGGGTGTTCTCGGCTACCAGTTGGCCGGTTACGGTAAAAATCTGCAGGTAGACGTCCTTTTTTTCCGGTAAGTTGAAGGTCAGTGCAATATCGCTCCTGGTTTCTTTCTTGCTGTAGTAAAGCTGATAGTTCGCCGTCGTCGTGGCCGGGTTTGCATCATCTCCCATAAACAACTCCAGGTTGTCCAGGTACAGGTTGTTGCCATTGGCATTAGTGGCCACGAGTGCCAGGCGTATGTTCTTCTTGCCAGCAAATTGATCCAGGCTTACGAATTGCCGGTTCCAGTCGGCAGCTTTGGATGGGGTCCAGCCCGTTGATGTGATATTGGTGCTCAGGTCAGTCAGGGGATGATCAAACAAAACAGTCTTATAGGTCAGGCCACAATCATCGCTTGCCAGCACCCGCAGATTTTCAATGGAGGCATTGCGCTGCGCATAACTAACATCAAACAGCAAACTTCCCCGGGTGTTGCGTGATAAGTCGATCACCGGACTTACCACCCAGGCTTCTTGTCCAATAGTGGTATTGCTGAAGGCAGGATAAACCATGGATTGCTGGTAATTCGTAGCCACCGCATTCCAGGTGATCATTCCGGCAGGTGCGGCATTGACCCATGCACTTTCGACGTTGCTGTCAAAGGTCTTGCGCAAAGGAGCCAAATCAGTGGAGGTATCCAGATACGTCGCAAAAGTGAGGGCATTGTCTCCGGGATTGGAATCAGGTAGTTGATTAGGGTTGATCAGGGTAATGGTAAACAGATTTTTTCCCAGAGCAAGTGCCGCGGTATTGAGCGTGAATATCTTTTCTTCACCAATGGCCATGCTGGTTGGAAAAGTCTGTGTATTGGTAGTGCCGCCGTTAAGCGTGTAGCTGGCTTGAAAACTGGTGAGGGTGGAGCTGCTGAGATTTCGGACCGTAAACTGAACCGCTACGTTGGATTGGCAGTGCACCAGGGCCGGACTTACAATGGAAACGAGGGTGATGTCATTCACCACCTTATCAGTAACCACCACATTGTCCAGGTACAGGTTGTTGCCATAACCGTTCTTTCCGATGAATGCAAGTTGATAGGAAGCATTGGGCTGAAGTCCGCTCAGGCTCACTACCTCTGACTTGCGCCATTGTGCATCGGACGTGGGTGTAAATGAATTCACAGAGCTTGCGGCCGTTGCCAGCGCACTCCCTGATTTATTATAAAGCAATACAGCCTGGGAGAGATCATTGCTGCAACCGGGCAATGCGTAGACCAACAGCCCATCCGGTGTTTGGTTGGGATATTGGATGTAAGCCACATCAAATCGCACCTGCGAGTTGATCTGATTGCCGATGGTGAAAGAGGGGGTGATGAGCCAGTCCAGTTCACCCTGATTTTCATATGCGTGAAAGTTGATCGTCATCGCGCGGTTGATGGGGTTTGCATCCGGCGCCACTTGATTTTGCCAGGTAATATAACCGTCCGGGTTGATAATCGACCATCCTGCAGGTGTAGTGTTAAAGGGCTCTATCAGGGGAAGCGTTGTTGAACCCGGCACCTGCACCTGAACGCTTTGCAAGTTATTGGTGGTTCCGGTGTCGGTGGCTCCGTTGCTGCGAAGAATTTCAAAGGCGACCGTATGATTTGTGCTTACGCCAAAATTCAACGTGTTGAATTGAAGGGTAGTAATTGCCTGCGGGCTGAGTGCCATTCCAAAGAAAGTCTTGGTTTGAAATGTACTGCCATCTACGGTGAGCTTGATTGTTGTGCTGTCAATGACATTGGTGCCGTAGTTGCGCACTTCTATTTTGGGGATGATCACGTTACCACAACTGGAAATACCCGGGCTGATGAGGGTGCGGATGCCCAGATCGGTGGCGACCACCGTAGGAAAATTGTTGCCGGGGGAGGTAAGCAGGCTGGTTCGTCGTGGACAGTTGGCGAGCACCACATTGAACCGGCTCACCTGCCCCTGGGTGAAGAGGTTCATGCAGGCGTCGAAGCTATAGTCCATGTAATTCTGAAACATCTTGTGCACAAAATATCCCGAGCGGCCATCACAGGAGGCAGGTGTGCCGGTAGGACAACCAGAAGTTGAATTGGTTTGCGCAGGTGTGTCGGAGACGAAGTCATCGCCGCAGGTGGCGTCACCCCAAATGTGGCGTAGTCCGAGAAAGTGACCTACTTCATGGGTAGCGGTGCGCCCCAGGTTATAGGTTGACAGGAGATTGAAACCGGAACCTGTGCCAAAAGCCTGATAGTGAATGACCACCCCGTCGGTCAACCGGTTGTTGTTGGTTACATCAAGGCCGCCAATGAGGTTGGTAACCGGCAACTGAGCGAAGCCGATAAAGCCACCGGACAATGAGGTTACCCAGATGTTCAGGTAGTTCTCTGCCGGCCAGTAGTCCAGACTCTTCAACGCTGCATTGTCGGTAATGGCCCAGGAGGTTTGGGTGCCTTTTGTTCGGGTAATGCCGGAGGTTGCCAGACCCTCAGGATCTTGCCTGGCCAAAACAAATTGGATGCTGATGCTGCCGGCTACCGGAAGAAATTCTGCTGGTGTGTTGCCGGCATCTGTGTTGAGTCGGTTGTAGTCTTTATTGAGTACATCAATCTGTGATTGAATCTGTGCGTCTGAAATATTGGTGCCGGTGCCCACCGCTTCGCCGTTGTGAATCACATGCACCACCACGGGTATCGTATAGGTACTGTTGACCTTGTTGGTCTGCATCAACTGTGCGCCACGGGTGCGCAGCTGCTTTTCCATCCACAGTTCAAATGATTCATTTGTCTCGGTCAGCGGATTCTTTTGCTGAAGCATTTGCTGATAGGGGACAACCCCGCAGCGCTCCTGGGCCTGCCCAATTCCGGGGGATACCAAATTTAGAAGTAAAGCCAGGAAAGGAATAATGAATCGCGACATCTGCAGGTCTGTACGGTTAGGCAAGCAACACCATGATTCACAGTAACGAATCAATATTGAAATCTATGATTATTTGGAGGATAAAAATAGACGGAAGTCACGATACCGTAGCCAAATTGACTACTTCAATCGAGCGCACTTCCGGTACTGACTTTCGGATGGCTTCTTCCACGCCGGCACGAAACGTCATGGTGGACATGGGACAGTTCACACAATTACCAACGAACTCAAGTCGCACAACAAGTTCTTCGGTTATTTCAAGGATCCGGATGTTGCCGCCGTCGGCTTCCAGGTAAGGCCGTATTCCGTCCAGTGCAGACTCAACGCGCTGGATCAAGGGAGTCGACTGGTGTAAGGTGGCGGAGCTCATGAGAGGACCTCTACTTTTTTGGTGGAAGCAAAGTTAGCATTTCGGATCGCAATCTGACGAGCGAGGGCTTCACCGAGGTCCATGAAGGCTTTGGCCGTAATTTCTTCCTTTAGCACTACAGGTAATCCGCTATCGCCGCTTTCGCGAATGGATTGAACCAATGGAATCTGACCCAGCAGTGGCACGTCATATTTTTCAGCGAGCTGCTTGCCACCATCCTGACCAAAGATATAGTACCGGTTGTTGGGTAATTCCGCTGGTGTGAAATAGGCCATATTCTCTACCACACCCAACACGGGTACGTTGATCTGTGGTTGCTTGAACATGGTCAATCCCTTTGTGGCGTCAGCAAGAGCTACCTTTTGGGGTGTGGTGACAATGACGGCACCGGTTACGGGCACTGTTTGAACCAATGTAAGATGAATGTCACTGGTGCCAGGGGGTAAGTCAATGAAAAGATAATCCAGATCACCCCACAGGGTGTCGCTGATGAATTGCTTTAGTGCTGAACTTGCCATAGGTCCGCGCCAGACTACCGCACTGTCTGGTGGTGCGAGAAAGCCAATCGACATCAGCTTAACGCCATATTGTTCAATGGGCACGATGTGGTTCTTGCCATCAATGACTTTCACTTCTGGCTGCTCGCGCTCGCAGTTAAACATGACCGGAACTGATGGACCGAAAATGTCAGCATCAATCAAACCTACTTGAGCACCGGAGCGAGCGAGGGCCACTGCGAGGTTGCTGGTAACTGTTGATTTGCCTACGCCACCTTTGCCCGACGCGATGGCAATAATATTCTTGACACCGGGAAGTAATGGTGCGTTATTCCGAAGGGTTGTGACCGAAGAGGTAATGTTAATGTCTATACGTGTGCCAGGAGCGATTACCTTTTTCACAGCTGCCTCACAGTCGCGCCGGATGACTTCCTTCAGCGGACAGGCAGGTGTGGTCAGCACTACGGTGAAGGCCACATGGTCACTGCCGATGGACACGTCCCGGATCATGTTCAGGCTCACGAGGTCGCGCTTCAGGTCCGGGTCGTTAACCGTGGAGAGGGCATTAAGGATATCTTGCTGGGTAAGGGCCATGGCTTCCAAAAGTGCGAATTTAGCTATTCCGGAGATCGGATCGTCCAGGCAGGGCTATTTTATCCCGACGCCTGAAAGCCCCAACCGACGTCGTTCATTTTCCCGACGCTAATCTCCTGAATAACTATCTTTGACCCCCAATAGTTTAGATTTCATCAAAAATTGCTGCCCGCTTGATCAGCCGCGAGACCATCGACGAAGTAAAGAACCGCATCGACATTGTGGATGTGATCAGCGACTTCGTGTCTCTGAAGCGATCCGGGCAGAATTATAAGGCCCTGAGCCCTTTCAACAACGAAAAATCAGCCTCGTTTTTTGTGGTGCCCGGAAAAGGCATCTTCAAAGATTTTAGTTCAGGCAAAGGCGGCGACGCCATCACCTTTGTGATGGAACACGAGGGTATGAGCTATACAGAAGCCATCCGGTTTCTGGCAAAAAAGTACGGTGTAGAAATCAAAGAAAATGCCCAATCCGACGAGCAGCGCGAACAACAAAGCGAACGCGAAGGATTGTACATCCTGATGAACTACGCCAAAGACTACTATAAGGAGAACCTGACCCAAACAGAAGAGGGCAGGGGCATTGGCCTGAGCTATTTCCACGAACGCGGATTTAACGACCGCACCATTCAGAAATTCGAACTGGGCTTTGCCCTGGAAGGCTGGAATAACCTGAGTGACAAAGCCATTAAGGACAACTACAACAAAGAGTTGCTTGAAAAGACCGGACTGGTGGTGAAAAATGAAGATGGTCGCAGCTACGACCGTTTCAGGGGTCGCGTCATTTTTCCGGTTCACAACCTCACTGGTAAAGTGATTGCATTTGGAGCCCGCATGTTGGGCAAGGAGAAGAACCAACCCAAATACATCAATTCGCCTGAAACTGAAATTTATCATAAGAGCCAGGTCTTGTATGGCTTGTACCAAGCCAAGAATTCCATCCGGCAGCATGATAACTGCATCCTGGTGGAAGGTTATACCGATGTAATCTCCATGCACCAGGCCGACGTGGAGAATGTGGTGGCTTCATCGGGTACTGCCCTTACCGAAGATCAGATCAAACTGATCCGCCGGTTCACTGAAAATGTCACCGTGTTGTTCGATGGAGACTCTGCCGGTATCAAAGCAGCCCTTCGCGGAATTGATCTCATCCTGAAGGGAGGTCTAAATGTCCGTGTGGTGCTCTTGCCTGATCAGGAAGATCCAGACAGCTATTCGAGGAAAGTAGGGACAACGGAATTTCAAAAATACCTGGCCCAGAAGAGTCAGGACTTTATCTCTTTCAAAGCGAATCTCTTTGCTTCCGAAGCAGGGACCGATCCCATCCGCAAGGCGGAATCCATTAAAGAGATCATCAACAGTATTGCATTGATACCGGACCCGGTAAAGCGGTCCGTGTATCTGCAGGAGACCAGTCAACAACTCAAGATTGGAGAAAACATCCTCTTGTCTGAGCTGAACAAGTTACTCATCCAGGAACGGAAGAAGCGTGAACGGGAACACACCGAGACCCCGCCTCCGATGGAAGATCCGGGTGCCCTGGCGCATCGGGTTGAGGAACTGGCGCCAACGCCGCTGGATTCGCAGGATATGGTCTACTTCCAGGAGCGTGAGACCATCCGATTGCTGCTTAACTATGCCGATCATTCTGTCGAAGACCAGAAGATGATGGATTTCCTGGTGGGTGAATCGGATGATGTGGATTTTACCGATCCGGTCTTTCACAAGATATTTCAAGCGTATAAAGAAGCCGTTGAATCAGGCAAGCCACTGGACAGTTCCGACTTTTTGCATCAGGGGGACGAAAAACTGACGCGGGTAGTGACGGAACTAATTACGCACCGCTACAGCACCAGCAAGAACTGGGAGAAGTTTCACATTGTGATACCAAAGGATTCGGACGAGTTGAAGCAGAAGGCGTTGTCGAATGTGTTACACCTGAAGTTCAGAATCATTCAAAGAATGCTTGACACCAACCTCAAGGCCATACAGTCGGCCGAGAACATGGGCGACCTCGCGGAATTGGAAAAAGCACTGATGCAACAGGATACCCTCAAACAGGCCGAAAGACAACTGGCGGCGACCCTGGGTATTGTTGTGGCGAGGTAGGGAACACCGGGAGATAGAATTTTGTTAGAAGTGAACGATAAGTAAGTTTATGAACGAAGCGATAAAACTGGATACGATCGAAGAAGCAATTGATGCCATCCGTCATGGTAAGTTGATAATTGTAGTTGATGATGAGGACCGTGAGAATGAGGGAGACTTCATTTGTGCGGCAGAAGCCATTACGCCGGAGATCGTCAATTTCATGGCGCGTGAAGGCAGGGGGCTTATCTGTGTGCCGTTGGTGGAGGACCGATGTGAAGAGCTGGGGCTGGACCTGATGGTGGGCGTGGGAAAGAACACCGCTGCCTTTGAAACGCCCTTTACCGTATCTGTTGACCTGATTGGGCACGGCTGCACCACAGGTATTTCTGCTCACGATCGGTTCAAGACCATCAAGGCATTGGTGGATCCTGAAACCAACCCTGCGGAGCTGGGCAAGCCCGGACATATTTTCCCCCTGCGAGCCAAGCGCGAGGGTGTGCTTCGTCGCTCAGGCCACACCGAAGCGGCTATTGATTTTGCCCGGCTGGCCGGTTTTCGTCCGGCAGGGGTGTTGGTAGAAATCATGAATGCCGATGGTACCATGGCCCGCCTGCCTGACTTGCGCAAGGTAGCCGATCAGCATAACCTCAAGTTGGTATCAATCAAGGACCTGATCGCTTATCGCATGAATGCAGAGCGGCAAATCCGCCGCCGGGTTGATGTGAACATGCCGACCTCGTTTGGTGATTTTCAGTTGGCCGCCTATGAGCAGATCAATACCAACGAATTGCATCTCGCTTTGATTAAAGGCACATGGAGCAAAGATGAGCCAGTCCTGGTGCGAGTACATTCATCGTGCGTCACTGGCGATATCTTTGGTTCCTGTCGGTGTGACTGTGGCCCTCAGTTGCATGCCGCCATGGAGATGGTAGAGAAGGAAGGCAAAGGTGTTGTCCTCTACATGAAGCAGGAAGGTCGGGGGATAGGGTTACTGAACAAGCTTAAGGCCTATAAACTGCAGGAGGAAGGACTGGATACCGTGGAAGCTAACCTGCAGTTGGGATTTGATATGGACAATCGCGACTACGGCATTGGTGCACAGGTCCTTCACGACCTGGGTATTTCCAAGATCAGGCTGATCACCAACAACCCCAAGAAGCGGGTGGGCCTGATGGGATATGGATTGGAGATTGTGGAGAATATCCCCATAGAGATGACGCCCAATAAACACAATGAGCGCTATCTGAAGACCAAGCGGGATAAAATGGGACATACCATCCTGAAACATTTGTAAACCCATGCGGCACGCCATTGTTTTCATCGGATTCATTTTGTCCCTGACATCCCTGCAGGCACAGAAGTTCCCGTCTGATTTTTGGCATGAAGGCAAAATTGTGCTTGAGACTGGTGATACCCTTCACTGCAACGTCAAATACGATTTGCAGAATGATATCATCCAAAGTGAGCTCAATGGAAGGCTGGAATCATTCACACCCAGAAAGGCCGTATTCTTTGAGATCTTTGACAAGACCTCCAAGCGCTACCGAAGCTTTTACTCTCTGCCTTACTCCGCTACAGGCCAATATCGGGCTACCATCTTTTTTGAGTTATTCAGAAACTACCCAAGCTCATTCTACTACTATGGATCCACCAGCCGGATGGTGTTGGTGAATAAGTACTTCTTGCTCAAAGAAAATGGGGAAATCCAGGCCTTTACGGGCAGGCGCAACGACTTACTGGAGCTGATGGGTCGTCAGCAAGACGCTGTGCAGAAGTACATCAAGGCCAATAAACTCAGTATCGAAAACAAGTATCAGTTTGCGGACATTGTCAAATATTATAATAGCCTTCAGTAATGAGTAAGCCCTTGATATTAGTTACCAACGATGACGGTATTACCGCCCGCGGCATCGGTCATCTGGTTGCCGTGATGAAGGAGTTGGGAGATGTGTTGGTGGTAGCCCCCAACGGTCCCCAGTCGGGCATGGGTCATGCCATTACGGTAGGAGATACCTTGCGCCTCAAGGAATCGAAGATATACGAAGGCGTGCGCGCTTTTGAGTGTTCCGGGACTCCTGCTGATTGCGTAAAAATGGCTCGTCACTATGTGTTAAAGGATCAACGTCAACCGGACGTGGTGGTAAGTGGCATAAATCATGGCAGCAACACCTCTATCAGCGTGCTGTATTCAGGTACCATGTCTGCCGCGATTGAGGCAGCCATTGAAGGGGCACCCTCCATCGGCTTTTCCTTGTGTGATTATAGCAGCGATGCTGACTTCTCACATGCCCTTCCTTACGTGAAGAAAATAACGGAACAAGTAATCCGTAAAGGCATGCCCAAAGGTGTAGCCCTGAATGTCAATTTTCCGCCGAAGCGTCATGAGGCCATCAAAGGCATACGGATTTGCCGCCAGGCCAACGCCAAATGGGTAGAAGAGTTTGATGAGCGCCGCGACCCGAACGGCAGAAAGTACTTCTGGATGACGGGCAACTTCGTGAACTTTGATAAGGGGGAAGACAATGACGAGTGGGCCATTGCCAACAACTACATTTCTGTGGTGCCTTGCCAGTTTGACCTTACCGCCCATTCTGCCATCCCCGGACTTAATGAGGACTGGGATATTCTCGGATAGGTTAACTATACCGGGTCTACATCAAACACAATCTTAACGTTGCGCAAGCCTTTGTCTCCCTGGACATAATCCGTGAGCGACCGCAGGTAGTCCTTGACAGCCACTAATTGTTTTGACTGACGGGGGATTTTCAGCAGGATGGTAGCCAGGTATTCATTCCTGATCTTGGAGATCATGGGTTCTGCCGGTCCCATCACAGCGATGTCTTTAAGCTGATTGCGACAACTTTGTGCAAAGCGATCTGCCGCCTGCCTTCCGGTCTGTTTGTCGGTGTGTTTGAACGTAATCTCAATCAATCGGGTAAATGGGGGATAGCCGTGTAATTCACGGTCATGCAGTTGCTCTTCCAGAAACCCGGTGATGTCATGTCGGGAGACGAAGTCAAAGAGCGGGTGCTTTGGGTGAGCGGTTTGGATTACCACCTTGCCGGCCTTTGCCCGACGGCCGGCCCTTCCGCTGACCTGGATAATGAGTTGAAATGCACGCTCATGCGAACGGAAATCAGGGAAATACATCATCCGGTCGGCGTCAAAAACACTCACCAGATTTACCCGGTCGAAGTCCAGCCCCTTCGTAACCATTTGCGTACCCACCAGGATGTTGGTTGTGCCGCCTTCAAAATCGGAAAGGATACCCTCATAGGCTGAACGGGTCCGGGTAGTCTCCAGGTCCATGCGTCCGATCGATGCATCCGGAAACAATAGTTTTAACTCTTCCTCAATTCGCTCGGTACCGTAACCAAGGGTTATTATTCGTTTGGAGCTGCAAGTGGGGCATTGTCGCGGCAATTCCTCTTTGTATCCACAGTAATGACAGATCAGCGCGTGGCGGTATTGGTGATAGGTGAGGCTGACAGCACAGTTGATGCAAGTCGGTATCCATCCACAATCCTGACATTCCACCACGGGTGAATGCCCGCGGCGATTTTGAAAGAGAATTACCTGCTCGTGGGTATCAAGCGTTTCTTTGATTTCGCGCAGGAGGAGGTTGGTAAACTCTCCCTTCAGCGTCTTTTGTTTGCGTTCCCGCGAAACATCAGCATATACAATCTTTGGAAGTTGGGCTTCTCCAAAACGTTCGGTGAGGGACGCAAATCCGATTTTACCAGTGATGGCCTGATACCAGGTTTCGCAGGAGGGGGTAGCTGTACCCAATAGCACTTTCGCCTGGTGGTGTTGTGCCATCATCCGCGCCACATCGCGGGCATGGTAGCGGGGTGCTGGCTCTTGTTGCTTGTAGGACGGATCATGTTCTTCATCCACAATAATCAAACCGAGGCTGTCAAAAGGAAGAAAAACGGATGACCTGACACCAATGATAAACCTGAATTTGCCGGATTGGATTCCATTCCAAACTTCAACCCGTTCGTTGTCGGAGAATTTCGAATGATAGACGCCGAGCAGGGATCCAAAAATTCGCTTTAGCCGTTGAACGATTTGTGTCGTCAGGGCAATCTCCGGCAAGAGGTAGAGTACCTGATTGCCACCGTCTAAAGCACGTCGGATGAGATCGATATAAATCTCCGTCTTGCCACTGCCAGTGATACCATGCAACAACGCAGCTCCCGTTGTTTCAAAGTCTGCAAGAATTTTATCGCGTACTTGCATTTGCATCGCACTCAACTGGATTGGAATGGGTGACTGTTCATCTTCAAATCCAAATCGGGGTACGATCACCAGAAATTCTTCGAGTATGCCTGATTTGATCAGGGTTCGCAGCGAGGACTCCGAGCCATCATCACCCAATAGTTGTCGACGGCTCAAGCCCTTTTCATTCAGCGCAGGATTGTTGAAGACCGGCACTTCCTGCAGGTACTTCAGAACCAGGGCCTCCTGCTTTGGTTTGCTGCTCAGCTGTTCAAATAATGCCTCCAGCTTTTTCTTTCCGGAATAAGCGGCGGTAATGCGGTAATAAGTCTCCGTTTTGGGCCTGAATTTCTCCTTTACCTTCTCAAACAAAACAATGGCTTCTTTTCCACTCAGTGACTTGAGGATGCTATAAATGGATTTGGCACCCAGCAGTCGGGAGATGTCACTGTACGACATGGCTTCGGTACGGAGGTGGTTGAGCAGCATCCGTTCCTTGTCGGAAAAATCAAATTCACTGTCATCCAGTACAAATCCCGGATGAAGCTGTACCATCGACTCACTCGATAGTTTGAGACCGGATGGAAGAGCGGCATTCAATACTTCACCGGGCGTGCAGAGGTAATAGGATGCCATCCAGTTGTACAGCTGAAACTGCCGTTCAGTGATAATCTCATGGTCGTCCAACAGTTCGAGGATATACTTCGCCTCATAATCTGTTGGAGGCTTCTCGTGAATCTCGGCGATGATGCCGGTTATAATTTTTCTCGTTCCAAAAGGTACAATTACACGCATACCCCTCATTACCAGATTGTTCCAGTCGGCAGGTACTCGATAGGTAAACAACCTCGGCACCGGCACGGGCAGCACCAGGTCGGCAAAAAGTGTTATACGATTTTCTGAAGAGGGCATGGCCACGCGCTAAAAGTAGAAACTTACCGGGCCAGTAACAACGCGCTCAATACGCAGCCACCCCCGATAACACCAGACTTGCCCGGGCATCAGTAAAACGCACACGCAGGTGTTTGGTGCGGATGGATGGTAAGGGAATGATGCGCTTATGTCCTATGGTGGTTCCGGTGAAAATAGACTTTGATTCGTTGTCTTGCACGGTCTCAACCGTAAAGCTCTTCACCCGTTGACCCAGTGGTAAGTATTCGGTCAGCACCAGATAGTGCACTTCCCGGTCATCCGTAAATGCGATGTCAAGGGTACCTGAATTGATCCCGTCATCGGTAGCCCAATAGGTGCTATCCTGCGGGTCAACAAGATTTTGCACACTAAACCGGGTATCATTACCGCGGGTATTGCTGGCAGTTAGGGTAGCCTCGTTGATCAGGTTATGTCCCAGTCGCTCATCGAGTAATTTCCGGAATCCCTCCAGCGCTGCAACATCTTTTTCATGCAGCAGTCCGCGGCGATCAGGAGGTACATTCAATAGGAGGGTTGAACCCCGACCCACTGAATTGAGGTAGATGGAGAAGAGGTCTTCGGGTGTCTTCACGAGGCTGTCTTCAGAGGCATGATAAAACCATCCGGGCCGGATTGATACATCAACTTCTGCAGGTATCCAGGCGGTGCCATGTTCGTCACCAGTGTTCAGGAGTTTTTCGATGCCTCCCTTGCCGGCATATAAGGTATCGGGCGTGATGGTGTTCCAATTGGTTTCGCCGGCGATCCCGCGCTCATTGCCTACCCAACGCACCCCCGGCCCGGCGTCACTGAAGAAGATAATGTTGGGTTCTATGCGGCGAACCAGATCAAGGGTCGCTGGCCAGTCATAATAGGTGCTTCCCTGTATGCTTCGCTTTTCCCGTTTGCCGCCATAGTACCCGTCACCACCATTCGCCCCATCAAACCACATCTCAAAGAGTGGACCATAGTTGGTAAACAGCTCCGTTAATTGATTGCGGTAGTAGATGACATAGGCAGGACTTCCGTAGTCGGCGTGATTCCGGTCCCAAGGCGAAACATAGATACCAAACTTAAGACCATACTTGTTGCATGCGGTAGCTACTTCAAGTACTACATCGCCTTGGCCATTCTTCCATGGACTGGATTTTACAGAATGGTCGGTGTACTGGCTGGGCCACAGGCAAAAACCGTCATGGTGCTTGCAGGTAAGGATGACTCCCTGGAAGCCCGTTTCTTTGAACGTTCGCACCCATTGATCCGCATCAAAGGCCGTGGGCTGAAATACCGCAGGGCTTTCATCGCCATAGCCCCATTCACGATTGGTGAAGGTGTTGGTGGTAAAATGGACAAAGGCATTCATCTCCATGTCGTGCCAGGCAAGCTGTGAGGGGGAAGGCACTGGTCCGATCGCTGCAGGAGGTTCTGGCTTCGAGCAGGCAATGAGCGATGCAAGAATGATGATGTATCTCATGGGGTTCGCAATTGAGTCAATGCGGCTTCAACAGATTCAACAGGTAGTTGGCAGGTCTTGTCTTTACATACGTAGATCCAGGTTTTGTCATCTTTGGATTCACGACCTTCCAACAAGGGTAAGGTTCCCTGTTTTTCGCAACCCATCCAGCAGGCAAAGGGAAGGAACTTGCGTTGAAGCATCGAGCGATAGACTTCATATTGCTTGCCAACAATTACCGTTTCTGCATATCCGGCAATAAATTCACATACAGCAATGCCCCAGTGGCACAGGTAGGAGGGCTCTGATTCAATGGTTGAAATTAAGCGGGCGGTCATGGTGCGTCCCAGGCCTATCCATCCCTGGTTTTCGAGCATAGTGCCCAGTTTATGCAGGTTTCGGGCCATCACCGCGTTGGAGGACGGGATTACGTTGTCAAAAATCTCCTTCTTTCGTGCGATGAGCGCCTCGGCTGATGAAGAGGTGTAGAAAAAATATCCATCTGCCGGATCGTAGAAGTGTTCAAGAACATATTCACACCAATGTTCAGCGCGACGGATCCAATGCTCATCAAATGTTGTTTCATATAACGAGGTATAAGCCTGAATAAGAAATGCATAGTCTTCAAGAAAGCCCTCCGTTTTGGAGTGATGATTCTTGAATGCCCGAAACACTTTCCCGTCTGCCATCACGTTGTTCTCGAGAAATTCCATGCAACGCACAGCCCGATCGAGATAGGCGGGCTCGCCGATCGTCCGGTATCCATCCAGCAAGCCTTGAATGGTAATTGCATTCCAACCGGTCAGCACCTTATCATCCAGGCTTGGGCGAATCCGTCGATCACGGACCTCGAGTAATTTCTTCCGGCCATCTGCCACCAGGATATCCAGGTCATGCTTGTTGATGTTATAGTCACTCATGAACCGCGACTCGTTGTCGGTCCGAAAGAGTATGTTCCTGCCGTGTTCCCAGTTTCCTTCCGGACTGGCATTGTAGTATTCCCGGGTGACATCTCCGGCAGGCAACACGGCATTGAGTTCTTCCCAGGTCCAGGTATAAAAGCGACCCTCTTCTCCTTCACTGTCGGCATCAAGTGCGGAATAGAATCCCCCATCGGGATGACTCATCTCGCGGTTGAGCCAATCTACGGTTTCGCGAAATGCCCGGGTCAGCTCACGGTCGCCCGTCACGGCAAAGGTTTCAGCCAGCAACGACAGCATCTGGCCGTTGTCGTATAACATCTTCTCAAAGTGAGGAGCGAACCACTTGCCATCAACTGAATAGCGGGAGAATCCACCCCCCAGTTGATCATAGATACCACCCTGTAGAACTTTGTTGATGGTCTTTGTCACCATCTGTAAGGATGCCTCATCACCACTGAGACCATGATGGCGCAGTAGATAAAGCCATATCGATGGCATAATGAACTTGGGTGCCTTGTCCATTCCGCCATACGTGTGATCAAATCGTTTCTGTAACAGGGCGGCCATGTTGGCCAACTGGCGTTTTGAGAATGTGGCTGTCGCCGGATCACGGGCAAAACGTTGTCCATCGGAAGACTGCAGGTGCTTGCGCAACTCTTCCCCTGAATCGTCAATGTCTTTACGGCGTTCACGATACACCTTTGACAATTGTTGTAGCACCGAAGCCCAGGATTGTGGCGGGAAATAGGTGCCGCCCCAAAAAGGTTTTTGGTCTGGTGTGAGGAATACATTCAACGGCCAGCCTCCATTTTGTTGCATCGCCTGTACGGCTTCCATGTAAATCTGATCGATATCCGGTCGCTCTTCGCGATCTACCTTGATGCAGACGAAATGTTCATTCATCAACGCAGCGATCGATTCACTTTCGAACGACTCACGCTCCATCACATGGCACCAGTGGCACGAAGAGTATCCGATACTCACGAGCAGGGGTTTGTCTTCCCGCTTCGCCTTCTGCAAGGCTTCTTCACCCCACTCATACCAATCGACGGGATTGTGGGCGTGTTGAAGCAGGTAAGGACTCGTGGACTGCGCGAGGCGGTTGGTATGCTGGTGCGTCATGGCTGGTTCAATTGGGATTCCAGCGATTGCAATTCTTCTGATACATCAATCTGAGTGGACAGTGACTTTAGTTTGCTTTGAATATCTCGCAAAAACTTCAGGTGCCCGGCGCTCTCCGGATGAAAGGGGCGGTGTTGAAGGGCCTTACTCAGATCTTTCCAGGCAGCGATAACTTCCTGGGTAGCCTTGCTAAAATAAGCGCTGCTGAATTTCTCCCAGATATAATCCCCGGCAACTTCTGAGGGATGAATCATATCACTGGTATAAAACCGGTAATCACGCAGGTCATCCATCATAATTTCGAAGGCTGGAAAATAACTCACCGATTCCACTTCATGACTGAGTTGATGGCATGCCATACGTAGCACGCTCTTGCTGACACTGTTGCGTTCCAGGGTGCTCTTCACATGGCGCACCGGACTTACGGTTAAAATTACGCGGTTCACTCCGCGTTCATTCAACAGGTTCTTTAACCGAATAAAATCGGATACAATTTCGTCCACCTGCAGCAGCCTTTGGCGAAAATGGGAGGCGGGTAGCTTATGACAGTTGGCAACAATTTGCCCGGTCTGTTCTGATTCAAAAACCCAGGCCGTGCCATATGTCAGGATAACCGTGCTGGGTGGCGCCAGGTACCTCACGGTGTCGGTCATGGCGGCGTTGAGAGCTTTGATTGCCATTTCCTTTTCCAATCCGCTGAATCGACTGTGGAAATCGGGATGCACCCAGCGCTCACCACTCTGTTGCCAGGCAGATGCGTCGGGAACAGGTTGCCCAAGACAATAGGTTAATAGCCGGTGAATGGAGATTGGGTTGTAAACCGTGCCCAATGGGTTGGGAGCGACCCTAAACTTGTTAGCCAACAACTTTAGTCCGACTGTGTCGGAAAAGCAGGAGCCCAGCGTGACAATACCTGACCGGTGGTCCAAAGAAAATGGAGCCGGTTCTATGGGTACTTCAGTGCGGAAGCTGGACATGGCAACAAAGGTAATGTTCATCCGTGCCCTTGCAACCGGCCCGGGCCAATCTGCAGGTGGGTTGGATCGGATTAATGACGAACCGTTTTAGAACGGGTCTGTTTATTTTTACTTTTAGCATCATGAATAGGAACCTGTCGAAGCTGGTGCGCATGTCCGGCAAAAAGACCCGGATCATTGTCGGCCTGATGTCTGGCACTTCGATGGATGGCCTGGATGTTGCCTTGTGTGCCGTTTCCGGTGCAGGACTCAAAACGAAAATCAAACTGCTTCAGTTTGAAACGGTACCGTATTCACCGGAAACCAGGTCGGACCTGGCGACAGTATTTGCCAAACGACAGGTCGATTTTCAGCAACTGTGTTTACTGAATCCGCGTCTCGCCCGGTTGCATGCTGAGATTATATTGTCATGCTTGAAAAAATGGAAGGTGCCTGCCACGAAGGTTGATTTGATCGCCTCCCACGGGCAAACCGTATTCCATGCCCCGGCTTTTCAACACCCTGCGGAGCCAGGGAATGCAACATTGCAGATTGGAGACGGAGATCATCTGGCGGTAGCCACAGGAATAATTACGGTAAGCGACTTCAGGCAAAAGCACATTGCCAAAGGAGGAGAGGGCGCGCCTTTGGCCGTCTATGGGGATTACCTGGTGCTCACGCATCCGCGCGAGAACCGCATCCTGTTGAACGTTGGTGGAATCGGGAACTTCACTTTTCTGCCCGCAGGCCGTGATGCCAGTAAGGTCTTCGTTACAGATACCGGTCCGGGCAACACGTTGCTAGATCAAACGGTACGAAAACAAACTCCGGGAATGTACTTCGACCGGGATTCCGCCATCGCCCGCAAGGGTACCATTCATGGTGGACTGTTGCAGGCGTTGAAGTCGCATTCCTTTTTTCAGTTGCCGCTGCCGCGAACCACCGGCCCTGAATTGTTCAACCTGGCGTACGTGCAAGCCGCACAGCAGAAGTCTGGCACCAGCGACCTGCCTTTTGCCGACGTGATGTCGACCCTTACCCGTTTTACGGCCGAGACCATCGCTGATGCAATTCGTCAGGTGGTGGGAAAAAGAAAGATTGAAATCTACGTGAGTGGAGGCGGGCGTCATAACCCGTTGATGGTGGAACAGATTCAGTACTTACTCAACGTATCCGCTGTCAGATCAACAGATGAAATTGGGATACCCGGTGATGCCAAAGAAGCTATGTTGTTTGCTGTACTGGCGAACGAGACGATTGCCGGCAAGGCAATTCCTTTCGGCAAGCGATCAGGGATTCCTGCCGTTACCATGGGAAAGATTTCCTTTCCGGAATAATCATACTGCAACTGAACCAAACCAACGCGCATGTCGCCAACCCTTCTCTTTTCAGTGATCATCGGATACTTTGTGCTGCTGATGGCAGTAGCCTGGGCGACGAGCAAGGGCGCAAACAATGAGTCATTCTTTATTGGCAACCGCAACAGCAGTTGGATGCTGGTGGCATTTGGTATGATCGGCACCACGCTCAGCGGCGTCACGTTCGTGTCAGTGCCTGGCGCCGTAGGGCAACAGGGATTCATTTATGCACAGATCATACTCGGTAACTTCATTGGCTTTATTCTCATTGCCTACCTGCTGTTGCCGTTGTACTATAAACTCAATCTCACGTCAATCTACACCTACCTGCAGGTGAGATTGGGCTTTCAGTCCTATAAGACCGGTGCTTCGTTCTTCATCTTGTCCAGAACCCTGGGTGCAACTGCCAGGTTGTTCCTGGTAGTGCGGATTCTTCATGATGGAATACTCCAGAGCTTTGGATTGCCGTTCTGGGTGACTACTTTGATTATCCTGGGGATGATCCTCGTTTATACTTTTGAGGGAGGTGTCAAGACAATTGTCTGGACAGATACCCTGCAAACGTCATTTATTGTAGGCGGGCTGATCATCACCATCGGATATTTGTTGAATTCACTGGACCTGAATGTTTTCTCAGGCTTTCAGGCCATGGAAGCCAAGGGATATACCCGGTTCTTTGATTATGATGTATCCAGCAATTCCTTTTTTGTGAAACAAATTCTGGCAGGAACGCTGATCATGATCACCATGGTGGGAATGGACCAGGAGATGATGCAGAAGAATATCAGTGTTAAGACCCTTGCCGACTCCCGAAAGAACATGCTGACCTTTTCAGTGATTTTTGTGATTGGCAATATGCTATCCTTGTTTCTTGGCGGTTTGTTGCATGTTTACGCTGCGGATCAGGGAATCACCGCCGTGGGTGACCATCTGTTTCCTGCTGTTGCCCTGAATTACCTGCCTCCCGCGCTTTCCATTGTGTTTATTATCGCACTTATCTCTGCGCTCTTCCCCAGTGCCGACGGTGCCATCACAGCCCTTACTTCATCCACCTGCATCGACATTATTGGTATTAACCGCCGCAAGGACTGGAATGAAGCGAGACGTATGCGTGTCCGGAAGGGGGTGCACCTGTTTTTTGCCGCATTGTTTTTTGTATTCGTCATGTTTTTCCGCTGGAGAGATGACCCGAGTATGATCTCGGTGATCCTGAAGGCCGCCGGCTATACCTATGGGCCGTTGCTGGGGTTATTTGCCTTTGGCATGATCACCCGTCGTCAGGTGCGTGACCACCTGGTGGTTTATGTCACAATCGCATCGCCATTGGTTTGTCTGTTGCTGGATTACTACCAGGAATATCTGTTTGAAACATACCGCATAGGACTTGAACTGGTATTTTTCAATGGCCTGGCCACCTTCATCGGATTGTGGGTGATTTCATTGCCTGAAAGTTCACAGTCCTCAGAGTTGGCAGAGAACCATTGATGGCTTGTTATCAAGCCATCCATAAATATTTACGTTTGAAATTGTAGTATTGTAGTTCCATTAGTCAAAATATGATCACGTCCACGACAAGCGAAAAGATCCCAACCCGGATTTTTCAGAATTCTGAAGAAGCTTCTGTTTTTGTTGCCAAAGAGATTGCTACCCTGATTCGTCAGCGGCAAAAGGAGAATAAATACTGTGTGCTGGGGTTGGCCACGGGGTCTACACCCACCCGGGTCTATGCCGAACTGGTAAAAATGCATAGGCAGGGACTGAGTTTTCAAAATGTCATCACATTCAACCTGGATGAGTATTATCCCATGCAAAAGAACTCCTTGCAGAGTTATGTGCGGTTCATGCATGAGCATTTATTTGACCATATCGACATTCCCAGAAAGAACATTCACATACCTGACGGGACATTGCCCAAGGAGCGGGTAGCCGCCTTCTGCAAGTCCTATGAAAAGAAGATTGATGACCTCGGTGGCATTGATATACAAGTACTGGGTATTGGCCGTACGGGACACATCGGCTTTAACGAACCGGGTTCCTCCGAGCGCACCCTTACCCGTATGATTACCCTGGACCAGGTGACGCGTATTGATGCGGCCAGCGACTTCTTCGGAGAAGAAAACGTTCCCCGCAAGGCGATCACCATGGGTGTGGGTACTATCCTCAAGACCAAGCGCACCATCATGATGGCGTGGGGTGAGGGCAAGGCGCCCATCATCCAGAAGGCCGTAGAAGGACCGATCACTGACCAGGTGCCATCCACCTTTCTGCAGAAGCACCCGAACGCCCTGGTGGTGTTGGATGAAGCTGCTTCCTCTAACCTCACCCGGATCAAAACACCATGGCTGCTTGATAGCTGTGACTGGGATGAGCGCCTTACCCGCAAGGCCGTTGTGTGGCTTTGTCAGACTGTTAAGAAGCCTATCCTTAAGCTGACCAATTATGATTACATGGAGCATGGCATGGGCGACCTGGTAACTGAACATGGTTCGGCCTATCAGGTTAACATCAAGGTGTTTAATCAGTTGCAGCATACCATTACCGGTTGGCCAGGCGGAAAACCCAAAGCAGATGATAGTAACCGCCCCGAACGCGCGAAGCCTTTCCCCAAGCGGGTATTGATTTTCAGCCCGCATCCGGATGATGACGTAATTTCAATGGGAGGGACCTTTATTCGCCTGGTAGACCAGGGCCATGATGTCCACGTGGCATACCAGACTTCCGGAAATATCGCAGTGTTCGACGACGACGCCGTGCGCTTTGCGGATTTTGTACGTGATTTCAATTCGGCATTCGGACTGAACAAAGCCGATGGTCAGAAATTCTACAAGAAGATTCTCACCTCCATCCGCGACAAGAAACCGGGTGAAGTGGATATTCCGGAGGTGATGACCATAAAAGGTTTGATTCGTCGGGGTGAAGCCAAGGCCGGATGTCGGTATACCGGCATTCCAGATTCCAAAGCTCATTTCCTCGACATGCCGTTTTATGAAACCGGCACCGTTAAGAAGAAACCTATTGGTGAAGAAGACATTCAGATCATTGTCGACCTGATTGAGAAGATCAAGCCGCATCAGATATATGCTGCGGGAGATTTGTCAGATCCCCACGGTACCCACCGGGTTTGTCTGGCTGCCATCTTCGAAGCACTGCGCCGATTGAAGCGCAAGCCTTACATGAAAGACTGCTTTGTGTGGTTGTACCGCGGTGCCTGGCAGGAGTGGGACATCGACGAAATCGAAATGGCAGTCCCGCTGAGCCCGGACGAATTGATGCGCAAGCGAAGGGCTGTATTCAAGCACCAGTCTCAAAAGGACAGTGCGGTCTTCCCGGGAAATGATAAGCGGGAATTCTGGGTACGGGCGGAGGATCGGAACCACGCCACCGCAGAGGCGTATAATGCCCTTGGCCTTGCTGAGTATGAAGCCATGGAAGCGTTTGTGAAGTATGACTTTCTGAAAGTGAAATAGACCTTATCCCCAGAAACACGAATTCATGTCGACCCTGCACCTAGTATCCTGGAATGTCAATGGTATCCGGGCCATCGTGAAGAAGGAATTTGCGGCCAGTGTAAAGGCGATTGCCCCTGACGTGCTTTGTCTGCAGGAGACCAAGGCTGCGGAAGATGAGTCTGCCGAAACGTTGTCTGTGTTGAAGGGATATCACACCTACGTGAATTCGTCCAAAGCGAGAAAAGGCTATTCGGGTACTGCCATCCTTACCAGGCAAGAACCGGTGAGGGTAACCTATGATATTGGACTGGAAGAGTTTGATCAGGAGGGGCGTGTGATCACGGCAGAGTTCACCAATTACTTTCTGGTGACGGTGTACACACCCAACGCGGGAGACGCCCTGGCGCGACTTGATTATCGTGAACGATGGGATGCCGCCTTCACAGACTACATCGCCTGGTTGCGGAAGCGCAAGCCGGTAATTACCTGTGGAGATTTTAATGTGGCCCACCAGGCTATCGATCTGGCGCGACCGAAAGAGAATTATAACAAATCAGCGGGCTATACCCAGCGCGAAATCGATGGGTTCAGCCGATTGCTTGAATCCGGATTGGTGGATACCTTCAGGCACCTGTATCCGACCGAGGCTAAGTATTCGTATTGGAGTTTTGTTACCAGTGGGCGCGAAAAGAATGTAGGCTGGCGGATTGATCATTTTCTGGTAGACCACCGTGTCATGCCCGCCGTTAAAGATGCGTTCATCTATGACCAATACCACGGATCAGATCATTGCCCGGTGGGGGTGAAGCTCGACTTTTAGGATTACACCCGCTCTATCTGTGCACCGAGTTTCTTCAACCGCGCTTCAATGTCCTGATACCCTCTGTCAATTTGCTCGACGTTAGAGATCTCACTTTCACCCTGCGCCGACAACGCGGCAATCAGTAGTGCGACACCTGCGCGTATGTCCGGAGAGGACATCTTGATCCCTCGCAATGGATACTTTCTGTCCAGGCCGGTCACGGTGGCACGGTGCGGATCACATAGAATGATCTGCGCCCCCATGTCAATCAGCTTGTCCACAAAGAAGAGTCGGCTCTCGAACATCTTCTGGTGAATGAGCACGGTTCCTTTGGCCTGGGTGGCCACCACCAGCGCTACGCTGATCAGGTCAGGAGTAAATCCGGGCCAGGGCGCATCAGAAATGGTCTGAATGGAACCATCAATAAAACTCTCAATCTCGATGTGCTCCTGAGAAGGAATATAGATGTCGTCGCCCCGAAACTCCATCTTGATGCCAAGCTTCCGGAAAGTGTCCGGGATAATACCCAGCATATCCAGCCGGCAATTCTTGATGGTAATCTCCGATTGGGTCATGGCAGCCAGACCGATGAAACTACCTATCTCAATCATGTCGGGCAGGAGGGTATGCTCGGTACCTTTGAGTGAAGTAACGCCCTCTATGGTGAGCAGGTTGGAACCTATCCCGCTGATCCTGGCGCCCATGCGGTTAAGCATGTGGCAGAGTTGCTGCAGATAAGGCTCACACGCAGCATAATAAATCGTCGTCGTGCCTTTGGCAAGCGAAGCAGCCATCAGGATGTTGGCCGTTCCGGTAACGGATGCCTCATCGAGCAGCATGTAGCATCCTTTTAGTTCGGAGGCATCAATATGGAACAGGTTTCCGGCTGAATCGAAATTGAACTTGGCACCGAGGTTTTGAAATCCAAGAAAGTGAGTGTCCAGCCGGCGTCTGCCAATCTTGTCGCCGCCCGGCTTGGGAATACTGGCCTTGCCAAAGCGGGCAAGAATCGGTCCTAATAACATGACCGAACCACGCAGTGCCGCAGCTTTCTTGCGGTATGATTCAGTCTCCAGGTGCTGGATGTTGATGGAGGATGCGGTAAAGCGATAACTTCCCTGGCTGAGCTTTTCAACCTTGCAACCGAGATCACCCAATAGCTCAATGAGTTTATTGACGTCAACAATATCCGGTATGTTGTGAATGGTGACAGGCTCTGAGGTGAGCAGGGCCGCACATAAAATCTGAAGGGCTTCGTTCTTGGCGCCCTGGGGAGTAATCTCACCCTTCAGGCGTTTGCCGCCCTGAATACGAAATGAACTCATTATTGATCTCTTCTGCGATGCGGGTTGAAGCGCTTTTTAAAGGGACGACCACCGCCGCCGCCACCACCCTGACGACGCTGTCCCTGATGACCAGGATGCCCGCCACCTTGTGGATAAGGAGCTTTCTTTTCGCGATACAGCTTTTCGAACAGGTTGTCTTCGCGGATCTTGTCGATGCTCATGCTGAGTTTGCCACCCGACATCAACTGAATGTCCTTCAGAATCACCACATCATCCAGTACTTCTTTATTCCAGCTGCTGTAAAATGTCTTCATCAGCTTGCCCAGGTAGATCACGGCGTCTTCACGTTCTTTGGGGTCTTCTTTCTTCAACGCTTCTTTCACCAGCCGCTCGATATTCTTGCCATAGTGCTTGAAGCGGACCTCCGTTTGGGGATAGGGCACCTGCTTGGGACGCTTGGAGAGAATGTCTCTTTCGGGTGGATTAAATGGATTGTTTACATCCAGGTTGAAGTCAGCAATGATGAACAGGTCATCCCAGAGCCGCTGGGGATTTTCCGCCGACTCGCGCACGGTGGGATTCAATTGCTTGATCAATTCAATCAGGGTATAGGCCAGCTCGGTGCGCTTGGCCTTGTCTTCTACAGTGCGGATATAGGCAACGATCTCCTGGACATTGCGACCATATTCTTTCAGGATAATCAGGGGTCGCTGTGAGTTGTACTCGGGAAGTTTCAAAATGCTTTGGGTTTTGCGGCGTGTAAGTTTCGCCTAGTTCTCATGAATCTTAAGCTTGGCAAAGCTAAGTAATAAGGTCTTTTCTCCAAAATCGGCAAAATGGATGCGGGCCTTGCGGTCGGCACCGGTTTCATCCAGTTTGACCACCTGTCCGAAACCGAATTTGGGGTGTTCTACCTTCATACCTTCTTTCAACAAAGAGGTGTCGCTGGGGGTAAAGTCGGCAGGAGCCCGGTAGGCTGTTGGCCTGGCTACTGGTTGCGACGAAATGGTCTTCTTCATTCCGGAGACGAAGTTCCGGGCATAACCACCCGGTGCCGGCATAGAATCGATGCCCGCATACTTGGTGCTCACCTTGATGAAATTGGGGTTCACATCGTCCAGGAAACGACTGGGCTCACAGTTCTTGAGCCGCCCAAAGCGATAGCGGGTAAGGGCATAAGTGAAAAACAGCCGCTTCTTTGCCCGGGTTATAGCCACATAAAACAGTCGACGCTCTTCCTCCAGGTCGGCCCGGCTGCTGAGCATCATTTGCGAAGGAAAAAGGTCCTCTTCCAGCCCGACGATATAAACATATCCAAACTCCAAACCCTTGGCCATGTGTATGGTCATCAACGTGACCTTTTCCGGGTCTTTGTCTTTGTCTTCGTCCTGGCCGGTAATTAGTGACACCTCTTGCAGGAAGGCACCGAGGCCCTTGTCCTCGCGCTCCGGGTCATCGGTAAATTCCTTAATGGCATTCAGTAATTCCTGAACGTTCTCATAACGACTGAGTCCTTCGACGGTCTTATCGGCGTAGAGTTCGCGCAATAGCCCCGAACCCTTGGCAATCTCGGAGGCAGCCTCAAAGGCATCCTTGCGCTGAATCTCCAGTTCGAACCGGCGGATCATCGTTACAAAGTCGTCGATGGGTCCTGCGGCACGACCGCCGAGAAAGGAGGCTGCATTTTGTAATACTTCCCAGATGGTGATGGCATGATCGTTAGCTGCCAACACGATCTTGTCAACGGTGGAATCACCGATGCCGCGCTTGGGGAGGTTGATGATGCGGCGGAACGATGCTTCATCCTGCTGGTTGATGGAGAATCGCAGGTAGGCGAGGAGGTCTTTGATCTCTTTCCGTTGATAGAAAGAAAGTCCGCCTACCACCTTGTATTTGATGTTCATCCTCCGCAGGGCTTCTTCTATGGCCCGGCTCTGGCTGTTGGTGCGATAGAGGATAGCAAAATCAGAAAAGCGCAACTGGTGCTGCATCTTTTCTTCGAAGATGGAAGTGGCAACCAGTTTGCCTTCCTCATTATCCGATACAGCCTTGATCAGTTCAATGAGGTTTCCTTCTTCATTCGCGGTCCAGACATCCTTTGGAATCTGTGCTTTGTTCTTCGCGATTACGCTGTTGGCCGCCTTTCAGGATGTTGCTGATGTCGGCGCCGCGAAACGCATAGATACTTTGGGCGTCGTCGCCCACCACGCAGATGTTTTGCTTTACCGCCGCCAGTTTGCGGACGATAAAGTACTGGCACAGGTTCGTGTCCTGAAACTCATCGACCAGGATATAGCTGATGCGGTGCTGATATTTATTGAGTACTTCCAGGTGCTCACGGAAGAGTTTGTCCGCGTTGAAGAGCAGGTCATCAAAGTCCATGGCGCCCGACTTGAAGCAGCGCAGGGCGTAGTTCTTATAGATGTTGCCTATTTCCGGCCTCATGTTGGCGGCATCGTCGCCCATCAGCACAGCATTGGACAGGTATTCCTGCCAACTGACCAGGCGGTTCTTGGCACCTGAAATGCGGTTGTAAACGATGTTGGGTTTGTACTGTGTCTCATCAAGTCCCATTTCCTTGACCACCTGCTTGATGAGGGTCTTGGAGTCGTCGGTGTCGTAAATTGTGAAACTATTGGGATATCCGAGGTGATGTGCCTCCGCCCGCAGAATCCGTGCAAATACAGAGTGGAAGGTGCCCATCCACAAGTTACGGGCATCAGATCCCACCACATGCTCTATCCGCTCGCGCATTTCCCGGGCCGCCTTGTTCGTGAAGGTCAATGCCATGATGTTGAACGGATCGACGCCCTGGCTCTTGATCAGGTGGGCGATGCGGTAGGTAAGTACCCGCGTCTTTCCCGATCCCGCACCTGCAATCAGCATGCAGGGTCCTTCGGTATTGATCACCCCTTCGAGTTGGGCGGGATTCAGGTTGTCGGTATAGTTCATGCAAAAAAGTTTGGCAAGTTAACCCGGCCGACGTAATGATATTGCCGATTTGCATGATAATTTTGGCAAACGTTTGCCTGAATGAAACCTGATTTTTTACGTACCGAGAAGAAAGAATCATTCAGGAGTTCATCGTTTCGCAGGCTGATGAACTGGTACCCGATGTATTTTGGCACGGGCGGCAAGATTCTTTTCTGGGCTGGTGATTGGTCGGAAGTGCACCTCCGGTTACGGGTTAACCTCTGGACCCGGAATTATGTGGGTACCATCTTCGGCGGAAGCCTGTTTGCGGCATCTGACCCGTTTTACATGGTCATGCTGATCCGGATGCTGGGGGACAAATATGTGGTTTGGGATAAGGCAGCGCATATCCGATTTAAGAAGCCCGCCAAAACCGCGGTGTATGCGGTACTCCGGATTACCCACGAAGACCTGGAGAGCATTAAACACCAGGTAAAGGAGTCAGGGCATGCCACCAAGACCTTCGTGATCCGATGGATTGACAAAGAAGGGGTTGTGCATGCAGAGATTGAGCGGCAGTGTTATATTGCCGACAAGGTATTTTACCAGAAGAAAAAGGGAGAGACACAGACGGCCCGCTTCTGAAAAGCACCCAAAAAGAGGCCGATTGAGCGAAGGATCAGCGAAGGATGAGCGAAGGTTCACTGAACAGCAGATGGATCGCCAATGAATCGCAGCTATAGCCCCAGGCCGGACCATCTAAACTAACATTATCGCATTACCACCCGTGAAGAGACTTAATATGATTCAGGTAGGAGATATTCTGGTTTCGGATGACATTAAGACCGTTGAGTTTGTCTGTCATCTGGAGAAATGCAAAGGAGCATGTTGTGTGGAGGGCGATCTGGGTGCGCCTTTGGAGGAAGACGAGTTGCCCGTGATGCATGAAATTCAGCAAGCTGTTTCACCCTACCTCACCGAGGAGGGACGAGCGGCCATCAGGGAGCAGGGACCCTATATTCTGGATGAAGATGGCGACTATTCCACCCCCACCATCGGAGGCAAGGAATGTGCCTATGCGCATTACGATGAAAAGGGAGTTTTAAAGTGCGGTATTGAGCAAGCCTATCTGGACGGCAAAGTGAAATTCCGAAAGCCGATCTCCTGTCATTTGTATCCCATTCGCATTACGAAGAAGAAGGACTTTGAAGCGGTGAATTACCACAAGTGGTCTATCTGTTCGGACGCCTGTAAGTTTGGCAAGTCACTGGGCGTGCCATTGTACCAGTTTTTGAAAGAGCCTTTGATCAGAAAATACGGTGAAGGGTGGTACAATAACCTGGTTGATGCGATAGAAGGGAAGGGTGAGTAGAGATTGGAAATGCCTTGGGTTCTTCGTCATTATTGGTTGTTGCGGAATCTTTACTGAGAAATGTGTCACCCCTTCGGGGTTTCAATACAGGTGTTCCGCCTGGGGCTATAAGTATGTCACCCCTTCGGGGTTGCAAAGGATAATATTAGTCTGTATTAGGCCCTTCGATCATGAACCCCGAAGGGGTGATATGTTTCTAGACCTCAATTTGATGCTGCGCAACAACCCCGAAGGGGTGGCACATCATCAAAGTAGGGCTCCATCTGAATCCTCCTAATCAAAAAGATATCTTTCTTCATATTCTACCCTATGCTGATTAAGTAATTCAATATACTCCTCCCGGAATGAAGCTTTTTGATGATGCAGTTGCTGGTTCTGGATGTACTTGTACACTTGATCAATCTCTGATGCTGAATACGAAAACGCACCAAATCCACTCTGCCAGGCAAACTTCCCATTAGGTATTTTGTAATCATTGATAAAACCGGACGAGTTATTTTTTATATCCCTGGTCAGATCAGATACACTGCAGTTAGGCTTCATTCCAAAGAAAATATGAATATGATCAGGTACACCGTTTACCATGATTGGCTTTTGGCCCTTATTTTTGATGATTCCCGAAATGTATTTATTGAGCTCTTCTTGCCACGATGGATGGATAAGGCTCTGTCTTCGGTATACGGCAAAAACTACCTGAACATGAAGTTGCGTGAATGTGCCTGCCATGAGAATTTAGTTTAACATCTCAAGAATATGTGAATTCGAAGAAATTCATGGTCAAAACATTTGACGGTTTATGTGATTGTCTACTGCTTGGAATCCCGAAAGCGGAAATGTGCCACCCCTTCGGGGTTTCAATACAGGTGTTCCGCCCGGGGCTATAAGTATGTCACCCCTTCGGGGTTGCAAAGGAAAATATTCTTCTGTATTAGGCCCTTCGATCATGAACCCCGAAGGGGAGAAATGTTACAAGACTCGGAATCCCGAACACGGAAATGTGCCACCCCTTCGGGGTTTCAATACACGTGTTCCGCCCGGGGCTAGAAGTATATCACCCCTTCGGGGTTGCAAAGGATAATATTCGTCGTCTGTATTAGGATCCTCGATTATGAACCCTGAAGGGGAGAAATGTTACAAGACTCGGAATCCCGAAAGCGGAAATGTGCCACCCCTTCGAGGTTTCAATACAGGTGTTCCGCCTGGGGCTATAAGTATGTCACCCCTTCGGGGTGCAAAGGATAATATTCTTCTGTATTAGGCCCTTTGATCATGAACCCCGAAGGGGAGTGATATGTTTCTAGACCTCAATATTGATGTTGCGCAACCAACCCCGAAGGGGTGGCGCATCGTTGGCGCGAGGGTATGACGGTTAACTGAAAATGCGCTCTTTCAAATTAGCCAGCGTCCTTGTGCGGCACCAACCTATTAGCCAACAAAAAAGCCATCCCGTTAGCAGGATGGCTTTAGTCTTTTACGGTCAAAGCTTATTCAGCCTCTACCTTCACTTTGATATCGTGCTTCACTTCCTTGTGGAGATCCAGGTGAGCTACGTATTCACCCAGTTCCTTAGGCTGCTCTTTGAAGGATATCTTCTTGCGATCCACATCAAAGCCTTTGGCCTTGAGGGCATCAGATACCTGCAACACGGTAATAGCACCGAAGATCTTGCCGCTTTCGCCAGCTTTGGTCTTCAGTTCTATGGTGAGGTCGCCAATCTTGGCGGCCAATGCAGTGGCTTCATCTTTGATCTTGGCTGCCTTGTGCGCCATCTGGCGTACGTTCTCAGCAACCATCCGCTTGTTGGATTCGTTGGCAATCAAGGCAACGCCGTTCGGGATCAGGTAGTTACGTCCGTAACCTGCCTTTACCTTTACGATGTCGTTCTTATAACCCAGGCCCGTTACGTCCTGCTTCAATATAATTTCCATGGTCGGTTCAGCTTTAGGTTATTTCAATGAGTCACCGAGGTAGGGGAGCATCGCGATGTGACGCGCCCGCTTAATGGCCTGAGCAACCTTCTTCTGATACTTCCAGCTATTGCCGGTAAGACGGCTGGGCAGAATTTTGCCCTGCTCGTTGATGAACTTCATGAGGAAGTCCG
>JBGAMI010000092.1:0-6718 GCA_044223085.1 Cyclobacteriaceae bacterium
GCCTTCTCACTGGCAACTTTTATCGACAGCAAAATCTCCCACAACTCATCCATGCGCAGTCCTTCTTCAATGATAAAGGCAAGCGAAAGAAACTTTGGAATTGCCCCGCACATGGCCAGGTCATTGACTGAACCATTGACCGCCAGTTCACCAATGTTTCCACCCGGGAAAAATACAGGAGAGATCACATAGCTATCCGTGCTGAAAGCCATCTTTCCGGGAATAGAAAATATGGCACCGTCATGTTGCTGATCGAGGTATTCGTTTTTTAATAAGTCAAATACACCTGACTCCAACAACCGGTGTGTCAACAGGCCGCCGCTGCCATGGCCCATGGTAATCACATCAAAGTCGAGTTTGGGTAAGGGGCAGTTCAGTTTTACCGAGAGTCGTTGTGTCATGCGTGCACCTGGTTGCTATTGGCGTAGTGATAGTAAGCAGCACATGCTCCTTCGCTGCTTACCATGGGTGCCCCCAGTGGATGTTCCGGATTGCACATTGTGCCGAAGTTAGGACACTGAACGGGCTTCTTCAAACCTTTCATGATGGCCCCGGAAATACAAGAAGCATTCTCTGGAACTGATGTCAAATTCAGTTTGAACTTGCGTCGTGCGTTGTAGGACGCATAATTTCCTCTCACCTCATAGCCACTCATCGGTATTTCTCCGATGCCTCTCCATGTTCGGTTGGATGTTTCAAACACCTCACCAATGGTTTCCTGCGCCAATTTGTTTCCTTCGCGCTGTACCACGCGTGCATATTGGTTTTCCAGCTTTGCCTCTCCTTTTTCCAACTGCTGAACGGCCATGAGAATCCCCTGTAACAGGTCTACCGGCTCAAACCCGGTTACCACGATAGGCAAGTGATACTTCTCGACAATGGGGTAATACTCGTTCATTCCCATGATGGTGCATACATGGCCCGCTGCGAGAAAGGCATCTATTCGTGTTTCCGGGTCACTGAGTATGGCCTCCATGGCGGGGGGCACCAGAACATGAGATGCCAGGATGCTAAAGTTATTGACACCGAGTTTATGGGCTTGAACCACCGAGAGGGCATTGGCCGGCGCCGTCGTCTCAAAACCCACTGCAAAGAATACGACTTCCCGTTCGGGATTTTCCTGTGCCAACTTTACAGCCTCCAGCGGAGAGTAGACAATACGCACATCGCCACCGCTTGCCTTCACCTCAAGCAAACTTCTGGTTGAGCCCGGTACTCGAAGCATATCTCCAAACGAACACAGAATGACTTCTTTTTGGCTTGCGAGGTAAATGGCTTCATCAATTATTCCAAGTGGCGTAACGCACACCGGACACCCCGGGCCGTGAACCATGGTGATCTGTTCGGGTAGCATATCGAGGATACCATTTTTCACCAGACTGTGGGTTTGTCCGCCACAGATCTCCATGATTGTCCAGGGGCGGGTGACGACGGCACGAATGGCCGCTACCAGCTCATGAACAGCAGCTCCATCGCGGAATTCAGATAAATATTTCATAATCCGCAGGTTTATTCGTTATCCAATTCACTCAATTCCCCAATCTGCTTGATGTATTGAAAGGTTTTATGCGCCTCCTCTTCATCGACCAGGCTGATGGCAACACCCACATGAACCAATACATAGTCGCCCACCTTTGCATCGGGTAACATGGAGAGGTTAACCTCTTTCATGATTCCGCCAAATGAAACTTTGCCAAAACGGAATGTTTCATCCAGTTGGCCAGTAATGGCGACAAGTTTTCCGGGGATGGCTAAGCACATGATCTCTATCTTTAAATAGTTACTAATTCTCTTCGGGTCATCAACCTTTCGGGTATTCCCATCCGAATAGTGTCAAATGCCAATTGTCCAAAACTGATGCACTCATCATTGGGTGAGAGCTGTTGGTGAAAGTACAGGGTATATTGGCTTCCCAAACGGTTCTTAATAATATCAATCAGCACGGCATTTTGAAAAACGCCTCCGCTAAATGCCAGATAGTTAATCTGCTCACGGCGGGCCACTTCATCAATCCAGTCGGCCAGACGAACATGAAACAGATACGCAAGCTCATCATGCGAGGTACCCTGCAGGATTCCATCTACGAGATCACTAAACAAAGAAATAACCGAGAAGGGCCCATGATCCGATGACGGCAGTTCCGCATGTGTTCCTTTGGATGCCAATGCCTCCAGATACATGGCGGCTTCCCCTTCATAGCTGGTTTTATCACACAAACCAAGAATCGAGGCGGCGGCGTCAAAAAGACGGCCCATGCTTGATGTGTTCATCGGCCCCGGCTTATCAATCATGCGGGTATACAGGCTCCATTCTTTCTCCGTGAATTTTTCTTTCAATAAAGATTCGGCCTGCGGAACATCTTTGCACAACGATAATGCACAGAGTCGAGGTTCGCGCGAAAATTTGTCGCCCAACAAATGGTCATAGTAAGGCAGGTGATCAACCCGCTCGAATGTATGGTGTGAATAAGTGAAAAATTCACCTCCCCATACTCCTCCATCGTCTCCCCATCCGGTGCCATCCCATATAACTCCCAAGATCGGATCAGGACAATTGATAAGGTTGTTCTCTCCCAATACGGCACAAAAATGTGCCAGGTGATGTTGAACCGTGACCAAGCCTGCTCCGAAATTCCTGGCCAGTTTGCGCCCGGCGGCCGATGAAAAATAGGCCGGATGCAGGTCCACTATTACCTTTTCCGGGGATGCATTAAACAGGTGAAGCAAATGATCAAGCGTGGTGTGATAGCTGGCCTGCGTGTGATAGTTTTCCAAATCGCCCAGATATTGGCTCACATACACATTGCCCTGCCTCAACAGTGAAAAGGAGCTTTTCATTTCCCCACCCATGGCCAATACGGTGTCCGTGCGACCATTCATGGGATGGGGCAGGTAAGTAGGTGCATAGCCCCTGGAGCGACGAATAACAATTCGCTGGTGGCTGATCGGCGCAAATTGAATAACACTGTCATCCTGCGGAACCACAATGTTGCGATTGTTTGTCACAAAGAAGTCTGCCACCGGCGCCAGATTAATTAGGGCTTCATGGTCCTGATAATAGATTGGCGATCCGCTGAGGTTGCCACTGGTCGCCAGAATTGGTTTCTTCCATTTATCCATTAACAACGCCAGCAATGGGGTGTATGGCAACATGACCCCTATCTTATTCAATCCGGGCGAAATCTGCCGTCGGCAAACCGCTGCCCGGTGATGTTCTTTCCATTTCAGCAAAACAATGGGTGCTTCAATGGAGCATAATGCTTCTTCCTCTTCTCGTGACAGATGGGCGTCTTCTCGAATGCGCTCAATGGATGGATAAAGTACTGCGAATGGTTTGGACGGGCGGTGCTTTCTTTCGCGCAGAAGTTTGATCGCTTCTTCGTTGGAGGCATCTGCCAGCAACAGGTATCCTCCAATCCCCTTGAGGCAAACTATCTTTCCGTGCTCAAGTCCGGTACGGGTCAATGAAATAACAACATCCTGACTTTTTGAAATCAGTTTGCCTTCATTGTTCAGAAGCGCAAGCTCTACACCACAGGAAGGACAAGAGTTGGTCTGCGAAAAGTACCGGCGATTTTCCGGATGATGGTATTCGTCCTGACAGGGTGCGCACTGCTCAAATGGGCGCATGGTGGTGTATTCTCTGTCATAAGGAAGTTGTTGTATGATAGAGTACCGGGGACCACAATCGGTGCAGGTGGTAAATGCATAGTTGTGTCTGCGGTTAAGTGGATCGAGAATTTCTTGTCTGCAAGCATCGCACAAGCCAAGATCGGGTGTCAGCAACAGGTTGGGGCTGGTATCCGCCGTACTATCTACTATTTGAAAGTCCGGGTAATCTGCATCCGCCACCTCCTCAAATGAATGCCTCATGATGCGGGCATTTGCAGGCGGATGAACAGTCGCTTCGTGATAAAATTTACGGATGTTTCCTTCGGTGCCGGTTAACGCAATATGAACACCATCGGTGCCATTGCTTACCCAACCTTTTACGTTTAGTCTTTTGGCCAACCGATATGCAAACGGTCTGAAGCCCACACCCTGAACCTGGCCTTCAATATGAAGATGAAATGAAGCCATGACGTCATTTCAGGAAGGCCGGCTCGTGCACCCGGCTTTTTAACCAATGATACCACTGATCAAGTCCCTGACCCCGGGTTGCAGACAACTCTATGAATTCCAATTTAGGATTAACCTGTCGTGCGTAGGTCTTTGCCTTTTCACAATCAAAGTTCACGTAAGGAAGCAAGTCGATTTTGTTGATGATGCATAGGTCACTGGATTGAAACATGTCCGGATACTTCAGGGGCTTGTCGTCTCCTTCTGTAACTGAAATAATGACTACCCGTGATTGTTCACCAAGGTCAAACATGGCCGGGCATACAAGGTTTCCGATGTTCTCAATGATTACCACGGAATTGTTCTCCGGTTTCAGTTTTTGCACAGCGTCTTCAATCATATCGGCATCCAGGTGACATCCTTTGCCGGTATTGATTTGTACCACGGGTGCTCCCGTTGCCGCAATGCGATCGGCATCATTGGTGGTTTGCTGGTCGCCTTCTATAACCGAACAATTTAATTCACCATGGAGGTCGGCAAGCGTGCGTTCAAGCAAAGAAGTCTTACCAGAGCCGGGACTGCTGACCGGATTTAGTGCCAGGATATCTTTAGCCAAAAAATAACCCCTGTTTCGTTCTGCCTTCAGGTTGTTTTTAAGGAGGATATCCTGCTCCAAATCGAGCTGAATGCGCTTGGGGGCACTCCCCGTAGCCGGGAGTTTAGTCATGTGAAGTCCTTGTAAATCAAGGAGTTCAGTTGGTTCTACTTTTCTGATGAGAACAGAAGATTCGTGATCACATCCGCAGGTGGCACACATACCGATAGCGTTAGTTCAGTGTAATTGATTTGATCTGCAATTCCTTGCCTTGAGTCACCTGTATAAGATGATCTCCGCAAGCCGGACAAGGATCGAATAGTTCCTTGATTTCAAATTCTGTGTCGCAGTTGCTGCATTTGGCTTTACCCGGAATTCGAATAATGTTACGCCGGGCCTCCTGCAACACGGTGTTCCTGACGCCGGCCTCCCAGGAGAACTCAAGTGCATGATCATCAACACCCGCCAGGGCACCAATCACCAGATCAATGCTCTCAACTGATGTTGCGTGGTGTTCCCTCACCTTTTCGGTGGCGGTATCCACTATGCTCATGACAATCGACAGCTCGTGCATGCAGTTATTTGTCAGCGTTTCGACGGGCGCGTTTTACTTTCCACACGATAAAGAGTGCTGCCACTGAAATGGTAAGCAACACGGGTAATGCGTGTTCCGGATTTCCCAGGTAATGACCGGGGCTCAGTGGATTTTCATGTCCATGACCGGGATGGGCGATGGCCGCGGCCGGACCCGCTACGAAGGCGAGGATAGTGAATATTCGTTTCATAGAGTTTGGGATTTAAAAACGTCCTCTAAGCTATTTTTTCATTAAGCCCCTTTATATGACATAAATCATAGGGGTTGCTGAATAATCTCATGTGCATAAGGGGTATCTGTTAGTAAGATTTGTTCACACGTTTTTCTTCGGAAAACCCGTCCCGGCAGTTTAGATCTTGTCTAAATAAAAAACCTCAACCAAGAAGATATGCTAACTGAATTATCCACCTCGGAGCCATCGACCAAGCGGAAAACGTACTACGAAGAGCTGATCGAAAAAGGCTACTCGCGCAGAGACTTTATGAAGTTCTGCACGCTCATGACCGCCTACATGGGGCTGCAATCTACCGCAGTGGCCCAGGTAGCCGACGCATTGAAAGCCACACCGCGCGTACCGGTGATCTGGCTCCACTTCCAGGAATGTACTTGCTGCAGCGAATCTTTCATCCGCTCGTCCCACCCTATCGTTGCCGACATCATCCTCGACAAGATTTCATTGGACTACACTGAAACGTTGATGGCCGCTGCCGGTCATCAGGCTGAAGAAGCCATGCATAAGACCATGGAAGAGTACAAAGGTAAGTATGTGCTTTGCGTGGAGGGTTCCGTTCAGGCGGGTGCAGACGGCGTGTATTGTATGATCGGGGGAAAATCCTCGATGGATATTCTACACGAAGCCGCTGAAAACGCCATGGCCGTTGTGTGCTGGGGAAGTTGTGCCAGCAATGGTTGTGTACAATCAGCCAAACCTAATCCCACACAAGCAACACCTATTCATAAAATCATCAAGAACAAACAAATCATTAAGGTGCCCGGTTGTCCACCCATTGGTGAGGTAATGGCCGGTGTACTGGTCCACCTGATCACGTTTGGTACCGTGCCTGCGCTGGATGGTGTAGGACGTCCAAAAGCGTTCTACTCAAAACGCGTTCACGACAGCTGCTATCGTCGTCCGTACTACGATGCCGGTATGTTTGTTGAAACTTTCGACGATGAAAACGCCAAACGCGGATACTGTCTCTATAAAGTGGGTTGCAAAGGTCCAAGTACCTACAATGCATGCGGTGTGATGCGATGGAACAATGGCACGAGCTATCCGATCCAATCCGGTCATGGTTGCTTTGGTTGCAGTGAAGAGAGTTTCTGGGATAATGGTCCTATTTACGAGCGTATGGTCAATGCCGGCGGCTTCGGAATCGAAGAAAATGCCGACAAGGTTGGTTTGACAGCCCTGGGCATCACCGCTGCGGGTATCGCCGCACATGCTGTGGCCACCAACCTCAGAAAGCA
>JBGAMI010000093.1:0-5482 GCA_044223085.1 Cyclobacteriaceae bacterium
GCGGATAACTTGCAGTCGAAGGGCGGGCATATCACGGAGCATGACAAGTCTGTTCTTTTGAATGAGGTTTCCCTGGCCGCCGCCAGGCTGAACCAACAGGTGGAGAATTTACTGAACATGTCTCGCCTGGAATCGGGTGTATTTACCATCAAGCGTGATTGGGTGGATGTCCGGGAATTAATTTACCATGCCATTCAACGCTTTGAACCAGCTATCAATAAATATCGGGTTTCCGTTCATGTGCCGGAGTCGCTTCCGCTATTCAAGCTGGATTTTGGATTGATGGACCAAATACTGCACAACCTGATTGGTAATGTTATACAGCATACACCGGAAGGTACAGATCTGATCATTACGGCCGACTGTGTGGATGAGCGCCTGGTGATTGTCCTCAGTGACACAGGCCCTGGCTTTCCCGTGGCCGATGTTGATCGGGTGTTTGAAAAGTTTTACCGTGTGGAGGGGTCTCGTCCGGGCGGAACAGGACTGGGCTTATCGATTGTTCGGGGATTTGCAGAAGCCCACGGGGGCACGGTTAACCTGCGTAACCTGCCATTGAGTGGCGCGGAGTTTCGGATTGAGATCCCGGCTGAAGTTTCATACCTAAGTGGATTGAAAAATGAATAATGCCGTTATACTGATCATTGATGACGAAGTGCAGATTCGAAAACTGCTCACCATCACCCTGACTTCATATGATTATAAGGTGGTGGAGGCTGTGAATGCCAAAGAGGCCCTGACCACCGTGGCCAATCACCCGCCCGATCTGGTGCTGTTGGATATAGGTTTGCCAGATATGAGCGGGCATCAGGTGCTGCGCCACTTGCGGGAGTGGTACACCAAACCGATTATCGTATTATCTGTACAGAGTGCGGAGGAGGATATTGTTCAGGCGCTTGACCATGGTGCGAACGACTACCTGATTAAGCCATTCCGGACAGGAGAGTTGATGGCACGCATCCGGTCCGCACTTCGCCAAACCAATGCAGAATCAACAGGGGTGATTCTTGATGCGGGAGATTTTACCATTGATTTCTCTGCAAGACTGGTAAAGAAAGGTAACATTCCTGTGAAACTAACCTCCACCGAGTATACCCTGCTTGCCCTGATGATCCGCAATGAAGGGAAGGTGCTCACCCATCAGTATTTATTGAATGAAGTGTGGGGGCCTTCTTACCGGAATGAGTCGCAATACCTGCGGGTGTTTGTGGCGCAACTGAGAAAAAAACTGGAAGTAGATCCAAATAGACCAAAACACATTATTACTGAATCCGGTGTTGGATACCGGTTTGTGACAGCCTAGCTCAACTACTTTATCTCGTATGAAAAATTCGAATTTGCATTCGGACCGGGTAACTATTGCCTCTTTATTGGTGGCCCTGGGAATCATTTATGGTGACATTGGTACAAGCCCGCTCTATGTACTGAAAGCGATCGTTGGAGATCGTGCCATCAGTGAGTCATTGGTCCTGGGCGGGGTGTCATGCATTTTCTGGACGCTCGTATTCCAAACAACCATCAAATATGTATGGCTGACCCTGAAGGCGGACAATGATGGGGAAGGCGGTGTCTTTTCCCTGTATTCATTGGTTCGCCGGTATGGAAAAGGTTCGTTGGTGATCCCCACCATCCTGGGTGCCACGACCTTGCTTGCGGATGGCATTATTACTCCACCGATTTCAGTGGCCTCTGCCGTGGAGGGGTTGGAGATGGTAATTCCTGATCTGCCAACGGTGCCCATCGTTGTGGTCATTCTCTCCATGCTGTTTTTCTTTCAACGATTTGGGACACAGCGGGTGGGGAAGACGTTTGGCCCGGTGATGGTAATCTGGTTTAGCATGCTCTTTATTTTGGGGCTGAGTCATATTCTTCATCACCCTGAGGTTGTTCGTGCCTTGCATCCTGGTTATGCTGTAGGATTACTTGTTCGATATCCTGGAGGCTTTTGGCTCCTGGGCGCTGTTTTCCTCGCCACTACGGGTGCGGAGGCATTGTATTCTGACTTGGGCCATTGTGGTCGAAAAAATATCCGGATCACCTGGATGTTTGTTAAAGTATGCCTGATGGTCAACTACCTGGGGCAGGCGGCGTGGCTGCTCCAGACAGGAGACACGGCGTTGAATGGCAGGAATCCTTTCTATGAAATGATGCCTTCGTGGTTCCTGATCCCTGGAATATTCATTGCCACGGGTGCGGCCATCATAGCATCACAAGCGCTGATCAGCGGATCTTATACGTTGATCAGTGAGGCCATGAGCCTCAACTTCTGGCCGCGTGTAACGGTACGGCAACCCACCGAACTCAAAGGGCAGATTTACATCCCCAGCGTCAATACCATCCTCTGGATTGGCTGTATCCTGATGATTTTATACTTCCAGAATTCCGCACACATGGAGGCAGCCTATGGGTTTTCAATAACCATAGCCATGATGATGACCACCATCCTGCTGTCATACTTCATTCGTTATCAGTTGCGGTGGCCCGTAATTGCCGTGGTTGCAATCTTACTATTGTTTGGGGTAGTGGAACTTTCCTTCTTCATCACCAACGTAGCCAAGATCAAAGAGCGTTGGATGTTCCTTTTCTTTGAGTTGTTCATCTTCATGGTGATGTTTGTGTGGTATTATGCCCGCAAAATCAACAACCGCTTTGTTCATTTCGTCGAGCTGGGTAAATACACCGGCCGACTCCGGGAGTTGAGTGAGGATCATGAAATTCCCCGCTTCGCCACCCACGTGATTTACCTCACCAAAGCCAATAATCGCGAACACATCGAAGAGAAGATCATCAATTCCATCTTCTCCAAGCGACCGAAGCGGGCGGATGTCTACTGGTTCCTGCACATCAACTATACGGATGAACCCTATACTCTTCGTTATGAGGTAACCGAATTACTCGATGATAAGGTGATCAAAATAAATCTAGACATGGGATTCCGTATACAGCCCCGGACGGAACTTTTCTTCAAGAAAATTGTCCGAGAACTCGTGCAGCAGCATGAGTTGAACCTCCACATCCGTCCGGATGGATCAACACGGTACAACTCTGAGCCCGATTTTCGCTTCGTTCTAATTTCCAAGTTTCTCTCCGTGGAAAATGAATTCACAATTCAGGAAGGGTTGCTGCTGAATGCTTATTTTCAACTTAAGAAATGGGCGCTAAGTGATGAGCAGGCCTTTGGGTTGGATAAGAGCGATGTGGAGGTGGAAAGTGTACCATTGATCTATCATCAGGCTGAATCAGTTGAACTAGTTCGCATTAAGTAACTGCTATGAAATACTGCTGGATTGTATTGCTACTGTTTGTCACGACTGTACATGCCCAGGAAAAGGTTCCCTTTGAGGGGATTGACCAGACCTGGCAAAATGGATCAGATCGGAGAGACTCTTCTCTTTTTAAGAACGTGCCGTATTTTACCCCGACCATACTGCTGGACCTGAACTACAATTACTCGTTCAACAACCCGATGGACAACACCGTGGTGGGATCAACAGCGCTCGCAAGGCACAATGAGATGCAGGTATCTGCCTTGCACCNATCGATCACCAGGCTGAATCGATTGAATTGGTCCGAATCAAATAATTGAAATGAAATACGGCTGGATTGGATTGCTGCTGTTTGTAACGGCCGCGCATGCCCAGGACAAGGAGCCCTTTGCGGGGATTGACCAGACCTGGCAAAATGGATCAGATCGGAGGGACTCCTCGCTGTTTAAAAACGTGCCGTATTTTACCCCAACCATCCTGCTGGACCTGAACTATAATTACTCGTTCAACAACCCGATTGACAATACCGTGGTGGGATCAACAGCACTCGCGAGGCACAATGAGATGCAGGTATCTGCCTTGCACCTCGGAGGTGAATTCAACTACAATCAGATCCGGGGAAGATTTATAACACAATTCGGTACCCGGTCAACGATAATTCCCCGCAATGATGGAAGTCCTTACCGGGGCCAATACAACCTGGATGCCGTTTACCGGTATTTGTGTGAAGCGTATGCCGGGTACCACATTAATAAGTGGTATGGAATTAATATTGATGCCGGTCTCTTTATGTCCTATATCGGATTGAACTCCTACTATCAGGCTGAAAACTGGGAGTATCAGGCGTCCTACACCTCCGATAATACGCCGTGGTTTTTTAATGGAATACGTATTCAGATTTTTCCCACGCGGAACCTAAAGATTGAACCCTGGATCATCAATGGTTGGCAGAGTTATGGCAAATTCAACAGCATGCCCGGATTTGGTGGAAGCATCACTTACCTGTCTTCCGATAGCCGGCTAAAGCTGATTACAAATGATTATTATGGCACCGATGCAGCCGGTATTCCCGAGCGTAAGCGTTTCCACAGCGACAACAGTATCCTCTTCAGGTACTATCATCGACCCGGCAAGCGCGTCGTGCGTGCTGCCTTTTCACTTACGGGCGACATTGGGTTTGAAAAGGGGGGTGGTGTAAACGGGTTTAACAACAACGATCCGGCAACCCCTGCACAGTACTTCGCGAGTGCTATGTTTTATAACCGGATATGGTTCGCAGGCGGCCGGTGGGCCTGGACCCTGGGTGGTGGATATATGAAGAACCCGGGACGATATCTGGTTTTGTATCCCACGGGCCAGGCCAGTCCGCTGCCGGACCCTTCCAACCCGACCAAAACCCAGGGTACTTTCCCTTTCAGCACCAACCCCGGCGATCCCTTTGAAGGATGGGATTGTTCAACAAACTTGGACTTCCTGCCTGACAAGCATTTCTGTGTGAGGCTTGAGTTGGTTCATCGCGAAGCCAGTGTTCCCTATTTCGCCGGACATGGGGGAGTGACCTCACAAACCGGCTATAGTACATCGGTATTGGATCCTTCCTGGCGACCCGACCTGGTCCGGTGTGAAACGAAAGTGATTTTGGCGGTGCTTCTTCGGATGTAGTATAGTTTGCCAATTCAGAATTTTGCCGAGATTTGTCGGCTATGATTAGGTCTGCCGTCTGGATTTTGCTGGTGTGTTGTTTCGGATTCTCCCGATGTGCGAGCGATTCAGCGGCACCGGTTCCTTGCCTTCCCATGGCAACCAATCCGGTATGGCCCACCGAGAATTTCAAGTCTGATATGGTTATTCAGTTTACCCGTGACTATCAGGGGCCAGGCATGCAGGGATTTGAAGGAAATATCTTCTTCAAAGAACGAAGTGATAAACAGGTTACCATCCAGTATGCCTTTTGTGGTCCGTTGTGGTGCACGGATTACGGACAGGAGCTTGCGAATCCCAATGCATCTTCCATCGCTATACTCGATCCAAATGGTCAGGCCCTGGTGCTTGGACTCAGAAAGAATCTCTGCGATGGCGATGTGGTGAAGGGAATTTTATTCTACGAAGACCAGGGCACCATCGACGGCCGCCTGTATATCAAACAAGGCAGCTCTTTTAAGGAAGCTGCCTTGTTGCAGTACACGAAGCCATTTCAGGCTGAGGTGGAGTCGATT
>JBGAMI010000093.1:5493-6432 GCA_044223085.1 Cyclobacteriaceae bacterium
AGTCGATTCTTCAAACCATCAGGAGCAAGTGAACCGGCTCTCCGCCGTCAGGCAGGTTAATCAGTCCAATTCGGTATGCTGATCAGCCTGGTGTGCGGCGTTACGATCTTTAAATTACTTTCTTACGCGTAACAGTTCATCCGATTCTGCCATGGGCTTGTAGCTGTAGTTGGCTGCCGTAGAAATACCCACATGATGATGTCTCAGCTTTGCGTTTCTTTTCTTGGAAAGAATCATGCATGAACGACGGGCATTTTGGTAAACCGTAACGCGATATTTTGCTTTTTCAAAGTGGGGCTTCGGAGTGGCATTGGCCAACTGTGTACCGAACACGGACACCGTGAAGATCAGTGTCCACATAATGCCCATTTTTTTGGTGATTTCGGCTCCTGTTTTCATGACTTTGTCGATTTGATGAGTCAAAGGTCAGGCCATAGCGCTTCCCGGAAATCATGGTCGGGATGGTTTTAATAAAATGAGGATAAGGATGGGATGTAAGGGTTAACCCTGAGTCATCAGCTCAAATACCCCAATATTGGGCTGAAAAATGATCCTTCTAACGGGCACGGCGAGATTCCGAATGGTTAACTTGGTGTACTTTGTTCCATGAAAGTTATCTGCCCCCTGATCCTGAGTGTATGGTTGGCCGGCTGCTCGTCAACATTCGTAGTTCAGACCATCAAAAATCCCGTAGTACCCGGCAAAATTACGGATGCGCATCGGATCGCGGTCGTTGCATTGTATACTGACTACCATGTCCGTAAGATGGCCGAAGATAAATTGGTCATTCACAACCCGGCACTCGAACCTACCTATCCATTTCTTACGGCAAGCATCATCGCAGGCAACCCTGAAATCGGCAGACAAATTCTGCGTGATCAGGGTTACAATTATTGCTTATCCATGGGCTTGCAAAAAGTGCAGTTCTATCCTCACCAA
>JBGAMI010000031.1:0-44088 GCA_044223085.1 Cyclobacteriaceae bacterium
ACCGAAGACACTATATTATATGCGGCGGCCTTTGATGCCAATGGCGGGGTGTTTGAGCCCCTGCTCGGCGCCGAAGATGCCATTATCTCCGATGAATTGAACCACGCCTCCATCATTGATGGCGTTCGTTTGTGTAAAGCCATGCGTTACCGGTATAAGCATAACGACATGAATGATCTGAAGGCACAACTGGAAGAGATACGCAAAGCGGGAGCCCGGCAAATCATGATTGTAACAGATGGTGCATTTTCTATGGATGGCACCATTGCCCAATTAGATAAGATTTGTGATCTGGCTGATCAATATGAGGCGTTGGTAATGACGGATGAGTGTCACTCTACCGGATTTCTCGGCAAGACTGGCCGTGGAGTGCCGGAATATCGCGGTGTAACGGGCCGGGTGGATATCATCACGGGCACCCTGGGTAAGGCATTGGGTGGTGCATCGGGCGGATTTACTTCCGGACGCAAGGAAATTATAGAGATGCTTCGTCAGCGTTCGCGCCCTTATTTGTTCAGCAACACCCTGGCACCTTCTATTACAGGTGCATCCATTGAAGTGTTCAACATGTTGTCAGAGACGACATCCCTGCGCGACAAACTTGAGCGCAACACCAAATATTTCCGGTCTGAAATGACCAAGGCAGGTTTCAGCATTAAGCCGGGTGAACATCCCATTGTTCCCATCATGTTGTATGAAGCGCCGCTGGCGCAGCAGTTTGCTGATCGCTTGCTCGAGAAGGGAATCTATGTCATTGGATTTTTCTTCCCGGTAGTAGCCAAAGGCCAGGCACGTATTCGGGTGCAACTGAGTGCGGCGCATGAGCAGCACCACCTGGACAAAGCGATCCGCGCCTTTACCGAAGTCGGTAAAGAATTGGGCGTACTGAAATAGTCCTTCTTAGCGGATCTTCTTCCGGATGATGCTTGCGAATTCCGGCTCATGCGGGATAAACCCGAAGAGCGGCTCTTCACGTTCCTGAGGAAGAAAATAAATCCGATCCTTACGCCCCCGCAGTTTCATCCGGTACAGGTTGAAATAGGGAATGGGTTTGATGGATTTTACTTCTTGCCAATCCAGGTTCTCGTTCAACGCTCCCTGAATGACAATGCGCTTCCGCGTGATGGAGACATGGTGTAATCGGGATGCGATCCGGAAGTACAGGATCAACATGCCCAAACCCATTATAAAGAAGAGAAGTGCCGACCACCGGTTCCTTTCCCAATCGCCCCGCAACAAGAGGAGCATCCCGCATAACCACTGAAGCATACCAAAGGCCAGAAAAAAATACTTCGCGACATAAAACTTCGCTGGACTGGCTTCTTTCATTTACATAAAAAGTTGGTTTACCAGACTAAGTTATTAATAATAAGTGGGTAAACAAGGTATGTCACTTATCCTCCACCAAAATGGGGAAGTCCTGACCTCTTGAAAAGGTGAATGGATATTGAGGTTTGCCTTTGAGTTTGCGTGTCATCTCAGGCACCTGGTCATCGAGGTAACCTTTCAATTCGTATACGGTCACCTTGCCATCTTTGGGAGCACCATCGGCGTCACCACTCAGGGCTTTCAACAGCAGGTAGGTGAACAATCCATGACCCAGTTCAGCAAACTCCGTAGCGAACTGGTCACTGCCGGCGGATGCCATGACATGGATACCGGCGCTGCGCGATAGTTGGGCAATCGCTTTTTCTTCTGCAGCGCCGCGGGTGGCCAGCAATTCCACGGATGCGCCGCTCTGACAGGCGTCCATGACGATCAATTGCTTCAGGGCGCGAATGTTCCTGAATTTTTCTTGTAGCAAGTTGGCTTCGAGGGCTTCTTTCTTCAGGCTGCCCAGGTCATAGAGCCGGAGATTTTCTGTCGGGATGAAGAAGAACTGATCATCTACCATGCTTCCGTGACCCGCGTAATAAAAAATGAAGACATCTTCGGGTTGGATAACCGAAGCCAGTTCATCCAGTTTTTGCAGAATATTTACCCGCGTGGCTTCCGTATCAAACAAGGTGTACATGGCCATGTTCTTGTACATCGATTTGCCATGGGTCTTCATCAGGTCACTGAACGAAGACGCATCCGGTCGTGCATAGCTCAATGCCATGCGCGGGTTTTTATATTGGTTGATACCGACAGACAATATATAGCAGGTACTGTTTTTGCCGCTGTGTTCAGAAAAAAGCTCAACAATCTGTGGGTCGGATTCAATTTTGTCATTGTTTACTGCGGAGGCAGACAACGTATTGGTTCCACCCAACAAGTCTATAACCTGGCGGTAGGTGGTGGTCTGGTCTTTGCCGTTCGGTAGTTGCAGCGATCGTGTGTTGATGGCCATCGCTTTGCCGTTGTGGGAAAGTTTGAGTTGCTGTACACCGCTGCCGGTGTCCGTTATCCGAATAAAGACTTCTGCCTTTCCTTCTTCTTCCAGGGGTACCGCCGCAATCTTAATCTGGGGCGGAGGAGATTGTTGCAGTTTACCCTGCAAGGTCTTTTGTTTTTCACCACCCCGGTTTTGGAATATCCGGGGTAGCAGATCCGGGCGATAATATTCTTCAAAGAACTGATCTACAGAATATGTCTTCATGCCGTCGACGAAATGGATGAACCGTCGGGCTTCTTCCGTACCATTGAAGTAACCATCCGGATTTTTTACCATCCATTCATTCTCTCCGAAATGAATGTGCTCAAAAAACTCATTGCCGGAAGGCAGCTCCCAGAACTTTGTAGTGCCATCTACACTGTGCGAAATCATCATTTTGCCATCGGGGCTGAATCCCACGAAAGTGATTTCGGCCCGGTGGCCTTCGTAGGTGCGGATTATTTTGCCGGTGCCCGGATTCCACTGTCGGATGATGCGGTCTGCTCCGGCGGTGTAAATCGTTTGTTCATCCTTGCTGAAGACGGCGGTATGAACGGCACCGTGATTGCCGGTAAATTTCCGGATCATCAGTCCGGTACTCACATTCCACAGTCGTACTGTCCCATCCCAGCTGGCGGACAGCAGTTGGGTACGATCTGCATTAAGCTGCAACGACCCAATCACATCCTGATGGCCGATAAAATCACGGACAGCGGAGCGGGTGTCGAGTTCCCAGAGTTTGATGTCTTTGCCCTGGGCGGTGAAAACATATAAGTCAGATGGGCCCCAGGCGAGGCTATAGGCGCTGTTGTTTTCAAAGTCAAAATATGTTTGTGATTTGCCGGTTGACAAGTCCCATATGCCAACGGTAGCATCCCAGCTGGAAGCGACCACCGATGTTTCATTGGTGCTAAAATGAATGTCAAGGATAGGATGTCGTGAGGCCCGTATGGTTCTGATGGTATCGCCGGTGCTCACGTTCCACAACATGATCTTGCCATCGCCGCCACCGGTGATCAGGCGGGTGCCGTCGGCAGAGAGGTCGTAACACAACATGGATTTCTCATGTCCTGCGTACTCCATTTGGGTCTTGCCAGTGGCGATGTCCCACCGTTTGGCTTTGGTTCCGAATTTGCCTTTGATGAGACTCTTGCCATCACGGCTGATCAGCAACTGATTTCTGAATCGCACATATCGTGCAATTTGCTGATCCCAGATGGAGTTGGGATCATAGATAATGCCTCCCCTGTCGCGTTGATTGAGGAATCCGGTCAGCTCACCAATTTTCTTCCGTGTGGAGAGGCTGAAAATTTCAGCTGTATTGTTCGTAGACCCGATGATGATGTTGCGGCTATTTTGTGTAAAGCCGGATTCATTATACTCGATGTTCTCGACGGCGTTGAATTCTGCGACTACCTGCCCGGAAGCTATGTTCCAGACCTGTACTTTTCTTTCGGTGGTCAGTTGCAGCAACTTTCCATCCGGACTTACATCCATGGATTGAGGCTCATTTACCTCATCGGCAAATTGGTGCACCAGGGTACCTTTTCCCAGTTCATATCCTTTTACACTGCCGTGGTGCGAAGCCATGAAGAAGTTCTTGCTGTCCGGCGAGAAGGCCATGTACGTGCCGCAACCTCCACACCAGCCGGATCCGTATTCAAACGTGTAAGCCAACTGCCAATCCGCAGTGCGAAAAATCTTGGCCAACCGATTATCTTCGCCGAAGGCCAACCACTTTCCATCGGGACTAATTTCAAACTGAGCTCCCGTGCGGTTGGATTCAGCGTTCATTTCCATTTCGCGAACACGCTGATGCGATTGGAGATCATAATAGGTCACCAGACCCTTTAAACCGGCAACTACATATTGTTTGCCATCCGGTGTAAACGCCACATCGGTGATGATTTCTTTGTGCGGATTGACAGCACGTAGCTCTTTGCCTGTGTTGGTCTCCCAAATTCTTGCTGTACCATCAGAACTTCCGGTGATCAATAGTTTACCATCGGGGCTGAAGCGAAGACAGGTGACGGTGAGTTCATGACCCAGAAAGCTGCGCACTTCACGACCTGTTCGCAGCTCCCACAATTTGGCGGACTTATCCCGACTGCCGGTAGCTACGAAATTGCTATCGGGGCTGATGGCAATCGACGTTACGGCCAGTTCGTGCCCCTTTTGAATGACGGTTTCGAGACTTTGGGCCTGCAGGGTCCATGATAAAAGCAGAAAAGGCAGCCATAAGATTCTCATAGACATAAATAATAAGTGTGCGCCTGAATCAGGCTTTTGCTTCGGTGGGTTCCAGCGGTTCGGCTTCTTCTGCTACCTGATCCCATTGTTCAGGTTCTTGTCCATGCAGGTATTCGAGAATCTTTACTTCCACCTGTCGCAGTTTGAGTCCGCGCAGGTACTTCCCATTGCGAGCGAGAATCAATCGCCCGGACTCTTCCGACACCACCACCACCAACGTATCGGTGGTTTCGCTCATACCGATGCCCGACCGGTGGCGAAGACCGAAGTGAGGCGGGAGGTGATCATTTTCACTAAGGGGCAGCACACAACGCGCGGCCTTGATACGACCTTTGTAAATGATGACTGCACCGTCGTGCAGCGGACTGTTTTTGTTGAAGATGGAGATGAGTAGTCGCTTGGAGATTTCAGCATCGAGGTTATCACCAGTCTCCAGGTATGATCGCAATTCCGTGTCGCGGGTGAATACGATGGTTGCACCGGTTCGGGTGGCTTTGAAGTTTTTGATCGCTTCGATGACCGGGTGGACGTCAAATGTATCCTGATATCGTGAACGCCACAAGGTCAGGGACTTGATGAAGTCGCGGTTGAAATCGGTACTTCGGCCAATGACCAACAGGAATTTTCTCAGCTCGGGCTGAAAGAGGATAATCATGGCCAGCACACCTACACCCATGAACTGTCCGAGAATTTTGGACAACAGTTCCATTTGCACGGCGCTTACAATCAGGTACACGAGGTAGAGCGAGAGGAGGCCCAGGAAGATACTCACCGCGAGACTGCCGCGGATCATTTTATAAATCTGATAGAGCAATATGGCTACGAGGCCGATGTCGATGAGGTCAACCCAGCTTACATCCAGAAACGCAATTTTAAACAGCCACATGATATACCAAAGTTAATGCTTTTGGTGCATCCGTTCGTGAGCGGGAAGTTGCGCCAGCAGTTTGATACTCTCCACGGCTTCGCGCACGTCGTGCACGCGCAGGATAGAGGCACCTTTGGTGAGGGCCAGCGTCTGCAGGGCAATGGTGCCGGGCAGGGCATCTTCAGGAGTAGAACCCAGTGTACGCCATATCATGGACTTACGGGATAACCCTGCGAGGATGGGCATACCCAGGATGGTTAACTGATGGAGTTTTTGCAGCAGCTCGAAGTTTTGCTCGAGGGTCTTCGCGAATCCAAACCCCGGATCGATGACAACATCGCGAACGCCAACAGCATGAAGGGATGCAATCTTTGGATGGAAGTAAGCAATAATGTCCTGGATCAGGTTACTGTACTCGGTCATCGTATTCATCGTTTGGGGCGTACCCCGCATGTGCATAATAATGTATGGTACACGGCAAGTGCTTACGGTACTAAACATTTCTTTGTCGCCTTCCCCCCCGGTAATGTCATTAATTATGGATGCACCGGCTGCTATGCCACGTTGCGCGATGCTGGCGCGGAAGGTGTCGATGGAGATGGGGATATGGGGAAATGCGTGGTGTATCCGCTCGATGGCCGGAAGTACGCGGGATGCTTCTTCCTCTTCTGAGATGTGGGTGGCGCCAGGTCTGGAGGAATACCCACCAATATCCAGGAGGTCGGCACCTTCAAGGATCATTTTTTCTGCATGCCTCAACTGGGCCGTCGGGTCGGTGAATTTGCCACCATCGTGAAAACTGTCGGGCGTAATATTGATAATACCCATTACGCGGGGCGTAGACAGGTCAAGCAGTTTGCCCGCTATGTTCAATGATTTGTTGGTATAAAATACGTTATTTTGCACCCGCTGAAATGACTAAAACATCCACACAATATAGAGCGATAATCAGCGCCTGCCAAGCCTTGTTCGCCAAGAAGACGCGCGACTATGGCACAGCGTGGCGGGTACTTCGCTTACCGAGCATCACCGATCAGATTTACATCAAAGCGCAGCGCATCCGCAGCATTCAGGAGAAGGGTCAACAAAAGGTGGATGACCCCATCCGCGACGAATTCATCGGTATTGTTAACTACTGTCTGATAGCCCTCATTCAATTGAAACTGGGAGAAACAGGGCCCATGGAAATGAAGGAAGAGGAAGTCGTGCCGCTGTATGAAGAGGCTGCTGCTGAAACGCGTATGTTATTGGAGAACAAAAATCATGACTATGGGGAAGCCTGGCGTGAGATGCGCATTTCCTCGATGACAGATATCATCCTCATGAAATTGCTGCGCGTGAAGCAGATAGAAGACAACGCTGGTCAGACCCTCGTGAGTGAAGGCGTAAAAGCGAACTACCAGGATATGATTAACTACGCCGTCTTCTGTCTCATCAAGTTGAACGAATCAGAAAGCGTATGATACAACGCGTGATTGACACCTTCTCCCGGATTTTTGTCGGGGTCTTGTTCATCTTTTCCGGGTTAATCAAACTCAATGACCCTGTCGGCACTGAAATCAAAATGGAAGAGTACTTTGATGTATTCAGCCAGGACTTCGGTTCGGTATTTCACTATTTTATTCCCTGGTCGATGCACATCGGCATGTTTCTGATCGTGTTGGAGATCGCGCTCGGCGTTGCGATACTGCTTTACTATCGGATGACGCGTACGACCACCGTGATGTTATTGCTGATGGTTTTCTTTACGTTCCTCACGTTTTACTCTGCCTATTTCAACAAAGTGACCGATTGTGGCTGCTTTGGTGATGCCATCAAACTCACCCCCTGGGAATCATTTACTAAAGACATCATCCTCATGGTGTTCGTCCTGCACCTGTTCTGGTACCGCCGGAGTTATGTGCCTGTACTTCGCACCCGGGAGGGAGACGCATCCATCCTCGCTGTGATTGTAGTGTCAGCCTTCACCGGGTGGTATGCCATCAATCACCTGCCGTTTATTGACTTCCGCGCATACCGGGTGGGTAACCATATCCCTTCCCAGATGCTGCCTCCGGAGGCACCTATTATTGAATACATCTTTGAGAAGGATGGAAAAGAAACTAGTTCCCGTCAATTTCTTTCGGCGGATGAAGGCTATACGTACAAGTCTTCACGGGTGGTGAACGAAGATAAAATCAAGCCCAAGATCACCGACTATGCCGTTTATAGTAAGGACGGAGATGTGATCACCGACTCCACGTTCCATGGCAGGAAACTGTTCCTGATCATGGTAGACGTTAACAAAGCGTCGACCGATCATATCGATTCCATACGCAACCTCACGAGCGGGTTGGCGGGGAAAGTAGAATGTATGATTTTGACTTCTTCCCCTGCGAATGACGTAGAGCAATTCCTCAGTGCCAATCAACTTTCACTGGCCTACGGTTTTTCAGATGCCACTGTGTTAAAAACGATTATCCGATCCAACCCGGGCATTGCCCTTTGGCGCGAGGGAACGGTACTCGGTAACTGGCATCATAACGATACGCCTGCTGTATCCGATGTACTGGAGCTGTTGGTGAAATAGCCATGAAGATTTTTCTTATCGGTTTGCCGGGCTCAGGAAAATCAACCGTGGGCAGGCAATTGGCCCTGAAGATGGCTTTGCCATTTGTTGACCTGGATGATGAAATTGAACGGTCGGAGGGCATGTCCATCCCCACTTTGTTCAAACAAAAAAAGGAAGACTATTTCCGGAAAGTAGAGTCTGCACTCCTGAGCCAGTGGTGTGATCGCGGAGACGATTTTGTCATGGCCACCGGCGGCGGAGCTCCGGTATTTTTTGATAGTATGGCTCGCATGAATACAGCGGGCATTACAGTTTTTCTGGATGTTCCGGCTGCTGAGATAGCACGTCGGGTAGCGGCTTCAGGAAGAAATGACCGGCCCTTGCTTCAAAAGGCCGATGCGGAAGCCATGAAAGATCAGGTGGAGTTTATGCGGTCACAGCGGATTCGTCACTACCAACAAGCTACCTATATCATAAAGGGCACGGCGATTTCGGCGGGGGAAATCACCCAACTGATCAAAACGGGAAACCCACAGTAAGGATAATATTTGTTGCTTTTTGGTTTAGGCTCACGAGAGGACTGTCTACGGAATTAACCCGATAAGGACGGTAGGAGCTGTTACCCTGACCCATCACGACAGCGAGATCCACATAATAACTGGTACTTCGATAGCCCACGCCGGCGCTGTAGCTGGTAAGGGTACGGTCAATGCTGTTCTGGGGTGTTTGGAATGGATCCGGCATGATACTGTAGCCCGCGCGAAAGCGGAATTTATTCCAGCGGTATTCACCACCCATGCGCAGGTTGAGGACTGATTTGTACAGCGTCTTGATGTTGTTGTTATCTCCATCGTAATTACCCCCGGTAGTGCTCGCAGAAAATTTTGCGCTGCCGTAATTGAGCCATTCGGCATCGGCACTGACAAACCCTTTCTTTCCGAAGAAGAAAGTCGCGCCACCACTTACGCGCCAGGGTGTGCGCAGGTTGTAAGCAGAGTTGATGATGTCCGTCGAAACGCTTCTGTTGTTCAATACCACGCCGGGAGAATATTGGAAATTATTCCATACCGTCTTCATGCTGGCGTTGTAGTTGTCCGTTACGAGGTAGTTGGAGGGGGTGGCGATGGATATCCCAAACTGGAAAATATCAATGGGTCGTATGATGGTTCCCAGCGTGGCATTGATCGCGGTACCCGACAGCGCCAGGGTCTCGTCCAGTTCCATAAAGGTCATGGGTTGTCCCGGGTCGTTGAATCTTTCTGTGTAGACCGTCTTGGATTGAAAGTTGAAGCTGCTGAGCCCGACTCCGCCCCCCAGAAATATCCTGTCATTGAGGTTAACGCCATATGCAAAATTAACCTGGTGCTGCGAACCGGTATTGGTTACGGTTTCTTTTTGATCCGGAATGCCGCTTACGTCGGTGAAGTACCGCGTAGAGTCATTAGCCGGATTGAGCACCGTAAGCGGGCCAATCAGGTAATTGTCAAACGCCAGGCCGGTGGGCGTATTGTAATTGTATCCGCTGTTGGGATTAAACTGTGAAGTACCTGTACCGTTTGCATCGTTGATGAAATAGTCAATGATGGAGTTATTGGTATTGCGACCTGAATAGGTGAAGGTGTTGTTGAAGTTGTTATTGCGGTTATACGTGATGGCCAATGTTCCACCCCACAAACCTTTTTCCCCCTCTTTTCCTTTGAAGAAAGCGATGCCGAGATTGGCAACATGAAAGTTGCTTTTGCTTGTGGATGCATCATTGTTGAGGTAGGAGGTACCTATACTGTTAACATCGTTGGCCAGGGTGACGGCAAAGTCAGAGCGGTTGTACATGCCGAGTCCGGCTGGATTGTAGGATGCAGACGTGAGGTCACCGCCGAGTGAATTTTGGACACCGCCCATGCCCTGTATGCGGGCTGATCCACCCGGTTTTGATCGGCTGAAGAGGAGGGCTTCTTCAGCGTAACTTGGAATTTGCGCCTGAGCCGTGGTGCCGACGAGCAACAAGAGGCCTGTGATCGCCAGAACGATCTTCGTTTTCATAGCCTGAAAAGTTAAAGAGAGTGTGAATCGAACCAGTGCGGATTAATTCCGTCCGCGGGAGTGACCACCGCCGCCGCCACTGCCACCGCTGTGACCGCCGCCGCCGGAGAATCCACCGCCGCCACCACCACTAAATCCACCACGGGAACCGCTGCCAAAAGAGTCGAAGGAAGAGCGGGAATTGCCCCAGCTGTTGTTATAGCTGCTGCGTGTATTGCCACCGTTGTTGTAGCTGTTGTTATAATCCGAACGTGAATAGTTGTTGGGATTGCTTCTCCAGCTTTGGTCGTAGTAGTTGTTTTGAGCACTGCGTCCCATTTGGCTGGAACGCGTTGTTCCATTGGAAGTGGTCGTATACGATCCACGGCTGTTGTCTACATAATTATTTACGGTGCTGCTGCGCACTGAGTGACGACCATGTACAGCGTTTGGCTCAACTACGGCATAGCCTGAATAACCTGAATAGCCGTAACCAGGATAACCATAATAGGAAGAATACCCGTAGCCCATGCCATATCCCATTCCAAAAGGATTGTACATCGACATCAGGCTATAGCCAGCGTACGATCCGAATGGACTAAACATACTGCCCATTCCGTAACCCATGCCATATCCCATTCCACCGTACATGCCAGAGCCCATGCCTCCCCAGCCGTAGCCAAGGCCCATGCTGCTGTAAGGCGAGTACATCCCGAAAGGACTTCCGAATCCGCTGTAGCCCATGCCTCCGAAACCATTGTAGCCGAGGTAAGGGTTATTGTATCCGTAGCTATACGGGTTGGTATTGTAATAAGAGTTGCTGCCGTACAGGCTGCTGTTCAGATTTTTGGGTTGATAGCTGGAAACAAAATAATTAGGATTATCCTGAACCAGGGTTGTGCCGTTGCGGGTCTGAGCACCGTATTCCGGATTCACACCACGGCCGGAATAGCTGTCGGATGGGTTGACCGGGTTAGTTCTGATTGCCTGCTGGTCGGCCTCCCGATAGCGGGTAGACATTACCTGGGCTACAGACTTATTCAATACTGCGCGGTCTTTCGCGTTGAAATACATGTCGTCATCTTCCTGAGCCCATGCGGCCACTGACATCAGGGTTGCCAGAACGGCCATCGCGTATTTCGTTTTCATACCTGTAGTATTTAGATACACTCTTACTAACGTAAAGTTAGCCATCATGGTACCGTTTAACAATGCTTTTTTGGTAGTCATTTTGCCGTTTTTGGGCATGAAAAAACGTAGGTAATTCTCTCATAGGGGCCAAAAACTGGCTTTCCGGGGCCACGGTGTATATTTGCCCCTCAATTCAGATAATCATGGCAAAAGAGTTACCAACCCGGGCCGAAGACTATTCCCAATGGTATGTAGACCTGGTAAAAAAGGCGGATTTGGCCGAAAATTCGGATGTGCGCGGGTGTATGGTGATCAAGCCTTACGGTTATGCCATCTGGGAAAAAATGCAGCAGGGCCTGGATAAGATGTTCAAGGACACCGGGCATGTGAATGCCTACTTTCCGTTGTTCGTGCCCAAGAGCATGTTTGAGGCCGAAGAGAAAAATGCTGAGGGCTTTGCCAAGGAGTGTGCGATTGTAACACATTACCGGCTGAAGAATGATCCGGCCAACCCCGGCAAACTGATGGTTGATCCGGAAGCTAAGCTGGAAGAAGAGTTGGTGGTGCGTCCCACGAGTGAGGCAATCATCTGGAATACGTATAAGAAGTGGATTCAATCACACCGCGACTTGCCGATCCTTATCAACCAATGGGCCAATGTGGTGCGTTGGGAGATGCGCACGCGTTTGTTTTTGCGCACCGCTGAATTCCTTTGGCAGGAGGGGCACACCGCTCACGCTACGTCCGCGGAAGCCGTTGCAGAAACCAGGCAGATGCTCGATGTATATGCGGAGTTTGCAGAGACCTTCATGGCGATGCCGGTCATCAAGGGCAGAAAGAGTGAAGGAGAGAAGTTTCCGGGTGCCATCGACACCTATTGTATTGAGGCCATGATGCAGGATGGCAAGGCCCTTCAGGCAGGTACCTCGCACTTCCTGGGGCAGAACTTTGCCAAGGCATTTAATGTGCAATACACCGGCAAAGACGGAAAGCTGGAATATGTGTGGGGAACATCATGGGGTGTGAGCACGCGCCTGATTGGTGGTTTGATCATGGCCCATTCGGATGACGATGGACTGGTACTGCCGCCGAAGCTGGCGCCGATTCATGTTGTGATCGTACCGATCTTCAAAAATGAAGATGAATTAACCAAAGTATCTGCCGCCGTTGATCCTATCGTAAAGGATTTGCGCAAGCTGGGGTTGTCGGTAAAGTTTGACAATCGCGAGACCCACAAGCCGGGATTCAAGTTTGCTGAGTATGAAATGAAAGGTGTGCCGGTGCGTATCGCCATCGGACCCCGTGATTTGGAGCAGGGTACCGTGGAGGTGGCGCGCCGCGATACGAAGGAGAAGAAAGTGATGCAGGTGGCGGAAGTGGCTACGCGCATTCCGGCGTTATTGGATGAGATTCAACAGAATCTCTACAACCGGGCTTTGAAGTTCCGGGAAGAAAAGACAACACGGGTGGACAGCTACGAAGAGTTTAAGAAAGTGCTGGACGATAAAGCTGGTTTCGTATTGGCGCATTGGGACGGCACGGCCGAAACGGAAGCCCTCATTAAGGAAGAGACAAAGGCCACCATCCGCTGCATTCCCCTGGATGCTGCCGAAGAAAGTGGCGTTTGTGTGCGCACCGGTAAGCCATCGACGCGCCGGGTGCTCTTTGCCAGGGCCTACTAGGTGTCCGCCTCGAATTGACTAACTTTGATGACTATGGTTGAATGGTCCATTGTTGTTTCGCTGATTGTCACCGGGCTGATCCTGGTAGTCATTGAAATATTCTTTTTGCCCGGCACCACCTTCGTGGGGTTACTTGGTTTTCTCTGTCTGGTGATCGGTGTGGCCCTGAGCTTCAGGTATTTTGGCGGACTGATCGGTTGGTCGGTGGCTGCGGGGTCAACGGCGATTACCGGATTTGTGTTGTACCAGTCATTTCGCACGAACATTTGGTCGAGGTTTTCATTAAAATCAACCCTCACGGGCGGTGTTCATGATGGCGTTGCAGACCAGGTGACCATGGGCACGGAAGGTGTGGCGTTGTCTGCGCTGCGACCTTCGGGCAAAGCCGAGATGAACGGCAATACCTACGAAGTGCGTACGCAGGGAAAATATGTTGAGACCGGCACGCGGATACGTATCGTGCAAATCAATTCGAATCAAATTATTGTAGAACCTAACGAATAACCCCTAACCTTATGCAAGGCCCATTCTTTTTATTGGTTGTTTTTATCAGCATCATCGGCTTTTTCATTTTTATGTATTTCGTGCCGGTGGGGTTGTGGATCACCGCTGTGTTTGCTGGTGTAAAAGTCACCATTGGCGAGTTGATCGGTATGCGCATCCGTAAAGTGCCACCGAGCATCATTGTAAACTCATTGATTACGGCCACCAAAGCCGGGCTTAACGTCACTACCCGTGAGCTTGAGACGCACTACCTCGCTGGCGGTAATGTGCCAAACGTAATTCGCGCCCTCATCTCGGCAGAAAAAGCGAACATCAGTCTCAGTTTTAAGCAGGCTACGGCCATCAACCTCGCCGGTCGTGATGTGTTTGAAGCGGTGCAGATTTCGGTAAACCCAAAAGTGATTACCACACCCAAGGTGGCTGCCGTGGCTGCCGATGGTATTCAGCTGATCACCGTGGCGCGGGTAACGGTTCGTGCGAGCATTGCCCAGTTGGTGGGTGGTGCAGGTGAAGACACCATCCTCGCCCGCGTAGGGGAAGGTATTGTGACCTCTATCGGTCAGGCCCACACCCACAAGGAAGTGTTGGCCAATCCGGACAAGATTTCGAAATTGGTTTTGTCACGCGGACTTGATGCAGGTACCGCGTTTGAGATTTTGTCCATTGATATTGCCGATGTGGATGTTGGCGCAAACATTGGTGCCAAGTTGCAGACCGATCAGGCTGCTGCCGACTTAAAAGTAGCTGAGGCCCGCGCAGAAGAGCGTCGTGCTATGGCAGTTGCTATGGAACAGGAGATGATTGCCAAGGCACAGGAAGCACGTGCCAATGTGATCCAGGCTGAAGCCGAGATCCCCAAAGCCATTGCGCAGGCATTTGTGAACGGCAATCTGGGTATTATGGATTACTACAAGATGCAGAATGTGCAGGCGGATACGGAAATGCGCCAGGCTATTTCAGGATCGGGTAAGTCAGGTGGCTCACCCAACACGCCGAGTAAATAGGTCGATATTGAATTCTCAGGAAAGGGCTGCTTCGGCAGCTCTTTTCATTTAAGCTCGAGGATATTCCAACTTGTTTTCTCCAGGGTGAGGTAAAGTTGTCTTCCGCGTTGGAATTCGAAAGCGTCATATTGAATGGGGACGATGCTCAACCCTTCATGGCTGATTACTCCAAACTTGCCATGTTGTTCTACCCGCACGGCGTGATCGGACATCACCTGCAGCTGTTCAAACCGCGGCTCAATTAGAATATTGCCGCGATGATCGGCCAATCCGAATCTATTATTCTCTGCCACCAGCCAATGTCCGGTCTGCAGGCGATGCAAGGAGTCATAGCGCAAGGGTAACAGTACCTGCCCAGCGCTATTGACGATGCCCCATTTCCCGCGAACGGCAACGCGGGTAGTGCCATCCATGAAGTCGTCTACCTGTTCAAAGTTGGGTTGCACCACAATTTGATCGGCTGTGTTGATGAACCCCCACTTACCCAAAAGTTGAACGGGAGCCATGCCATGATGAAATTCACCAATGGAATCATAACGATTGGCAATGCGTAAACGTCCCCTTCGGTCAACAAATCCAAACTTGCCATCTCGCTTTACCCCGATATATCCTTCGCTTTCGCGGAAAGATGCTGTCTGTGTCTTTGGCGGTGGAAGCGTCAGCGGAGCCGGCACTGGCAAGCCGCTGAAGGTGACATCTTTTTCTTTTCCGTTGGGAAGTCTTTCCCGGAGGAAGTCAGGAAAAATCGTGACAGGGTTTTCAGTGAAATAGATAATTGATCCATCGAAGGTCTTTAGGATCTGTTGGGTGTCCTTGCATTCCAGCAAGTAGCTGGCATTCACAATCTGTAATGTATGGGATTGCGGATGTATGCCCCACTGATCATCTTCCGTGATAATGCCATATTGATTTCTGAATTTCACCAACACCCAGGGACTGTAATGTTGCAGCAGCGAATCGTAGACGCAGGCGATTATCTCATGCCCGCGGTAGTCGATGGCACCCCAATGGCGGTTGTGCTTCACCGGAAAGAATGAACCGTTGAATTGGCCGATCATATCGTACGACTTTGGGTTGCGGCGGGTTCCCACGGTATCATACAGGTTCCACACCTGCTTTCCTTCAAACTTTTCTTTCACCCGCACAAAGCGACCCTCTACCACCAAAGAATCATAACGCGCAGGTAAAACCGAAGTGTGATTCAGCCGCTGTAGTCCGTACTTTCCCTGGTGACGGACCACCGCCATGTTATTTTGAATGGTCCCAATCGCGTCAAACGACAACGGCCAACGCCAGTTGAGGGAATCATCCACCAATCCCACGCGACCATCCAGGGTGATGCGTGCCCATCCGTTGGCAGCAAATTCCAGTTGGTCTGCTTCAACGTGCTTCACCACTTCGAATGCGGCGTTGCGCAAGGCCCACTGATCTGCTTTGCGAACCCGCACGGTCTTAGAATCAACGATAGAGAGCTCCCGATAGATAGCTGGAACCACCAGATCACCATTGCGGTTGATGGCCCCTTGCTTCCAGTCTTCATGAATAACAGCCAGGTCCGACTGAAATGCATCGATGCTATCGATGGTGAACCCGGTAATCCAGACACCCGTTTCCGAGCAGAGGGCAATTTTATTTTCAAAATTCCGAACGGCATAACGCAGGCTGCCGATCGGTTCAATGCTGGCATAGCGAATAGGAAGGATGGTCTTGTCATTCAGGTCTGTCAAGCCATAATTGTATTGGGTTCCTTCTTTCACCATCACCACAGCCCGGAGTCCGTAGAACTGAATGCCATCGTAGACAAAGGGTATGGTTACTTTCCCCTGCAGATCGATGCAGCCAAATTTGTTGATATAAGGGTTAACAGCTTTGCTGACGATAACGCGGTCCCCACCCGGACTGGTCATGGTTTCATACATGGCCGGGGTAATCAGTTCTTTTTTGAGGTTGATTAACCCCCATCGGTTGTGCTGGCGGTATCCGGTGATCTGTCCAATGAGCGAGAAGTGTCCGTCGGACCAGCCCAGCGCATCAAAGGAGGCCGGAAGTACCACCACACCACTGGCATCCTTCAGTCCGACTTTTCCATGTTCCTCGAACAACTGATAGTCACCTGCCTCGGCACTGATGGCTAATATCCATGCCCACAAAAAAATCAGCTTCCTCACCGGACAAAGGTAGGCCTTCCCGCCATTGACGGCCAATTTTTTTGGGAGCGGTTCTTTCTTAATTTATACCGTCAAACCCGGGCGGATGAATGAAGACGTATTGATTGCGCTTGTACTGCTGGTAATCACGGTTGCTGTCTGGTACACGTCACATCGGGAATCGGGCTTCTGGAAGAAGCTTTACACGTTTGTCCCGCCCATGATCCTGTTGTTCTTGATTCCTTCCATCCTTGGGAGTTTTGATATCATTCCGGGTGGAGACTCCGAATCGGCTCGGTTTGCATTGAGCACCTTGTTGCCCATCACCTTGTTGTTGATGACCATGACCATCAACTTTCATGATATTCTGGCTTTGAGCCGGAAGTCGGTGGTGATATTTCTCGCAGGCACGGTGGGCATCGTGGTGGGAGGACCCATTGCCCTTTGGATGGTAGGACAATTTTCGCCTGACCTGCTGGCTGACAAAGGCAGCGACAGTGTGTGGAGAGGGCTCGTGTGTATCACGGGGGCGTGGATCAATGGTACACCCGGTCAGACTTCGATGAAGGAGATTTTTGGAACCAGCAATGAATTGTACTTTATCATGATTGCCGTGGATGCCGTGATGCAAAACCTCTGGCTGGCCTTATTGTTGTTTGGTGTACGCTCAAGCGGATGGCTGGACCGGATGCTGAAGGCTAACCCGCAAGACCTGGCTACGATTCAGCAGGCGGGGTTTGAAAAGAGTCAGCAAAGAGGGACGCATGTAATTCATAATAAGCCCAAAAAGATTATTCAATTGGTTGCCGTGGCCCTCATTGGGTTTGGCATAGTATATATCCTTACGCAGGTAATGACGCGCTACTTTACGGCGCAACACATACCCGATGCATCCGTGTGGTCATTCTTGGCGAAGCCTTCGTTTTGGCTGGTGTTTTTCTCTACCACATTGGGCATCGGCTTGTCTTTTACGCGTGCCCGTCAGTTGGAAGCGGTGGGTGCTACGGAAGTGGGAAATTTCTTTTTTTATTTTCTGTTCAGTGCGATCGGACTCAAGATGAATTTGTTCCGGCTCGGTGGCCAATGGGAGTTTATTCTGGTGTGCGCAATCTGGCTATTGATTCATCTGGCGGTGCTGGTGGCGGCGGCTCGCCTGATGCGCGGTTCTTACTTTTTTGTAGCCGTGGGAAGCCAGGCCAACATTGGTGGTCCGGCTACGGCGTCAATGCTAGCGAGTGCATTTAATCCACACCTGGCTTCGGTAGGTGTGTTGTTGGGGGTGCTGAGTAATGTGATCGGCAACTACTGTGGGCTCCTTGCGGGCATTTTATATCGCTGGATTGCCGGCTAGGAGCTATTTTTTTGGTCTGATCTCGCGTATTCCGGGGGAATCGGGGAATTTTTTGGAACTTGGAGCGGTTATTGACCAAACCCGGATTCATGTACATCGAGCAACTTTATACGAACTGTTTGGCCGAGGCGGCCTATTATATAGAGTCTGACGGAGAGGCCGCGATTATCGATCCCCTTCGCGAAACCGAGCCGTATACCCAGCTGGCCGCCAAACGCGGGGCGACAATCAAATATGTATTCGAAACTCATTTCCATGCTGACTTTGTCAGTGGACATATAGACTTATCCCGGAAGGTAAATGCACCCATCGTATTTGGACCGATGGCCGACACAAAGTATGATATCATTAATGCAACGGATGGACAGGAATTTAGTCTGGGCAAAGTGAAGATCCGTGTGTTGCATACGCCGGGTCACACACCCGAGTCTTCTTGTTATTTGTTATTGGACGAAAAGGGGAACTCTCATGCTGTGTTCACCGGTGACACGTTATTTGTAGGTGATGTGGGCCGTCCTGATTTGCTGGATGGGGTCATGAGTCGTGAAACCCTGGCGGGCATATTGTATGATTCGCTCAACAACAAGATTAAAGTTTTACCGGACGCCACCCTGGTGTATCCTGCTCATGGACCCGGATCAGCCTGCGGTAAGAATATCGGCAAAGAGACATTCTCAACGATTGGTGAACAGAAGCGATTCAACTATGCGCTGAAGGATCAAACAAAAGAAGAGTTTATCCGGCAGGTGACAGATGGCATTTTGCCTCCGCCCGCTTATTTCTTTCAGGATGCGAGGATCAATAAACATGGTTATGATCCGATTGAAGACGTGATGAAGGACAATGAGCACCCCCTCACGACGGCACAGGTGAAAGCGGAAGTGAAGAAGGGTGCCCTGATCATTGATACGCGCAAAGCGGACGATTTTGAAAAGGGATTTATCCCCGGTTCCATCAACCTGGGATTGAACGGACAGTTTGCGGTGTGGGTGGGTACGTTGATTGATATTCAGCAGCCACTTGTATTGATCACCGACGCCGGCAAAGAATCTGAAACGGTTTTGCGGTTGGCCCGTGTAGGATATGAAAACGTGGTGGGTTATCTCCAGGGAGGAGTTGCTGCCTGGGATGAGCCGCTGCACCGTGTGCATTCCATTGAAGCGAAAGAGTTGAAGCAGTTTGCATCAGCCGAAGTGCTGGACGTTCGCAAGCCGGGAGAATGGAATGTTAGTCACCTGAAGGGCGCACAGTTTGTGCCGCTTGGCGATATGCCTTCAAATCTGTCCGGACTGGATCGCCAGAAGCCATACATCGTTCATTGTGGAGGCGGGTACCGTTCGATGACAGCCATTTCCATCATGAAGCGCGAAGGGTTCACCGATTTGATCAATGTGTACGGCGGATTTACCGCGATGGTGAATGCCGGACTTGAGATTGAGACTGAGGTAGCGGTAGAGCGATAGCTCCGTTGTCAATAGGTCACGGTCACCGTGCCTTTGTACACCTTGTGGGAGAATCTGATAAAGTAGAAGAAAACGCCGGATTCGCCATTGCCATACCATCGGAAATTGCGCTCCTGGCTGGCGAATACTTCAGTTCCCCAGCGGTTCACGATCTGCACACCCTCAAAGTGAGAATAGCAGTTGTCGTTGGGTAAGATGTTTTTCAATACCCCGCTTACAGGATCATGGGCTTCCATGGCGAAATAGTCGTTGAGGTTATCGCCATTCGGGGAAAAGAAATTCGGCGGATTAAAATTTGCATCCGAGCCATCGATATCCTTGATCTTCAGTTTTACCACCACTGAATCGCGCTTCGCGGTGAGGCAGTGGTCGTCCAGTAACCGGAAGAGGAACGAATAATCGTTTTCAAATTTTCCCGCAGCGAATATCGAGCAGTCCGGCGTCCAGCTGAATGTGGTCTGAATTGGGCTTGTCCCCGTTACCTTTGAAAAGGTGTATCCTGATGGCGGAACGGTCCCTGAAGCCTTTATCAGGTCCAGCACCATATTGTCTTTGGGGTTATCCACATCAAAACCGGTAAGGGTCAGGTCGATGTTGCCACCGAGTACGAATGGCAAGGTGCTGCCGTTGTTGATAACGGACGCGGTAGCTTTGTTGATGACGGTGAGCTGGGGCGGGTTGTTGACCGGTGGCAATACAGTGACTACGACGTCTACGGTGTCGGCTTTGTAAAACCGGCACTTGTTCTGGTTGTCGACGACGATGAACCGGAAGTCGTAGGTATCTTTTTTCTTCAAGTCAATACTGTTGCAGGTGATGTTCCAGGTAAACGGCATACCCACCGTGCCCTTTGCGGCAGCGTTGGTAAGGTCTGGCTTGATGTTCAGGTCGCTGACGGCAAAGTCAGCGCCCGCCAGGCTGAGTACCAGATTGTCATTGTCCACCAGATCTTTGCCAACGACGTTAAAGGATAACGCTTCCGTCATTCTCCTGGTCACGGCCACACGTCGTTCGCGTACGGCTGGCGTGAGATCGGTATCAATGGTAGGGCTTGCATTGCCAGGCAGAATGACATTGAGGTTGTACACCGCTCGTTGCGGATTGGGCACATTGCATTTGTCCTGGTCTTCCACCTGCACGGTCACCTGGAATGCATTTCGTTTGGTGAAATCGTAGATGTTGCAATAGGCATCCCACTTCAATTCGCCGTTAGCAACGCCGTTAAGATTACTGATCGTGTTGAAAGTCATGCCCGCGGTGCTCAGGAGAAATCCATTGGTGAGCACGGAGATCACGAGCGGATCGCCATCAGGGTCAGTCACTGCGTATGGCCATGCAGCCTGGGTCCCCTCCAGGAGAGTAGCATTGACCGGATTAGGAGAAGTAATTACCGGTTTTTGGTTCGTGGGTGGTTCTACGGTGAGGTTCACCTTGAGGGTATCCGTCAGCGGCAAACTGCAGGCATCATCCATGGCGATGATCCCGATTTGGGCTGCACCTCCGTAGAAGAAAGGACATTGTGGAAAGCAGATCATAAAGTCGGCGGTACTTCCATTGATGAGTGTGGCCGTAGTGACCGCGGGCAGGACTCCCGACAAGTCTTTTTTGAAGTTCAACGCAAACGCTTTGATCTTAATTCTTTCCTGGAACGAATCATCCGGGCTCTGTGAGTCGGGATCGGACACGCGAACGTTGATGCAGCGCTGACCATCTGTCACGGTGTTCGCAAAGAAGACATCCATGGTTTTGGCTGAAGAGAAAGTTGCATCGGTCAGTTTCTTGCCTACGACGCTCGGTGGCTGCGCTTTGGGGCAGGCATCGACTACGAGCATCTGAAAGTCGCGGCGTGTTTCACCGATCTTCACTTTGTTACGATACTCTTCCACCTTCACGGCAAATGCAAACAACCCCTGTGCACCGGGTGAAACCGTCAGGAATCCATCGCGGCTGATGCGCAGGTCGGGGTTTCCGCCGACAATATTATTCATGGTGTACGGCGCTCGGAAAGTTACTTCCGGGTAAGGCCGTGGTCGCGGGAAACCACCTGGCGGTAACGCATCGGCTGATTTGGTATTAAGGGGCGCTGCCAGTGAATACACGAGGGAGTCGCCGTCATCATCGGTGCCACCGAAGTCGGTATAGTATGGGCGGTGTGGGCAGCCAAAGTCGTTGAGGGGAGGAAACAACCGCGGTGTGGAGTCAATAAACTGCTGGCCATCTTTTATCACGGGCGGAAACTCCAGGTAGAAAGTCTGACCTGCGTACACCGGACCCCTGGTTGGATCCTCGCTGAAAATATTGGTGATATTATAGTTCCGGCAGCAACGTTCATAGGCTACATAGTATCCGGCCGGGTCATTGTAGAGTTCCGGGGGCAATACGATGTCGACGGAATAGAATTTATTTGAGGTAATGAGTTCACCGTGGGAGCATTCAGGCTGGGTGTAGTCGACATTCGTTTCTGACATGCGTGGCAGCCGCAGGTTGGTCATGACGAAATTGTCCGACATCCGGAATATGCGAACATCAACAAATGGGTCATTGGCGCCGGGAGCGCCGTTGATCACATCAAAATACAGGATCATGTTGAGGCGGTAGTTGTACCCATTCAGGTGAATGAGTTCAAATTCGCCTCCGACGATATGGGATGCCTTACCCAGGAATGGCAGCAAGGTGAGGAGGAGGATAAGGATTCTTTTTGCCATCGGTCAATGATCCGAAATATAAAGAATCCAAGGCCTGTCCGGTAGGCATTCCGGCGAATTGCACTATGAAATGGCGGGGAGTGTAGAATTTACCGGAATGGGTATCACTAAGATCGGGGGGGTGAGAGGTGCGTACGTGCCGGTTAAGAAAACAGGCACAAAATATAGTTAGTCTCGGTTGGTGTGCTTGTAAGTGGTCGGTCGGTGTTTTTCACCGACCGAATTGGAGTGCGACGAATCTGAATTTGCATATCCCTGGCGTAAATCTGGTTTGCAATTCAACCCCTTCGGGGTTGGGATGAGACTTTGCTGGTTTACACGGCATTTCATGCCGTGTTGCTGAAATTCAATCCCTTCGGGATTGAGCCCAACTGGAAACCTAGTACTTAGTGGTCGGTCGGTGTCCTTCACCGACCGATTAGGAGAGTTCTTCACCAACCAAATTGAAATTAGTTATCCCACGGTGCCGGTTAAGAAAACCGGCACGAACAAAAAAAGCGCCACAGGCAGCCAACACCATAAGGCCACCCATGACGCTATACTCACCAAACAACCTCCCGGTAAAAACCGGGAACTAACAACCAAACCTTAATTATTCAATGATACCCGTGAAGCTTCGTCGATCTCACGTTCAAATTTTGCATCGAAGCTCACGTTTGCAATCTCCCAACCCACATCGTTTTTGTACAACTCGAATGTAAACAACACGGGATCGCGTTGATAATAGACGAGAATGCTAATGACACGGAAGCGACTGCCAATGTTTTTGTTTCGGATTTCTTCGTATCCGATGTATTTGCCCATGCCGGCCACGGTCTTGGTCAGCCTTGCTGAAAAGGGTGCCAGTTCGTCGCCATTCGGCTTGAGCCACTTATTCGTGCTCAGGGCATAATGAAATGCTTCATTGTGTCCTTTGTGTTCGTAGTAGTCAAAGAACTGTTGAATAAGTTCTTCGCCATTGTTTTTGTCCTGGGCCACTGCAAATACAGGTAGCAAAAGGGCGATCCAAATGAGTGTTTTTTTCATAGTTGTTGCTGATGACAATACAAGATTAGCGGGTTGATGGGTGCTGCGAATGGATTTTAGATAAGCATCCTCGCTTCTACGACAAAGCCCCGGAAATCTCCGTTGAAGATTTACCCGTCTTTTGGCGGTCGGGGATTGTATCTTGCACCCCGAAAAAACCGTGGATTCAAGCCCCACGTGCCCAAAACAATGAAAAAAGGGGATATTCTATCCGGTCTCAAGGTCGAGACCATGGCCTCGGAAGGCAAATGTGTTGCACGACATGAGGGAATGGTGGTGTTCGTTTCCGGCGCAGCCCCGGGTGACACCGTTGACATTGAACTCACCAAAATAAAATCGGCATTTCTGGAAGGTCGCACGACGGCGATCACTGCATATTCTCCTGATCGCGCTGTACCATTTTGCAAGCATTTTGGCCTTTGCGGCGGATGCTCCTGGCAGCACATCAAATACGAGGTTCAACTGCAATACAAACAGCAGCAGGTGATCGACAACCTCGAGCGCCTGGGTGGCCTGACATTGCCCCCTTTGCGTCCGATTTTTGGGTCGGCACGGCAACAGCATTATCGCAACAAACTGGACTTCACCTTCACCGCCAACCGGTGGCTCACGAAGGAAGAAATGGGAGAGGGATCTACCGGAACACCCGGACTGGGCTATCACCTGCCCCGCATGTACGACAGGGTATTTGATGTGCATGAATGTCACCTCCAGCCCGACCCATCCAACCGTATTCGGCTGGCCGTAAAGGATGAAGCGATAAAGGCCGGCATTCCTTTCTTTGACCTGCGCAAGCAAATTGGCTTTCTGCGAACGGTAACGATTCGTACCGCCAATGGCCATTCACCCATTGGATCAAAGAAGGAGGTGATGATTATTCTCCAGGTGACGTACGACAAAATGGAGTGGACGGAAAGAATATTGAAGCGACTCGAGGCAGACTTTCCGGAAATCACCTCATTCAACTACATCATCAACGGCAAGAAGAATGACACGTTCCACGATCTTGACATCATATGTTGGAAAGGGAACCCCTGGATCACGGAGTATATGCCAAAGCCGGACGGCTCCGGCGTGTTGCAGTTCCGTGTCGGACCGAAGTCCTTTTATCAAACCAACTCCGAGCAAGCTTACGAACTGTATCGCATCGCCTGGGAACTGGCTGATTTGAAACCGCACGAACTCGTCTATGACTTGTACACGGGCACCGGTACCATTGCCAATTTCGTGGCGGGGCAGGCTAAGCAGGTGGTCGGCCTCGAATATGTGGCGGCAGCCATCGACGATGCCAAGGTAAATTCGCAATTGAACGGCATCAGCAACACCGCATTCTTCGCCGGCGACATCAAGGATCTGCTCGATGATGCGTTCCTTAACACGCATGGCCGACCAGATGTTATCATCACTGATCCGCCTCGGGTAGGCATGCACGAAGACGTTACGAAGATGTTGCTACAGGCGGCACCACAACGTATCGTGTATGTGAGTTGCAATCCCGCTACGCAGGCTCGCGACCTGAAGACCCTGTCGGAGGCGTATAATATTATTGCGGTTCAGCCCGTGGATATGTTTCCGCAGACGATGCATGTGGAGAATGTGGTGTTGTTGCATCGGAGGTGAGGGGGTTATCCGCGTCCTTAACCGTGTCCTACACCTAATAGGTGTAGGACACTTGTCCTGGACTTCTCCCGGAGCCACTGTAAAAACCCAGTAGCAACTGTTAGCAAAACTGGGCAGCCAAAAAAAGTTTCCGGACAATATGATTTTGAAAAGCCTTCATGGTTGGGTTTTTGTAAAGAAGTAGTCAGGAATTCCATCAGAAAATTCCTTGGTATATCCGTTAACATTGCCGTATTAAGGTGTCCTACACCTATTAGGTGTAGGACACCTTATAAGTCTTCCCAATCATCACGCTCGGCAAACCGTCACGGTTTGGCTATCTTTATCCTAACCCATATACTATGAAAATCCTCGTCTGCTTTGCTTTAGCCTGCTCCTTGTTTTCAGCTGTAGCGCAATCTCCTGATGACTCATACACCCGTTATGAGTTACTTGATCCGGCCACGCCAAAGTTCAGGATACTATATGATGTCACGGCTACCGAGGCAGGCGCCTCCTATTACTACAACACCTTGCGCAAAGGAAGCGAACACCAGGTGGATGGTGTACTGGATCTCATGACTGGTCAGCCACTCGAATGGAAAGTAGTTTCCGGCTCGGATGCGAAGAAGGCGGGCTTTGCTGCGTCACAAACAGACACCGACTACCTCCAGGTAAAATTGGCGCGACCTGTGGCGCCCGGTAACGAATACCGCATCCGCATCGACAAGACGTATCAGGATCCCCGCACATACTTTACAAAGGATGGAGTTATCGTTTTTGATCGTTTGCTCACCATTGCCCGCAACGCCATTGTGTTGCCGAAGGGCTATGAGGTCACTATGTGTAACTATCCGGTGCAGGTGATGATGGAGCAGGACGGAAGGATTAAACTTAGTTTTCTCAATGTGGGCAATGCCGGCGTTCCCTTGCACCTTGAAGCAAGGAAGCTCAGTGCCACGGCCAACCTTGTGGTATCACCAGCAAAGGCCGCGCCGATGACCATGGGTCAGGGTCGTGATAAGTCCAGGGCCCGGATTGATTTTTCATTCCCGGAAAGGGCCAACCAGACCCGCGAGATCGTTTACTTCCTGCAGCAACCCGAAACCCATTCCTTCCGACTTTATCACGACTATACCGAAATGCGCGAAGGCACCGATCGTTACCTCAACGTGGTGCGACCCGGCAGCAAGGCCTCCAATCCCTCTGCCATGATTCTCGATACAGGAACACCCCTCAAAGTGGAGACCATGAAAGGTACGGCCATCACCGAGCGCGGACTGGACATCGGTGAACCTGTAACTCCGGAATCTGAAGTAGTGGCCATTTGGTTTGACAAGGTGAAGGCAGGGCAATCCGTTCGGCTGCGTATTGAAGAGACCTATACCGATCCCAACCGGTACATCCTCTACAACGATGAATTTATTTTTGACCGTTCATTTGGCCGGCCGTTTAATACAGTAGTGTTGCCGGCTGGCTGGTTTCTGACTGCCAATGCAGTTCCTGCTACGATCAGCCTTACGCCGGAAGGTAATATCAGTCTATACTATGTGAATTCAGCTCCGGAGGATATTGATGTGCTGATTCGCGGAAGAAAGCGGTGATTATAGCTCTACGCGGCGCACGACACTTTCCCGCACATATACTTCCTGGTCTTTCCACTGGACACGAAGCCACACATCCTGGTGACCGCTGACGGAGAGGGAGTGTCCTTCGCCAATGACAGCAATCACCGATGCGCCGGACGAAGGTCCCGACATCAGGTATGCATTGGGTTTTGCCACGATGGCGCGTTCAGGTATCAGGTTGAAATTGATGTGTGTGAATAGGAGAGCGAGAAACACCACCAGTCCCAGGGCGGGCGCGACGGGAGATTTTTCGCGTCGATACAGAAAATACATACCGGCGAGGAGGAGCACGCAGGCGGCGGAAAGTGCTGCGGCGATGTTGACGTATTGTTCCTGCAGCCAGGCGAGGGCTTTGATGGTTTCGTCTGTTTCGTAGCCTTCCAGGTTGTTTTTGGCGGCTACTTCTTCCATTTTCTTGAGCGCCTGAGAGTCGTCGGTGGCGAGATAATAGAGGTTCAGGTAATACAGAGATTCGCCGAGGTGGCCGAGGGCTTCCTGGATATAGGCCATTTTGAGGAGCATGGCGGGCGAGTAGTGTCCTTCTGAGAAGATTTTGTCGTAGAGTTCGAAAGCCTGTGTGTATTGGCGTGCGGTGTAGAGCGAGTCGGCGTGCGGGAGCGAACGCGCTGATTCTGTGGTCTTCGCCTGTGCGGAGGCCACAAAGAGGAGGAGGGGCAGGATAATTTTGAGGGCCTGTTTTTGCATATTTTTCACATCCTGTTACCTTTGCGGGCTCAATTACGGAAAACGGTCAGGAATACCCAAAACCCGGCTTGTAAGAGGTGGTTGAGACGCCGGAGTAGAGGTTGCAAAGTGGGGAGACCCATTTTTGACCAAGGCTACGGTGGGTGGGAGGATCTCGTAGCTCAGTTGGTAGAGCAATACACTTTTAATGTATGGGTCCTGGGTTCGAGTCCCAGCGGGGTCACAAAAGTAAAAACGAAGCTTGGTCAACGACCAGGCTTTTTTTGTTGGTATGGAATTGTATGACCCACTGGGACGAGAAAAGCCCGCCCCGACGTGGGAGATATTTGATAGAAGTATTCAAGTCAAATAATTGCAGCCTTTCAATCAGGGCTCTGAATTTGTCGGGGCCTGTCCCGACGTGGGAATATTTTAATCAGGTCCAGTTGGTGATTAAATTTATCCATCGATTGAGGTTGCAATGCATTCCGCCGGAAAGGCCCAGCGGGACACAGAAAAAATGAAAGCCAGATGAGAAATCTATTAAAGATCATCATGCAAACATGTGCTTGATCTGCGTTTCGTTTTTAGCAAATGACTCTCGCCCAAGACTGTAAAGAAGTTTCAATTTATTTGTAGACGTTTCAACCATATTTGTCCCATATTCAGGTTGAGCAAACGTCTCATTGATTATAACGATATTCAGATTCGGATAAAGTAACTTGGTCAGTATTTCTGTGGTATTCGTGTTTGCATTTAAAACTCTCCCAACAAGTTGTACTAGGTTAAGTTTACTCAATATTTTAGATGAAAAGTTTATTGGCTTCTCCACATAGTTGCCAACACCCACATTCAGAACATTAATATTCTCTTCAGGTATTTTAAGAGCCTTGTTGGCATCCATTATTGCAAACAATGTTGGATTATTTGCGACAAACCCACCGTCAATTGCCTCTTGTGTACCCTGATTTGAGGTTTCCAGTTTAACTTTATTAAACACGGGATAAGCTGCGCATGATGCCTGAACTGCTTCCGCTATTGTCAAACCAAAACCTGGCTCGAAGGAAGACTTAAGACCATAGGCAGCATCAACATGACTCTTGAAAATCAATGGTCGCTGATAATCATAGTTCATGGCCACTATACCAGTCCTCGTCAGAAAAGAATCAAACCTTTTACCTTCAAAAATGTTTTCAGCATGATTCTTCAAGGCCTTTGATTTACCGGATTTTGTCCAACACCCCATGATATCGGGAATGAGTTCAAAGTATTTCTTCTCGATAACCTTAATGTCTTTACCCAAGGATAACAAAGAGGTGATGATAGCTCCTGTACTAGTCCCATAAATCAAATCAAAATGCTGATGCAACGGCGATCCAAGCAATTTCTCCAACTCATTTAAAACTCCAAGGGTGTATACACCCTTGGAGCCCCCACCATTTAGAGTTAGTATTCTAAATCTACTTGTTTCCAATTTCTAGTAATTTACTTCCGCCTTATTCAAAGCTTCATACAACGGCTTCACGGACAGATTAATATCCTGGATCAATTCATTAAGTTCCTTCTGCAATTTTACTACTTCGGTCAGCTTTGCCCCATCATCACAGAAGAGTTTACGTGTACTATTGGCCACGTACAAACTATCTCGATAAGCGCTATCAGAAATAACCCGCTTAAGGAACAAGTTACAATTATCCAAAAGGTCAAGTCGCTTCAGTTTGGAAGCCATTAAAAGAGGAGTATCCATCCTGAAAATAAGAGAAGCTATATCATAGCTAGAAACTTTTATTTCTTCGTCAGCATCTGAACGTAATGTTTTCAGCAATCTGATCAGCCTCTTCACATTACCGTTGACTTCAGCATCCTTCGTGTTAATCCAGTAAATGTGCATGAACGGATAATTCAATATTCTTCGATTGTTATCTCGATCCAGAACATTAACACCGCGGTAATCTGCATCACTGGTTTCACTGTACTTTAAACTATCGTACCAGTTACAGGAAATGAGATCGATTGTCCTATTGAGACTGCCCCCGGAAATAGTAAGGGCTTTACTTCCGGAATCATCAATTTTTGCGGCTGAATACACAGAGTCAAGTATCCTGTAAACCTTACTTCTCATGTCCTTCAAATCTGCAACCGGATTTCCATGGTAGGGAAAGGTAGGAGTTTGAGGAGGTTCAAGTGTTACAAAACCCTCGTGAATTGTGAGTAAGTCGACATCACTATAAAGCTTGATGTGCGTATTGGTTGGCACTGAGCCTTGATACCTGAATGAAACTCCAATCTGATATTCAAGCAGTCCCTTTTTCAAGTGCCCCTGAATTTTCTCACAGGCCTCATACGTGTTTTGCGTATAATTGGCATCAATAGGCTCCATCGCTTCCAAAGTGTAGGTTATAGCCTCACCATACTGATTCCTCCTGAACGAGTCAGAAACTGAATAGGCTTTTGTCAATACATCTTGCCTTCTTCTTTTGAGATTATCAAGCCGTTTGTAATAGTCTTTCATTATTTTAATCGTTAAGTGATACAACCAATCCAATAAACAAAATGAAAGCACCTAAGCCTAAAGCGAAATTAATCTGCTTGCTCTCAATCCTGCCATGCTGTACATAGTTAGCAAAATGCTCGCAGTTGAAATCAATTAAACTATAAGGTTTCCCCAATAGCTTTAGAGCCCTCTCAACGGCAACCTTGCGTTCAACATTGGTTCCTGTGAACGCTTCAACGCGTGTAATTTGTGGGTACTCAGAAAAGAAATGCTTCGAATCAGTTAAGGCCACAAACTTTCCATACACATTCTCAGCAATCAAATCCTGACCTTCATAATTCCGGCCAAGGTAAACGGCATGATGCTGAATAATGCCGGCCAGACTTTTTGGAGTAATAATCCGATCCCCGGGCTTTAGCTTGTAAAATTTTATGTAGTCCATAGCTTTAACCTTTAGGTGGATGAGGATCATTACCAAAACTGTCTCGTTCCCGAATTTGTCCATCCCTGCCATGAATGAATAATTCAGCATTTTGATTCTTAGCAATCTCAGTTGCGATTTTGATTGCCTCTTTTTGTGTAGGCACAACGGTTGTTGCCCTATCACTGCCCCCGCGTTTGACGGCCCAATTGCCATCATGCGGAACTACATGTTGAGATTTACTTTTTCCCATTTTATTTTAAGGGTTGAAAGTTATTTCTCCAGATACTTTGCGGATTATGGAGAAATATTGCCGGATGATTTTGATTGGCTCTTGAGATCGCCGTCTATAGAAAACTGTTTTGGAGTTTAACCAAACAGTTTTAGATTTGGCATATAATCAAAACTCAAAAGGGGAATACACTCAGCAAACTGAGTAAAAAACATCAAGTCGTATTCCTCACAAAAAATAGTGCTGATGGCCTGAGAAACTTTCAGCACTTTTCTTTTGTCATCTACATTCATGCCATATTTTTTACTGTCATTATGGCCGTCTGCCAAACTCAGATAAAAACTATGGAGTCCTGTTAATTATACACCAAAGATAATCGTATCTAAATACATCAAGCAAGATTTAGTGAATTTATCTTTTTAAATTACGCGTTGTTTGATAGATTTAGATTTCGTACCTTTGCGGTAGAATTAAGGCAACCATGAAAACATTAGGTGGTACTCTAAGAGAGTCACGGGACCTGATTCCGATGACGCTTAGGCAGGTTGAGGAGGCTACCGGCATTTCGAATGCATACTTGAGCCAGCTCGAGAATGATAAGATTAAGAAGCCTTCTGCAAGTGTTTTGTACAAATTAGCATCCATTTACAAGGTGGATCTTAATGTCCTGCTAAGTGCTGCAGGTATCATAGAGAAGAAGGAAACGGAATCAAAAAAACCAAGCTCAGAATGGGCTAAACGAATCTCTTTCTATACAGAGGAGTTGACAGAAGAGCAGAAAGGAAAAATTCTGGACTATGTAAAATTTATCAAATCCAATTCATAGCGGATGTTCGATCTGCCATCTAAACGTGACATTGAAAACATCTCTTTAGAATTGCTTAAGGAGAGCCATGCTTTAGATGTCTTTCCAACTCCAATAGATACGATTGTAAAATGTGCTTCGCTTTCAATGGACGAAGACATCGATTTGTCAAATATCGACCAACGATTTATTGAAAAGGTAAATGAATCTTTAAGAGAAGAGTACACGAGTTCAATTAAATCAATTCGCGGCTTTATTGATCGCTTTGATAGAAAAATTTATCTCGACCGTAAACAACAAAAATCCAGGCAGAATTTTGTGAAGCTTCATGAGGTTGGCCATGATGTCCTTCCATGGCAAAAAGCAATATTAGATCACCTGGATGATGATAATTCACTGGGGTTTAATGCTGAGCAGGAGTTTGAAGCCGAGGCAAATTACTTTGCCTCAACTACACTTTTCCAACATGATAGATTTCTGTCTGAAATGGACAAGCATGCTCTTGGGATTAAGGCCCCCATGAATTTAGCTAGGAAATTCGGTGCCTCGAACCACGCAACACTGAGACGTTATGTTGAACTTTCATTAAATAGGTGTGCCTTGCTTGTCCTTGAGAAAATTGCTCCAAGGGGTTCGCAACCCGAATGCTTTAAAAGAGACCTTTTTACGTCTGAAAATTTTAAGAAAACTTTTGGCTCACTCGAGCTTCCTGAGAGATTTGGCTTCAAATGGGAGTTTGTCAAAGACTGTTACTTTGGAAAGAAGTATCATGAAAAAGGAGAGATTAATCTTAGCACCGCTAATGGATCTGCTGATTTTTGTTACCATTTTTTTAATAACAGATATAACGCATTTGTTTTGCTCTTCCCTTTCGGTGAATTTAAGAGCCCGATTATAAACGTTTACCTTAACGGCACCTCATAGATAACCAAGTCCAATTATTTATAGATATACTTCCCATTATCCAAATGAGGAGTTAGAGTTTTGGAAGCGTGGTAGTTGGCAAATTGCCAGTTTTTATCGGATAGGTATTTTGACCGCTTTTGAAGTTGTAAAAAAGTAAAAGTTGGCTTCCGACGAAGTCCTGAGAACGATACAATATGTTGCCGTCCCCAGTTTACCTTGCTAAGTTTTGAATATTCGTATGGCTACTTTAATGCAAATTGTAACCCAGCGTTTTTTCTTGTTATACCTGTAGTTATTCGATAAACACCTAATACTTTAAGCCGATGAAGAAAAGTCACTTCCTATCAACCCTGTTGTTCATTATTCTAACTTTTCCAGGTGCGCTGGTAACAAGCGCCCAACAAGTCGCGCTGGCGAATGATGGAGAAGAGTATTGGATTTCTTTGGGAACCAATAAAGTAAATGCGGTTTCACATAGCGGTTATGGTGAGGAAGGGTATAAACTTGATGGCGATCGATTAAGAATTATGGGGTTCTTTCGAAAAAGCTTTGATCAGAAATTTGTAAGAGCAACTAAATTGGATGTGAATAAAGTGGCGATTGTTATCAAGCATCGTGGTGCCGCACTTGATTCTCAGGTATTGTCGTGTGGTGGGATTCATTCAAAATGGAGAGATTTTTATGTTGACCTGAAAGGCGTTCATCCTGGAAATGATTACATGGTTTATGCGTATGATGCCGAAACCAAAAAGTTACTTGCGATTAGGAATTTTATCCTTGCTGCGGACAGAGTACCGCAATTCGTACCTGCAAATAAGCCCTTTTATGTTGCCCGGGTGTTTGAGTATACACCATCAACTACCTCACAAGCACTATGCGATCGATGCGAGGGGTCCGGTAAGATTTCCTGGAGAGTAAATAAAACGTGGGATGTGGTGAAATCCACCAATGTTGATGGTAGCAAAAATACAGATACTTACTCCGGGTATGTGTGGGAGGATAGCACGTGTCCCAGGTGCCTGGGAACGGGGAAAGGCAAAAATTGAAATCATATAGGCACTGTTCATCCTGGCCCCGACACGATCGGTCCTGCTGAAACAGCATCGCCCCCAATACACCTTCCGGCCATTTAGTGGCCATTTCAGGACAAGCGTAAACCGGGAGTCAAGCCTTCCGTTTATCGTTCAAAACAACGCACCGTCCCCATGAAAGCATACTCCGCGCTCCTGATCTTGTTGCTCTGCCTTTCACTACAAAGTAACGCCCAGCCCGCTGCACCTGTGCTGGTGGAAGCGGACTGGTTGAAAGAGCACCTGAAAGATCCGAACCTTGTTATCCTTCAGACGAGCTACCTGAAATACGAATACGATCAGGAACACATCGAGGGTGCACAATACCTGTGGCCCGGATGGCTGGCGCCGGATTCTCCCTATGGAGCCATGAACGCCCCGGATCTGAATGAGGCCACTGAACGATTGAGATCTTATGGCATTACCGATCAGTCACATGTGATCATTTGCCATACCCGTGGTGACGTGAGTCAGGCGGCGCGCATGTTTCTTACCCTCGAACACCTGGGCCTGCGTGGTAAAGTGTCTTTCCTCAACGGAGGCCTGGATGCCTGGAAGAAAGCAGGCAACGCCGTGACACAAGTGGTGCCGGTGGTGAAGAAGGGGAACTTCAAAGCAACAGACAACGGACTGTTGGTCGACAGGAATTATGTGTTGAAAACACTGCAGTCAGGTCAAGGCACTATTATCGATGCGCGCGCTACCCGCTTCTACGATGGCGAACCGGTGGGCAATCCGCGCGACGGACATATCGCAGGTGCAAAGAACATTCCCTTCATGGACCTTGTGGACCAATCGACGAACAAGTTCAAACCAACGGATCAGGTAAACGCATATTTTATTCCTGTAGCCGACAAAAACAAAGAGGTGGTGACGTACTGCTTCATCGGACAAACCGCCAGCGTGGTTTACCTGGCCGGCCGTTCATTGGGCTATGATGTGAAACTCTATGATGGGTCCATGCAGGAATGGAGCCGCATTCCGGAGCTGCCCATGGAAATAACCAAAAAATGAGCCCTGCATGCTCAGGCGGGTAATGGAGAAGCTGTACTTTGCTCCTTCATTGGTTGCCTGAGTAAATATGGCCCAGCGGACAATTTGCTTTCTGATTTTGCCCCATGTGCACCTGATGGACTTATCGGGTCCTGCTCAGGTATTCTTTGAGGCATCAGCCCTGGGCACAGATCAATACCGACTTATCTATGCGGGTGTCACTGATACGGAGTCATCCGAACAGGGATTGACCCTCGGTAACCTGCAGCCCTTCAAGGATATTTCATTGAATGCCGGCGACTTCGTCTTTGTGCCGGGAATAGATTTCAAAAGTTTCGCAGAAGGGGCGCTCACCAAAAGTGTAAAGCAGATCGCACCATGGCTCAAGGCCCAAAGAGCGAACAGTGTTTTCGTCGCATCCATCTGCAGTGGATCCCTGATTCTCGCTGAGGCGGGTCTGTTGGATGAAGTGAAGTGCACCACCCATTGGAAATGCATTGACTACATGAAGAAGCACTATCCGAAAGCCGAGGTGCTGGTGGATCAGCTTTATGTGAAGGACAAACAAGTGTATACCAGTGCGGGAATGACATCGGGTATTGATATGGCATTGTCCATCATAGAACATTATCAGGGCCCGGTCATATCAGCCAAGGTGGCGCGTGAGATGGTAGTCTACATCCGGAGAAACAACACCGACCGCCAGCAAACCATCTACCTGGATTATCAAACGCATTTCAATCCGGCGATCCATAAAGTTCAGGACTATATCATCTCCAATCCTGATAAGAACCCAGGACTGGCAGAGTTAGCTTCTGTATGTCACTTGAGTGTGCGCAACCTCACACGACTTTTCAAACAGGCCACCGGCCATACGATAATAGAATTTAAAAGGGCCGTGAAGCTGGAGTTGGCCCGTACGCTTCTTAATAATCCGGAGTACACGGTGGAGAAGGTTGCAAGTCTGTGCGGCTTTCAAAGTGCACGCCATCTGCGTCGGGTCTGGAAGAGCGAAACAGGGGAGGCATTGCGGGGGCACATCGTGCAGAAGGGTTAACATCTCCTTCTACGTTAGCGGACAGAACTCGCCAATATTGCTATATTTAAATTCATCGGTCGTAAAACCTCATGAGAAAAGGCTACAAGTTCTTAGCGAAAGGATGCTGTATTTTCCTCCTGGGTCTTATGCTTGCCTCGCCTGCCGTTGCACAAAATGCCATCGACACAAAGCTTTCGCCGGAACAAGTTTCTGCTTACGCCAATAAGTGCTTTGACCGCGCAAAGTGGTTTTTGGAGATGCCGCAATTCAATAGGGACAGCTCGATTTATTATTCCGACAAGGCCATCCAAATAGTACGGGAGAATGAACCTGTTCAATTCGGGATTTTAACTAAAATCTATTCTCAGGAAATCACCGCAAGGCTCTATCCTATAGGTATACTCGATTCTCTCGCGGAAAGGGGCTGGGGCTATTTTGAGCAAGTGCCGGAGACAGAAAGAAACGCCGTGCAGGAATTTGATTTTCTTACCACCTGGGCAGGGATAAAACTTGAAAGAGCGCAGCCCAAAGAAGCATTGGTACTTTTCACCAAAGCGCTTACCGCCATACAAGACGATAATAGCCCGGAGACAGAGGCAAGGGTCTTGATGGGGAAAGGCGTTTTTTATGAACGCTATAACTCGACGGAAGAGAAGAAAATTGCACTTCCCTATCTGCTGAAAAGTTTGGCCTACTATAGATCGGTCGGAGTTGAAAAGAAGTCCGATGAAGTGATACGAATTTATAGATCCTTAGTAAGCAGGTATTCATATGTTGAATCAGATACGGCGTGGTATTATTTGGACAGCATTCGCTCGGCTTTAAGATATTCCAGGAACCCAAACTATCATGCCATTTATTACTCTGTGTACGGCAGACGCCTGATCACCTATTCGGCCATCGGCGAAGAGGATATGACCCAGGCACAATTAGCAGAAGGTGAAAAAAATATTCGCAAAGCAATACAAATCATTGAGCAATATAAATTGTACCATTTGGCTGTTTATCCGTACAGTCTGGGATTGATCGCTGATTTATTCCACGTAAATAAACAGTATGATTCGGCGATTGCTTACTACATGAGATCAAGAAATGGCTATTTACGGAACCAGGAAATGCGTAGTGCCATGATGATGATTTCCATGATTAAAAATTCATATCGGGCAAAAGGCGATTTGGCCAATGCGTTGAAATATAGTGAGCTGTACAACGATGAAGGAATAAAGTTTGAAAAAGAAAGTAATCAAAGAAGCGTGCGCGAAGGCGAATTGGCACTGAGTGTTTTGAGAAGTGACCAGCAACTGGCTCAAACAAAACAGCGTCAAATCATCTTTATCATCGCGTTGGTTGCAGGCTTCGTCCTGTTGATTTTGCTCTATCGAAACTATCGATTGAAGCAAAAGTCTGCCCAAAAACTGGAGTTGCTGGTGGCGGAGTTGTCCGGCAAAAATAGCCTGCTTGATAAGCGCAATGAGGAAATCGAATTGCTGCTCAAGGAAGTGCATCATCGGGTAAAAAATAACCTGGAAATGGTGTCGGGCTTATTGGCGCTTCAGGCAGCGAAGATTGAGAGTCCGTCGGCTCAAGCCGTCATGCAATCGAGCCAAAACCGGGTCATTTCCATGGGCATCATCCACCAAAAGCTTTATCAGAAAGGAAACCTGGCGGCTATTGAGATGAAGGATTATTTTCAGAATTTGGCTGACAGCATTTTAGATGCTTTCAATGAGACCAACCGAATTAAAGTAAGTTGTGAGATGCCGCCAATCGAATTAGACATAGACACAGCCGTGCCCGTGGGACTGATCGCCAACGAGCTTCTTACCAACGCTTTGAAATATGCTTTCCCGGAAAAGGAAAATGGCGAGATAAAAATATCCCTCCAGCGCACAGTTCACGGGAACGAACTTGAATTGTGTGTAGCCGACAACGGGATTGGCAAACCAAGTTATGGAACATCGAAGGGTACAGGTTTTGGAACAGAGCTGATCAATTTGCTGGTACGTCAGTTGGAGGGCCGGCTGAGTGTTGAAAATGCACACGGAACTCAAGTGAGGATTTACTTTCCCTATATGCACCATTGATGGATTCCCAAATCAAAATATTGATTGTCGAAGATGAGATGATCATCGGGGCCAAGATTTCGATGCAGCTCACCGCATTAGGATATGAAGTGACAGGCATCGTGCCGCGGGGTGAAGAAGCATTGCTGCATGTAAAAGAGAACAAACCCGACATCCTGTTGCTCGACATTCACCTGAAAGGAAAAATGGACGGCATTGAGACGGCAAAACAGATGCAAGAAACTGGCCACGTGCCTATCATTTACCTCACGGCCAATGCAGACGAGGCTACGTTCAATCGGGCGAAAGCGACTAAGCCGTATGCGTTTATCTCAAAACCCTACAAGCAACTTGACTTACAGCGTGCCATCGAGCTTACTATCAGCCGAATGGCCAATGATGAATCAGATCCGAAAGCAGGCAGCGAAGACATAGGTGATGGCCAGGTGGTTGTGTTGAGCGACCGCATTTTTGTTCGCCATAAAGAGCGGATGGTAAAGATCATGCTCGAAAGCATATTGTACATCGAGGCCGACCGCAACTACAGCCATGTGTTCACGAAGCAAAAGGACTATTTGCTCTCCGTCACCCTGAAGACTATTGAAGAAAAACTGCCGCCTAATCTGTTTCAGCGTATCCATCGGTCGTTTGTCATAAACGTTTCGCACATCGATGAGGTGCTTGCCACCCATGTGGTGGTAGCTGAGAAGCTCATTCCCATTGGCACCGGCATGAAAGAAGTGCTGCTGAAATTCCTCCGCACGATCTGAGTTCAGTTTTCCGGTCCCTTCTCCGATAAATAAAACGCCCGCTTCGGACAGTTTAGCCCTGGGTTCGTCCTGGGCCGCTTGGTGCCCCGACTTTCCGCATCTAAGTTTCGTCTCACATACAGGGAGCGAATGCCCCGGCTATTAAACATTCACGAAACAACTTCATCATGGAAAACCACGCGCACGTCACACCGGCGAACATTATGCAAATAGGCACTGGCTTCTGGGCTTCAAAAATCCTGTTGTCGGCTGTAAATTTTGAATTGTTCACCCACCTGGCCGCCAGGAAATCGCTCTCCGGCCCAGAGATCAAATCGATCCTGAGCCTGGAGTCGAGCGACCGAAATGTGTATGATTTTCTGGACGCTCTGCTGGCTTTCGGCTTCCTCACCCGTGAAGGAATTATGGAAACGGCACGCTATTCCAACAGCCCGGACACCGATCTTTTTCTTGACAAAAAGAAGCCGAGCTACATAGGAGGGATGCTGGAGATGATGAATGATCGGTTATACAGCTTTTGGGGCAATCTCGAAGAAGGTTTAATAACAGGCACTCCGCAAAACGAAGCGAAGAATGGGGAAAATTTATTTGCTGCGCTCTATGCCGATCAGGATCGGTTAAAGGGATTCATCAACGCCATGAGCGGAATTCAGATGGGGAATTTTATGGCTTTCGCCCAATCATTTGATTTTTCGAAACATAAGACCCTTACCGATGCAGGTGGCTCCAGTGGTTTGCTTTCGCTTATGGTGGCCAAACATCAGCCCCACATGAGTTGTGTAAGTTTTGATTTGCCTCCGGTGGCACCCATCGCACAGGCCACCATAGATCATTTTCAACTGGGCAGCCGGGTCAGGACAGCATCGGGTGATTTTTTAAAAGAACCCATACCCGGAGCCGACATCGTAGTGATGGGCAACATCCTTCATGACTGGGATGAGGAAACCAAATTGATACTGATGAAAAAGGCGTATGCTGCACTCCCGGCCGGTGGGGCCTTCGTGGCCATTGAAGGAATAATTGATATGTAGAGTTAAAAAATGTATTCGGACTGATGATGAGCCTGAATATGCTCATTGAAACCGGCAAAGGTTTCGACTACACGTTTGATGATTTTAACAAGTGGGCAAAAGCAGCCGGATTCAAATCTACCTCCCTGTTACCGCTGGCCGGACCAACCAGTGCGGCCATTGCCTACAAGTAATTCTGTCAACATAAAGAATGAACTATGGCTATTGTATTAACACCGAAGCTCCGGGAACAGCTAAACAAGTTTAATTTTTTCTGGATCACCACGCGAAATGAATCGCGTTGTGAAATGACGCGCATATTTTGGATATCGACTGAATGAAGAAACTTCGGTGATACGCGTCATTGTGTTAAAGGAGGATGCATCCAAAGTTTTGGACTGTTTTGCAAACCATACCCGGAAGGCAGCCATGGTGTTTTCGGACGAACGTACATTTGAATCTATCCAGATCAAGGGCGAATTCATCGATGCGACGGATTCAACCGCTGAAGAGGTTTCCCTGGTAACGGGTGAGTTTAGCGATAGAGCGAGTAAGGTTTTTGTTGCGTTTGGATTGGGTGAGGACTATTGGAAAGCCAATGTGAAAAATATACCTGCGCTGACCATTCAGGTTCATTGTTTTGAAGTCTACAACCAAACCCCGGCATTAAATACCGGAAATAAAATTTGCTGAAATGATACCCGAAAAACTACTGCCGGCCTTCCAGGGCGTTTTCCCCGCTGCACTTTCCACGATGGATAATGATGGTAATCCCAACGTATCATTTATCAGCCAGGTCTTTTTTGTAGACACCAGACACGTGGCTATATCCAACCAGTTCATGAGCAAAACCATGCGCAATATTCTGGCCAATGGAAAAGCCACGGTGAACGTAATCATGCCGGAGAATTTCAAGTCTTAATTACCCTGTGAATAAAGGTATAAGCCCCATTCCGCCAAGGTTTGACGACATGAGCATGCAATCCGAGGCCATTGCTTCTACCTGCATGGCTGATGTATTCAAGTTGCGATCATCTGGAAATCTTTGAGGTATATGAAATTGTAGAGATACCCTGAATGCCATGAGTAACGACCAGGCACCTGATACTACGTTTGCCGGATTTAGTTGAGCAGACAGTGCAAAAAGGTTATTGAGCAAAGACAATTACGTTTCGTCCAAAATAAATACACAATTTGATACATTGAATCGATATATTGAAAACACGTTATATACACTGCTTGACGAACTTTTCGGATTTAAACACATTCTTATTTTATTGTTATGCAAGGAGAATCCGCTCATGTTGCAGGTAAAGGCAAGTCATGGATATAACAATGAGGGGATAGGGGCGGCCGTGCCGGTGGGTACGGGTGTGATCGGTGTGGTGGCCAGGAACAAGAAATTGCTGCGCATGGCCGGTGTAAAAGCAAAAATGCTGCGCAGCCAGAATCCCGTAGAAAAGACTGGCGTTCCATTGCCAGGCATCGCCAATAGCAACAGCCAGTTGGCCGTTCCGCTCTTGATTCAAAATGATTTGGTTGGTGTCATGTTCGTGGAGAGCGAAAATATTTCGCTGTATGAGAAGAAGGATGAATCGTTGTTGGAGATGCTCTCCGTTCAGATTGCCATTGCGATCAACACCGCCCGGCAGTTCGAGACCATCGAAAAGACCAACAATCAGTTGAAAGATTTGAATGAAAACCTCGAAGTGAAGGTAAAAGAGCGCACGGCCGAACTTGCCGAAAAGAACACGAGGCTTCAAATTACGCTCGATGAACTGACCAAGACCAAGATCAGTCGTAAGGCCATTACCTATACTTTATTTTTGGGACTGGTGCTGTTCATTTTTGAGGAAGTATTAATCAGTCCCGTCATCGACACGTATTTTAAAGCCAGCCTTGTTGTTTCGATCTCTTCGAAAGGGGTAATCGCTTTGCTATTGCGACCGATTGAACAGATCACGGAGAAATATTTGCTCAGCGCTATGCTCGAGAAAAAGATGAGAGCGGCAGCGGGAACCCTCTGAAGTCAAGCTGTGGTTCGTAGTCTGTGCCGGTTTTCTTAATATTTCAATTCGGTCGGTGAAGAACACCGACCGTCAACTGACAAGAACACCTACCAAGACTAGTATGTGCCGGTTTTCTTAACCGGCACTGTGGGGCAACTGCGCAGTCATGGAGCAGAATTCCTAACGCTAATATTGCTATATTTAATAACCTGCCATCTATTTTGTGATGAGCCAATAATACCTTTTATGAGCAACTCCACCAGCGCCGACAAATTCAAAAACCTCGCTGAACTGATTCCGCTGGCGGCGGCCATTCTGTTGGCATTGGGGTACCTCGAACTCGAATTCTACTATCGCCTGTTTGACATTCAGATTGTCAAGTACCTCGACCCATCTGAGTTGATATTCTCTTTTCTCCCCACCATGTCGTTTATCATTACCCGGGGAGTACCCTTGCTCGTGCCCTATGCAATTATTGTTTTTATTTCGTTCAAGGGCCGACGGTGGCTGGTGTATGCCGGACTTCCGGTTGCCTTGGTGTTTTGGTTCACATACCCTCATCTCCCGGCGTCCATCCGATCCATCGACGAACGGATTACCGAAACCGCCATCCTCATCTCTTTCGCCATGGCTTACTATACGTTGGCTTTTGTCGGTTTCCTGTTGCAACGCATGAAAGCTATGCATGACGAAGGCAGCAGCATGACCACCCAGGATATCAGGTCGGCCGTCAACTCGATGCCGAATGCGTTGACGCGATTTGTCACGATCATGATCATCGTAATCAGTTATATCGCTTACCGTGCCGACCTCATTCGTGAAAACATGGGCCTCCTGGGCGGAAAGTATTCCGTACAACTTACGCTGACGGATGGGAAAGTGGCGGAGACCGATGGTCTCGTCTTCATCGGGAGTACCAGAAACTTCTATTTCTTTGTTAACCCCCACAGGATGGGCAACGTGGTGATCCCAAAGACTGAGGTGGCGGAAGAAAAAATTGTTAAGCTTCGGAATAGTCTTTGAATATCACGCCCATGACCCGGCGAGCTTACATGTGAATTGTGCGCTACAGCGATCAGCCTTGCTGCTGATACTCAATCTTCCTGATCCGCCATACAAACTGATCCGTTTTCACCACCACTTCATCACCTACTTCTTTTTTGTACAGCGCCTGGGCCATGGGTGAATCCGGTAGTCGGCATGCCGAGGATCTCTTCACCACCACTTCATCAACCGTTTCTTCAGTTTTCTCAGCGCCTGGGCCATGGGTGAATCCATCCGGCCCAGGCTGCCTACAATCCGCAACCGTTTCTTCAGTCCGCGGGTGTTCTCAATTTCCACCCAGGCGCCAAACATCACCTTGCCTTCCTGGTGCGGTGAATAGTGGACTACCTTGAGATCATCGATGCACTTTCGCAGGTAAAGTACCCGCCGGTCGATCTCGCGCAGCCGCTTCTTGTTGTAATGGTAGTCCGCGTTTTCAGAGCGGTCGCCAAGACTTGCCGCCCAGGAAACCTTCTGGGTGGTGTCGGGACGCTCCACGCGCCACAGGTGATCCAGTTCCGCCTTGAGCTTTTCCAGGCCCTCCGGCGTAATCATCATGGTCTTCATCTTCCCTTATTCGAAGGGCGAATTTACTTTCCCAGGGTGGTGTTCCAGTGCTTCACCTCAATTTGTTTCAATAATCTTTCATTGACCCATGCCGACGCCGGCTTATTTTTGTTCAACCGCTTTGTCATGAACCCTTTTGTTTTCCTGCTTCCTTTGCTCATGTTAAAGGGCCTCAATGCTGATCACCAAACGATCACTACCATGAAGATAACTATTGGCAACACCGTGTTTACTGCCACGCTCGTTGACAATCCCGCTGCAGCGGAGTTGAAGAAGCGACTCCCTTTTACGATCACCATGACGGAGTTGAACGGCAACGAAAAATATTACAGCTTTCGTGAGTCCTTTCCGGCACGGGCTTCCAATCCCCGGATGATAGAGAACGGTGATCTGATGTTATACGGCGACGATACCCTGGTGCTTTTTTACAAGTCGTTTTCAACTTCTTACTCCTACACGCGCCTGGGCCGTATCGACAATCCCAAGGGTCTGGCTGAGGCATTGGGCAGGGGAGAGGTTGTTGTGAAGTTTGAAATGCACTAACCGCTAAGACGCGAAGGCGCGATGGCGCGATGGCGCTGAGGAAATGTACTATACTTTTGCGTGCTCCGCGTGAGCTCCTCCGTGCTCTCTGCGTGAAATGCATTTTGAAAGGCTTGAGAATGTGCTAACCTCTAAGACGCGATGGCGCGAAGAATATGCACTTTTCTTTGCGGGCTCTGCTTGTCCTTCTCTGTGTTCTCTGCATGAAATGCATTAGCACCAAGCATGCTTCGCGTCTCCGCGTCTTTGCGCCTCCGCGGCAAAACCTCTGTGCTTTCTGCGTGAAATGTATATTAAAGTTTCATGGTCGGTGAAGAACACCGACCTTAACTAGTCAACCTATCTTAGATGAGCCTGCCCCAATGGAGCGCAGCGTAATCGGGGTGACCTCTGTGTCTCTGTGTTTTTTTGATTCGCAACGGTGGTCGGTGACAACACCGACCACAGGCAAATCCCAGGGGTCTGGCTGAAGCATTGGGCAGGGGAGACGCGGTTGTGAAGTTTGAAGCACGGTGAATGAAGTTAATAGTTAGTAGTAAGTAGTCAGTGGACTCTGACCCAGGTTACCCATTTCTTTCTATCTTTAGTTCATACCCATCCATGTGTCGTATGAAAAAATTCCTTCCCTGCATCATCCTCAGGATCGCAATATCTATGTCGAGCGCGGACCGCGCCGCGCTGCGGAGGGGTATCTTGATTTTGATTTGTATAAATGAGAGTGTATTAATGCACTAGCCGCGGAGGCGCAAAGACGCGGAGGAAATGTGGTTAACCGCTAAGGCGCGATGGCGCTGAGAAGTGCGCACTTCTTTGCGTTCTCTGCGTGAACCCCTCTGTGCTCTCTGCGTGAAATGCATTTGTGATGTTGGGCAGAATCAATATTCCATCGCTTTGCCCGGGTATTTTCATCTGCCCACATGAGTATGCGTTTGCACTTCCTGATCCACCTGTCGATATTCGTGCATAATAAATTATGAGATACCCGCTATTTATCGTCGCACTTTGCGCCACCCTGAGCGCCTTTGGTCAGAAGTACACCATTGGCCTTAAAAAGATGGGAACCGTCATAACCAACATCGAAGGAGAGCTGATTGTCACGGACAGTACCCTGACGGAGACCGTTGAGGGGGAGACAGGCACCTATAAAATAACCC
>JBGAMI010000032.1:0-44124 GCA_044223085.1 Cyclobacteriaceae bacterium
ATTTCTTTCCGCGCTTTCGCGCCCGGTGTATTGATGGCCAGGAATGACTTCTGCCGCTCCAGGGCTGTGGCACCTGTTTCGGGATCAATAACATCTTTGGCGACATCAGTGATCAAAGATTCGAAGGTATGCGAGCCTTGAACGAACAGGAATCCGCGGCCATTGCCATCGGAGTTAATGTAGGCCACCGTTTTTTGTTGCAGTTCTGCAGCATGATGTTCTGCCCACTCGGTAGATCCCATGAGTCCGGGCTCCTCGCCATCCCATGCACAATAAACAATAGTGCGCTTGGGTTTCCATCCACCTTTCACAAGTTCGCCAATGGCCCGTGCCTCTTCCATTTCTGCCACGAGTCCGCTGGTGGGGTCACCGGCGCCATTCACCCATGCATCATGGTGATTTCCACGGATGACCCATTCGTCAGGGCGTTCACTGCCCGGCATACGCGCAATGACATTGAGGCAGTCTACGGTTTTCCAATCAAATGACAGTTTCAGGTGAACCTTTGCAGGTCCCGGGCCAATGTGATAGGTAATGGGCAATGATCCATGCCAACTGTCTGGAGAAACAGGGCCAGCGAGTGCGGCAAGCAAGGGTTGCGCGTCTCCATAAGAGATTGGAATCACAGGTATCTTGATGAGATTTGTTACTTCACTTCGATCAAGCCTTTTTGCGCCTGGCACCGAGCCGATATTCGGCGTAAGAGGGTCGCCCGGATAAACGGGCATATCCATAACGGAACCGCGCTGGGCACCGTCGGAAGGACGGTAGGGCCCTTTTGGGTAAACATCACCCTGGTTGTAGCCGTCTTCTTTAGGGTCGGAATATATCAAGCAACCAATAGCGCCATGCTCCTGGGCAACTTTGGGTTTGATGCCGCGCCAGGAGCCGCCGTACTTCGCGATAACAATCTTGCCTTTCACATCAATACCCAAACGGGCCAGTTCATCATAGTCAGCTGGAATGCCGTAGTTAACAAAAACCAGCTCAGCGGTTACATCTCCATCCGCAGACCATGCGTTGTAAACAGGAAGCTGTTCACTGGTCATTCCAGAAGTGCCGTCTTCTTTCAAGGTTGATTCTGTCAGGCGGGCCGTGAATTTTGTTGGACCTACCAATTCGAGGAGCCGCACTTTCGGCGTCGGGAATAGTACCTGATAGGATTCTATCTCTGCCTGATAGCCCCAACTGCGAAACAGGTCACGCATGTATTCTGCGTTGGCTTTGCCATAAGGTGAGCCGACATGGTGAGGGCGGGCAGTGAGTTTCTTCAGCCAGGTGTCGAGGTTGGCGGCCTTGAGTTGTTGATCAAACTTCTCTTCCAGGGTGCGCTGGGCGGCAGCGGCCTCTTTGGTGTAGCCATACATCCTGTCCGGCTGGGCTTGTGCCATCGTCACGGCCAACACCAGACTGAGGGTAATTGCGTATTTCATATTGGCAGGTTTATCCTCCCAATATACGATGGCACGACAAAGAGGCCAGACCGGTTATCAAAATATGCCGGTTAGGCTGGCAACAAAGTGGATGCTATTTTTTGCGTTTGATAGCGGCCTCGGTTTTTGCGACGATGTTCTCAGCAGACAATCCGTACTTCTTCAGGAGATCGGTGGGCTTGCCGCTTTCGCCAAATGAATCATTGACGGCTACATATTCCAACGGGGTAGGATGGAAGCGGGCAAGTACCTGAGCGACGCTGTCGCCCAGACCTCCATTAATCTGATGTTCTTCGCAGGTCACTGCGCAGCCTGTTTTCCTAACCGATGTCAGTATGGCATCGATATCCAGTGGTTTGATGGTGTGGATGTTGATCACTTCGGCGCTGATTCCCTTTTCAGCCAGCATCGCTTCAGCTTCGATGGCAAGCCACACCATATGGCCACAGGCAAAGATGGAAACATCCTTTCCCGTAATCATCGTATCGGCCTTACCGATGGTGAAGGGGCGTCCGGTAGTAAATATGGGCCATACGGGTCGGCCAAAGCGAAGGTAGGCCGGACCCTGATGGGCACCCAAGGCGATGGTAGCATCCTTGGTTTGTTGATAGTCGGCAGGAACAATTACCGTCATGCCCGGCAACATCTTCATCATGCCAATGTCCTCGAGTATCTGGTGCGTGGCGCCATCTTCTCCGAGGGTAAGTCCGGCATGAGATGCGCATATCTTTACATTCTTTCCGGAATACGCTACCGACTGACGAATCTGGTCGTACACGCGGCCTGTGGAGAAGTTAGCGAAGGTTCCGGTGAAAGGTATCTTACCCCCAATGGTCATGCCTGCGGCAATACCAATCATATTCGCTTCGGCAATCCCTGTTTGAAAAAACCGATCGGGAAAGTCTTTTTTGAAGGCATCCATTTTCAACGAACCAGTAAGGTCCGCGCAGAGCGCCACCACATTCGCATTTGATTTTCCCAGTTCATGTAGGCCGGCGCCGAAGCCAGATCGGGTGTCTTTTTTGTCGGAGGGGGTAAATTTGATCATATGCGCAAAGGTAAATGTGGATTATCGTTGTAAGAAATTAATGGCATCAGCCACCGTGCGTGCAGGAATCTCTTCCATGGGTACATGCCCGGCGTCGTCATAAATTAACAGAGTAGAACCTGGTAGTGAAGATGCCAACCGTTGTCCTTGGGCAAGGGGTATCCAGGCATCCCGGGCACCCCATTGGATCAGGGCCGGCGTATGAATGAACTGAATGCTGTCACTGATGTCGCGTCCAGGCTGGCGAAGTCGCTCCATGGTGGCCTTGCGGTTTCCTTCGCGAAGGAGCAAGTCAAAGATCCGGTCCGTATTTTTTTCCTGTATCAGTTCCTGGTTGCCATACACCTGTTTCATATTGTAGTCCACCAGGAACTTCGGCGTAATGGTGGTCATAATCGTAGCAATCGTCTCTGATTGCAGCAAGGTGAAGATAAATGGTCTGGATGTATTGGTGGCGTTAGTCATGGGTCGGCCGAAAGCAGCGGCATCGACCAGGATGATTTTCTTCACCCGTTCCGGATGTCGGAGCGCCAATTTCAGGGTTACTTGTCCACCCATCGAATTCCCGGCCACATAAAAGGTATCCAGCTTTAATTGGTCAGCCAATGCGATCACCAGTTCGGTATAGTCATCGGTTGAATACGTGTGCGACGGATTGGGGCCTGTGAGTCCATGCCCGGGCAGATCCAGTGAGATGGTTTTGTATTTCTTACTGAGTTCTTGTTCCCAGCCATCCCAGGTTTGCAGGGCAGAGAAACTTCCGTGAATCAGGATGATGGGGCTTCCATCACCACGCATGCGAATATGTACTTTGGAATCCCGGACCTGAACGTATGATGATTCGGGGGTAAAGTACTTTGCTTCCAGTTCTGTCACCGGCCGGTCTGGCTGATAGCCAAATAATCCAATCAGGACGAAGAACACTCCGGCGAGGATTACCACAAACCGCAAGAAGCGATACAGCAGAATCATGATCAGAAGTCCCCGATGGTCTCTTCCAATTGTGCCATGGCCTTCTCAAATTCTTCTTTGTTGGGTGCAACGCCATGCCACTTGTGGCTGCCCATCATAAAGTCAACGCCATTCCCCATGTTGGTGGTCATCAGATTCATCACGGGTTTAACCTGGCCTGTTAGGGTTTTGGCTTTCTCGAGGGTGGCAATGATTTCCTCCAGGTTGTTGCCATTGCTTTCCAGTACCGTCCAGCCGAAGGATTCCCATTTCGCCCGGAGGTTCTTGAGTGAGATGATTTTATCAACAGGACCGTCGATCTGTTGACCGTTATAATCCACATTAGCAATAAGGTTATCGATCTGATGATGGGCTGCATACATGGCCGCTTCCCACACCTGGCCTTCCTGCAGTTCACCATCACCCATCAATACGTACACCAGTTGTTGGTCACCGTTGAGTTTTTTTGAGGTGGCAGCACCTATGGCAACCGAGAGTCCTTGTCCTAATGAACCGGAAGCCACCCGTATACCAGGGAGGTGTTCATGGGTGGCCGGGTGGCCCTGGAGACGGGAATCCAATGCCCGGAAGGTGGAAAGTTCCTTTGCATCGAAGTACCCGGCACGGGCCAGGGTGGCATACCAAACTGCTGACAGGTGGCCGTTGGAAAGAAAAAACAGGTCCTCGCCGTTGCCGTCCATATTGAACTGCTTGTTGTGCTTCATGATGCGGAAGTACAACGCCACAAAGAATTCTGTTGTGCCCAGGGCAGCACCGGGGTGCCCCGACTGGCAATTATATACCATGCGTACAATGTCCCGGCGAATCTGGGAACAAATCTTCTTCATGGAAAGGAGGTCTGGCTGGGTCATGCGGTGTTGTGATTTACCGCGAAGATAGTTCGATGAGCCGAGACGGGAAAGGCAGAGACCGCAATTAGGAGCTATAAAAAAGGAGCCGGGATGCCTGCCATTGGAGTTGCCATAAATCGACGACGCCGATGGTACAAACATCCCGGCTATCCTTACGAATGAGCTGTTATTTCTTCTTTTTGACAACCTTCCGAGCAACCTTGACGGCTTTCTTTTTGGGTGCCTTTTTTGCCGGTGCCTTCTTTTTTACAGCTGGCTTAGCTGCCTTTGGCTTTGGTGCTGCCACAGGCTGGGTGCCGAGAATCTGGTGCGCATGGTTGCGGGTGTCAACCTGCTCAATGACTTCCCGGATGATTCTGTTTTCATCAATTACATATGTCACCCGTGCAGTGCCCATGTACTTGCGTCCGTACATACTCTTCTCAACCCACGTACCATATTTTGCATGGACAGATTTATCTACATCAGCAAGCAGCCTGAACGGAAGTTTTACCTTTTCTATAAACTTCCGGTGTGATTTCTCATCGTCACTGCTCACGCCAAGAATTTCATAGCCTGCCTTTTGCAAAGCTGCATAATTGTCGCGCAAGCTGCAGGCTTCCGCTGTACATCCCGGTGTCATATCCCTGGGATAGAAATACATCGCTACCTTCTTTCCTTTAAGGGAAGAGAGGGTGAAAGGATTGCCCTGCTGGTCATTGACCGTAAAGTCAGGAGCTAAAGTTCCAACCGCTAGTGCCATAGTTATTGAATTTTTTGTTTGAAGATACGTTCATTGCCGGCGCGATCCACCACCTTCAATTCAAAATCACCCAACAATGGTTGTTTGGGATCGAGTTTATCAGACTGGAGGATGCCGGACTTGTAATCATAGATCATTAACAGCCACTGCCCGTTAATGTTTGCTTCGTAGTAAACGATTCCTGACAGGTTATCCCGGATCTTGAATCGGGCGGATTGCCGGTCGAGCCGGATGCGGGCAATCACCGGTGCAATACTATCCGTCAGGAAAGTAAAGTCACCCAATTCAGCTGTATAGAACACTACCTTACCCTTGTTCCAGTCCCCACCTAAGTAGCTAAACCCGCGGCCTTCCTGCCGGTACACTGCCTGATTCCGCTTCGGCTGGGTAGTTGGGCGCAGGGTCACCTGTAATGCACGATGCAAGGGAACGGTCCGTTGCCCAATGGAAAACACTTCGCGGTCATCTTCTATCCTCCGGTTTACATTAAGGAATAAGGTATCGTACAGGGATTGTTCAGGAAAGTACACATCTGCGTATTCGCTATAATAGGTATAGGCTTTATCAGATGGAACAACATCCTTAAAATGGAATCGCAGGGTTCCTGAGCAGTTGGTAGACAATGAGTCCGGTTGGAACTGTCTGAGGTCAATGAGGTAGATGGCCTGGTTGGCACCATGGTAGGTGGGGGCCATCGTGCGCACTTCCTTATTTCTAAAAAGGGTGAGGGACTCATCGGCACAACGCCGCGATGTAATCATCAACGTGTTTTCGGTGAGGTCGGCTTCCAGGGTGGTGGGCCTGGCCGTAGGCAGCACCATATTGGGTGTAATGGGGTTGTGCTTGAGGGTTAGCCGCACGTTGCTGGTATTGCCTGCCTCGTCGGTGAGTTGGATCCGGATGAGTTTATCCCGATCCGTGATCGTAATGATGCCCCGGTCTTTGGCTTCGTAGAATGCTAGTCGGTTGCCGTCGTCAATATATAATTTGTTGTACCGTTGTCCGCGCGTCTCCAGGGTTTTGTAGTTCATCAGTGAGACAATAGACCTTGTTTCGTCCATGTCAATGCGTTCAATCCGTTGAGAAAACACTTTTTGACTGTCGGTGTACACCTCAATGTAGTTGATGCCGCAACGGCCCGGCGAGTTGTTCATTCGGTCATCTCCCAGCAACTCAATGCCGATCCGTCCATAAGCGAGGATGGGTACGGGGAGCACAAATTCAGAAGACGATTTTCTGGCTACATAAAACTCAAAGCGACCAAACCGATCATTGATGCGCGAGTTGATGTCGAGCGTGCGCAGCGCTATGCGGGTAGCACCAGGAGGGATGTCATCCAGAATTTCGGTATAACCGAATTTAAGCGGATTCAGTTGGTAGTTCCCTTCCCGTATCTCGAAGTGCAGGTGTGGACCATTCGAAGCACCGGTGTTGCCGGACAATCCGATGGTATCACCGCGGTGAACCGGATAAGCACCGGCAGGCGGATAGAGATCCAATTCAAATGACTTCCTGCGGTACTGTTCCTTCCGCACGTTTTCCCGAAGCTTGCCCATGAACTGGTTCAGGTGCCCGTACAGGGAAACGCGGCCATCGGGATGGGTCAACTGAAGCATGTGGCCATAGCTGGCGGTGCTGACATTGATCCGGGATACGTAACCATCCTGGGTGGCGAGGATTGGAACGCCAATCTGGTTGTTGGTGCGAATGTCAAGCCCGCCATGGAAGTGATTGGTACGCAATTCTCCCATGGTGCCCGCGAGTTGGTTTATCTGTCCGGGCTTTACCGGAAACAGATATCCTTTCCCGGGGGTACGGGTACTGTCAGGAATAGATTGTGCTGTAAGTTGGAATGCCGCCAGGGCAAAGACACTACTTAACGTTAAATTCCAACAACTTTTCATTTTCAAAATAAGCGGATAACCTGTCATCAATTTTCACAGGGCCTACGCCTTTGGGTGTGCCTGTAAAAATGAGATCACCTGTCTTCAGGGTAAAAAATTTGGACAAATAATGGATGATAAACTCAAACGAAAAAAGCATCAGGCTGGTATTTCCCTGCTGGCGTAATTCGCCGTTGATCTCCAGTTTGAAGTTGATATTCTTCAGGTCTGGAATCTCCGACACCGGGATAAACTTCTCAGAAATCGGAGCCGAATGATTGAAGCCCTTGGCAATGTCCCAGGGTAAACCCTTTTCCTTGGCTTTTTGCTGAAGGTCGCGGGCCGTAAAGTCGATTCCCAGGCCGATGGCGTCAAAGTACTTGTGTGCAAATTTCTCCTCAATATTTTTTCCTTCTTTACACACCCGAAGCACCAATTCCACCTCGTGGTGAATGTCTTTGGAGAATTCGGGATAAAAGAAGGGGGCATTGTTGCGTAGAATAGCCGTATCCGGTTTGGTGAAAATAACCGGCTCATCCGGGCGCTCATTGTTGAGTTCCTTGATGTGCTCGGCATAGTTCCTTCCAATAGCAAATATCCTCATGGTAACTGGGAATTAATTCGACAAAGCTATCAAACAATTGCCCCGGCGGACAATTTTTAAGGGTCTATTTTTTACCTTGCACCTCTAATTATTCACCGAATGAAAAAATTATCACTGGTATTGATGGTTGTGTTGCTCACGGGTGGTTGTGCCACGGTTCCGGTCACAGGAAGAAAGCAACTGAGCCTGGTGTCAAGCCAGGAGATCAACACGATGTCGGCCTCTCAATACGGTGAGATTATCACCAAAGGCCCGTTGTCTACCAATGCAGAACAGGTGGCCATGGTTCGACGCGTGGGAGGCCGCATTCAAAAGGCAGTAGAGCAATATATGGCCAATAAAGGCGCATCCGATCAGTTGGCTGGATTCAATTGGGAGTTCAACGTAATCCAGGACGACAAGACTGTCAATGCATGGTGTATGCCGGGCGGCAAAGTGGCCTTCTATACGGCCATCCTGCCGATCTGTAAAGATGAAAGCGGCATTGCTGTCGTTATGGGGCATGAGGTAGCGCATGCTATTGCCAACCACGGGCGCGAGCGCATGAGTCAGGGTCTCCTCGAGCAATTTGGATTGAATACCCTTGGCGCAGCCATGGGCCAAAATCCCGGGTTGACAAGCCAGATATTCATGCAGGCTGTTGGCGCTGGTGCGCAAATAGGTATGCTGAAGTTCTCCCGCGAACATGAGTCAGAGGCCGACCACATCGGGTTGATCTTTATGTCCATGGCCGGTTATGATCCTCAGCTCGCCCCAAAATTTTGGGAGCGGATGTCAGCGATGGGTGGCGGACAAAAACCACCGGAGTTTCTATCTACACACCCCTCGGATGAGACCCGCATCTCTGCCTTACAAGGTTGGATGCCTGAAGCATTAACATACTATCACAAGTAGTTTCGAAACACTTTTGATTTATAACCGTTACATCTGGGTTTAATAACCAGATAACACCTTCATTGTGGTTGAAGCTTATAACTTTCTTGCCTCCTGGCAATTGTTCCCTGAAAAGGGAACCTATGAGATCGGGCACCGTCCCAAGTCGGGGATATACCGCATTGAATTCGGAGAGCGATCAAAGCAATTGACCATCAGCATGAACTGGGTAAGTTTGGAAGACCAGGCTTTTTCATCCAGTTATCAGGTGATGGCAGATGGGGAGGAGCAGCCCCTCGATCAGTCGGAGTTGGGTGACACGGTGCGTTGTCATTTTGAAGATTCCAGTCATTTCGAAATACTCTTCTATCGCGCAGGCCAGGCGAAGCTGAAGGTCATGCATGAGATTACGCCCAAAGGCTATCTGAAGGTCACCCATACCCATCACACCGAAGAGCAAGCCGCCCTCACAAACACCGAGATCTACCACAAACAACTCAGTGTGTTACCCTATTCAGCATCGGTATCTGGAGCGGTGATCAAACCCAATGAACAAGGCCTCATCCGCCACCATGCCCTTACGGCGATGGAAGAGCAAACCAATATGCAGCTGACTCAAATACGACAGCAGATAGAGTTGCTGGCTATTCAGGCCAAGGAGATCCAGCATCGCAAGGAACTATCCATGTTGATCTACGACGCACGTCTCAGTTTTGCGCCGGTAATCGGACAGACCTATTATCTGTACGAGAAAGATGATGATTCCCATATCGTATCTATGGTGGGGCCTAAGGAGTGGGGTTCGAAGATTCCTTTTAAGCGATTTGTGGCGGCCGTGGTGCTTTTGGCCGACCACACCTGGAAGGAAATCTGATCAGTTTTACCCACGCCCCCACATGAGTCCTAATTGCTCTTGTCGTTGATGATCATTGGCGACTTGCCATCCGTCACGATCACCTTGGAATTGGGTGAATTCACCAGTTCTTTCAAGACCTGGATACTATTCCACTTCACCATGATTTCACTGAGACTCTGGGCAATGGTGTTATTGTAATTTTTGATAGCCTCTGCCTCAATTTGCATCCGTTCAGCTTCTTTGCGTTGCTTAGAGATTATGAATTCCATCTGCAACGATTCCTGCTCAGCCTTCAGTTTGTTCTCCACGGCCTGAAAAATCTGGGGTGGCATGGTGATGCTTTTGAGTAATACAGCATCCGTGACAAATCCCTTATCCCAGATGCTGGCCGAAATCTCATCATAGATTTCCTTTTCGATTTTCTTGCGGTCAACGGCAAATAGTTCTTTGGCAAAGTACATACCGCAGATGTGACGCACCACCGCCCGGAAGTTACTTTCCACAATTACCTCCTGGTAGTTCATACCATACTTGGTGTACACGTCGCGGGTCGCTTCAGGTTTCACGTGGTAGAGCAACGCGATTTCTGATTTCACGGTGAGCCCTTCCTTGGTAGGCACATCGAGCGTATTGAAGGCCTCCACTGTGCGTGTCTGAATTTTGATGATGCGCGAAGTGAATGGATTAAATCCATAAGGTCCTGCAGCCAGGTGATCAGCGCTTATTTTACCAAGCTTTTGTTTGATGCCTACTTCGCCGGGGCGGATTACCGTGCAAGAGCAAAGCAAGACCACCAGCAGAGACTGCCATATGCTGTTTTTCATACAGATGGGATTTGTTGTTAACGATGGCGTAATGAGGATCGCCGGATAGTTGTGTCGTTTCAATATTGTGACACAGATTCCGGCACTTCGTCACCTGCCGGCGTTACTTATTTTTGAGCAGGCTCAATTTGATCTCGGTTAGCCTTCTCTTGGTGTCCAGTGAAAAATCACCATTCATCATCCAGTCGTAGTAGGAGGGTTCTTCCCGCAGCACCTGAAGAACGGGTTTGTTTTTGTGCTTGCCAAAATTGAAGATGGCCTCATTGCGGCCATTCGTAACCATGCGACCGGCAAGATCAATCATGTTTGATGCCGTCAGCTGGTTGATGGCATCCATATCATTTTTTAATACGCCCAGCTGGTGGCCCTGGGTGTCAGTAACTGGCTGATTTTCATACTTTTCAATTTGGGCCAACAACACCTCGAGCGAAGCTTTTGTATCGGCGGCTGCTGTATGAGAATCCTTCAGGTCTTTGTTGCAATAGAATTGATAGGCTGCGCTCAGGTTGCGCTTCTCCATCAGGTGATAGATGCGCTGGCTGTCAATGATCCGCTTGCGCGAATAGTCAAAGTCAACACCAGCCCGGAGAAACTCTTCCACCAGCAACGGCACATCAAACTTCAGAATATTAAATCCACTGAGGTCGGCGCCTTCCAGGAAGCGGGCGTATTCCCGGGCGAGTTCCTTAAAGGTAGGCTTATCCTTTACATCTTCATCGGTAATGCCATGTATAGCTGCACTTTCCGCCGGAATGGGAATTGTCGGATTAACCACATTGTGTTTCTCGATCATCTCTCCACCAGGCATTAGTTTAATCACGGCGATCTCAACGATCCGATCTTGTGTGACATTGGTGCCTGTTGTTTCAAGATCAAAAAAGCAAAGCGGTATTTTCAGGTTGATTTTCATGGGCAGCAAGGTACGTTTTGGGAATTAGTTGTGAAGCCCTTCAAATTGACCCAGGGCATTGTAAAAAAGTTCAGGTGTCACACCAACTCGCTTAAGTACCTCGAGGGCAGCACTGATGTTCTGATAGTTGTGCTTGCCGGTAATCTTCACCGACAACCGGCGCTTGTCCGGCAAGGCCAGGAATTCTTTTCCCTGATAGATTTCACTGGGGTGGGTCTTATACGGCGTATAAGTAACATCCACCTTATTTAATGGTGAAAGGCCCGCCACTACGGAATCCAGTTCGAAGTAAATAATAGCACCACCCTTGGGCGTCGCGGCAGCAAATTCATGGTAATGGCGGATGTACAGATCTTTGGTCGGATAGGTGGCGGTCGGCTGCCATTCAATTCCGGGTACCACCGCCACGTGATGCTGAAATTCATGCATCATGGGTATCGGGTTGGAAATGGATGCGAGCAAATCCTGACTTTCGATGATCATGATCGGGGCGTTGGACAGCCGGATGCGCTGGGTAAGGCCTGGGATGTCGGTGGTCAGCACATAATCAAACGGCCTTTTGAGGACCTTGAGCACGTGACAGAGTATCGCGGCGATCATGGTCTTGCTGTGGCTTCCGGCCACAACAATCCGCTGCTGGTCCCTGGCATGGTGGTGTATGAATCCCGAAAAGGAATACAAGGGAATACCCATCTGCAGGCCAAAAATCAACTCGGGGTTATCGATGGAAATGCCAGGACCGACAATGATCCCGTCGACTTCTGCGTTGATTTTATCTGGAAACCAACCGGTTACACGAGGAAGTACGGAGGCTGGCAACGGGCGCGAGGGCAGAACTTCGTCCGAACCGGTCACCGTGTGCCCCAACTGATGGAGTGCGACGGCCAGATCGGGAAGGAGGTTCTGGCCAATCCCGATAAAGTGAAAATGTTGCTGCACTGGCGTGGTAAGTTCCATTATTTCCGGCTTGAAGTAAACTAAAATGTTTGGCGTTTGAAAGGGTTCATCATTAGGTATTTATCTGATCAGGAATTCTTTACGTTAAAATATTCTCTTTATCCTTATGAATTAGGTGTAAATTTATTGACCGTGTGGATGATGATGTTTGTAGAATGTTAAGAAGTTGTGGGCGCGATTTGACGGTATAACGTGTTTCCCTCCATAGGTTTGTACCTGGACAAAGAAACACATACAACAACCACGAAGTATGGAGCAACGATCAACGCCAGTGAGGGCCGGCAGCAAGATTGCCAAGTTTGTTCCCCGGGATATCTCGGAGAACCTCGGCAAACTGCCTCCTCAGGCGCTTGATCTGGAAGAGTCGGTGCTGGGTGCCCTGATGCTGGAAAAAAGCGCAGTCACCGCGGTGGTGGAGTTTCTCCGCCCCGAACACTTCTATACCGAACAGCACAAAGAGATTTATCAGGCTATTATCGACCTGTTTAAGGCAACAGAGCCGGTTGATATGCGCACCGTGGTGGCCCAGCTCAGAAAGAATGGCAAGATTGAACTCGTGGGGGGCGCTACCTATATAGCCACGCTCACCTCGCGCGTAAGTTCTTCTGCCAACATCGAATACCACGCGCGGATCATCATTGAATTGGCCATTAAGCGGGAATTGATTCAAATTTCTTCCCAGATACAGAGCGATGCCTACGAGGACACCACGGATGTGTTCGATCTGCTCGACCGCACTGAACAGTCGGTATTCGCGATTTCGGATTCCAACCTGCGCAAGAACTACGACACCATGAAGTCGTTGATGTTCAGGGCCATCAAAGAACTACAGGAAAGGAAGAATCACAAAGACGGACTCACCGGAGTACCCAGCGGCTTCACCAAACTCGACCGGATCCTCAGCGGATGGCAGAAATCAGACCTGGTGATTATTGCTGCCCGCCCCGGTATGGGTAAGACAGCCTTTGTTGTATCCGCATTGCGAAATGCCGCAGTCGACTTTAATCACCCGGTGGCAATCTTCTCGCTGGAGATGGCTTCCCTGCAGTTGGTAAATCGCCTGATTTCTGCAGAAGCAGAATTGGAATCTGAAAAGATCAAGCGGGGAAACCTGGCTGACTTTGAGTGGCAGCAGCTGGTCCACAAGACCAACCGCCTTTCTTCAGCACCGATATTCATTGACGATACCCCTGCCTTGTCCATCCTTGAACTGCGTGCCAAATGCCGTCGTTTGAAGGCCGAGCACAATGTGCAGTTGATTGTAATTGACTACCTCCAGCTGATGAAAGGCGACAGTGCCGGTAACCGTGAACAGGAGATTGCCTCCATTTCACGTGCCCTCAAGGGGATTGCCAAAGAACTGGAAGTACCGGTGATCGCCCTGTCCCAGTTGAGCCGGGGTGTTGAAACCCGGGGTGGCGACAAGCGTCCGCAGCTCTCTGACTTGCGCGAATCAGGATCCATCGAACAGGATGCCGATATCGTTATGTTCCTGTACCGCCCGGAATACTATAAGATTACGGTGGATGATGAGGGCTTGCCTACGCAGGGCATGGCCGAAGTAATCGTTGCCAAGCACAGAAACGGTTCCCTCGATACGGTCAAATTGAAATTCATCGGCAAGTACACCAAGTTCGCTGACTTCGAGGGTGCTCCTCCGGCTGGCGGATTTGGAAGCATCACCCGTGAAAGTCGCCTCAATACATTTAATGATGAGTTGCCGCCCGCACCCCGCGGCGGTGGCGGTGACGACGACATGCCTTTCTAATTATTATGCGCGTAGCAATAATATTGACCCTGGCAGTTTTCCTTCTGGGCTTCAACGTCTGCGCACAAACTACCACAGATCTATTGCACCTGTCCAGGGAGCAACTGCAAAAGAAGAATTACGCCGGTGCTGAGCAGTTTGCCGATTCGGCACGGCGGAAATTGGAACGCATCAAAAGATATGACAGCCTGGTGGTTGTGTACCGCTGGCTTTCCCGAATTCATATACTGGCCAACCGCCCGGATGCGGCAGATTCTGACTGGACCCACGCCAGAACAGCATTGGACTCTATCCTGCAACGAAGACTCAAGGCCTCAAAAGATGAATGGAAGTTACTCTACCTGGAAGAAAAGCAGCAGCGGACCATCGACAAACGAATCCATGATGAAGAGCTTGAAAAGTTCCGAAAGGAGACTACTTCTAATTGGAAGAACTCAGTCTATGTGCTGATCGGCATGATGATGCTGGGGATAATTTTCATAGGATATCTTTTCATGAGCCGCGCCAGGCTTAAAGCCTCACTGCAGGCTGAAGAGGAGCGGGTCAACCAACATGAGGCCTTCCGGCAAAAGCTTCATAGTGTCTTGTCAGGAGACCTGACACAGTCACTGTCTTCCCTGGAGAACTTGTCGCGAAGCTTGTCCACGCATGTTGAAAGGATCGACCCTGAGGAGGCGAGTGCGTTGCTGAAGCAGTTCCAGTACACCGCCAATAGTACCCGGGTGTCCATCGACGGCCTGATCCAATGGACGGGTCTTCATGGCAAATTTACACCCGACGGCAAAGAGGAGTTGAGGGCCTTATCGGTGGTTGAGGAAGTCCTCCAGGACTTTGTTGCTCCCAGGGAAGCTAAGCGGATTACAACCCAGGTTTTCATACCGGACAACCAATGGATTACAGCGGACTCATCGGCGTTAAAATCAGTACTTAATTGCTTGATTGATAATGCAATAAAGTACAATGTTGAAGGTGGATCAATAACTTGTTTTTCAGGTGAAAAGGATGGACTCATCCTCATAGGCATCCGGGATACAGGCTCCGGGATTGCTGCCGATCAGTTGGATAGAATCCTGCAGGGAAGCTCGTTTAACTCACGAGGCTCGTTGGGCATTGGATTGCTGTTGGCCCGGGATCTGGTGGAGCGCAACGGGGGCAGAATATACGCCGAGAGTGAGCCAGGTACAGGAAGCACATTTTACTTTACATGGCCTGGTAAAAAAATCGAGTAAGGCTTTTTCAACTACCGGTATTTTGGTATAGTTTAACGACCGCGTTAATTCTACTTACATGAGAGCATTGGTGTTGATTGGACCCGGGCAGATAGAATGGCAGGATGTACCTCGCCCTGAGCTGGCACCGGGTAAATTGTTGGTGAAGATCAAAGCCATTGCGCTTAATCGCCGTGATGATTGGATACGTGAAGGGAAATACCCCAATATCCGTTATGGTGGAATCTTAGGATCAGATGGAGCGGGTATCGTGGAAGCTGCCGGCGACGAAAAGGACAATAACTGGGTAGGCCAGGAGGTCGTCATCAACCCAAATATTGACTGGGGCTCTGATCCTGATGTGCAATCCAAGCGTTATACGATTCTCGGTATGCCGGTCAATGGCACCTTTGCCGAGTATTGTCTGGTTGATACCGACCGTGTTCAGCCCAAGCCTTTCCACCTTGACTTATTGCAGGCTGCTGCATTGCCACTGGGAGGCTTGACTGCCTTTCGAGCCCTTTTCCGCAAAGGTGGATTGGTGGCAGGGCAAAACGTCTTAATCTCAGGATTCGGCGGAGGTGTAGCTCAGTTTGCTTTTCTTTTTGCCCAGGCTGCCGGTGGTCGTGTGTATGTCACTTCAGGCAGTGATGAGAAAGTGGCGCGCGCCCTGAAGATGGGTGCATTCGGAGCTTACAACTATAAGAAAGAGACTAATTACAGTGATCTCTGGAAGACCAAGGGTGGATTTGATCTTGTTATTGATAGCGCAGGTGGTGATCAGATTAACAGCTTTATCAAGGTACTCAAACCGAATGGTCGCATTGTATTTTACGGTGCCACCAACGGACTTCCGGCAAAACTCGATCTTTATCGCATGTTCTGGAATCAGCTTTCGCTGGTGGGAACGACCATGGGAAGCGACTTTGAATTTAATGAGATGCTGAAGTTTGTGGCCAAGCACCAGATCCGCCCGATGGTGGATTCGATCCGTCCATTTTCCAAACTGGCCGATTCGTTTGGCGACATCACACAACCCAATAAGGTGGGTAAGATTGTATTCCAGGTATAATCAGAGATTATCCTGCCAATCCTGATAGGCAGATCGCAATTCACGCAAGGTCTTAAGGTCATTGGCCTTGAAGGCCTGTTCAATACCCGATTGAAAAACCATGGCTGTGCGTTCACGATCTGGCTTACCCGCCAGCAAGTGGGCGAAAGGATAGTAGGTAGGAAGGTATTCCGGGTGTAGTTCGATCAGCGATGTAAAGAGAGACTCCGATTTTGCCGGGTCGTGCTTGAGATATTCCAGCGCCAGCGCATATTGGTTGAACGGGTCATCCGGCTCTTGCTGTTGAAACGCAATCAATTGTTGCAGTCGGTCCATGAAAAATAATAATTCATCGAAGGTATAATTCTAAACTAATTAACAAATCGACGGTTTTAGTATCTTGGCGGAACCAAAGAACAGTTGAAGTTAACCCGTTGGTTATGAAGATATTAGTTTGCATATCACACGTACCAGATACCACGTCCCGGATCAGTTTTACGGACAACAACACGAAGTTTGACACCAATGGTGTTCAGTTCATCATCGGACCGTATGACGATTATGCCCTGGCCCGGGCCATCGAACTTAAAGAGACCCAGGGAGCTGCCGTTACGGTGATTAACGTAGGATTGGCCGACACCGAGCCGACCATCCGGAAGGCGTTGGCCATTGGTGCCGACGACGCCATCCGGGTTAATGCCGAACCTGTCGATTCTTATTTTGTGGCATCCCAGATAGCGGAGCATGCCAAAGGCTATGATTTGATTCTGATGGGCCGCGAGTCAATTGATTTCAATGGCGGTGTGGTGCATGCCATGGTAGGGGAGATGCTCGGCATTCCTTCTTTATCGCCCGTGATGAAACTTGATATTGAAGGTACCGTGGTAAAGATGGCCCAGGAAATCGAAGGGGGTAAGGAGATGGTGGAAGCTAATTTGCCGCTGGTGGCTGGATGTCAGGAGCCGATCGCAGAATGGAAGATTCCCAATATGCGTGGTATCATGAGTGCGCGCACCAAACCGTTGAAAGTAGTAGAGGCGAAGGCGGTCACCTCTGCCGCCAGCCTGAAGAAATATGAATTGCCTGCACCGAAGAGTGCGGTGCGGATGGTATCAGCAGACAATGTAGGGGAATTGGTAACGCTATTGAAAACAGAGGCGAAAGTGCTCTGATCATCATAAAGAAAATAAGCTATGACAAGTCTTGTATTCATTGAAAGTGCGGAAGGCAAAGTCAAGAAGACTTCCCTGGAGGCAGTCGCTTTTGCAAAGGGCCTGGGCGGTAACGTAGTAGCCATTGGTTTGGGTACCATTGATAAAACAGAGCTTGAGGCAGCCGGAAAGTATGGTGCATCAAAAGTGTTACATGTTGCAGATGCCCGTCTGGATCAACCTGTTATTCAGGTATATGCATCCGTTTTGGTGCAGGCCATGCAACAGGAAAATGCTGACAATCTCGTTCTGGCCGGTTCATCCCTGGGCACGCCGGTTGGCGCCAAGGTGGCGGTAAAGGCAGGTGCAGCATTTGCATCCAACATTGTTGAACTGCCCAATACCAGTGCCGGCTTCGTGGTGAAGCGCAGCATCTATACCGGTAAAGCATTTGCGTTTTTGGAGATGACTTCACCCAAGAAGGTCCTTGCCATCCGCAAGAATGCAGCCGAGCTGAAAGAAACCGGAGCACCCGTTGCGCCAACAGCCTTCGCGCCGACGCTCAATCCGGCTGACTTTACTACCAAGACATTATCCAAAGAGAAAGCCAGTGGTGAGATTTCGCTGCCGGAAGCCAATATTGTTGTGAGTGGTGGACGCGGGATGAAAGGTCCCGAGCACTGGGGCATTGTCGAGGAATTGGCCAAGACCCTCGGGGCAGCAACGGGTTGTAGCAAGCCTGTATCAGACATGGGATGGCGTCCGCACCACGAACATGTGGGCCAGACCGGAGTAAAGGTGGCACCGCAATTATACGTGGCCATTGGTATTTCTGGTGCCATTCAGCACCTGGCTGGCGTAAACTCATCAAAATGCATCGTCGTGATCAATAAAGATCCGGAGGCTCCGTTCTTCAAGGCTGCCGACTACGGGATTGTCGGGGATGCTTTTGAAGTAATTCCGAAACTGACGGCGGCCTTGAAGGCGGCCAAATAATTGTTCCAGGGCAACAGGTTTCGTGCCCTGATTTTTATAATATCGTAGCTCGTAAAGGCAAGGTGTCGTTGAAAAAAATAAAGCTTGAAATTCTGGGGTTGTCATCCAGTCAGTCACAGACCGGATCATTCGCCCTTGTACTGGGAGAAACAGAAGGAAATCGCCGGCTGCCGATTATCATCGGTATGTTTGAAGCCCAGGCTATCGCTATTGAAATTGAGAAGATTGTGCCTAACCGGCCCATGACGCATGACCTGTTTAAGGCATTCGCCAATTCCTTTCATTTTCATGTGGAAGAGATCATTATCTCTGACCTCAAGGAAGGTGTATTTTTTGCCAAGATTGTCTGCAGTGATGGCCTGAAGAAGTCGGAAGTGGATGCAAGACCTTCGGACGCCATTGCCGTGGGGCTGCGTTTCGACTCACCGATTTATACGTATGAGAATATTCTCGCCGAAGCAGGTATCGTTCTCACCGACGAGGAAGACGAGGAAGAGAAGGAAAAGGAAAGAGAGAAAGCAGAGCCACCTGCCGAGAAGAAGGTGAAGGTGAAAAAGGAGTCGTCGAAGAAAGGGGATGACTACAAAAGTTATTCCGTGGAGAAGTTGAATGAGCTCCTCAAGGATGCCATCGAAAAAGAAGATTATGAGCGCGCAGCCAAACTCCGCGATGAGTTGGGCAAGCGAAACTAACAACCGACTGATCTCCTGACCCCAAACCCAACGCCGTGCTGATCGACTACATTCGTGCCCTGGGCGGACTGCTCTTCATTATTGGAATAGCCTATCTCTTTTCGGCCAATCGAAAGGCTGTGGATTGGCGCCTGGTCGTCATTGGAGTTTCCATCCAGATTGTATTTGGTTTGCTGATCGGCAAAGTTGAATTAGCACAACAGGCTTTCGTGGCCATGAGTGAAGGTTTTGTCAAGTTCCTGAGCTTTGCACAAAAGGGCGCTGCCTTTCTCTACGGTGATCTTTCGCTCAACAGCGATGGTACTACCGGTGTTAGACATAACCTGGGATTCCTTTTTGCCTTTCAGGCATTGCCTACTGTCATCTTCTTCTCGGCCGTAACAGCCGGTTTATACTATTTGGGTATCCTGCAGAAAGTTGTATTTGCTTTCGCCTGGCTGATGGCACGGACCATGCGCCTGTCAGGTTCAGAAAGTCTCTCAGCATCTGCCAATATTTTCATGGGACAAACGGAAGCCCCGTTACTCATCAGGCCCTTCATTGCCCGCATGACGCAGTCTGAATTGCATTGTGTGATGGTAGGAGGTATGGCAACGCTCGCAGGCAGTGTATTAGCTGCTTATGTGTCATTTCTAGGTGGTGGCGATCCGGCAGAACAGGCCAAATACGCTTCTTATCTGCTCAGCGCATCGATCATGAATGCCCCGGCGGCTATCGTATTGTCGAAGATGTTCTACCCGGAAACCGAGCGTGATAAAATTGACTCACAACTTCAGGTCAACAAAGAACAGATAGGTTCAGGCGTGATTGATGCGTTGGCAAATGGTGCAGCAGATGGTTTGAAACTGGCCCTCAACATCGGTGCCATGCTCCTCGCGTTCATCGCGGTGATCTATGCCCTCAACTGGATATTGGTGGACCTCATCGGCGCCTACACCGGACTTAATGAGTTTGTTACCCAATCAACCAATGGTACCTATACCGGATTTTCATTGCAATACATCCTGGGACAGGTCTTCCGCATCTTTGCCTTTATCATTGGCGTGGGTTGGGATGAATCATTGCAGGTGGGAAGTTTGCTGGGTCAGAAGATGGTGATCAATGAATTTGTCGCCTACCTCGATCTGGCCAACATGAAAGCATCCGGAGTGCTCAGTGAAAAAGCCATTCGTATTTCCACCTATGCGTTGTGTGGTTTTGCCAACTTTAGTTCGATTGCCATTCAGATCGGAGGCATCGGTGGTATGGCACCTTCGCGGCAGGGCGATTTGGCCAAGTTGGGTATGCGTGCAATGATTGCCGCATCACTCGCCACCATGATGACCGGTACGATTGCAGGGGCAATTTTCTGATTTTCGCCTTGACTGCACGTAATTTGATAGCGTGCACTTCCCTTCATCGTCTTACCGGACAAGCCGTCTCGGCGCGATCCGGTATCCCCCTGTTGTGAAAATTAACCCTGGGTCGCGCAAGTTTACTGATCGCTCGTCCGATAGAACTGTCTTGGAGTAAGGACTGAATAATCATGTTTCCGGCCATATCACGTTGCAGGGTCCTTAGGCGGTGACCAGATAATGACTCCTTCAATTCGATCAGCAGATTGACATTCGTTGGCTTTATGCCTAATCTTATCCAATGAAAAAACTGGTCTTTATCCTCCTTACTGTTCTGACCCTGAACACATTTGGCCAGGGTTTGATCATCCGCTCAACCATTCATTGCGATTCGGCAAACGTGCCGGCCGTGAGAAGTGCGGTGCAGACGTTCAAACCTGTTTGGGACCAGATCGCGAAGGAGGGTAGGATATCCAACTGGGAGTATTCTGATGCAGTCAAAGGAACACGACTTACGCTGACTTATGACTTTGGCGTGGAAAGCGAAGCGAAACTCGTTGAGGCACAGAGTGAATTCATGGCCCGTGTTGCAAAGCAGTTTCCTGTTCAATTCGGCAACTACCGGCAATTCTGCAAGACGTCACGCGACAGTGTACGCCGGCGCGGCGTCACCTTTCCAGTCATACACGACAATGGCGCATTCGTATTGCAGGTCGCCGGCATAGACGAAACACCTGATCCCAAACTGAACTACAATGTGGTGTTCGACTTTACTTCCTATTCAGAACGTAAGAAAGATGTAGTAGACTCATCGGCCATCAACTGGGGACTTCAGCAGGTGGGGAGGGTTCTTAACCTGCATGTTGCATCGGGTATACCGCTAGGTAATATCCACTTTGTCCTGGCTATCCATGGCCGTGCCGTAAAGACGTTTCTTACCAACGAGGCCTATCAGGCCACCTATCATACCAATAACCCCAACATCCCCATCCTCAATGAATTGAGCAAAGCAGGGGTGCGATTTATCATGTGTGGTCAGATCAGCACCTTCATGAAGGTGGATAAGTCTATGCTGCTGCCGGAAGTAAAGCTTGCCCTCACAGCCCAAACGGTGATCACGAGCCACCAGGCAAAGGGATACTCTCTGATGACTGTCAAAAACGACTAGTCTTTCCCGATAGCAACCGATTGCGGTAATCCACGGGCATTCTTGCCCGTTGTCCTTTGTTCGTCGGGCCCTCGCCACTATCTTGTACCTCAATCTATGCGAAGCGCCGTCACCACCCTGCTCGTCGTTGCCCTTAGCCTTTGGCAATGCTCGGCACCCAAGGAAAAAATTCCACCTGTACCCGCCATGAAAACCACTGACAAAAAGGTTGTCATCTACCAGATGATGGCCCGTCTCTTTGCCAATACCAAGTCCCTGAACAAACCGTATGGGACATTGGAGGAAAATGGCGTTGGCAAGTTTGAAGATATTGACAATAAGGCACTTACAGCCATTTCCGAACTGGGGATTACCCACGTTTGGTACACCGGTGTTCTGGAGCATGCTTTGCTCACGGACTACACGGCATTTGGCATTCCCCTCGATGACGCAGACGTGGTGAAGGGAAGGGCCGGTTCACCCTATGCGATTAAGGACTATTATGACGTCAATCCTGATCTCGCGGTGGATGTAAAAAACCGCATGCAGGAGTTTGAGCGACTGGTGGAACGTACCCACCAAAATAACCTCAAGGTGATTATCGATTTCGTGCCCAACCACGTGGCACGTACCTACCATTCGGATGCCAAGCCGGAGGGTGTCAAGGACCTGGGCGATGGCGACGATACCCACAAAGCATTTGATCCTAATAACAATTTCTACTACCTGCCTGGCCTGGCTTTCAGTGTTCCTAAGGAGTATAAGTCACTGGGAAACAACGCGTTTAGTACCAAAGATGGAAGATATACTGAATCTCCGGCGAAGGCTACTGGCAACGACCAATTCACCGCCACGCCAGGCATTAATGATTGGTTTGAGACCGTGAAGCTCAATTACGGTGTGGACTACCAAAATGGCCGCAAGACGTATTTTGATTCCATTCCCAACACCTGGAATAAGATGCGGGACATCCTCCTGTATTGGGCAGGCAAGAAGGTTGACGGCTTCAGGTGCGATATGGCCGAAATGGTGCCGGCAGAATTCTGGAATTGGGTGATCCCTCAGGTAAAGGCCATTAACCCGGACATCATATTCGTTGCTGAAATTTACAATCCCCATGAGTACCGCCGGTATATCGATCAGGGCAGGTTTGACTACCTCTATGACAAGGTGCAATTGTATGACACCCTGCGCCAGTTAACCACGGGCCAGGGAAGTACCAACTGGATACCGGGCATTCAAAGGTCTCTGGCCGGAATTAATCACCACATGGTTCATTTTCTGGAGAACCACGACGAGCAACGAATTGCATCAAGATTCTTCAGTGGTGATCCCTGGAAAGCCGTACCAGGAATGGTGGTGAGTGCCACCATTGACAAGGGACCTGTTATGATTTATTTCGGTCAGGAAGTGGGAGAGCCCGCTGCAGGTCCGGAGGGTTTTGGAGGTGATGATGGAAGAACCACCATGTTTGACTATTGGGGTGTTCCTGAATTTCAAAAGTGGGTGAACAACAAAAAGTATGATGGTGGCGGGTTGAGCGATGAGCAAAAAGCACTTCGTCAATTTTACGGCGACATCCTCATGTTTGCGAAGACAAATCCTGCCATCGGTCAGGGCAACTATTATGACCTGACAGAATTTAACACCAATCAGAAGAATCATTCAGATCGCATCGTAACCTATGCCCGCGAGAGCGGCGAGGAGCGCCTGGTTATCGTTGCCAGTTTTAGCCAAAAAACCGAGCACATCAAGATTGTATTGACCCCGGAAGTAGTGGGAGCATTTGGGCTTCAGGCCGGCACCACGTATGTGGGTCGTGACCTACTGCGCAGCGGTGCCGATGTTGGGTTGTCGTCCGGCTATGCCCTTGAAGTGGATGTGCCGGCCTATAATGCGATGATATTGAAAATTAAACAATAGAAATGAAGCGGGTAATCTCTTTAGCTGCCATCGTGCTCATGGTCTTTTCATGCAAAAATGATTCAACAACCGAACGCTGGCCTTACGGGGTCAACTACGAGGTTTTTGTTCGTTCCTTCGCCGATGGAAATGGCGATGGGATAGGTGACATCAAAGGACTTACGGCACGGTTGGATTACCTGCAGGAGTTGGGTGTCGGCGGTGTGTGGCTCATGCCCATCATGAAGTCGGGATCATACCACAAGTATGATGTGGTAGATTACAAATCCATTGATCCGGAATATGGCACAGAAGAAGAGTTCAAAGCATTTGTTCAGGAGGCACACAAAAGGGGGATTCAGGTGATTATTGATCTGATCCTGAATCATACAGGATCCGATCATCCCTGGTTTCAGGAGGCAATCAAAGGCAAAGACAATCCATATCGCGACTACTATGTTTGGGCGAACCGGGATTCCATTGCGGAAGAGATATCCAAGAAAACCACTTCGCTGGATTCAGATAATATTACCCAATGGCATGCCGTGAACGGAGATACCAAGGCGGAACATTACTACGGATTTTTTTACGGCGGTATGCCTGATCTCAATTTTGACAATCCCAAAGTCAAAGATGAATTCGTTGAAATAGGAAAGTACTGGTTGAATGAAATGAAAGTCGATGGCTTCCGCCTGGATGCCGCGAAGCATATTTTTCCCACAGACCGGGCAACCGATAACCATGCCTTCTGGATTTGGTTCAGGGAAGAGATGGAAAAGATCAAGCCGGATGTATACCTGGTTGGTGAAGTGTGGTCCAAGGCTGAAGACGTGGCACCATACCTGAAAGGACTCCCGGCCCTGTTCAACTTTGACATGGGCTACGCCATTACTTCCGTGGTGAAGGCAGGTGTTGATACCATTTCGCTGGTGAGCAAGTACAAAGAGATTAATGACTATTACCGTTCGGTAACTCCCGACTACATCGATGCGACCTTCCTGAAGAACCATGATCAGAACCGCATATTGTCTGAATTGGACAACGATGAGGCGAAGGCCCGGGTAGGAGTGTCCATTCTCTTTACATTGCCCGGAACACCCTACGTTTATTATGGCGAAGAAATCGGGATGAAGGGCATGAAGCCGGATGAGTTTATCCGCGAACCCTTTGTATGGTCAGCAGCCGGTAAGGATCCGATGCAAACGAAATGGGAGGAGCCTAAGTACTCGGTGTCAGGAGCAGTGGTTCCATTGGATGAACAACAGAAAGATACAGGGTCACTGTATCAATTTTACAAGAATTGGATTGCCTATCGCAACAGTCATGAGATTATGACACTGGGTCAGCTGGAGACCACGCCATTTCATTATCGTGAAGTGGTGAGCCTCATCCGTACACTCGGGGATAAGAAGAGCCTGGCGTTGCACAATATTTCAGATATCGAAGTTACCGTATCGCTCAGCGACAAACCCGAATTCAAAAAGCTGGATTTTGCTACTGCATCAACCATCAAAATCCAGGATGACCAAATCAAATTGCCGGCGCACAGTTCGGCGGTATTAACCAATTGAGGCACATGACGAACGGACAACTCCGCGTATTGATTGAAGGTGTTCAACCCCTGGTGGATGGTGGGCTGTATCCCGCCAAGCGTACACAGGGCGAACGGGTTGATGTTACCGCGAATATTTTCGCCGATGGTCACGACCACATCCGCGCTGAGATCAGGTTTCGACTGGAAACCGGGCCATCGAGAACAATTGAGATGAATCAACTCATAAACGATGAGTGGATCGCATCGTTCACGGCCGAGCAAAAGGGAACGTACTATGTGGAAGTCAGAGCCTGGGTGGACCACCTTGACACCTGGTTTGACGGTATTCGCAAAAAGATCAATGCCGGACTGCAGGTAACTGTGGAGTTGCTTGAAGGCGCAGCCTATCTCCGCGCGGCGGCCCCGGGCGATACAGCAGTACTCGCTATGGCTGCCCGGTTGGAAGACCCCAAGGGCTATGATGCCGCAGTGGCTGCCGTACAGAGCCCGGCATTCTCGGCGCTGGTACATGCCCACCCGTACCGGCATTTCGAAACAACATATGAAAAGGAGTTGATGATTCAGGTAGAAGATGCCAGGGCAAGATTTACAACCTGGTACGAGTTGTTTCCCCGCTCCAGCTCTTTGCAACCCGGCAAGCATGGTACTTTTCAGGATACCATTCGGCTGTTGCCCCGCATTGCAGCCATGAATTTTGATGTATTGTACCTCCCACCTATTCATCCGATTGGTAAGGTCAACAGAAAGGGAAAAAACAACTCCACCACCGCACAGCCTGGTGAACCGGGTTCACCGTGGGCCATCGGCTCGGATGAGGGTGGACATAAATCCATTCATCGCGAGTTGGGTACCCTGCTGGATTATCAGCGGTTGATTGCAGAAGCAAAGAAAGCCGGCATTGATGTAGCGATGGACATTGCGTTTCAGTGCGCACCGGATCACCCCTATGTGAAAGAGCATCCGGAATGGTTTCGCCAGCGACCTGACGGCAGTATTCAATACGCGGAGAATCCACCCAAGAAGTACCAGGATATTTATCCCTTTGACTTTGAGACCGAGCAATGGAAGGACCTGTGGTTTGAGTTGCGGGATGTTATCTTTTATTGGATTGATGCCGGCATCCGGATTTTCCGCGTTGATAATCCCCACACCAAACCCATTCCATTCTGGCAATGGGTAATTGCCGAGACCAACAAGAAATACAAAGACATCATCTTCCTGGCTGAAGCCTTCACACGCCCAAAGATCATGGCCTCTTTGGCGAAAGTTGGGTTCACCCAGGGATACACCTATTTTACCTGGCGGGTGAATAAGGCAGAGTTGACTGAATACATGAATGAATTGGTGTATGGTCCCTCCAGGAATTATTTCCGCCCAAATTTCTGGCCCAATACACCTGACATTCTACCCTGGCACCTGCAGCACCAGGGAGAAAACATTTTTATCATCAGGCTCGCTCTGGCAGCTACGTTGTCGTCCAACTACGGCATGTATGGCCCGCCGTACGAATTCTTTGAGAACCAACCGGTGGAAGGCAAGGAAGAGTACTTCAATTCTGAGAAATACGAAATCAAAACCTACGACTGGAGGAAAACAAACCGGATGACGGATCTGGTTACCCTGTTGAATAAAGCCCGGCGCGAAAACGCTGCACTCCAGTCAACCTGGAACCTCCAGTTCTGCACCATCGAGAACAGCAACCTTATTGCGTATATCAAGACCACGGATGACTTGTCCAATTGCGTTTTGGTAGTGGTGAACCTGGATCAGCACACGAAGCAGTCCGGGTATGTTCAAATACCAAAGGAGCGTCTGCGATTGGGAGACAAGATCAATCTCAAATTGCATGACCTCATTACCGACGAGCACTTTACGTGGACGCAGGAGTGGAATTTTGTCGAGTTGGAGCCGAATAAGTTGCCGTTCCACCTCTTTAAGGTCAGTATTCACGAATCCCAAATGTAATGGCACCCATTGCGCAAAAGAGTGATCCGCTATGGTTTAAGGATGCGGTCTTTTATGAGTTAAGTGTTCGTTCCTTCTACGACAGCAATGGCGACGGCATCGGCGACTTTCAGGGGCTACTTCAAAAGCTGGACTACCTGGAAGACCTGGGGGTGACTACCATATGGTTGCTGCCATTCTTTCCATCGCCACTGAAGGACGATGGATTTGATATTACGGAACACTGCGATGTCCATCCGGAGTTTGGAACCCTCGCTGACTTCAAAGCATTTCTCAAAGAGGCTCACCGCCGGGGACTTCGGGTCATTACAGAACTCATCCTGAACCACACCTCCGATCAGCACCCGTGGTTTCAGAAATCGAGGAAGGCACGCGCCGGATCCCGATACAAAGACTATTATGTGTGGAGTGAAACAGCGGACAAGTTCAAGGAAGCCCGCATTATGTTCTCCGATCAGGAGTCATCCAACTGGACATGGGATCAGGAGGCTAAAGCTTATTATTGGCACCGGTTCTACCGGCATCAGCCCGAGCTGAATTTCGATAACCCGGAAGTACAATTGGAGATGATCAAGGTGGCTGACTTCTGGCTAAAGATTGGCGTCGATGGTTTCCGGTTGCCCTCCGTGCCTTTCCTGTTTGAGCAGGAGGGAACCAGTTGTGAGAACCTGCCCCAGACACATGACTTCCTGCGCAAGCTGCGCGCCCACATCGATAAAGAATACAAGGATCGCATCCTCATAGCCGAAGCCAACCTGTGGCCGGAAGATGCAGCATCTTACTTCGGCAACGGACAAGAATGCCACATGAACTTCAACTATCCTTTGATGCCGCGCCTGTTCCTGGCCTTGCGTACGGAGGATAGCTATCCGATCATCGACATCATGGACCAAACGCCGGCAACACCGCCCAACAGCCAATGGGCGCTTTTCCTGCGCAACCATGATGAAATCGGTCTGGAGATGGTAACGGAAGAGGAGAAGGACTACCTCTTTAAGGCTTATGCCAATGATCCGCATACCAAACACAACCTGGGTATCCGGCGCCGCCTGGCGCCTTTGATGAACAATGACCGCAGGAAGATTGAATTGTTATACACCATTTTATTTTCGCTGCCAGGTACGCCTGTGATTTACTACGGCGATGAAATTGGTATGGGCGATAACGTATACCTTGGCGACCGGTTTGGTATACGCACACCCATGCAATGGAGCATGAACCTTAACGCTGGATTTTCTTCAGCCAATCCGCAAAAGCTGTTCCTGCCGGTGAACTCAGATCCAATCTACCGGTATGAGTCGGTGAACGTTGCCACCCAGGAAGAGAATTTCTCCTCACTGGTATGGTGGGTGAAGAATGTCCTGGCCATGCGAAAACGCCTCTCTGTTTTTGGCAAGGGGGATCTCCGCTTCGTAGAAAGCTCCAATGCAAAAGTGCTGTGTTTTGTGCGCAGCCATGAGAAGCAACGCATTATTGTGGTAGCCAACTTGTCGCAGTTTTCACAGGCGACCACCCTGGACTTCTCGGAGTTTAAAGACTGTGATATCACCGAAGCCTTCAGCCAGAATCGTTTCATGAGCGTCTCTGGGGGCGATTATCCCATCACCATCGGACCCTATGGATACTTTTGGTTCCAGGTTGATGACCAGGAGAAGAAGGAGCAACCCGGATCAGGCAATGAGTTGCAGTTGCTGAAGTCAGAAGCTTCGTGGGAGAAAATCTTCAACCACTACGAAGAAGTAAGAACGCTGGAACGCAAAATCCTCCAGCCGTTTATGAAAAAGTGTCGGTGGTTTGGCGGGAAGGCCAAAGTCATCAGCAAGATGGCGGTGAACAAGGTCACGCCCGTCAAGGTAGATGGCAACACCCATTATCTCGCCGTAATCGAGGTCCACTATGTTCAGCGCTTGCCGGAATACTATTTCCTGCCAATGACATTCGTACCGTCGGAGGTTATGCTCGATCGCATTGAATACACCGCGCAAAGTGTGGTGTGTCGTGCAGAGATTCAGGGCAAGGCAGGATTTATTCTCGATAGCAGCTACGACCGATCGTTCCGCGACTACCTGTTCGCCAGCATGGAGAAAGAGGTGCGCGTAAAGGATGCTGAAGGTGTGCTCGAATTTAATAACAGCGTGTTCGCTAAGATCAATGCGGACCAAATCGAATCAAAAATCCTGAAGGTAGACTCCAGCAATACAGCGATTTTGTACAATGACCAGTACTTCTTTAAGTTCTACCGCAAAATCGAAAAAGAGATCAATCCGGATCTGGAGATTGCCCGGTTCCTTTCTGAGAATACCAGTTTCCGGAACAGCCCCAAGTATTCAGGTAGCATAGAGTTCAGGGATGATGAAGGAAAGACAACCGTGTTTGGTTTGCTGCAGGAAAAAGTTGACAACCAGGGCGACGCGTGGAACATGACCATTGACTCCGTCGGTCGCTTTTATGAGCGGGTGATGGCCAAAGCCAAGAAAGAGAAACTGCCTAAGCTGGTGAACCGTCCCGCCCTTGTTTTTGAAGATGCCCCGGAACTGATTCAGGAATTTATTGGTCGTGGATTTTATGAGCGGGTAGTGCGACTGGGTCAACGTACCGCTGAGATGCACCTGGCCCTGGCCTCCGACAATACCAACCCGGCCTTCGCACCGGAGCCATTCACCAGCAACTACCAACGAAGTTTGTATTCTTCGCTGCGCAAACTGCTCCGTGATCGCTTTAAACTGCTGCGTCAGTCACTTGGCAAGCTCAACAGTGATGCCCAGCAGTTGGCCGAACGCGTTTTGTCCCTCGAAGACAATATCCTGGAGTGCTTTAGCGAAATCTATCAGATCCGAATTAACGGGGTAAAGACCCGCATCCACGGTGACTACCACCTGGGGCAGGTACTTTTCACCGGTAAAGATTTCATGATCATCGACTTTGAAGGTGAGCCAGGATTCAGCTTTAGCGAACGCCGCTTGAAGAAGAGCCCCTACAAAGACGTCGCGGGTATGATGCGTTCGTTCCACTACGCTGCATTCGGCAAGATATTGTTAAATGAAAACTACCGTCAGCAGGATTTGCAACTGCTCGAAGCCTGGGCAGAGCAATGGCAGCATTATGTAAGCCGGTTCTACCTCGGTGCCTACATGGACAAGATGGGTCTGGGTACAGAGCTGCCTGCCGAAGACGACGTGCTGATCCGGACTTACCTCATTGAGAAGGCCGTCTATGAACTGGGATATGAATTGAATGGACGACCGGACTGGACCGTAATTCCCCTGCGCGGAATTGAGTACCAGATGAACCGGTATTTTATGGACAAAGAGAACAGCAAGAAGAAATAATCAGATCCAAATCAGCACCACATGGCCAAGAAGACTACAACAACACCGATCACCACGTCTGACGAGAGTTTTAGTCTCCTCACGGACTTTGATATTCACCTGTTCAGATCAGGCAAACATTTCCGGCTGTATAACAAACTCGGGGCACACACGGTACAGCACGGAGGACGGGAAGGAACCTACTTCGCCGTCTGGGCACCCAATGCAACAGCTGTATCCGTCATCGGAAACTTCAATTACTGGCAATCCGGAACACATAAATTGAATCCCCGTTGGGATGAATCCGGTATCTGGGAGGGATTCTTTACAGGCATCACACGGGGTGAAGTCTACAAGTATGCTATTCAATCCAATACCGGCGAATACCTGGAGAAGGCAGATCCCTTTGCGTTTTATGCGGAGATACCGCCCAAGACAGCGTCTATTGTATGGAAGCCATCCTACGAGTGGAATGACCAGTTGTGGATGGAGCAACGGAAGAATCAGGCTGGAAAGAACAAACCCTATTCCGTCTATGAAGTGCACCTCGGCAGCTGGCGACGTAAGCCGGAAGATGGAAACCGGTCACTGACCTATCGGGAATTGGCGGTTGAATTGGTGTCCTATGTGCGTGACATGGGATTCAGTCACGTGGAATTTCTGCCTGTTATGGAGCACCCTTTCTTTGGATCGTGGGGCTACCAGTTGACTGGTTATTTTGCACCGACCAGCCGCTTTGGCGCTCCGGAAGACTTTATGTTTCTCGTGGACGCGTTTCACCAGGCAGGCATTGGAGTAATCCTGGACTGGGTACCATCCCATTTTCCGGGTGATGCCCATGGGCTCTACAAGTTTGATGGTACCCATTTGTTCGAACATGCGGATCCCCGCAAAGGATTTCATCCCGATTGGAGCAGCTATATCTATAACTATGGCCGTCCTGAAGTGCGCGCATTCCTGATCTCCAACGCGCTCTTCTGGCTGGATTACTTCCACATCGATGGCCTGCGTGTAGATGCAGTAGCCTCCATGTTGTACCTGGATTATTCCAGAAAGGCAGGAGAGTGGATACCCAACCAATATGGCGGCAATGAGAACATAGAAGCCATATACTTCCTGAAAGAATTCAATGAAACCGTATACGGTGAGTTTCCGGATACCGTCACCATAGCAGAAGAATCAACGGCATGGCCTGGTGTTTCACGCCCTACATACCTTGGTGGACTTGGCTTTGGCCAGAAATGGATGATGGGCTGGATGCACGATACGTTGAAGTACTTCAAGAATGACCCCATTCACCGCAAGTACCACCAGAATGAAATCACCTTCAGCATCATGTATGCCTTTACGGAAAACTTTATGTTGCCCTTGTCGCACGATGAGGTGGTTCATGGTAAAGGGCCGTTGATTGGACGCATGCCCGGCGATGAATGGTCGAGGTTCGCTAACCTGCGATTAATGTATAGCTACATGTTTACCCACCCGGGTACGAAGTTGCTGTTTATGGGTGCCGAATTTGGGCAGACGGCTGAATGGTCACACGATCGCAGCCTCGACTGGCACCTGACTGAATACGATTTCCACAAGGGTGTGATGCGTGTCATTCAGGACCTGAACCGACTGTATATCACGGAGCCGGCCTTGTACCAGTATGCTTTCGACCAGAAAGGTTTTGAATGGGTCGACTACGGAGATCGCGAGAACAGTGTGATCATCTACATGCGCAAGGGCCATGTGGCAGAAGAAAACCTGATGGTGATCTGCAACTTTACACCAGCACCGCGTCATGCCTACCGGGTGGGAGTGCCGGCACGGGGTTCTTACAAGGAAATTTTTAACAGCGACAACCTCAAATACGGTGGCAGCGGATTATTAAATCAAAACACGCTGACTACGTCACCCGTGAAGTACCATGGCAAGGACTACTCTGTAACCCTGACCTTGCCACCATTGGGCATTACGGTGTTGAAGCTCAATGAGGAAGTAAATGAATTTGAAATTGGCAGCTAAGCCATAAACTACCCGAACCTTGGCCGAGAATCGATTTATCTGTATACATGGACATTTCTACCAGCCGCCACGCGAAAATGCATGGCTGGAAGTAATTGAAATTCAGGACAGCGCCCACCCTTACCATGACTGGAACGAGCGGATCAATGCGGAGTGCTATGCGCCCAATACCGCGTCCCGTATCCTCGACAAGGTTGGCGGGGTGATCAAGAACATCAGCAACAATTACTCACGGATAAGCTTTAACGTAGGCCCGACGCTGTTGTCCTGGATGGAAGTAAACGACAAGGATACCTACAAATCCATCCTCGACGCCGACAAAGCCAGCATCGAGGCATTCGGGCACGGCTCGGCCATGGCCCAGGTGTATAACCACATGATCCTTCCCCTGGCCAACCGCCGCGACAAAGAGACACAGGTGATCTGGGGTATTCGCGACTTTGAGCGTCGCTTCAAGCGCAAACCTGAGGGGATGTGGTTGGCGGAATCAGCGGTGGATACCGAGTCCTTGGAAATTCTGGCTGAACATGGCATTACTTTCACGGTACTCGCACCAAGGCAGGCAAAGGCTACCAGGAAGGTCGGCGATAATGACTGGCACAATGTGAACGACCAGACTGTCGACACGCGAAAGGCGTATACCTGCCAGCTGCCTTCCGGAAAGAGTATCGTGCTGTTTTTCTATGATGGCAATATCTCTCAGGGGGTAGCCTTCAATGGACTCCTGTATGACGGCAAGCATTTTGCCGAGAGATTGATGCAGGGTTTTAATGAAGGGGACCATGAGCCTCAGTTGGTACATATTGCTACCGATGGCGAAACGTATGGCCACCACCACAAGAGCGGTGATATGGCCCTCGCATTCTGTCTGGACTATATCGAAAAGCACGACAACGTCAACCTCACCAACTACGCGTCATTCCTGGCGCGCTTTACGCCAGACCATGAGGCGCAGATCATCGAGAACAGTTCATGGAGTTGTGTGCATGGCGTTGAGCGTTGGAGGGCCAACTGCGGCTGTAATGGCGGCAAGCCTGGCTATACCCAAACCTGGCGCCAACCTTTGCGCGAGACGCTCGACTGGCTGCGCGATACCCTCGCCGTGATTTTTGAACAGGAGGGAAGCAAGTACTTCAGTAATCCCTGGGAGGCTCGCAACGACTATATCAAGATCATTCTGCGCCGGTCCGACGAAACGGTAAAACGGTTTATGAAGGGCCATGCCCATCCGGATGCAGATGTCAACAAAGCACTCCGGCTGCTTGAACTACAGCGTCATGCGATGCTCATGTATACCAGCTGCGGGTGGTTCTTCGACGAAATATCCGGGATTGAAACCGTGCAGGTGATGCAATACGCCTGTCGTGCCATCCAGCTTTCACGGCAATTGACCGAGATGGACCTGGAAGGAGAATTCCTTGCGCGCATTGAAAAGGCACCGAGCAACGTGCCGGCTTATGAAAACGGGGCCAACGTCTACAAGAAGCTGGTATTACCTTCCAAGACCAACCTCACCCGCGTGGGCATGCACTATGCCGTGAGCTCTATCTTTGAGGAAGAACCTGAAAACCTGCCGTTGTTCAACTACAAAGCTACCAATGAGTTCTTTGTGAAGAAGGAGGCCGGTGAGCAGAAACTGGTGTTGGGTATTACCAAAGTACATTCACTCGTTACCCAATCCGAGAAACGGTTTTCCTTCGCTGTAATCTATTTGGGCAAGCATGACCTGATCGGCAACTTGTCACTGGATATTGAACTGGATGAATTTGCCAGCATGCAATTCCGCATGGTACATGCCTTTGAAGAAGGCCGATTGGGCGATGTGATCAGTATCATGCAGACCTATTTCGGACCTGAAAAGTATTCTATCTGGTCATTGTTCAAGGAAGAGAAGCGTAAAATTCTCGATACCATCGCACGTCAGGGCCTGGAAGACATTGAATCTTCCTTGCGACGGACTTATAACAGAGACTATCCCCTGGTGAATGCGTTGTCAAATAATGAGATACCTATTCCCAATGCTTACCGAACTACGTTTGAGTATATCCTCAATGCAGACTTGCTGAAGTGTTTTCAACCAGACAAGATCAATATCAAGACCCTCGAACGGATCGTGGGTGAACTTGCCCGCTGGAGTTTGAAGATCGAAGATCCGGGACGTGTAGAACGGATTGCCGGCGAGAGCATCTTCAGGGAGTTACAGCGGGTGGCTGCCGAGCGCGACAACCTCAAGCGCATCCAACGGCTTAACCGCCTGTTTCCCATACTTCATAAATTCAAGTTGGAACCTAACCTGTACCTGAGTCAGAACCTTTACTTCCAGATGTCTTTAGAGAACAAGGAAGGCAAGCATCCGAACCTGAATGCGGAATGGAAAGAGCAGTTCTCGCTGTTGGGCGAGAACCTCGGTATCAAGGTTGAGTAAGCGTTATTAGACGGCGCGTACCGTCGCCTCGCGATTCTTTTCCAGGTAATCCCAGACCAGGCTGCTGGCACCCAGGATGGGTGCTGCCTGATTTTGCATGGCAGATGGAAGGATTTTCACCTTGCCCCGGAACAAGGGCATCAGGTTCTTTTCCATGTGATACAGGGTAGGCTTAAAGATCAGGTCGCCAGCCAGCGACAATCCGCCAAACAGAAATATCGCTTCAGGGTCGGTGTGTACCACGGTCTCGGCCAGCTTCATCCCCAATATCCGTCCGGTATATTCAAAGGCTTCTTTGGCAACTATGTCGCCACGATTGGCTGCGTCTGAGATCATTTTTGTATTGAGATCCTCAAAACTGATACCACGTAACTCACTGGGTTCCAGATGATCAGCTAATAACTTGTAGACGGTTCGTTTAATTCCAGTAGCTGATACATAAGTTTCCAGACAACCACGCTTGCCACAATTGCAGAAGCGGCCTGTTGGGTTAACGCTGGTATGTCCGACCTCACCGGCCACTCCGTGGTGCCCATTCAGCAACACGCCGCCGCAGACGAATCCGCTGCCCAGGCCGGTGCCCAGGGTGATCACGACGAAATCCTTCATGCCCTTGGCATTGCCGTAGATCATCTCACCGACAGCCGCAGCGTTGGCATCGTTGGTCAGGATGCAGGGTACACCAAATTCTTCGGTGAACATCTTGGCCAGCGGCAACACACCTTTCCAACGCAGATTGGTAGCGCGTTCAATGGTGCCTTTATAATAGTTTCCGTTTGCTGCGCCGATACCGATGCCCACCACTTGTGTATTGGGAGGCAATTGAGTCATGGCGTCTCGCAACGCCTCTGCCATGGCATCAAAAAAATCATTGAACTCTTCGTAGTCCGTCGTTGCTATATTTCCCTGGTGGTAGACTTTGCCCTCCCGATCGACCACGCCAAATTTGGTGTTGGTGCCTCCAATATCAATACCAATGGTAAGTTCCTTCATCATGGTGAATCAGATCGAAAGTATTTTTGCCATCCGCAATGATTCCTCGTCGATAGCATGTTGCTGCCCGTTCATGATAGAATCAAATGCATTGAAGACTATTTTGTTCTGGAAGACCCCCACCATGGAATCGTTGGTTCCATTGAGAAGTCCTTCCACCGCAGCAATTCCCATTCGGCTGGCCAGTACCCGGTCAAAGTAGGTCGGAGGGCCGCCCCGCTGCAGGTGGCCCAGAATAGTAACTTTTATATCAAAGTAATTGGAGCGTTCTGCTACCATTTTGGCCAGTTCATTGGCACCACCAATCTTGGAGCCTTCAGCTACTACCACCAGACTGGACTTCTTATTGGCCTGGCCGCTTTGCTCCAATACCTTGTACAACTCATCAAAACTGATTTGTTGTTCAGGGATGATCACCGCTACGGCACCACCGGCAATTGCGCTGTTGAGGGCAATATATCCGGAATGGCGACCCATTACCTCAATAAAGAATAACCGGTTGTGGGAGAGTGCTGTATCGCGAATCCGGTCAATGGCTTCCACCGCAGTATTGGTCGCGGTGTCATAGCCAATGGTGTAGTCGGTACCGGCAATATCGTTGTCTATGGTGCCTGGAATACAAATAGAAGGGATGCCGTATTCCTGATAGAATTTATGCAGACCGGTAAAAGTACCATCGCCGCCAATGGCTACGAGGGCATCAATGCCGTATTTGTCCAGATTCTCCTTTGCTTTGGCACGACCTTCCTTGGTGCGGAAGGTTTCACTGCGGGCAGATTTCAGGATCGTGCCGCCGCGCTGAATAATATTACCAACAGAACGGGCACCCAGTTTCACAATCTCACCATCAATCATGCCTTCATAGCCCCTGATGATGCCGAAAACTTCTTTCTGATAGTATATGCTGCCCCGCACGACGGCGCGGATGGCGGCATTCATGCCCGGTGCATCACCTCCCGAGGTAAAGACACCTATTTTGGATATTTTGTGCGCTGCCAAGTGTAAAAGAGCCTCAAAAATAGCACAGAAATGAGGTTTTTCAAGAACTACCGTTTCAACCGTTTGAAATGGTTAATTAGGCCATTTGTGGATGAATCATGGCTGGCAATATCCCCGGGTGAACTGAGCTCTGGAAGAATCTTCTTCGCCAGGACCTTGCCCAGTTCAACACCCCACTGATCGAAGCTGAAGATGTTCCAGATTACACCTTGGACGAAAATCTTGTGCTCATATAAAGCAATCAGACTGCCCAGGGATCGGGGCGTAACTTCCTCAACGAGTATGGAGTTGGAAGGCTTGTTGCCGGCAAAGACGCGGTAGGGCAGGTGGAAATCAATTTCCTCCTGTGACATCCCTGATTTTTTGAGTTCAGCCAACACCTCATCTGCAGACTTACCCATCATTAAGGCTTCGGTCTGCGCGAAGTAATTTGACAAGAGTTTCTCATGGTGGTCGCCAAGGGGATTATGGCTTTTCACCGGAGCAATGAAATCACAGGGTATCATCTTCGTGCCCTGGTGGATAAGTTGATAAAACGCATGCTGTCCGTTCGTACCAGGTTCACCCCAGATGATAGGTCCGGTCTGATAAAGTACCGGTTGCCCATTGCGGTCGACGCTCTTTCCATTGCTCTCCATATTGCCCTGCTGAAAGTAGGCGGCAAAACGATGGAGGTACTGATCATAGGGCAGGATGGCTTCGCTCTGTGCGTCGAAGAAGTTGCCGTACCAGATTCCGATCATCGCCAGAATTACGGGCAGGTTATCTTCAAAGGGGGCTGTCCTGAAATGCTCATCCATGGCATGAGCACCTTCCAGCAATTGTATAAAATGTTCATAGCCGATGGTGCATGCGATGGACAATCCAATCGAAGACCAAAGTGAATAGCGGCCACCCACCCAATCCCAAAACACAAACATATTCTCAGGAGCAATACCGAATGCCTTTACGGCCGATTCGTTTGTTGACACGGCCACAAAGTGCTTGGCTACATCACCCGTCTGGTTGGTTTGATCGAGAAACCAACGCTTGGCACTCTCGGCGTTGGTCATCGTTTCCTGGGTGGTAAACGTCTTCGATGCTACGATGAATAACGTTGTCTCGGCGTTGACCTTGCGCAGGGTCTCTGCCATATGTGTGCCGTCAATATTGGAAACGAAATGCGGCCGGATACTTTTGTGGTAAGGCCGTAACGCTTCTGTCACCATCAGCGGACCCAAATCAGAACCACCAATACCGATGTTTACAATGTCGGTGATGACCTTGCCGGTAGTTCCTTTCCAGGTACCGGAAATTAGTCTGTCCGAAAATGATTTCATCTGATCCAGAACCCGGTTGACATCGGGCATGACGTCCACCTGGTTCACCAGGATGGGACGGTTGCTGCGGTTGCGCAAGGCAACGTGCAGTACGGGCCTTCCTTCGGTCTGGTTGATCCGCTGTCCGTGGAACATTGACTCAATCGCATCCCGCAGATTGCATTCTTCGGCCAGTGCCATGAGTATCGCCATCGTATCGGCGGTGACCAGGTTCTTGGAGAAGTCCACGAGGGTAGTTTCGAACTTGCGATGAAACTTCTCAAACCGCTGCGGGTCGGATGCAAAAAGTTCGCGCAGGTGGGTGGCCTGCATTTCCATGTGGTGAAGGGTGAGCCGTTGCCAGGATTGACTTTCGGCGGGATTGATCGTTGGTAGCATGTGCACGTATTAGGTCGACAAAAATAGGCAACGCCGCTGGTTGAAAAAGATAATTTTTCCGCTCATCCGAATTTATTTCCCGGTTTGATTTTGAATGTATTGATTTGTAACAATGCGGCCTTCCGTACCTGCCATCACCCTGATCTTTTGCCTCCTGCTTGCCGGCCAAGTAGCGTGGTCAGAACCTCCTGCCGAAAGGTTGAGTTTCCACATCAAGCGCTCCACCGACGTTATTAAGCTCGATGGCAAGGTGGATGAAAAATCCTGGCAGGATGCAGAGGTGGTGTCTTACCTGATTCAACAGTTTCCTTACGACACGGCCCGATCAAAGGTCCGTACTGAATTTCGGGCAACGTACGACGATAATTTCGTTTACTTCAGCGCCGTCGCCTACGATAACAAGAAGGGTGGCCACGCAATTTCTTCCCTTCGCCGCGACTTCCGCGGACCAGGTCTCGACGGTGTTTCGGTGATCCTCGATACTTTTCAGGATGTGACCAATGCTTTTTTCTTTGGCCTGAGCCCGGCCGGTGTGCAGCGCGAAGGACTGGCTTCCAATGGTTACCTCGTTAACACCGACCTGGATTTGTCCTGGGACAACAAGTGGTACAGCCATGTGGAAGTGTATGAAGATCATTGGATATCTGAATTTGCCATACCCTTTACAACCATTCGCTTCAAAGCAGGCTCTACCCGCTGGAATGTTAAGTTGTACCGCCAGGACAGTAAAGAAAATGAGCGGGCCATCTGGCCCAGAACCCCGCGCTTCTTCGAGCCGGGTAACCTCAACTATACTGGTGAGATGATCTGGGATGAACCCCTCAAACACCCCGGTCCGAATATTTCGGTTATTCCCTATGTATCGGGTAACAGTTCCCGCGATTTTATTGCTGGCACACCCACCAACACGGGCACAAGCATGGGTGGCGATGTGAAGGTAGCAGTTACGTCAAGTCTGAATCTGGACCTCACGGCCAATCCCGACTTCTCACAGGTAGAGGTTGACCGTCAGGTAACGAACCTCGATCGTTTTGAAATCTTCTATCCGGAGAAGCGACAGTTCTTCCTGGAGAATGCAGACTTGTTTTCTTCCTTCGGTCATCCGAACGCACGCCCTTTTTTCTCCCGACGTATCGGCGTGGTGCGCGACCCAAATACGGGTATCAACGTTCAGAACAAGATTCTCTTCGGTGCCCGCCTCAGCGGAAACATCAATAAGTACTACCGCGTGGGCTTTTTAAATATGCAAACCGGAGAAATTCCGGAATCCAATATCCCATCGTACAACTACACAGTTGCTACAGGTCAAAGGCGACTGGGAACAAACTCAAACATCCGCGCCATTTTTGTGAACCGCCAGGAATTCTCAACAGCCACGGAGTCATTCAAACTAAGTGGTTATAACTATAACCGGTTGGCCGGCGTGGATTACAACTATAGCTTCCTTAATAACCGGTGGACCGGAAACCTGTACTTCCACAAAGTTTTTACACCCACCGATCCGGGTGATCAGTACTCACAGGGTTTTAGTCTAGCCTACAATACGCAGACCCTGAGTTTCAACCTGTACGAGCAAAACATCGGCAAGAATTTCGACCCTGCGGTCGGCTATGTTCCCCGCAAAGGATACAAGCGTGTTTCACCATCTGCTCAGTATGCGTTCTATCCCAAATCGAAAGTGGTGAACAACCACGGGCCCATGTTCGACAGTTATTACGTATGGGACGATGTATACGGTCATACCGATACACAATTCACCCCTTCGTACATGATCAACTTTCAGAATCAGGCCATCCTGTTGTTTGGGTTGCAGAGTACCTACACGTTTTTGTTCTTTGATTTCGATCCGACCAACTCACCATCGGATCTGAAGGCAGTAAAGCTTCCATCCCTAACGCGCTACACATACACCAACGGCAACATCAGCTACTCATCCGATCCCAAGAAGATGTTCACATACACGATAGGGGGGCTCTATGGACAGTATTATAATGGTCAGCGTACGAATGTGCAGGCCACCCTCGCTTACCGTTGGCAACCCTATGGTGTATTTTCCCTGGATGCCAACTATAACAAAATCACCCTGCCATCACCCTATACCAGCGCCGATATCTACCTGATTGGTCCCCGGGTTGACCTCACCCTTACCCGAACGGTGTATTTCACCACGCTGATGCAGTATAACAGCCAGTACCAGAACATGAGTATCAACTCGCGTTTCCAGTGGCGCTTCAAGCCCGTATCTGACTTGTTTATTGTCTATACCGACAATTACTTCTATTCATTTGATGCACCACCATCACAGAATTTCATGCCCAAGAACAGGGCGCTGGTGGTAAAACTGACGTACTGGTTTAATATGTAGGCCTAGCCGCCTACAACTTTCTTGAGGTTGCCGATCAGACCGTCCCACAATTCCTGAAGCTCCACCATGTCATTGAAATCGGAGTAGTCATAGATCTTCAGAAACGTGCGCTGGGTCAGCTCATTGGATTCGAGATTGAGCTCGACATAGGAGGGGTCCTTTTTATCGGCCTCTGATTCCGGGAGATACTCAAAGCGGACAAAATTGTTGGTGCGCTGGGCGCTGATGACCGCTTTGTGCGACTCATTGTCCCACACAAAAGTGAACACCTTCTCCGGACTGATGCGGACATCGTCAGCAAACCATTCCGATAATCCGCTGGCTGACTGTATGTAGGGATAAAGCATCTTCACCGAGGCATGAAGTTCGTAGTCTGCGGTAAAGAGTTGTTTCTTGGTCATGGCAATCATCAGGCGAAAGTCTATTTATTGGAAGGTATTGATTTTTTTCGGAAGCACCATCCAACGGGTAACTTCTTGTTTCTCTCTTCCGCCTTGGTAGCGAGGAGCAGATTTGAACTGCCGACCTTCGGGTTATGAATCCGATGCTCTAACCAACTGAGCTACCTCGCCGTGTGACAGGATCGATTCCTGTGTTTTTTCGAGGCGCAAATTTAGAAACTTTTACGATTTACACGCATCGGGAACCAAAAGGATTAAAAATGGCTCTATTTTTGAGCAGCAGTCACCATGAAGAAGATCGATAAGCTGATCATTACCTCATTCCTCGGCCCGTTTGTCATGACGTTCCTGGTGGTGGTCTTTATCCTCCTGCTTCAGCACATGCTGAAATACTTCGACGACATCATCGGGAAAGATATTGGCTGGGATGTGGTGTTTACCCTGTTGTTCTACTTCGCGGTATTCATGACACCGCTGGCGCTGCCACTCGCCGTGCTGCTGTCGTCACTGATCACCTTTGGAAACCTCAGCGAGCATTTCGAAATAACAGCCATTAAAAGCCTGGGGATATCCTTGACCCGAAGCCTCAGGCCGATTTTCATCTTTGTCTGTTTGCTCACGGTATTTGCCTTTTACGTCAATAACAACTGGGTACCCAAGGCCGCCCTCGAAGCCTACAGCCTGATGTATGACATCAAGCAAAAGAAGCCAGCACTGGACCTGAATGAAGGGCAGTTTTATTCCGGAATTCCCGACATCAGCATCAAGGTCAGTAAGAAATACAAGGATGGTGTAAGCCTGAAAGACGTAATTATCTATGACCACCGTGGCAAAACGGGCAACAAGCAGGTGACCATCGCCGACTCCGGCCGCATGTACACCATCTTCAACGACCAGTACCTCAAACTGGAACTGTTCAACGGTTATGACTATACCGAAGGCACTGCCGAGCCGGGGCAGGGTGCCGCCCAGGGCAGCCCGGAAAGCCTTCAAAAGACCAGATTCGGCCGAACTGAAATTGTATTTGACTTATCCTCATTCGGATTGGCCCGGACCGACAAGAAGTGGTTTCAGGGAAACCGGATTATGCGCAATGTGCTGGAACTGGATAAAGACATGGATTCGGTGAATAATGAGATCGACAATGTGCGGCTCAGTTCTTACCTGTCGCAAACGAGCCTCTTCAATTACCACGCGAAAGACGACAGTATTCCTGTGCCTGCTGACCTGGTGAACATGAAGCACCGTAAAGACTCCATTCAGGAACGTACCAATCCAGGCAGTACCCACATACTCTTTACTTCAATGCGGCATGTGCCTACCACCATCACCCCGAAGTTGAAGCATTACTCAGACAGCATCTATAAACGTCCTTACACGATGGACGAGATAGCCAGCGCGCTTAACCATACCCGGATGCTCAAAAGCCAGTTCCTGAACATGAACACCAACCGGACGAACTACACCATGGAGTACAAGATATTCCAGATTCAATGGCATAAGATTTTCTCCAATTCCCTGGCATGCATCGTTATGTTCCTGATCGGAGCGCCGCTGGGCTCGATTATCAAGAAGGGGGGACTGGGTATCCCGGTGATCTTCTCCATCTTCTTTTTCATCACCTTTTACCTGATCACCAGCACCGGCGAAAAGTGGGCACTGCAGGAGAAGATTGCCGTTGGTCCGGGGATATGGGCTGCCGACTTCATCCTGACCCTGGTTGGCCTCTTTTTCCTGCGGCAGGCACGCCTCGATGCCCGGTTATTTGACGCTGATTTCTACCAGGTGGCCATTTTCAAGCTGAAACGGCGCCTGGGGTTACAGAAAGATGTACCTCAAAAAGCTGGCTGATTTTGGTGGAATTGCTGATTGTTCGTACTTTTGCGCGATTAAAAAAGATTAAAAGCTGTAAATACTAAACGATGAAGCTCGATTCAGCCAAAAAGCAGGAACTTTTCAGTAAGCACGGTGCCCTCAAGTCAAAGACCGATACAGGATCACCAGAGTCACAAATCGCCCTTTTCACCCACCGGATCAATTCGTTAACCGAACACCTCAAGGGTCACAAAAAGGACTTCTCTACCCAGCAAGGTCTTCTCAACCTGGTTGGCCAGCGCAAGAAGCTGCTGGGATACCTCCAGAAGACCAACATTGACCGCTACCGGTCAATTATTGCTGAACTTGACTTACGCAAATAAGTAATCCTATCACTGAATCGGGAACCCACCACAGGGTTCCCTTTTCGCTTTTGTAACAAGGCTGATTGCGCCTATCAAAAACTTTATGAAACCAACTCCAATTACGAAAACCTGTGCGCTGCCCGATGGCCGCACCATCACCATTGAAACCGGTAAGCTCGCCCGCCAGGCCGACGGATCTGTCGTATTGCGCATGGGCAATACCATGTTGCTGGCTACCGTGGTATCGAATAAAGAAGGCAAGGAGGGAGCTGACTTCCTTCCCCTGTCTGTAGACTACCAGGAAAAGTTTGCCTCTACCGGTAAAATACCAGGCGGGTTCCTCCGTCGCGAAGGGCGCTTGTCTGACTACGAAATCCTGATCAGCCGCTTGGTTGACCGCGCTATACGTCCCTTATTTCCAGATGATTATCATGCCGAAACTCAGGTAATCATTCAGTTGATTTCCGGACACGAGGATGGCCTCCCTGATGCCCTCGCAGCATTTGCCGCATCAGCAGCATTGTCCGTATCCGACATCCCGTTCCAGGGTCCGATCTCTGAAGTGCGCGTAGCCCGCGTTGACGGTCAGTATATTGTCAACCCCACGCTCGCTCAGAAGGAAAAGGCAGACCTTGACCTGATCGTTGCCGCCTCCATCGAAAACATCCTGATGGTCGAAGGCGAAGCCAAGGAAGTATCTGAAGACGATATGTTGGCCGCCCTCAAAGTGGCCCATGAAGCCATCAAGGTACAATGCCAGCTTCAGATCGAGTTGACCAAAGAAACCAACAAGACGGTTAAGCGTACCTATAGCCACGAGAAGAACGACCCTGCCCTGAAGGAGGAGTTGTTCAAGTTGCTGTACGACAAAGCCTATGCAGTGGCCCGCCTGCAGACGCCCAACAAGCAGAAGCGCTCTGAGTTATTTCATCAGGTAGAAGAAGAATACATCAATTCTCTTCCCGCCGACACCACCATCGACAAGGGTTTGGTGAAGAAGTACTATCACGATATCCAGAAGAAA
>JBGAMI010000094.1:0-6733 GCA_044223085.1 Cyclobacteriaceae bacterium
CAGACACCTACAGCTTCATGCCGGCATTGACTTCCACTGGCACTCCGACTATAAAGCCCTGGCGTATGACCCGGCCATCCAGCAGTTTTATATCCAGGACCGCGTGGTGAGCAAATCATTTCCGCTCATAGATATCTTCGTGGTGGGAAAGATGGGACGTACCCGATACTTTTTTAAGTATCACAACGTGTTCCAGATGTTTAACGGGGGTATTGGATACCTGCCTACTCCCGGTTATCCGGGCACTCGGAATATGATCGACTTTGGTTTCGAGTTTTTGTTGTTCGACTAAACATGGAAAAGCACGTTCTCGGCCTGGTACTGCCAACCGATCCGCGTTGGGTGAACATCGCAGAAAAGAACATCCGGGACATTTTGATTGACCACGCTTATTGCGAACAGAAAGCAGCCTCGTCCTGCATATCCCTCATCATCCTGCACCCGGATCGCCAATCGTTGGTGGACAAACTCACGCCAGTGGTGTCAGAAGAGTGGAATCACTTTGAACAGGTGCTCGAAAAACTCAGGGCCAGGGGCTGGACCCTGGGTGAATCACGCAAGGATGAATATGTGGAAAAACTGCGCAGTATCGTAAAGACGGGTGGGAGCCGGGAGGAGCAACTTGTTGAGAAGTTATTAATGAATGCCCTCATTGAAGCCCGGAGTTGTGAACGGTTCAGGTTACTGTCCAAAGAAATTGCCGATCGTGATCTCGCTGATTTCTACCATGACCTAATGGTATCAGAGGCCGGTCACTACAAGCTCTTTCTGTCTCTCGCTAAAGAATACCACGATCCAATAGCTGTCGAGAAACGCTGGCGGGAAATGCTTGCGGCTGAGGCGCTGATCATGAAAGAACTGGAGGTCCGTCAGGACCGGATGCACTAAGTCTTTTGCTTCTTCTTTTTGGCTGCCGGAAACAACACGTTGTTCAGGATCAGGCGGAAGCCCGGTGAGTTGGGATGTAAGGTCAGGTCCGTGGGTTCTTCGTATACGGTGTGTTGATAGTCTTCCGGATCGTGGCCGCCATAATAGGTCCAGAATCCTTTGCCAAATACGCCATGGAGGTATTTGGCTTCATTGATCTCGCGGTTTTCGCCCATGATCACAACATCCGATTTGATTAATTGCTTCTTGAAACCTGTGGTCTGACCGTAAAAGCCTTTGATCACTTTCGTGTGATTCTGGGTGAGCATGGTAGGGATGGGGTCCCACTTGGCCGAGAATTCAAACACAGCAAAGTAGTCGTTGTCCTGTCGCAGCCCGCGGTCCTGTGGATTGTTGTCTATATCCGAGAATTCATAGGTGTACGGATCACGGACCAAATGAAAATTGGTGAAAGCCAATGTCTTTTCGTAGTTCAGTTTTTCCTGGGCGCGCGGATCGGCCGGGTCGCCGTCATACATGCGCTCGCAGATATCAACTCCGTCAGCAGCGACAGCGATATCGAATGAATCAGTGGCCGAGCACATCGCGAACAAAAAACCGCCGGCACCCACGAACTCCTGGATGTGTTTGGCGACGGCCAGTTTAAGCTGGGACACTTTCGGGAAGCCATGTTTTCGTGCCATGTCTTCTGCCTCTTTTTGCTGATCAAGGTACCAGGGCATATTGCCATAAGTACCATAGAATTTTCCGTATTGGCCGGTGAAGTCTTCGTGGTGGAGGTGCAGCCAGTCGTATTTGGTGAGGTCACCCTTCATCACCTCGTCATCAAAGACTACATCGTAAGGAATTTCGGCATAGGTGAGCACGAGGGTCACCGCATCGTCCCAGGGTTGTTTGGATTTGGGAGAGTACACCGCAATTTTAGGATACTTCTCCAGCTTCATGATATCGTAATTGAGGGCCGGGCTGGCGATTTCGGCCAGGATCTGGTTGGCCTCGGCATCGGATATGATGTCGTAGGAGACACCCCGCACTACCAGCTCGTTTTGCACCTGGGGATAGTACTTGCAGAGGAAACTGCCACCCCGGTAATTGAGGAGCCAGTCGACCTCGGTGTCCTTTTTCAGCACCCAATAGGCGATTCCATAGGCTTTCAGGTGGTCTGCCTGCTTGCCGTCCATGGGGATGAGGATGTAGTTCGCCCGGGCCGAAAAGCCGGCAATCAAAAAGGAAAACAAAAGAATCAGACGCATCGTTAGAGGTACCAGTCTCAAAGTAACAAATTATTGACCGCAGTTATCCTGAGTACAAACGCAAAAGGCGGTATTTTTGTGCTGGACTGCTGAATTATTTAAGAAACTATGCTCGAGAATTTCCGCGAAGGCCTCCGCTCCATTAAGGCAAACATGCTCCGTTCCGTGCTCACGGCCGTGATCGTAACGTTTGGTATTACTGCCCTGGTAGGCTCACTCACTGCAGTGGATGGTATTGGAGTGACCCTCAATGAGAGCCTCGCGTCACTGGGTGCCAACACCTTCGACATTGGCTCCAAACAAAACCGGGGGACCAGCCTGGCAGGTATTAAGGAACGCGTGTACAAGCCGCTACAGTTGAATGAGGTGCAACGCTTCATGGATCAGTTCAATGTGCGGTCCAATATCAGTTTGTCCGCCAACCTGTCTTTTGCCACTGAAGTAAAGCACGGCTCCAAGAAGACCAACCCGAACATTTCCGTAACGGGCATCAACGATGACTATATGTATGTGAAGTCCCTCAACTTCGAGTTGGGCCGGAATTTCAGCAAGCGTGAAATTGAATATGGTGCCAAGGCTGTTGTGCTGGGCAAGAAAGTCTATGACGCGTTGTATGAAAACAACGAAGACTTCAACGGAACCGAAGTATCCTTTAAGGGAACCCAGTTCCGGGTGATTGGTGTATTGCAGGAGAAGGGAAACTTGTCGGAAGATAATTATGACAACATGGTATTCATTCCGATCCTGGTGGCCAACCAGATGGCGTCGGGCCGCGGGTTGAATTACCGATTGACCGTGGCGGTACCTGAACCGAACCAGTTGGAGACCGCGATGGGAGAGGCCACCGGTTTGATGCGCACCATCCGCCGTGATCAGATTGGCAAGCCCAACTCTTTTGAGCTGGACAAGAGCGATACGCTTTCTGATCTGAACAACCTCATGAGCATTATTACCATTGCCGGTTTGGCAATTGGTTTTGTTACCCTGCTGGGTTCATCCATTGCGTTGATGAACATCATGCTGGTATCTGTTACCGAGCGTACCCGTGAAGTGGGCGTGCGGAAAGCGTTGGGTGCTACGCCCACCAAGATTCGTCAGCAGTTTATTATTGAGGCCATTGTGGTTTGTCTGTTGGGTGGCATTTTCGGAATTATCCTGGGTGTTGCTGCCGGAAACCTGTTGGCCAGTGCCATGAAGATGGCCTTTGTTATTCCATGGTTGTGGATGTTCGTCGGGTTGGTGGTCTGCGTTTTTGTCGGACTGATGAGCGGCTACTATCCGGCCAACAAGGCGTCGAAGTTGGATCCTATTGAGTCGTTGCGCTTCGAGTAAAAATTTTTGCGGCCTGCCTTGTGTATAGATCGTCCTGGTCGGTGTTCCGACTAAGTCCCTGTCGGTGTTCTTCATCGACCGACTTGGGTTATTCACGCTGGTAGGGGTGTGTAACTTTGCCTGTGGTCGGTGTTGTCACCGACCACCTTGAATCAGAGACAGGGATTACTGACGTGATCCCTTGGGGGGGCTTCAACTCAATCTCCGCTTTGCTTCGCAAGCTTACTATCAAGAATCCTCTAGCCTGTGGTCGGTGTTGTCACCGACCACCTTGAATCAGAGACATGGATTACTGACGTGATCCCCGGGGCTTCAATTTCCGCTTTGCTTGGCAAAGTTTACCATCAAAATCCTCTAGCTCAGGTCGGTGTTGTCACCGACCACCTTGGGATCGAAGAGATACTGACGTGATCCCTCGGGAGGAGAGGTTTAACTCATCTCCGTTTCATATTTCCGCAAGTTACTATCAAAAATCTTCAGCTCGTAGGTCGGTGCTAAGATCAGAGACGTGATTACTGACGTGATCCTCGGGGTAAGAAGGCTTCATCTCCGCTTTGCTTCGTGCGTGCGCCTGGTTTTTTGATAGTACCGCTGCGCGGGAGATTGAGTTGGCGGAGAGACAGGGATTACTGACGTGATCCCTCAGGGGGAGAGGCTTCAACTCAATCTCCGCTTTGCTTCGCAAAGCTTACTATCAAAAACCTTCGGCACCCTCAGACGAGACGTCTGGTGCGCCTGGTTTTTTGATAGTACCGCTGCGCGGGAGATTGAGTTGGCGGAGAGACAGGGATTACTGACGTGATCCCTAGGGGGGGAGGCTTCACTCCAATCACCAATTTGCTTCGCAAATTTCACCATCAAAAATCTCCTGCCCGCTTCAGACGAGACGTCTGGCGTGCATTCGCTTTTTGATGGTGCCGCTGCGCGGGGGTGATTGGAGTGGCGGAGAGACAGGGATTCGAACCCTGGATCCGCTTGCGCGGATAACGGTTTTCGAGACCGCCCCGATCGGCCACTCTGGCATCTCTCCGTAAATGGAGGGCAAAGAAAAGGAATTTTGGGGTGAGAATAAAGGTGATGGGCTGGTTAATGCCCTTACTACGAGGGCAGTCCGGAGACTGCCGTCATGCATGGGCACAGGTGATCGCCATAATTGTAAGCAAGTGTGATAAATTGTTGTGCGAACTTTTGCGCAAGCTTGAGACTGCTGTCATGAAGCCACATCAATGGCAATCGATTTGCGCCACGGATTATATTGTTTACACCTATGATGCCGGAGGAAGAAAGCTGACCCAGCAGGTATTTGGATCCACACCTAAAACTACTGACTACTTGGGCGAGTTTATTTACGAGAATAATGTGCTGCAATTCATCAATCATGAAGAGGGCAGGGTGGTAATGACAGGCGCACCAGAGTATCAATATCACCTTAAAGACCACTTAGGAAACGTCCGAACCACATTTACCTCGACACCGGTTACCGATAACAGTACTGCCACCTATGAAACCTCCAACGCGGCCGTAGAGCAAGGGCAGTATGTGCGTTACACCAATGCTCGATTTGTGAATGCGACTCTATTTAACCATACACCCGGAGGATCTTACTCCGAGCGATTGTCGGGTTCTGCTCAAGAGAAATATGGATTGGCGAAATCGATCAGTGTCATGCCGGGGGATGTGATCAATGCCGAGGTATATGCCAAGTATGTTGATCCTGTTTCGAGCAATTGGACACCAGCACTTGCATCCCTGATGAGCCAGATTACCACTGCGGCAGCTGGAGTTGTTGTAGATGGTACGGGTTACCCCACCAGTACCTCAAGTTTCCCTTACGCCGGCCTGAACAACACCACAGGAAGCACGGGTGGCCCCAAGGCCTACCTTAACTGGCTCATTTTTGATAGGAATTATGTGCTTATTACAGGAGGATACCAGCGCCTAAGTGCCACCCCAAAGGAAACGGGCAGCAACGTAGCCCATGAGCGCCTGGCCTGCCCGGCGATTACCATCAATCAACCTGGGTATGTTTATATTTACCTGAGCAATGAGGAGACGACGGCGGTGGAAGTCTACTTTGATGATTTTAAGGTAACTCAGGCGAAGAGTGCGATAGTGCAGCAGGATGAGTATTACCCTGGCGGGGCGACTTTCAACTCTTACGTTCGCGAGAACTCGGGGCCTCAGAAATATTTATATAACGGAAAGGAATATCAGGAAGACCTAGGTCTAAATTTACATGACTCTCATTGGAGGCAGTACGATCCGTGGATTCTGCGGACTATTACAACTGATCCTCATGCGGAGAAGTATTATGAATTGAGTTCCTATACTTGGTGCGCAAACAATCCAGTTAATGTTGTTGATCCTGATGGTAGAGAAATTGAGGAAGGGAGCAAGAAAGAGTGGGATAAACAAAAGGCAGCTGTTACGAAAGAGCGAGATAGACTACAAGGAAAGGTTGATAAGCTAACTGCTAAGGCTCAAGCAAAGGGGTGGAGTGCAGAGAAGCTTGCAAACAGAACAGGTAACTTGACACAACGAGTTGCGAGTCTTAATGGGAGTATCAAAACACTTGGAGCATTGGAGAGCAGTAAACAGGTTTACGCTTTAAATAAAATCGGAGCTGGTCAATTAGGTGGTCTTTCACTGGATCCAAGCAGCAAGAAAATAACGATTAATTTTGCTGGTACGGCAAACTTTGTTCATGAAACAACTCATGGAGGCCAATTTGAAAATGGAGAACTAGCTTTTAGTTCAGCAGGCCAACTTCTAGGTCAGGATGTATATGATGAAGCAGCAGCCTACAAGGCGCAATTTGGTTATGATCCTTCTTCAGTGTCAGGGCTGACTTCAACATCAGTAGCCAATTCTTTTGGTTCAATTACTACTCAATGGGTTCAAGGCATACAAGAAGCTAATGGTAATCGACCGTACGCCCCAGGTGGCACAGCAAATACTGGATTGACTCCTGTAAATATCAATTCAAATAGAAATGCTCTGATGCAAGCCTACCCAAATGCATCGGGTGTTCTTGGTGGCTTGTCGGAGAGTTTTAGATTGCAAGATACACCAGGTATTTACTATAAACACTAAAACTTATGAGGATAGCTTCGAGTATTTTAATAATTGGGCTGATCTCCTGTAGCATTTATCAAAATTTACCGGGGAAGTACACTCGTATTGATAAAGATTACAAGTGCATCTTGATTATAAATGGAGACAGCACATTTACATTAGAGACGCAATCGATCCACGCTCGT
>JBGAMI010000095.1:0-6359 GCA_044223085.1 Cyclobacteriaceae bacterium
TCCCCCTCCAATGAAGAAATCATCCTGACCATCTCCGTTAATATCCCCAACAGCGAGTGGTGGGCCCTCTGCGCTTACCATATGTGGCATTAATCCCTGTTCGTTGAACGACACGTAATCATTCTCACGATGACGATATTCCGGTGATTCAAAAGAAGTCTCTGGTTTCAATATAGACGTGGAGGGTTGAAGTCGATGATGGTCAAATTTTCCGCTAGCATGACCATGATCAAGAGCCAGCGGATTGTCCTGGGATGGATGTTGCAGGGATTCAAATGCACCATCAGGCCAAATTACCCACAATGAGTCAAGGGTGCCATTCCCGGTAGTCAGGTTTAGCCTGTGATCACTGCATGATTGAAAACCCCTGGCATTTCCTACTTCATAATATTGCCGGGAACCACTAGAAAATGTAAATACCTTGGTATTTACGCCAAGTAGGTTGCCACCATAACCATTGAATGTTACCGTTAACCCGCGCTTCAAACTGTCTGCCTGTGTATTCCTGAAAATTCCAGCGGGCTCATTGATATTATTTACCACCAGGTCAACAAACCCATCATTATTCAAGTCACCATACGCCGCCCCGTTAGCATAGCCCGGCTTGTTCAATCCCCAGGAAACGGATTGGTTTTCAAAGGTCAGATCACCCCGATTGCGAAATGCAAAGTTTCCAACTTTCCCTGGTGGCATATGGCGGTACATCTCTTCGTCGGACAGGCGCTGGGCCGAGTCATTGGAAATAAAATTGAGGTAGTCCAAATCATTGGGTCTTCGCATAATACCATTGCTGACAAACACATCCCTGTTGCCATCATTGTCAAGGTCCACCAGCAGCGGCGACCAACTCCAGTCGGTGGCCGCCACACCCGCCAACCAGCCAATATCACTGAAAACACCATTACCCTGATTTAACTGAAGTGCGTTTCTGGCCACCTGGTAATTAAACCCATAACTCAATTTGTATTTATAGATTTCGTAGGAGTCTTCGCCAACCGATGCTTTGATCACTTGCTCATCAGCAGGCATCATATCAGTTGTCATGATATCCGGGAAGCCATCGTTATTGATGTCTCCCACATCATTTCCCATGGAAAACCGGCTGCTGTGAGTCAGGGACGTGGCAGAAACTTCACGAAAGGTTCCGTCGTGGTTATTCAGGTACAAATAATCATTTTCCCTGAAGTCATTGGACACATAGATATCTGTCCATCCATCCATATCTATATCTGATGTTGATACCCCCAACCCATAGCCAAGGGCACTGGAGTAAATCCCGGACGGGCCGGTCATATCTGTGAATCGGGTGGTTCCTGAGTTAAGTTCGTTCCTATATAGCCGGTCACCGGCGGCTGGGTCGACATCCAAACGAGAACTCGTTCGGCCATAAGACCTGACAGAATGAACGGAATGGTTAAGCAAGTATACATCGAGATCCCCGTCATTGTCATAATCGAAGAATGATGCCTGCGTAGAGAGTCCCTGGAAATCCAGCCCATAGGTCGCGGCCTGCTCAGTAAAAGTTCCGTCTTGGTTATTGATCCACAGCTGGTTACGGGAATTAAATCGTTTATAGCCGCCAACTCCGCAAACATAAATATCGAGCCAACCATCGCCATTTACGTCCGCCATGGTCACTCCGGTGGACCAGTTACCAGATTTTGTAATACCTGCACTTTTGGTCGCGTCCTTGAAACGGAAGTCACCCAGGTTGATAAATAGTTTGTTGGGACCCTGGTTTGAGGTAAAGAACAAATCAGGCAGACCATCCTGATTGACATCACCAATAGCTACACCACCGCCATTGTAGAAATAGAGATACTCAATGATGTTGAATTCAGCCGATTCCGTGAGCCTATTATTAAAATCAATCCCGGATTCAGCAGGAATAATTTCTTTGAAGAGCGTGTTTGACTGATCTGATGATGGTGTACAGGCTGATAACAACCATCCGGCAAGGGCCAAGGTCTTTACCCAACATGTCCGTCGCATGGACTATCGTTGCTTGATTAATTGAACCATATCATTGTTGCGACTGACTACCATCACGCCCGTGGAGAGGGTAACAATATCTCTTACCTCACCATCGAGAGAAATACCACTGATGCGATTGGGGATCGCCTTAAATCCACCCTTGCCATCCCCCCGCAATAACATGCCATAGCTGGCATCATATCGCCCAACTTCTGGCTTAGCCTTGTAGAGGTTTCCACCCAGCAAAATATCCGGTTTACCATCCTTATTGAGATCACGAATTATTATGCCATACACCGGTGATAACTGAGCTTCGGTTGGCAATGCCTTCACCGTGAACCGCCCTCCCCCTTCGTTGATGATCACGGACGTGGCCAACGTGGAACTCTGCTGCTCAACCGCTCCTTTCATCTGCGCCTCCGTGAATATGTCCGCGATCGTTTGATCCCGGTAGCTCGCGTATTTCAGGTACTTCTTCTTCAACATCGGCATCTGCTGCAACAAGTCATGACGCAACGCCATCGGATAACTCTTTTCCCCGTTGTAGGTACTGATGATCTGCTCCCACGTGCCATTCTGATCAAAATCATTTACCACCATCCGTACTGGATTCTCCGAACTCGCTTTGAACCGTGAGTTTAATCCATGGTTGCCCGCTACAAAATCTATATCCCCGTCCCCATCCAGATCTCCTGCCACCAGCCGGTTCCACCAGCCCTGGCTTCCTGAAAGTCCCACCGTATTGTCGTGTGTTACCAATTTCCCCCCATCATTGTATAAAATCGTCACCGCCATCCAATCTCCGACCAAAACAAGGTCTGCATCTTTATCCCCATCAACATCCGCCCACTGACTATCCGTGATCATGCCTATTCCCTTTAGGCCCGGTGCCAATTTATCTGACTGGTTAGTGAAATTACCATGGCCATCGTTTATCAACAGGTAACCGTTAACCGGTACACCATACCGGGATGGATCCATTCTTACACCCACAAACAAATCCTGATCACCATCGCCATCTACGTCATTGGCCCGAACCGTGCTCGTATTCTCAAACACCGAGGTGGGAAGTATTTGCTGTGACTTGCTGAAATTCCCTTTACCATCATTCAGGTACAGCCGATCGATCAAAGCCGTGGATATCGACAAAAATTCATTACCTCCGCTGCACACATATAAATCCATATCACCGTCTCCGTCAGCATCAAAAAACGCACTCCCGGTATCCTCCGATATCTTGTCCGCTTCAAATGCCGGCTGCGATGATAACTTCCAGCGGCCTCCTGTCAGCTGCATATACAAAGAACCCGATTGATCACGCGCTCCGCCGATATACAAATCCTCCAGGCCATCACCGTTAACATCGGCCACGCTCATCCTGGGGCCTTCTGAACTCATCATATGGTAAATCAGTCGGTCGCGATCAAAATCAACAAACTCATTCTCCTGATGGCGATATGAAAGGCCAATCGCCAGGGCACTGCTCATCTCAAGCCAGGGCTCGGACACAACGGCAGTTGATGCCGGAAGTGTCTTGCCGTCGGTTTGTTTCAACCGGATGGTCTGGTCGGTCGCCACTTGCGTTAAAATGTTTTTCGAGCCATTGGGCCATTCAACCAGTACAGAGTCTACAGTCTTCAAGTCTCCCAGACCAAAATTGGGCCGCGTATCCACAGAAGACTCAAACCCCCGGATCGGCATTTGTTCCAGATAGAATTTTTTTTCACCACCTTTCAAGGTGATCTTAGTTCCAAAGGCGTACGTATTCTTTCCTTCACCTTCCAATACAAACTTCAAGTAATGATGCTTCAGTACAGTATCCGAATGATTGCGATAAACAAACGCCTCCATGTTTACGTTATTCACAATCAAATCCAGGTCACCATCGTTATCGAGGTCGCCATAAGCAGAACCATTTGAGAAACTCGGTTCAGCCAATCCCCAATCCACGGCCTTGTTAGAGAACATGAGATCACCTTGGTTTGCAAATGCATAATTTGGCTGGCGGTTGGATGGAATCGCCTCAATCAATTTGCGGTAGTCTACCTTTTGACCTGAAGTAACCGCTTTCACCACTTCTTCACTGGAAGCAAACTGCAAATAATCCTGATCGGTGAGGTCATGAAAAATTCCATTGGCAACAAAAATATCCTTGTTGCCATCGTTGTCCATATCAAATATCAATGCACCCCAACTCCAATCGGTTGATTCAACCTCACACAATCTGCCAATCTCACTGAATGTATTATCTCCATTGTTCAATTGCAGCATATTGCGGGTAAACTGGTGATAATACCCATTAGTGACCCCATATTGATAGCGATCCCAATTCTCGAAGGTGGTTACCGTTTTGATTCGGTCGTTTCCTTCGGGCAGCATCTCCGTCACAAAGATATCCGGATAGGTGTCATTGTTCATGTCTGCCAGATCAGCACCCATCGATGCTCCGCTGATGCTCTTCATTTGATCCGGAAGGCACTCGTGAAAGGTACCATTGTGGTTGTTGATATAGAGGTAGTCGCGCTCAAAGAAATCGTTGGACACATAGATATCCTGCCAGCCGTCTTTGTTGATGTCGCCCACCGTCACACCGAGACCAAAAGCAATAACACTACCGTAAATACCCGCCTTCTCACTGACATCTGTAAAACGATTTCCGTCATTGCGGAGTAATTTATGCCCACCCATAACATCGCGCTTGCCCCGTTCGCTCTTGCGGAGATTAAAGCTGCCAATGGCTTGAAACGAATTATTCAGTATGTACAGGTCCAGATCTCCATCCTTATCATAGTCAAAGAATGCCGCATGGGTGGTATATCCTCGATCATCCACCCCATACTGAGCTGCCCGCTCGGTAAAGGTCATGTCTCCATTGTTGATGAAGAGTTCATTTTGCTTATTATCTCCCTTGATGTCGCCGGAATTACATACGTAAATATCTAACCAACCATCTCCATTAACATCAGCCATGCTTACGCCTGTAGACCATGCACCTTTGCCTGCAACACCCGCGCGATCAGTAATATCCTCAAATTTGAAATTGCCCTTGTTTAGGAATAACCGGTTGGGGCGCATGTTGAGGGTAAAGTACACATCCACCAAGCCATCATTGTTGATGTCACCCAGCGCTACACCACCACCATTATAGAAGTTCCTGTACTTATAGATATTGAACTCGTCCGTATAGTCTAATTGATTAATGACGTCCATTCCAGTCCATGACGACGGAACCTGCTCAAACAATTTAGGTTGAGATTTCTTGCTCTCTTGCTCCGGAAGGGCGCAAGAAACCAACCAAACCAAGGCCAATGCGATTACGACTGAACTACTTTTCATCCTTCTTCTTTTGCTGCTTTCGCCTCTCGGCAATCATGTCCGTAATAATGACACGGACCCTGCCTTCATCCTGTTTCCCGATTAGGATACGACGGTTACGGGTAACCTTTGCATAAATGGGAATCGTATCATTTGACTTGATCCGCACAAAGTCTCCCCCGTACCATTTATTCATCATATTCATGACATCCTTCGCCAAGGTGTCATACACAAGATTCTTATTCCAGGGCGCCCAGGAAAGGTAGCCGATATAAATTTGCATGTCATAAATGCTATCATTCTCAAAGGTGGGATAGAAATTCATATCCGCCGTGTCCCTCAACTCGTGATTCAGGCGCAGCAATACACTGGTATTGGTGTAGCCCTGTCGGATTAACTGGGTTTTATTCATTTCCCAGCACCGGGCATAAAACTCTTTCGATGACATTCCCAGGCGCAAACCCAGAAACAAGGAATCTTGCCGCTCACCTGTCGCCATCTCCCGCTCTACCACCTTCTCATAGTCTGTTTTGCACGATGCTAATGCCAGCACTATGATGAATACCCAAACACTACTTCTGATAATCAAACTCTTTTGCATAATCATTGTTCCTCAAAATTACCAACCGACCTCCCTTAGGTCGGCTTATCAGGGCCATGTCACGGACCTGCCCCTTTATATGAAATCCAGTCGTCTCTGATTTTAAGGCCTTGAAATTCAACTTATTATCTCCCTTAAAAAATACCCCATACCCCGCCAAGTAGCTGCCAACTTCCGGCTTGGAATAGTCAGAATTCCCGGCCGCTAAAATATCCATTGCTCCATCTCCATCAAAATCACCGATAGCAATCCCATACACCGGTGATAACTGTGCTTCGGTTGGCAATGCCTTCACCGTGAACCGCCCTCCCCCTTCGTTGATGATCACAGACGTGGCCAACGTGGAACTCTGCTGCTCAACCGCTCCTTTCATCTGCGCCTCCGTGAATATGTCCGCGATCGTTTGATCCCGGTAGCTCGCGTATTTCAGGTACTTCTTCTTCAACATCGGCATCTGCTGCAACAAGTC
>JBGAMI010000096.1:0-6236 GCA_044223085.1 Cyclobacteriaceae bacterium
TATACCAAGCAACTACAGGCCGGTGTCAATTGGGGTGCGTGGGTTACTTATCTGCTGGAAGGGATCAAAAGCTTGTTTCGTCCAAGACCGAAAGTAAAAGTCTCCTACCGCAAATCCGATGGAGGTCAGCGACCCACCGCAGGCGCGGGTATATCCCAAAAGGAAATTGACGATATCCTTGATAAAATATCTGATGGCGGATATGAAAGCCTGAGCAAGGATGAGAAGGAGAAACTTTTTAAAGCCAGTAAGAAGTAACTCAGCGCAGGATTACTTCACTGGTAAGGTCAGGCAATCATTTTGGCTAAACCAAAGGCAGCGCCCGCTGCGAGGGTGCCAACAATAACAACCCGCAGCGCACCTTTAAGCAGGGGCTGTCCAGTGAGTTTGCTCTTCACCAAACCAAAGATCATTAAACATACCAGCGTGATGATGGATGAATAAATCAAACCTTGCTGGGCGGTGGAGGTAAAGAAGTAAGCGCTGAGAGGGATGAGACCGCCAACCACGTAACTTACACCAATCACAAACGCGCTGATCAGGGCGCGATTCTTATCCGGGCGCTCGAGGCCGAGCTCAAATCGCATCATAAAGTCAACCCACTTTTTGGGGTCTTTGGCCATTTCTTCAGCGATCTTTTCCTGTAGCTCTTCATTAAGGCCGTACTCGGCAAAGATTTCTTTGGTCTCACGAATCTCTACCTCACGCAGGTGCTCGATCTCATCATATTCGCGGCGCTCCTCGGAGTCATAGTGTTCAATTTCTGTGCGGCCCGCCAGGTATCCACCCAGGCCCATGGCAATAGAGCCAGCTGCAATTTCAGCGAGACCTGCCGTGATCACGATACTGGTCTGATCAACAGCGCCACTTAAGCCTGCGGCCAGGGCAAATGGCACCGTTAGCCCATCGCTCATGCCGATGACAAAATCCCGGACCTTCTCCGAGGATTGGAAGTGCTTTTCGTATTGGCTGGGTTGCATGGACGAAAATTATCAAAAAATCAGGTCTTGTTGGCCAATTGGCCGCAAGCTGCGTCAATATCTTTTCCCCGGCTTTTCCGGATGCGGGTAGTTATGCCATTGCTTTCCAGCAAATGCTGATACATCTGTAATGCCGCATCACCCGCCTGGCGGAATTCACCATCCTCTATCGGGTTGTACTCAATCAGATTGACCTTGCAGGGCACATGCTTGCAGAATTTCAATAAGGCCTCCGCGTCAGAAGGTTTGTCGTTGATACCTTCCCAAACCACATATTCATACGTCACCTTACGCTTGCGTTTCGCATACCAGTACTTGAGAGCCTCGGCAAGGTCTTCCAGCGTATTGGTATCATTGATCGGCATGATCGAAGAGCGCGTCGGGTTCAAGGCGGCATGCAGAGAAACAGCCAGATTAAATTTCACGCCATCGTCGGCCATCTTGATAATCATCTTCGCGATACCCACAGTAGAAACGGTCAATCGCTTCGCGGCCATATTGAGCCCATGTGGGGAGGTGATTTTCTCAATAGCGGCAATCACGTTGTTGTAATTCAACAAAGGTTCGCCCATGCCCATAAATACAATGTTGGTCAACGGGCGACCAAAGAACAGCTCCGATTGTTGACGGATGGCAGCCACCTGATCATAAATCTCGTCGGGGTTGAGGTTGCGCATGCGCTTTAAACGCGCGGTAGCACAGAACTTACATCCCAGGCTGCAGCCCACTTGTGAGGAAACACAAGCCGTAATCCGTTTTTCGGTGGGAATCAACACAGACTCCACCACCAGGCCGTCGTGCAACTTCACTGCATTCTTGATGGTCCCATCCGCACTTTGTTGCATGGTGTCAACCTGAATGTGGTTGATGGTGAAATGCTCCTGCAGCATTTGACGCGTTGCCAGGGACAGGTTGGTCATCGCATCAAAATCTTTAGCTGATTTTTTCCATAACCATTCGTGCACCTGTTGCGCGCGAAAGGCCTTGTCGCCATGGGCAACAAAAAACTCTTTCAACTCAGGAAGCTGAAGTTTTCTAATATCCCTTTTTGAGCCTGGCTCCGCTACCATCAACGAATTCGGCTAAAGGTCTTCTTCTCACACTCCCGTTGGGAAGTGTGGAAGATCAATACAGATTGCGTCAATGAATCAATGACCAGTCCGCGGGTCATCATACCGGATTTAATATCCAGCAATTGGAGTTGGGTATCGTTCACGCGGTAACGGAAAGGCATCCGGTCTGCACCTTTTTTTCTCCCGGCTATGAAGATGCTTTCTTCGCCCCGGCCCTTGGCATCAAATCGGATAATGCGCGCCACATTACTTTGGGATGCACCACCCATCATTGGCAACAACTCCTTTTCTGTGTCGCTCAGCGGGCTGTCGGTCTGCAGGCACGAGGCCTCACTCGTCAGCTGCCATGTGCCTATTATGGTTTGACCCTGGCTGACCACACTGGCCAGCATGAGGGTGATTACGACGATCCATTTCATAATTGAGGTATCCAAGGCACAAATTTACATTAAATTGTTCCCATGTTGACCGCGCGAAGTCTCATGATAGGTGGGTGGCTGTTGCTGCTGGCGGCCGGTTGTAATGCCCCAACCACGCAAGATGATCCATTGCTCACCCAACTGATCAGGGCCGATACTTCGCTACGCTATGAGGTCGCCCACCGCGACTCCCTGGAGATCCAGATACTCTACACCCGGATAGATCGCGATTCACTGAATCAACCCCATTTTACTTCGCACGGATTTGGGTTGGATTCTTCCAGTTATTTCTATCCCGCCTCCACCATCAAGCTGCCCATTGCTGTTATGGCACTTGAAAAGCTCCAGAACCTTAAGTCCTATAAAGTGGATAAGTTCACTACCGTATTCCACGACAGTGCCTTTTCAGGCCAGCGACCCATCCGATTTGACCCGAGTGCCGAAACAGGTTTGCCTTCCATCGCCCAGTATATCCGCAAGGTCCTGATGGTAAGTGACAACAATGCCTCCAATGCCTTGTATGAATTTCTCGGACAGCAGGAGGCCAACGACCGTGTCCGGAATAAAGGCTACCACATCCGTGTTTTGCACCGGTTGAGCCGCGCGGCCACCAATGAAGAAAACCGCCACACAGAAGGGGTATGGTTCACCCGAAATGATTCGGTGCTGCTGCGACTTCCGCCACTGGCCAATCCAGACTCGATTAGACCATCCCGGAAAGTGTACAAGGGAATTGGTTATCGCGAAGGAGACCGGCTGATCCAAAAACCCTTTGACTTCACCTACAAAAATGAATTCCCATTGCAGGACCAACAGGATATCCTCAAGGCAATTCTTTTTCCGTCTTCGTTGCCCCCCGCACGGCAATTCAATATCTCCGATGACGACCGGCGCTTTCTCATGCAATACTTGTCGCAGTACCCGCGTGAAACCAATTGGCCACCCTACTACCGCGACACGACGTTGTATGATGCCGCTGTCAAGTACCTGATGGTTGCGCAGCAAAAGCAACCCATCTCCCCGTCAATCCGGATTTTCAATAAAATCGGTGGCGCTTATGGCTATCTGATTGACAACGCCTACATCGTGGACTTCGACCATGGCATAGAATTCATGCTCTCGGCCGTCATCAACACCAACCGGGATGGCATCTACAATGACGACCGGTATGATTACGAGACGATTGGCTACCCATTTCTTCGCAAGCTCGGTCAATGCATCTACCGGTACGAACTAACGCGCCCCCGGGCCCATAAGCCGGATCTGTCCGAATTCCGCATTACATACGATCGTTGATTCCCATGTTTGGACATTCGGTTTGATTGCACGAATTTTCGATCTCAACATTCGGATATGCAAAAAGGCAACGCAATTGTCATTACCGCCGGCTACCTGGATTCCAGCAATGGCAAGACGGCCCATGGTCTCATTCGTGGTACCGATCGCTTCAACATTGTTGGTGTGGTGGACCACAAGCATGCCGGAAAGGATGCAGGCGAAGTGCTGGACGGAAAGAAGCGCAACATCCCCGTGTACGCCACCATCGCTGACTTCGTCCGCGATGGAAAGGCCAAAGCTGAATATTGCGTTCTGGGTGTAGCCACCAAAGGCGGGGTAATTCCGGATTCGCTGCGGGTGATGCTGCGGGAGGCTTTGGAAAATAATTTCCACCTCGTTAATGGATTGCATGATTATGTAAGCGACCACCCAGACCTTGCCGAATTGGCCCGTTCACGCGGACTTCAACTGATTGACGTGCGCAAACCCAAGAAATTCAAGGATTTACACTTTTGGTCAGGAAAGATATCAACCGTGCATTGCCCAAAAATTGCGGTGCTGGGAACCGATTGTGCGTTGGGAAAGCGCACGACCACCCGATTTCTGACTGAGGCCATGCGGAAAGCCGGTTACAAGGCAGAAATGATTTATACCGGCCAGACCGGCTGGATGCAGGGCGCGAAATATGGCTTCATATTCGATTCCACCCTAAACGATTTCATCTCCGGTGAAATGGAGCATGCGATTGTACAATGTTGGGAAGAGGTTAAACCTGATATCATATTTATTGAAGGACAATCTTCACTTCGCAACCCGAGTGGTCCTGCAGGAGCTGAGTGGATCGTTTCAGCTGCGGCTAATGGCGTGGTATTACAGCACAATCCAGCCCGAAAGCAATACAAAGACATGGAGTTTTATCCGGCCTACCTGCCCGATCCCAAGGATGAAATCGAGCTGATCCGGATTTATGGAGCACCCACGGTGGCCTTGATGATCAACACCATGAAGATGTCCCTGCAGGATGCCCGCGACTATGCGGCCCGATACCAGCAAACGCTCGGCATACCCACCCTATTGCCATTGGAGGATGGCGTAGACGCGCTGATCCCGATCTTCAAAGACATGATTGATAAGTCCATCGCCCAGGTGTAGTCGTTTCAAACATTTAACTGACCGCAATGAAAATTAAATCTATCCGTGTTTGGACCGCTGACCTCGGTAACACCAAGCCTTACACAATTGCCTTCAAGACCGTAGACGAAGTGCTCAACACCTTTGTGGAGGTTACCCTGCATAATGGCATTACTGGCCTCGGTGCTGCCAATGCCAGCGAATATGTAACCGGCGAGAGCCAGAATGACACCAAATCGGCCCTTACGGAGAATAATACTGCGTTTTTGATCGGACGTGACATCCTGGAAATGAACCAGTTGCTGTTCGAAATCCGGCAGAAGTTCACAAAGACCCCTGCAGCGGCTGCGGCCCTGGATATTGCTTTGCACGATGCACTGACGAAGCACCTGGGCATTCCGCTCGTGAAGTACCTCGGGCAGAAAATTACCTCGATGCCCACATCCAATACGATAGGGATCAAGAATGTGGAGGAGACACTGAAGGAAGCACAGGAATATGGCGATCGAGGTTTCAAGGCTTTGAAGGTGAAGATTGGCAAAAACCTGGAGGAGGACATCGAACGCCTGGTTAAGTTGCGCGAGAAATTCGGCAACCGATTCATGATCCGCATTGATGCCAACCAGGGATATACCCGCAGCAGTACCATTGAGTTATATAATCGCACCAAACACCTGAACCTGGAACTGATCGAGCAGCCCCTGCCGGCCAGGTCGGTCGAGGAGATGCGCAGCCTGCCGGAAGAAGTCCGTCAGGTGATCGCTGCTGACGAATCTTTATTGTCCGCCAAAGATGCACTGAACCTCATCAAGCCGGCCCGGGCCTGTGGAATCTTCAACATCAAGTTGATGAAGTGCGGAGGGATATATCAGGGGCTCAAAATCGCTGATATTGGCTCGCAGGAGGGTTTAGACCTCTTTTGGGGCTGCAATGATGAAAGTGTGGTGAGTATCACCGCGGCACTGCATATGGCATTTGCCTGTTCGAATACGAAATACATCGATCTGGATGGCAGCCTGGACCTGGCGAAGGACGTTGTAAAGGGTGGATTCATCCTGAAGGACGGCATGATGAGCTGCTCGGACAAGCCCGGTTTGGGCGTAGAAATTCTATAAATTTTCATAGTTACAAGTCACTGATAATCAGGGGAAATCGCTGATTTACCTAGGCTCTTGTGGAAGGAGCCTTCAATTCCTTACTTTTTTTGAATCCTGGCCTTGGTAACTCCGGGTCAGTTCCTATCTTTGCAGTCCTTTTTGCGGCACAAAACCCGCAAATCGACTTAAAAAACAGCAAAATAGGTTTAACCATGCCTGGAATTATAGGACGTAAGATTGGGATGACAAGCATATATG
>JBGAMI010000097.1:0-6178 GCA_044223085.1 Cyclobacteriaceae bacterium
GCCGCACGGCGGATAAGGTCAGATTCTCGGTCAGGTGGCATAATCTGCTTTCTGGGAATGATACGAGGGAAACGGCTGGAGGTAAAATGGGGGTTGGTAAAAATAGGAAGAATCTAATAGTCGCGGTGGGAACTCCGCTAGATGGAGTGAATCTTAACCCCGATTCCGCTACGCTACATCGGGGCAGGTCTGTTGTAGAGCTATAATGTGTCACCCCGTTGGGGTTGCCGCTGCTATTGGTATTCACCCCTCCGGGGCTAAGTGCACGACGTTACGTCAAGATTGTATTTTGTATTTCTCCGCGCCGCTGCGCCCCCGTGGTGAAAATTGCATTCGCACCGCTAGTCCTTGACAATACTGTGCCACCCCGATGGGGTTGCCGCTGCAATTGTTTACATCTGGTCTATAAATATTTCACCCCTTCGGGGTTAAATGCATGACATCACGCTGAGGCAGTTAGTTCATCTTCGCGCCTTAGTGCTAACGCGGTGAAAATTGCATTCGCACCGAAGGTGCTTCTGCGTTTTTTTGTACGCGATTGATTCTGCCTTGATCAGCGATGCATTAGATCAGCGAGATCAGCGGGAAATGCATTTTCATCAGTCAAGGCCCTTTCTTGATTTCAACGTGGGCACGTTCGTCTTAGCCAATGTATTTTGTATTCCTTAGCGCCTCTGCGTCTTTGCGGTGAAAAATTTCTGCTTTCGCAACTATTCCCCCACTACTCCAAATCCACCTGATTAATCGGAATCAAATTCACCCCAAACGTATTCACGATCAGGTTCATGATCGGGTCGTGCTTGATCTTCAGCAGGATTCTTGAAGTCTGCGCCGCATCATAACCCATCACCATCTGGTCGGTGAGCTTGAGGTGCTTGACGCTGTAGAAAAATCCGGCGATAACATACGGACCAAATGGTGTGAAAGGAATATCGAATGAACTTCCGGTCATATTAAAAACCGTATTGGGCAGGTAGTCGCCACCGGTATCAATTCCTTTTGAGCGCAGGTAGTAGCCTGCCGCCAGGTTGCGCGACGATTGTCTGGGGTCACTCATACAGAGCAAACCGGCGAGTGGTTTCTGTTTCTGCGATTGGTGAATTAATACATCGCGCTTCAACCGCTCATTGACGGAATGATCGCGAACGTACTTCTGCACATCATCCCAAAACGGAACAGCAGGATCACCATCATCTACACGGATGAGGGAGTGAATAGAATAATCCATGATACCGCAGGTGATCTTGATGTCAAGTACATTGAGTTCTGAATCGCCGTCAATGGCTTTCTCCAGGACGGTACGTTGGTGTCGCGGGTGTGTGCGCAGGAGGTCGATGCTGAAAATCCAGTCACCAGCCAGGTATCCATCATAGGCATAGTGCTCGCGGAGCAACAACTTGATCTTGGTATCATTGTCCACCACTACCTTTTGACCGTTGATTAGCAGCGTCAGCTTTTCCTCGATAATCATTTTCTCAATTTCAATACCCACAGACGAAGCATTCAGCATACCGCAATTCAGCGGTGATCCATCCACGATGTGCAAATCATGCACATGACTGATGTATGCATCATTGGAATCTTCGGTCATGTGACCGTGCGTTTGCAGATGCACAAAGTATCGTATGGGGATCAGTTCGGTGAGGCTGCGCTGGGCTTGCTCAATCGTGCGTTTGATGTCCATCACCACATCCGGTGTAACAAATGAACCGGCTGCACGCACCACGTGGTATTCAATCTCAATGCCCTTTTTGTGGTATGCCTCTGTGGTGAGTTCAATGGCATCCAGTTGCACCTGACTCAGATCGCGCGCATCGGCACAGCCAATCAAAATATGAACCTGCTTTTCCTTGATCATGGGTATTTTGATTTTCGTTTGGCGTTAGTTGAATTAGTAGATTTAGGCAAAATAATACAACGCGCGTGAAACCGCACCCACTCCACCGTGAAATACTCGACCTTGTTGAATTGGAAGGCGGTGAATTGCATACCGACGCCGTTCTGGGCCGGTATGTGGGGACAAATCATCCGCGTTATCACCTCAGTTTGCCGGCCATGCGCACCATCGCCAGAACCTGGTTGCGGTTCAGAAAAGATCTTACGGCTGTGGAATTCCAGAAAGTGCTCACCAGCCTCGTTCAGGGGCCATCTTATAATGAAAAACTCATGACGGGTATTCTCCTGAGTATGGCACCAAAGTCCATGCAGGAAATCGACCCCCGCATATTCAAGGAATGGCTTGGTCACCTTGAAGGCTGGGCCGAAGTGGATACGTTGTGTACGGGGCCATTTACCGTGAGGCAGGTTCCGGCTCAGTGGGCGACGTGGAAGAAATTGTTGCCGGCCTTTGCCCGAAGTAAGGATATTCACCAGCGCAGGGCTTCGATTGTTTTGTTGTGTTCGCCGATACGACACGACGACAACCCGGAGATGTTTCAGGTAATGATTGCCAACATCGAACGGCTGAAGCACGAAAAAGAGATCCTGATCACCAAAGCCATTTCGTGGGTATTGCGTTCGGCTGTCACACCCCACGAACAGGCAGTGAAACGTTATGTACTTGCTAACAAAGACACGCTCCCAAAAATTGCGGTGCGTGAGACCCTCGTAAAAATCAAGACCGGAACCAAGACCAAACGAAAAGACCTATGAAATCAAGCACACACACCCTTGCCGCAGTTGCAGTATTGATCAGCTGTTCGGCGCCGAAGCAAGAACAGGCCGAAACCCTGGACAGCGCCAATATGAAGACCGAGTTGGCTGTTACAGAAGCGCCTCCCATACTGGCATTTTCTCCCATTGATGGTTATTCAGTAACCAACACCCTGGGGATGAAAGACTCCGTCAACTTTGTGCTGCTCAACAGCCAGGCTGATCTTGACAAAGATTTTGTCTATAACAATGGTGTTGCTTCGTCCGCGAATCCTGATTTCGTTATTAACCACATTGTTGCCGTGGCTACGTTGCCAGATTTTCGGCAGACGACCATCGGCATGGAAAAGGTGGAGATTGCCAACGGAGAGATCAATGTGTATGTCACCGTCACACGCGGCAAGAAGGATGCCATCCCTTCAAAGGCTGCCCATCTCTTTGCCATCGAGCGCCGCGACGGGTTCACCACCATGCAGTTCTGGATCAACGGCGTGAAGAGTACGGCGCTGATCCTCGTTTAGACCACATGTCGTTTGAGAAATGAGCGTCCGGAACCCGAGCGCAGGTAGCGTTCGAAATCCCGGGCCTTATTCTTGTCTGGGAATGCAGCCGTGAAGATGAGATCGAGCGGGAGCTGATCTTTGGAATTTTCCATCAGACCTTGTCTGTGTTTTTCCAGTTCGGCGTTGAGGTCTTCCACGCATCCCTTGTAGAGACCCCCTTTGACGCCTTGCAATACATATATATTCCACATGCAACAAACGTAAAGCGCAGTCGTGAAATTTGGAGGCTCAGACAGCAACGGAAAACAAGATGACTTTCTTAACTTTTACCTGGTTTCCAAAGTCCTAATTACTAAGACCTAACCCCTATGTATTCAGAAGCCCTCGCAGACCGGATCCGTACCCACCTGGCTCATTTGCCTAAGGTGGAGGAAAAGGAGATGATGGGCGGCTTGGCGTTTATGGTGAACAACAAGATGTGTGTGGGGATTTTCCGGGGGGAGTTGATGTGCAGGCTGGATAAGTCCCGTCATGACGAATATGTAGAGCGCAATGGCTGCCATGAGATGAACATGGGTGGCAAGGTCATGCGCGGCTGGATGCTGGTGGACGAGACCGGTACGGCGGGAAAAGGGATGAAGATGTGGATTGAAGAGGCGATTGAGTATAATAAGGTGGTGAAGAAAAGGAAGAAGAGGTAAGATCGTATCAGGCAGACGCCTTATCAAGGCTGCAATACAGATAACTTATCCAAAAGCAAAGTTATTGTCATCGCTGATGATGGAGGACTAGATGTCCTTTCGACGGATATAAATTCATTCCAATTATGATCAAATTCATCGATGGTCTCATCGAAAGACAGCTTTGTAATCCCCCACGCGTCAGGCTCAAAAAATTCCCCATCAATTAACACATTCCGGATTTTCGCTTCGATTTCCTCAAGTTCGATTCCGTCTGGGTTAGCAAAAACAAAGGATCCGAATATTTTATAGTTACCGCTATCGCGGTACTGATAGTTGAATTGAATATTAGTTTCAGAGATCATATTAATACGTTAGCTCATATCATATGGACCTTATTCCAACACTTTGCAGATAGTGAAACGTAGAGTCATAGAACTCAGGAAGTCGGGTGTGATCTTGTTTATCACCCTCAGGAACCACAATCACCATTCCTTGCCGAGCGCGCGTGAGGAGTACTCGGTAGGCATTAATTAGATATCTTCTTCTAACATCTTGCTTTATCCTTTGCCACTTATTTCCCTTGAATGAAAAAGTATTCCAGGAATCGCGAATAAACCGAAGATCGCCATCCCATGTGACGCAAGACCAATCCAATTCAAGGCCCTGCACATCAAATTCGGTTGCTACATCTTCAAGATAATAGGATGACCGGACATCGTCACGACCATCAAGGAACCAGTTTACTGGGTTGATCTTTGGCCGAACATCAATCGCCAAGGGCTTAAGTCGTTGAGCCTGCGAAGAAACTACAATTCCATAACGTTCATTTCCGCGCGCCATTTCACGTAACCAGGACTTTGCCTTAGCCAAATCTCTGGTAAGAACCAGTGGGTAATCAAAATCAAACTTCTGAAGGATTTCTTGGGCTTCATTGGGCCTAATGTCAAGAATATTTTTTACGAAAAGTGACAGGTCCCTTGCCCTAAAAGATCTCATGGAGGCACTTAAGTGAAGTTCCTTCTTGAGATGAACACGCCCCATTTTGCTCAACTGATCAACAGAATCTTGCGCATTGTATTCCGAATCAGTCAAATGCGGTGAAATATAAACTTGCCAGTGCTTGAATGTCGACGATACTGCATTAAGCCATTCAGAAATACCAGCCTCTCCGGTGTTGATCTCCTGGCCTCCACCAACGAGGCAAATTACAACGGCCCAGTCATCATGTCGATCAAGGCAAGAAATTAGAAATTCAGGTTCCGAGTAACTAAAATTGGCAATGCCTTTCTTGCGATGCATAAATCCAATTGTCTGTTCCTTATTCCAAGCTCGTTGAGCCTCATCAAAAATAGCTACATGGTCATATGGAGCATGCTGTTTGGACACATATTCATCTCGATAGTGATGAATATTTTGGACAAAAGTCTTAACAGCCTGTTTCGCTTCTCCTTTCCTTGCCACCTTGCCTTCAGCCTTTTCTCGTTGCACCTTATCACGCGCCAGCGCTTCCTGCAAAATAGCAACTAAAGGTGCGTTACCAGATAAGTATACACTGGCTGTTCCACTGGAGTTATCAAGCTGAGCTGTTGCCACCTTCAATCCTACAAGTGTTTTTCCCGCTCCAGGAACTCCAGTTACAAAGCAAATTGCCTTTTCTCCTTTCTCCTGCGCCGACTTAATTAGGTCGTTTATGGTTGTTGTAGTTTGTTTCAGGACCGTCGCATCCGCTCCACTTCTTGTAATATTATCTACAGAATGACTTCTATAGAGGGTCACAGCTGCCTCAACTATGGTAGGTGTAGGTGAATACTCTCCCATCACATAGCGGTCACCATTAATCGCCTCATTACTTGAAAATCTTGCTAACGCTTCACTTATGACAACCTTTAACCCAGATTTATTGACAAAGATTGGCCGAAGCAATTTATCATTATGTGCAGTGGTCAAGAACTTAAAGTCAGAATCCCGCGCCTCGGTAGCTAAGAGAACTGGAATGATGGTTACATGATGACTCGGCTTATGGAAATTCTTTAGATCAAGAGCATAATCCCATACCTGGTCATTGTCGTGTCTTTTTTGGCTTGATTCACCAACCTTAAACTCAATTACAAAAACAATATCTTCAATGATAACCAGCGTGTCGATCCGTTTGCCCATTCGGGGAACAGAGAACTCAAAGAAGATTACACCCTCCTTATCTTTTAATGCTTCTTTAAGAATTTCAATTTGTGATTGCCATGCCCAATTCTGAGCCTTAACTATATCATGAGAACTACCTTTGGCCAGTTCACCCAAAATTGTATCACTTCCCTTTGTTAGAAAGGTATTAATAGAATCCTG
>JBGAMI010000033.1:0-41040 GCA_044223085.1 Cyclobacteriaceae bacterium
TATGATGCAACTGTTGGCAACATTACCGTAGAGAAGGGTTCTATCGCAATCAATGGAGTTAGTCTCACCTGTTTCAATGCGCGGCCCGGTGGCTTTACAGTGGCCATCATCCCATACACGTTTGAACATACTAACTTTGGAACACTGCGTGCCGGTGATCAGGTTAATCTTGAATTTGACATCCTTGGGAAGTACATCAAACGTCTTGTTGATAAGGCTTAACAGCTTCCTGAACCCCAAAGACATTACTTTGGTAAAGCATTGATGTAAGAATGATGTAAGATATGGAGCCAGATTGCTGTAAACAATCTGGATGGATTGCGGTTCTTTGAAGATAAATCCTATCCGTATGTTAGATCAATTGCTCAAACTGGTAGAACAAAATGCGCAGCAGCCCATTGTTCAAAACAAAGCCATACCTGATCAGTTTAACAATGCTGCTATCAAGGATGTGACACAACAAATTTTGTCGACGCTGAAGGCTGAGATTGCCAACGGCAATATGCAGCAGATTGTTGGGCTTTTTCAATCCGGAGGTAAATCACTGAACGCTCACCCGGTAATCGGAAATATCAATCAGTCAGTAGTTAATAGCCTGGTGACGAAGTTTGGACTAAATGCTTCGTTGGCGCAGCAGGTAGCCTCTGAAGTGGTACCCGGTGTAATCGGCCAGGTGATACGCAAGGCCAACGATCCGAAGGACATTGATTTTGATCTCCAGCAGATGATGCGCACCATGAGTGGCAACAATACCCTGGACATTTCTGGAATGCTGAGCCAGCAACCAAAAGGTGCTATTGGCAGCATTGGCAATGTTTTTGGAAAGCTTTTCGGGAAATAAAACCAGATCGATCTAAGTAGAACTGGCAGGGGTTAATGCCCTTCGCTTAATAAGCCATAGGCTAAACTTAAAGCCTGACCAGCCGCCGAAGAGTCCGACGAGGCTCCCTGCGAGTATGTCGCCCGGATAATGTACCCCCAGGTAAATGCGGGTATAGCACATGATGAAAGCCCAGCCAAACATGAGCCAGATCCAGCGATAACGGCTTCGGAACCACAAAAACATAAAATAAGCAACTCCCACCGTATTGGCTGCGTGGCTGGAGGCAAATCCATAAAGCCCACCGCGATAATCGTTTACCAGGTGCAGAACGGACTGCAGGGAAGGTTCATGGGAGGGGCGCAGTCGTTCGAACATCGGTTTCATGATGCGGTAAGTCACCATGTCGGAGATGACCAGGGTGAGGACTAGGCCGGCCATAATCCACCAGCCATTGCGCTTGTGGTCCTTAAAAATGAGGTAGATCAAAAGTATGTACAGCGGTATCCAAAACTCTGTCTTGGTTACCCAAAATACAATCGGGTCCAGCCACGGTGTGTGAAACTGATTGAACCACAGGAGTAGTTCCTGATCCCATGATTTGAGTTGATCGAGCACCTACAAATGTACAAAGAATGGACACCCAAAAGTGTTGGTGGATGTCCGGATCTAATTATCTTGGGAATCATTTTTTTATAGGAGTGGCTTATGGAACGTTATGACCTTGTTGTGATTGGTGCCGGCCCGGCAGGATTTGCTGCTGCGATGCGTGCAGTAGACTTCAAAAAGCGGGTGTTGCTGGTGGAACGAAACCGCCTCGGTGGTGCGGGCGTCACCAATGGAGCCTTGTCATCCAAGACCCTCTGGGAGTTGTCGAGGGAAGTGTCTGCCTTTCGCAAAAGCCTGAAGCGTTACAACCTGCCTGTGCCAGAGGTAAGTTATGCCGCCATCCGCGAAGAGGTGAAACGTGCCGTCGCCGAGCGTAAGAACCTGATGGAATCCCAGATCGCCTTTCTGAAAAATACAGAGCCTCGTTGTCTGGATACCCGCCACGGGGAAGCTCGTTTGTTGAGCAAGAACCAGGTGGAGATTACGTCTGGAACAACCAAAGAGGTGGTGCATACCGATTATATTGTGTTGGCTACCGGCAGCAGGCCTCGTTTCCTGCCCGAGTTGCCCATTGACGAGAAGGTCGTGATGACCAGCGAAGGCATTGAAGATATCAGTGAATTTCCGGAGAGTATGGTGATAGTAGGTGCTGGTGTTATTGGTTGTGAATACGCCACCATCTTCAGTGGTTTCGGTAAGACCAAAGTGCATTTGATAGACAAAGGTGATCGTATCCTGCCGTTTGAGGATGAAGATGCTGTGCGAATTGTAGAGCGGAATATGGAACGCAATGGTGTGCTCATTCACCGAAATTCCCGGCTCATCCGGATGGAAGTGAAGGAAGGCAAAGTTGAATATGAACTGGAATATACCGACAGCCGGAGGGAGGTGTTCCATGTCGAGAAGGCATTGGTGTCCGTAGGTCGCGTCCCTAACCTCGAAAACCTGTGGGATGAATCTGTGGGTATCCGGATGTCGAAGAAAGGAATTGAAGACCATGATACGCAGACCAGTATTTCGAATATCTATGCAGTCGGGGATCTTACCGCGGACATATCACTGGTGAATGTTGGTGAACTGGAAGCGCGTTATGCCGTAGAGCGGATGTTTGGAAAGCCAGAACGCAAACTGGTGTATGAAAACATCAGTACCATTATGTTTCTCACCCCCGAGGTAGCAGGTGTAGGTCTCAATGAAATTCAAGCCAAGGAGAAGGGCATCAACTACAAAGTGGTGACCCTGGATTATAGCACGATCTCCCGTGCTATTGCCAAGCGCAATACCCAGGGCTTTATCAAATTGCTGGTCACCGATGACCACCAAATGAAAATCCTGGGCATGAAGGTGGTTGGTAATCATGCCTCCAGTGCCATTCAGGCGGTGGCTGTGTTGATTTCCATGAACAAAGGCGTGGAGGAATTGGCGGAATGTGTTCATCCGCACCCTTCTATCACCGAAGGAATTCAGGAATGTGTACGCATGCTGATGGGAAAATCCCTGCTGAAGCCCGAAGCCCTGGTTGGGCACCTTTCCGCAAAACGTTTCTCCGGGGGCATTTACGAAGACCTTCAATTTTGAGCTCCAAAGGCCTTTTTTAAAGAAATCATATGTTTTTTGAATCCTTTATCGTAATATTACGATATAAGGATATGGGAATTACCAAGACAGAAGAATACACCCTTTCGCAGAACGAGTTGGCTTCATTGGCAAAAGCCTTGGGTCATCCGGCGAGGGTGGCCATCCTGCAGTTTCTTTCACAACAAACGACCTGCGTGTGCGGTGACATTGTTGAGGAACTGCCGCTCTCGCAATCAACGGTATCGCAACACCTCAAGGAACTCAAGAAAGTTGGCCTTATCAAAGGTGAAATTGAAGGGCCTTCCATTTGCTATTGTATTGACACAGTTCAATGGAAGAGGGCCGCGCACTTGCTGACTACATTTTTCAATGATCATACGCAGAAATGCTGCTGAGATAATAATTCATCATCTTAAACAACCATGTGCCATGAACTCAATCACAACATCCGAAGAAATCAAACAATTGGTAAAGGACAAATACAGTTTGATAGCCATGCAAAGCAAAGACGCGAACGCCTCCAGTTGTTGTGGTGTGGGCGGGTGTGCCACCGTGGACTATTCGATCATGGCCGATGATTATACCCACCTCAAGGGCTATACGCCGGATGCAGATCTTGGGCTGGGCTGTGGACTGCCTACCGAGTTTGCCTTGATTAAAGAGGGAGACACGGTGGTGGACCTTGGGTCTGGAGCAGGAAATGATTGCTTTGTGGCGCGTTCGATTACGGGTCCGTCCGGAAAAGTAATTGGGATTGATTTTACGGAGCGGATGATTCAAAAGGCCCGCGAGAATGCAGACAAACTAAAGTTCAATAACGTTGAGTTCAGGCAAGGCGATATTGAACACATGCCCCTCGGTGGCGGCGTGGCTGATGTGGTTGTGAGTAATTGCGTATTGAACCTTGTTCCGAACAAAGAGTTGGCCTTTGCTGAGACATTCCGCATCCTGAAGCCAGGAGGTCATTTCAGTGTATCGGATATTGTGCTGGTGGGTGAACTGCCTTTGGGGCTGCAAAAGAGTGCTGAAATGTATGCAGGATGTGTTGCAGGTGCCATACAGGAATCTGAATACCTGGGTATCATCCAACGAGTGGGCTTCACCAATATCAAGATTCAAAAGCGCAAGGCAATCGTCTTGCCGGCAGAGATCACCAATCAATATCTGAATGTGGAAGAAATGAAAGCCTTTTCCGCCGGAGACACCGGAATATTCAGCGTCACCGTGTATGCTGAAAAGCCGGCGGCCTGTTGTGCGCCTGGTTGCTGTGATAAATAGCGGACTTATGTTGCTTCCTGCGCTTAGTCACAAAGTAGACGCCCTGATCAATACCTTCGGACAAATCAGCCCGGAGCGTATTACACAACTGGAATCACTTGCGGCTTATATCCGCTTGCGCTGGAAGGAGCGGCTACCTGTCAACCTCATATTTATCTGTACCCATAATTCCCGTCGCAGCCATATGGCTCAGGTGTGGTCACAGGCCGCAGCCACTTACTATGGTTTAACAGATATCAGAACCTACTCCGGTGGCACGGAGGTAACTGCCTTTCATCCGAATGCGGTTCGTGCATTGGCGGCATCTGGATTCACTATGGAGGCCGTCACCTCCGGTAACAACCCGATCTATAAGATATCCGTGGCCGACAGGGTTTCCTGGGAAGCATGCTCCAAACGATATGATGACATCACCCTTCCCCATAGGTCATTTGCTGCCATCATGACTTGTTCGGAGGCGGATGCGGCTTGTCCTTTTGTGCCCGGCGCAGACGCCCGGTTTCCAATACGCTACCAGGACCCCAAGATTTCAGATGGCACGCCACAAGAATCAGCCACCTACGCATCGCGTGCCGATGAAATCGGTCGGGAGATGTTGTATGTAATGCGGGCAGTGGGTGAGCGCTAGTCGGTATGCCGTTCCCGCAGCACTTGTTCCACATCTGCCGTAGAGTAGCCTTTGGCTGAAAGCAGGACGAGGTAATGGTACATGAGGTCTGCAGCTTCGTTGAGAAACCGCGTGCGATCATTGTCTTTGGCCTCAATCACCAGTTCAACCGCTTCTTCACCCACCTTCTGGGCAATCTTATTGATGCCATGATTGAAGAGGTGGTTGGTGTAGGAACCTGACTTTGGATTCTTCTTGCGTTCATCAATAACAACCTCCAGAAAACCCAGCCCTGCCTTTTGATTTTTCTCCTGAAAGCAGGTGTCTGCACCGGTATGACAAACAATGCCTCGTGGCTTAACCTTAATCAGTAGTGTGTCGCGATCACAGTCTGGGATCACCGTTACTACTTCGAGATAGTTGCCAGATGTTTCACCTTTCGTCCAGAGCCGTTCCTTAGATCGGGAGAAGAACGTGACCCTTTTCTCGTCGATGGTTTTTTGGTAGGCTTCTTTGTTCATGAAGCCCAGCATCAGTACTTTTTCTGTCTGGGCATCCTGCACGACGCAGGGGAGTAGCCCATTCATTTTGTTGAAATTAAGTTCCATGGGGGGTGTTTAGCGTACGGGGATGTGATGGCTTCTAAGATACTGCTTCAGGTCGGAAATAGGGATTTCATTGAAGTGAAAAACACTTGCCGCCAACGCTGCGTCGGCCTTACCCCGTACAAACACATCCAGAAAATGTTCTGGTTTGCCGGCCCCGCCTGACGCAATCACTGGGATGGTAAGTAGTTGATTGAGTTTTTCGAGGGGGTCAATGGCAAACCCGTCGTGGGTGCCGTCGTGGTCCATGCTGGTGAACAGGATTTCGCCAGCGCCGCGTTCCTGACACTCCTTCGCCCACGAAAACAGTTTGCGGTCCGTTGGCCGGGTGCCGCCATGGGTATGCACGACCCAGGGGTTGTTCACCTTACGTGCATCGATGGCCACCACAATAAACTGTGATCCGAATTCCTTGCAGAGTTCATCAATCAGTTCCGGGCGCCGTACAGCTGCTGAGTTGATACTAACTTTGTCGGCACCGGCATCGAGCAGGGGTGCTACATCTTCCAGTGAGCCAATACCGCCGCCTACCGTAAATGGGATGTTGATGTGTCGGGCAATTTCACGAACCAGTGAACTGAATGTTTTTCTTTCTTCCTGGGTAGCACTGATGTCAAGAAACACCAACTCATCAATACCCTGACTGGCATATAGGGCGCCTAAAGCTACAGGATCACCAGCATCCCGAAGATTCTCAAAATGAGTACCCTTGACGGTTCTTCCGTTCTTGATGTCCAGACAGGCGATGATTCTTTTGGTAAGCACAGGTATGCTTATAATTTCTTCAATTCAGAGAGCTTGATCTTGTTTTCATAGATCGCTTTGCCGACAATGGCACCATGGATTTTGAGGTAATTAAGTTCTTCGAGGTCTTTGAGAGAACTGATGCCGCCGCTGGCGATGATGTGAAGTTCTGGAAACCGGCTCTTCAGCTTTTTGTACAGCCCAAAGTTAGGTCCCTGCAACATGCCATCGGTGTGGATGTCGGTGCAGGAGATGTACTCAAGTCCTTTGGAGATAAACTGATTGACCAGGTTATAGACGGTAAGGGGGGTTTCTTCGGTCCAGCCTGACATTTGGATCAGCTCGTTCTTGACATCGGTGCTCAGGATAAAATTTTCCGGTCCGAACTGATGCATCAGGTTGATGAACAATTCCGGATTGCGGACGGCCATGCTACCTATGTTAATTTGCTCGATGCCAAGGTCCAGCAATTCCTCTACTTCCTGTTCTGTTTTTACGCCGCCGCCAAAGTCAACCTTTAGCGCGGTCTCTGCCTGAATGGATTCAATGATTTTCCAGTTGACCACGCGACCCTTTTTGGCACCGTCCAGGTCAACCAGGTGAAGGTATTCAAGATCTGCAGCTTCAAATTCTTTAGCTACTTCAACGGGGTTTTCACGGTATACTTTCATTTTCCCGTAGTCACCTTGCGTCAGGCGGACGCACTTTCCTCCGATGATATCGATGGCTGGTATTATTTTCATCGCGTGGGCTGCGAGTTAAGAAAATTCCGGATAACAATTACCCCGGTTTCTGCGGATTTTTCCGGGTGAAACTGTACGGCATGGAAGTTTCCCTTTCTCAATGCGGCGCTAAAGGGTTGGCCGTACGTTGTTTGTGCAGATGTGTAACCACAAACGGGCACAAAGTAGCTGTGTACAAAATACACAAACTGGCCCCTGAGTCCGGGTTCGAGCCAATTATCCACCTGATCCAGTGTATTCCATCCCATGTGGGGCACTTTTAGTCCCGGTGCCTGGAATCGCAACACCCGCTCATCGAAAATCCCAAGGCAAGGTGTGTCGTTTTCCTCTGAAAAGGCGCACATGAGTTGCATGCCCAGGCAGATGCCCAGGGTAGGCTGTGTCAGTTGCCGAATCACCTGATCGAGTTGGTGCTCGCGCAGGTAGCGCATGGTGCTGGAAGCCTCGCCAACACCCGGAAATATTACCCGGTCTGCGCTGGTGATCTCTTCAGGTACATCGGTGATTGAATAGGAGACCCCCAGTCGATCCAGTGCGAAGGCGACGGATCTGATATTGCCAGCGTTGTATTTAATGACGGCGATACGCATAATTACAAGGTGCCTTTGGTAGAAGGTAAGTCCATCGATCCATCGCGCCGGATGGCCTGCCGCAGGGCCCTGGCAAAACACTTGAAGATGGATTCAATCTTGTGGTGTTCGTTGGTGCCGGTGGCCTGAATGTTCAGGTTGCTGCGCGATGCATCCGAGAATGACTTGAAGAAATGCATGAACATTTCCGTGGGCATTTCACCGATCTTCTCGCGCTTAAACTCAGCATCCCACACCAGCCAGGGTCGGCCCCCAAAGTCAAGAGCCACCTGGGCCAGGCAATCGTCCATGGGCAGGCAAAAGCCATATCGCTCGATACCCCGTTTGTCTCCGAGGGCTGCGAGGATCGCTTCACCCAGTGCCAGGCCGGTATCTTCGATCGTGTGGTGTTCATCAATGTGCAGGTCACCGGCCACCTTCACGGAAAGATCGATGCGGCCATGACGCGCAATCTGCTCAAGCATATGATCGAAAAATCCCAGTCCGGTTTGTATAGCTGCTTTACCGGTACCCTCGAGGGTCACCGAAACCTGGATGTCTGTCTCTTTGGTTTTTCGGCGTACCGTAGCCGACCGGTCAGGGGTCAGCAGATGTTGAACAATCGTCTCCCAGGATGGCGTAACCAGGGCGCAATGGTTAGTTAGTTGTCTTTCACTCAGTTCAGCCGATTGATCACGGCTGCTGATCAGTATGCCTTTTGCGCCGAGATTTTTCGCGAGTTCAACATCTGTAAAGCGATCGCCAATCACGTAGGAGTTGGCCAGGTCGTAATTCCCCTGCAGGTATTCCTGCAGCATGCCGGTACCTGGCTTCCGCGTTGGTTTGTTTTCGGCTGGCAATGATTTGTCAATATGCACTTTAGTGAATAACACACTTTCTCCTTCCAGGGTCTTCATCATCTTGCTGTGTGCCGGCCAGAACGTCTCCTCCGGGAATGAGGCGGTACCGAGGCCGTCCTGGTTCGTCACCATGATCAATTCATATTGGCGACTTTGTGCCAGTGATCTTAGTGCGTGGATCACGCCGGGGTAAAACTCCAACTTCTCGAGGCTGTCAATCTGTTGGTCGGCAGGCTCCAGGATGATGGTTCCGTCGCGATCGATGAAGAGTGCACGTTTCATAAGTTGTTCAATTGATCAATCAAAAGTCTGTTTTCAGCGGGTGTACCTATCGTAATCCGGAGACAATCGGCACAGAGGACCACACCCGAGCGATCCCGTACCACCGTGCCTTTGGACACCAGTTTATGATAGACTTCCCTGGCATTGTCGATCTGCACGAGTATAAAATTTGCATCGGATGGAAATACTTTTCGGACACTTTTTATTTGTTTGAGCGACTCCGAAAGTTGCATGCGCTCCTGCCGGAGCAGGTTGACTTGCTCACGGGTTGCTGCTGATTTTTCGGTGAGCCTGCGCAGGGCCTCGACTTGCGTAAATGAATTGATGTTGTACGGAGGCTTGATCTTGTTGAGCAGGGCGATGACTTCAGGATGTGCGATGCAGATGCCTATGCGGAGCCCGGCGAGGCCCCAGCGACCAGACAACTGACCTCACTAAGCAATTGCTCGATATCCTGAATACGAAGCAGGTTGCCGGACGGATTGTTGGGACTACAGAGAAAGATGATTCGTGTGGACGGAGTGATAGCCTGCAATACGCCTTTTGTGTCCAATTGAAAATCGGGTGTGAGTAGCACTGAATGGATCGCTATATCATTTGTGGCGGCACTTACGGCGTACATGCCATACGTAGGCTGGGGGATGAGTACAGTATCGCGACCCGGTTCACAAAAGGTACGAATGAGCAAGTCAATGGCTTCGTCGCTGCCATTGCCGAGAAACAAGTGATCGGGGGAGACTCCGCGCAGGGTGCCGATCACCAGTTTTAACTCCTTTTGGTGAGGGTCTGGGTATCGGTTGAAGCCGGATTCAAATGGATTTTCGTTGGCATCAAGGAACAGCGAAGCCGGGCCCTGAAAGTCATCGCGGGCTGATGAATAGGGCTGTAGTTTCTTTACATTATCCCTGGCCAAAGTGTTGATGTCGATCTTCTTCATACGGCCTTATTAAGTCTTACACGGATGGCATTGCGGTGCGCATCGAGCAGTTCAGCCCTGGCCATGACTTCTACCGTAGGGCCCAATAGCTTGATTCCTTGGGCGCTGATCTGTTGATAGGTGATGGTTTTGTTGAAACTCTCCAGGGAAACGCCGCTATAGGCGCGTGCAAATCCGCCCGTGGGCAACGTGTGGTTGGTGCCCGACGCATAGTCCCCTGCAGCCTCTGGTGTCCATGGCCCCAGAAATACAGATCCGGCATTGGTGAGTGAATCAGCAACTGCTTCGGGACTTGTGGTCTGAATGATCACGTGTTCTGCCGCATAGGTATTTGCGAATGCAACCGCCTCATCCAAGGATGGAAATGTTATAGATAAACTGTTTTGTAAAGCTTCAGTGGCAATGGCTTTTCGCGCCAATTGATCCAATTGCTTTTCGATGGAAGATTGCACGGCCGCAGGCAGTGACGGTGATGTAGTCACTAACACCACCTGGCTATCGGTGCCATGTTCAGCCTGGGATAATAAGTCCGCGGCAATGAAATCAGCATCCGCAGATTGATCAGCGATTACCAGCACCTCAGATGGACCAGCGGGCATATCGATGGCAATCCCTTCCTGACCAACAAGTTGTTTGGCTTTGGTAACATATTGGTTGCCTGGACCGAAAATTTTATATACCCCCGGTATGCTTTCTGTTCCGTAAGCCAAAGCAGCGATGGCTTGTGCACCCCCCACCTTAAATATTCGGTTGATGCCACACAGGGAAGCGGCATAGAGGATGGCAGGGTTCACCGATCCGTCGCGGTTGGGGGGTGTGCACAGGATCACTTCCGGGCACCCGGCCAGGCGGGCGGGTATGGCGAGCATGAGCACGGTGGAAAACAGGGGAGCGGTGCCACCGGGAATGTAAATACCTACTTTTTGTATGGGCACTGACTTCCTCCAACATACCACACCAGGCATGGTTTCGACCTTGATATCGGCGCGGGTTTGGGAGCGGTGGAATGCCGTTATGTTTTGTGACGCCACCTGGATAGCCTGTTTGATATCGGCACTTAGCGAGGCTGCTGCGATTTCTATTTCATGGGCTGAAACTTCCGTTTGATGAAGGACAGCGCCATCATATTTCTCTGTGAGCTCAAGCAGGGCGGCATCGCCCGCTGATCGCACACGTTGAAGTATGTTTCGAACCTGGCTCTCGAGGAAATCCAGCGAAAGTTGCGGCCGCTGGGTCAAGGCCGGCCAGTCAGCGCGCGGCGGATTGTTGTAGGCTTTCATCAGGCAATCATTTTTTCGATGGGAATGACCAGGATGCCTTCAGCACCATGTGATTTGAGTAACCCGATCTTCTCCCAAAAGTCATTTTCATTGACCACAGAATGCAACGACGACCAACCCGGACGGGCCAGTGGCATGATCGTAGGGCTCTTCATACCGGGTATGAGTGAGGTGATGTTGGGAATCGCTTCATCCGGACAGTTCAACAAAATGTACTTGTTGTTTCTCGCAGAGTTTACGGCTGCAATCCGAAACAATAATTGATCGAGAATGTTTTGTTTCTCTGCTGCCAGTTGAGGACTGGAAGCCAGCACGGCTTCCGATTGAAGTACGAGGGCGACTTCCTTAAGTCCGTTGTTGAGCAACGTGCTGCCGGTGCTAACGATATCACAAATGGCGTCGGCAAGGCCAATGCCGGGAGCAATTTCCACTGAGCCGCTGATTTCGTGTATTCCGGCTTCTATTCCGTTATCGTTCAGGTATTTCCTAACGATTACCGGGTAGGAGGTGGCAATATTCTTGCCGCTGAGCCACGTTGCACCTGTATAGTTCTCTCCGCGTGGCACGGCAATAGATAGCCTGCACTTGGCGAAATCCAGCTTCGTGACGAGGACCGTGTTCTTACGTTTTTCGATCAACACATTTTCGCCTACAATGCCAACATCGGCAACGTGGTCTTCCAGGTATTGGGGGATATCATCATCACGGAGGAACACGGCTGTTGTTGATAGACAGACCGCAGTCTTTGAGCAATGCCAGTGACCCTTCTTGCAGTCGACCGGACTTTTGAATGGCAATACGCAGTAGTGTATTCATATTCAGTTTTAAAACCTCTTGAAAAACCCCATTAAACAAAAAAGGCCTGCCGGGTGGCAAGCCTTCTTATGCTTCGATTATATGATCAAGACATAAACCTGCCACTCAACATGCTGAAGCATGGTGATGGTGCACGTGTACGTCGTTGATTTGAATCATGGATGCAAAGAAAGGATGGATCTGGTGAAATACCAAAGAATCACGCTGATTTCGGCATGCAACTCAATGCAATCGTTTTCATGGATGCTTAGAAACGGTATTCCAGTGACAGGCCAACTGACTTGCCGGATGGCCTGAGCAATAGCATATTGTACCGGTCAATGCCCAGATTGAGCTGATGACGGGCAATTCCATCGCCTATCAACAGAACGCCAATGCTACCTCCCCATATCGTCCAGAATTCAGTTGATGAACTGGTCCTGCCTCCCGAGCCGCCATTGGCATAGTACAACAGGTACGCTAACGGAAGTAGGCTGCCGATCGTATTGCTTATGCTCCTTATGGTTCGGAACCTTTTGTAGCGACGGTTTATTTCGTCGTCTTGCATGGCCATCAGCGGAACTTGTACCCCGTAAGCACCAGCGTGCAAGCGAACACCATCATAATAGTAGAGCCCTCCCTGATAGTGGATAGGCTTGAGTTCGACTTGCTTCATGACTGGTTGGCTCTTCCCAACATGGTACGAAAGGGTGTACAAAAGAAGCAGAAGCGTTATTTTATTCATCTTGGATTGGTGAAATTGCGACCTGAATCTGATTACAAATGAAGGTATGCTATTTTTTTATTTTCTTTCTCCTGCTTGGCTGTGCAGACTCAAAGGAAATGCGGCTGCAGAAATTCCTGTTAAAGGGAAATATGGCACTGAAGGGGCAATACACTGATGAAGCCGAGAAGTATTTTAACGAGGCTTTATTGATCGATCCTTGCTATGCAGATGCCCTGAATAACCTGGGCACTATGCGCTTTGACACCCAACACTATGATGAGGCAGTGACTTTCTATACAAAGGCCATCGACTGCCGTCCTGGCTTTCTCGCTCCCGTGTTCAATCGCGCCAATGCCTACCTGGAACTGAAGGAATACTACAGCGCTGAAAAGGATGCCGACGACCTGGTCAAGCACAAGCCTGACACGGCTGTGGCCCACTTCATTCGGGGACTGGTCAAAGCCAAATTGCATGACTTTAAAACAGCCCGGGAATGTTTCGACCGGGCGATTCAACTGGACTCGGCCAACGTGGAATATTGGGTTAACCGCGGAACCGCTGAATATTACCTCCATGATTATGAGAAAGCGTTGGCTGACATGGATCAGGCGCAGCGCGTAAATGACAAAGAGCCCAACATCCATAACACCCGGGCTATGGTGGCCATTGCACAGAACCAGTTCGACATGGCTATGAATGAGATTGAGCTCGCTTTGGCACTCTCGCCGGATCAACCCTTCTTCTTAAACAACCGGGGATTTGTCCGGTTGCAGCAGGGGAAGGTGGAAGAGGGCCTCCGGGACATCAATACCAGCATCATGCTGGATCCTAACAATGGATGGGCCTACCGGAACAAAGGAGTTTACTACCTCTTGAATAAACAGTATGACCTGGCCTTGTCCAGTTTTCAAAGAGCTTTATCCATGGATTCATTCATAGACAAGATTCATTTCTACCTGGGCAGTGCCTACTTTCAATTGGGCCAGCGTCAAAAGGCCTGTCAGGAATTCACCTTGTCGGATAAGGCTGGCGACAATATGACGACGGCGGAAATGATTAAGGCATGCCGATAGATTTCGATCAGTTGATCATGCGTCTCGAGAAGCGGTTACAGGAACCACTTCCCGGAGCTTCCGCGCATGAGCCTATGCGTGCTGTGCCGGTAGGGTCGGTGGTGCCTCGCTTTGAGCATAGGTTGCCGCCTCGCCCCGGGAGTGTGCTCGTGCTGTTGTATCCCCATAATGGAGAGATCTGTTTTCCGCTGACCAAGCGGCCCGAATATGCAGGTACCCATAGTGGACAAGTCAGTTTGCCGGGCGGAAAGGCGGAGCCCGGCGAAACAACCATAGAGACTGCGCTTCGTGAGGGAGAAGAAGAGATTGGGGTTCGCGCCTCTGATGTTAAAATTCTGGGAACGCTGACGCGCTTCTTTGTCATCCCCAGCAACTTTGAAGTAGTTCCTGTTGTCGGATTTCTAAAAGCGCGCCCCATATTTTCACCTGATCCGGTCGAGGTAGTTAAGATACTGGAAGGCTCCGTTGAGGGCCTCCTGCGTCCCGATGCGGTGCAAGAGAAGGAAATCATGGCCGCACGAACGTTCCCGCTAAGGGCACCTCATTTCCTGATTGAAGATGAGATTGTATGGGGTGCAACTGCCATGATGTTGAATGAGTTCCGCCAGGTGGTAGCGGAAGTATTGCAGGGTTAGAAATATTCTCCGAGTCCGATTCCAAAGGAAAACGAATCCTTTCCAAAGCCAAGGTCCAGTGTGATGTTGGTGTTGGACTCCTTGTTGAATTTGATTCGGCCACCAAATCCGACGGCAGGAACAATGCCGTCAAAGGTGTTGGTGATCGGATCGGTGTAGGATTGCGCGTTGGCGAAAATCACGCCACCAAACAAACCGTTGGTGGTGATATCAAACCTGTATTCTGATTCTACATAGAGCATTTGCTTTCCGCGAAAGCGTGCAGCACTATATCCGCGACCTGAGCGTTGCAAGAATTCGAGCGAAGTTCCAGGAAGGTTAAGGTAGGGTACATCACCGAAAGTACCCCAAAACATACCCCATAAGGCCAGGATTCTTCGCTTGGTGGGGTGCAACGGAATGTAGGTGCGGACATCTGCATACACAGACCTCCACTGGTAAGAGTTTTCCAGGAAGGATGGATTGGTGCGAAAGGACAGGTTGGCGTACAGTCCTTTATCGGGGTTTATAGAATTCTTCCGGTTGTCATAGACCATGTTCCAGGTGATGCCCGTGGAGAAGGAGGTTGCAGCCGTGCCGACTGCATAGTCGTGAAATGCCCCCGTGCCAATAACCGGGGATTGTTGAACAACATTATAATACCGATCATAGTCCAGTCCGGGACCGACCAGCAGGTACTTGGTGATAATTCGGTTGGCCACTCCGTAGATACGTACATAGTCGTAATTAATAGTGACCACATCATTATCTGTACTGCGGTCGCCAAGTCCGTATGTGTATTGTGTCAGGCTGCTGATGCGGAACTCACCCGGCAGGTTCCAGTGGTTTTTGTTGGTCCAGATATTGGCCTTCAGGCCAATGCCATAGTTCTGACTAAAATCTGAGAATGGGTCCAGGTATGCACTGGAAATGTTGGTAGAATCCGGATTACCGATGATAAAGGCTGCATTGATGGAGGACACAAATATCTTGCGTCCACCCGCCCGTTTGGTTGAAACCGGTGCCACGGAAAATGAAATGCGCTTTTCGGACGGCTGCTTCTCCTCGACCGAAATATTAAAAGTTTTGACAATGATTTCGAGTAAGTCGGTTTGGGAGGCCAGGGACCGTTGAGCGCGCACATCTGATGCGAGCATGGCGATAAAAACCAATGACAGTGGCCACCTCATAAGCTTGCAAGTTACGAGGTGTTAGTTCTGGTAGCGTCATGCCACAAAAAAAATGAGCGACCCGGGGGCCGCTCATCGATGATTAGTATTGGAATCAGATCACTTCTTCTTTTTACGTGCCACTTTTCGGGTGACCTTACGCGCCGTTTTTTTGGCGGCTTTACGCACCACCTTCTTCACCTTTTTGGCTTTCTTAGCTGGCTTAGCCTTCTTTGCTTTCTTCGCTTTCTTCGCAGGCTTCGCTTTTTTAGCTGGCTTGGCTTTCTTGGCTGTTGCGGCTTTCTTCGCAGCTGCGATGGTCTTGGCCATCAGGTTAAGGGCAGATCCGGCTTTGAACCATCCAATCTGTCCGGCATTGTAGGTATGATTTACCTTGATGCTTTCCTTGCTGCCGTCGCTATGGTTTAGCACTAACGTGAGTTGCTTTTCCGGTGCAAATGCGGTGAGGTCGGCAAAGTCGATGGTATCATCTTCCCTGATCTTATCATAGTCGGCTTCATTGGCAAACGTGAGGGCCAGCATGCCTTGCTTCTTCAGGTTGGTTTCGTGAATGCGGGCGAAAGACTTCACCAGAATCGCACGGATACCGAGGTGACGGGGCTGCATGGCCGCATGTTCACGGGATGAGCCTTCACCATAGTTCTGGTCGCCCACCACGATAGAGCCGATGCCGGCTGCTTTGTAAGCGCGTTGTGTGGCAGGAACCGGACCGTATTGACCGGTCAACTGATTCTTAACGGAGTCAGTCTTCTCGTTGAAGAAGTTAGTGGCACCGGTAAGCGTGTTGTCGGAGATATTGTCGAGGTGGCCGCGGAAGCGCAACCAGGGACCGGCCATTGAAATGTGGTCAGTGGTACACTTGCCTTTGGCTTTAATCAACAGCTTAAGACCGGTCCAGTTCTTGCCGTCCCAGGGAGCAAAAGGAGTGAGGGCCTGCAGGCGCTTTGACTTGGGATCGATCTTCACCACTACCTTGCTGCCATCTTTGGCAGGAGCGAGGTAGCCGGGATCTTTTACATCAAAGCCCTTGGGCGGGAATTCAACACCTTTAGGCTCATCCAGCTTTACGGCCTTGCCTTCTTCGTTGGTCAGGGTGTCTTTCAAGGGATTGAATGTCAGGTCACCAGCAATTGCGAATGCCGTGGTAATCTCAGGTGAGGCGACAAAGGCATGAGTATTCGGGTTGCCGTCATTGCGTTTCGCAAAGTTGCGGTTGAACGAGGTAATGATGGAGTTGCGTCGGTTGGGATCGTCGGTGTGCCGTGACCATTGACCGATGCAAGGTCCGCAAGCGTTGGCGAGCACGACGCCGCCCATCTTTCCGAAGATGTCGAGGTAGCCATCGCGTTCAACGGTGTAGCGCACTTTCTCTGAGCCCGGTGTGATGGTGAACTCTGCTTTGGCTTTCAGTTTCTTATCAACTGCCTGCTTGGCGAGCGACGCGGAGCGGGTGATGTCCTCATACGAAGAGTTGGTACATGATCCGATCAAGCCTACTTCCAGACGGGCAGGCCAGTTGTTGGCGCGCACCTCTTCGGCAAACTTTGAAATGGGTATAGCGCGATCGGGGGTAAAGGGTCCGTTCACGTGTGGCTCGAGCGTAGAGAGATCGATCTCATACACTTCATCGAAGTATTTCTTCGGGTCAGCATATACCTCCGGGTCACCGGTGAGGTGATCTTTTACGGCATCAGCAAGTTTGGCGACCTCTGCGCGGTCGGTGCCACGGAGGTATTCTGCCATCTTCTCATCATAACCGAATGTAGAGGTGGTGGCACCGATCTCAGCACCCATGTTACAGATAGTGCCTTTGCCGGTACACGACAAAGTCTTGGCGCCAGGACCGAAATACTCAACGATGGCACCCGTGCCACCTTTTACAGTGAGGATACCAGCTACTTTTAGAATCACATCTTTGGAGGAGGTCCAGCCGCTGAGTTTGCCGGTGAGCTTAATACCGATCAGCTTGGGCCACTTCAGTTCCCAGGCCATTCCGGACATCACGTCAACTGCATCAGCGCCACCAACGCCGATGGCGAGCATACCAAGACCACCAGCGTTTACGGTGTGGGAGTCGGTACCAATCATCATACCGCCAGGGAAGGCATAGTTTTCAAGTACCACCTGGTGGATAATGCCGGCGCCGGGTTTCCAGAAGCCGATGCCATACTTGTTGGATACGGATTCCAGGAAGTTGAATACTTCGCCAGAGGCATTTACTGAGTCAGCGAGGTCTTTCTTGGCGCCATCTTTAGCGAGGATCAGGTGGTCGCAGTGTACCGTTGAAGGGACAAGCACCTTGGGAATGCCGCCAGACATGAACTGGAGGAGGGCCATTTGGGCCGTTGCGTCCTGCATGGCTACGCGGTCCGGGGCAAAGTCTACATATGATTTCCCACGGCCGAAGACCTGGAGGGCCTGGTCGGCATGGAGGTGGGAGAAGAGGATCTTTTCCGAAAGCGTCAGGGGTTTACCCACGGCTTTACGGGCTTTGGCAATCCGGCCCGGCAATGCTGCGTAAAAGGCCTTGATCATGTCGATGTCAAATACCATAGTAGTGTGTTTTTTCAACGGTTAGGGTGCTAAGCTACGGAAGGTTAGGGCATGAATCAAAGCAAAAAACCCTCCGAAGAGGGCTCTATGCTTCAAAAATTGACATCTTGGCTACCGCCGCGATCAAAGATTGGACTGGCGGCTGTTGATGAAGTTCAGGAATTCCCTTTTGGTATTCTCTTCCAGAAACTTGCCGGAGAAGTACGCGGTGCCTGTTTTGCTGTTGGTATCTCCTACGCCGCGCATAGCCACGCACATGTGGTTGGCGTCCAACACCACACCCACGCTTTCGGTTTGCAGGATGCGCTCCAGGTCTTTGCCGATTTGTACAGTGAGTCGCTCCTGCACCTGAGGGCGCTTGGCGTAATATTGTACGATACGGTTGATTTTCGAAAGTCCGATCACCTTGCCGGAAGAGAAATAGGCTACATGTGCCCGTCCGTAGATGGGAACGAAATGGTGCTCGCAGTGGGAATAGAAGGTGATCTCCTTTTCCACAAGCATTTGATTGTAGTTGTATTTGTTCTCGAACAACTTGGTTACCGGACGGTTCTTCGGATTCAATCCACTGAACACTTCCTTTACATACATCTTGGCCACCCGTTTGGGCGTGCCGGATAGGCTGTCGTCAGTCAGGTCGAGGCCGAGCGTCTCCATGATGGACTTCACGTGCCCTTCGATGCGTGCAATCTTTTCGTCATCCGAAAGATCAAACGCATCCGCACGCAACGGTGTGCTCCACGAAGAAGCAGCATGGTCGTCTTCAGGGTCCTCGTTAAACGGCCGGATATTCAACGAAATTTCTTTCGGTCTCATAGAGTTTTATTTTAAGCTCAAGATTCTGTTCTATCTGCGGACGGAGAATCTTCCAGATTACAACAGCGATATTTTCTGCAGTTGGATTGAGATTCTTGAAATGTACCGTATCCAAGTTAAGGTTTTTATGATCAAATTGATTCAACACCTGTTCCTTAATCAGGTCACTCAATTTCTTGAGGTCATATACGTAGCCTGTGGTCGGGTCCGGTTCTCCGATCAGCGTTACGATCAGGGTGTAGTTGTGACCATGGTAATTCGGATTATTACACTTGCCAAACACCGCATCGTTTTGCTCCATGCTCCAGGCAGGATTATAGAGCCGGTGGGCCGAGTTAAAATGTTCCTGACGAGAGACGGCTACTTGCATGGATGATATTACAACAGATAATCGGTGAAAAGGTTCTTTAAGTTACAAGGACTGCCGATTTTAGTGTGATTCGGTATAAAGACGGTCAGGATCGGGGTTTCCGGACAGCCTGCTCGTGAATTTGTGGCGATAAAAAAGCCCCGTTTGGGCGGGGCTCTCTATAATTTATTCAATATTCGATTAGCAAAACTCGTCAAATACCTCGAGCAGGTGCTCACCAATCATCTGGGCATTGCGGCCTTCGATATGGTGGCGCTCAACGAAGTGAAGCAGTTCACCATCCTTAAAGAGGGCAATGCTGGGTGATGACGGCGGGTACGGCATGGTCAGTTGACGCGCACGTGAAACCGCTTCGGTATCCACACCGGCAAAAACGGTAGCCAGGTGATTGGGTTTCTTGCCACTGTTCTGCAGGGCCCATTTTACACCGGGACGGGCGGCACCGGCTGCACAACCACATACGGAATTAATCACCAGCAAGGTGGTGCCTTTTTCATTCAGGATTTGCTGATCTACCTCACTAGGGGTCTTCAGTTCTTTGAATCCGGCACTGGTGAGGTCATTTCGCATGGGTGCTACCAGTTGTTCAGGATACATGGCCATAAATTCGATGGTTTATTAGGTTTATGCTTCAACAAAATTAAAGAAATCCGAGTTCCAATTTGGCGGCTTCGCTCATCATTTCCTGCGAATAGGGGGGATCCCAGGTGATTTCGACCTTTACGTCGTTGATCCCCGGAATCTCCTTAACACGCTGCTCTACTTCGGAAGGAATAGCTTCTGCTGACGGGCATGATGGCGACGTCAGGGTCATTAAAATATGTACGTTGTTCAGGGGATAGATATTGATTTCGTAGATCAATCCCAGTTCATAGATGTCCACCGGAATCTCAGGATCGTACACGGTCTTCAGGGCCGCAAGGATTTGATCCCGCAGGTTGGGGACTTCCCCGTTTGATGATGTCTTTTCTTCGCTCATATCGGTTGTGCCGACTTTTGCTGGAAGGCCAGCGCATATAATTTCATCTGCTTGATCATGGAAGCAAATCCATTCGACCGTTGGGTGCCGATAAACCGGTCCATCCCAATGGCCTTCATAAAGGTCAACTCGGCACCCAGAATTTCTGCCGGCACATGACCGCTCAAGATGCGGATCAATAAACTAACCAAACCTTTGGTAATCGCCGTATTGCTGTCTGCGCTATAGTACACACGTCCATGCAACAATTCGGCAGTAAGCCATACTTTGGACTGACATCCCTGCACCAGGTTTTCTTCCACCCGGGCACTTTCTTTCAGTGCAGGCAACTTCTGTCCCAATTCCATCAGGTACATCACACTCATCTCCTGATCGCCGTCGAGGAGCGAAAATTCATTCACGATCTCATCTTGTATCTCAGCGATGCTCATGACAGAAATTTGCAGACGCGTTCCACGCCTTCCAGCAATTGATCAATCTCTTCCTGTGTGTTATAAACAGCAAACGAAGCCCTGACGGTTCCCTCCAGCCCAAAATGTTCCATGAGGGGTTGTGTGCAGTGATGTCCTGTGCGCACAGCGATCCCACGTGCGTCCAGCATCTGACCTATATCAAACGGGTGAATGCCATCGATAACAAAACTCTGTACGCTCACTTTGCTGGCGGCCGTCCCAATCAACCGAACACCTTTGATCGAAACCAATCCACGGGCTGCATAGTTCAGCAATTGCTGTTCATGGGCTGCCATCGTTTCCTTTCCGGTTTCCTGGATAAATAAAATCGCTTCACGTAAAGCGATGGTGTCGGCAATGTTTGGTGTGCCGGCTTCAAACTTATAGGGCAGCTCGTTGAAGGTAGTCTTGGCGAATGTAACGTTACGGATCATCTCACCACCACCCTGGTAGGGCGGCATTTTCTCCAACAGCGACTTCTTTCCATATAAAAATCCGATGCCGGTAGGTCCGTACATCTTATGGCCAGACACGCAGTAGAAGTCTGCATCCAGTTGTTGTACGTCGATGGGGCAATGGGCAGCTGCCTGGGCGCCATCTATGAGCACAACCGCTCCGCGCTGGTGGGCTTTTTGAATAATAGTTTGTACCGGGTTGATCGTTCCCAGACTGTTCGACGCGTGATTCACAGCGACGATGCGTGTGCGGTCGGAGAGGAGTTGATCGAAGGCGGCCAGGTCGAGTTCGCCGTTTGGCAATACCGGAATTACTTTCAAAGCACACCCCTTTTCTTCAGCGATAAGTTGCCAGGGTACAATGTTGGAGTGGTGCTCCAGGCCTGAAACCAGAATTTCATCACCGGCTTTTAGAAAGGCGCGACCATAGGAAGCGGCGACCAGGTTAATGGCCTCGGTCACCCCGCGAACAAAGATGATTTCTTCCGGATGTTCAGCATGGATAAATGCCTGCGCTGCGAGTCGGGTTTCTTCATATTGACGCGTAGCGCGTTCGGCAAGTGTGTGAATACCACGGTGGATATTGGCGTTGTCGCGGCTGTAATAGTTGTTGATGGCCTCAATGACCCGGGTTGGCTTCTGGGTAGTTGCCGCATTGTCGAAATACACCAGGTTCTTTCCATTCACCTGCTGGTGCAGGATGGGAAAGGCCGACCGGATGGCCTTGATATTGATCGTGGCGGTCGACGTCGTCATGCTTATTCGCCGGCGTGAAGCCGTGTTGAGATTCTTTCTTCGAGGTATTCGCGTATCACCTTGTGTTTCATGGCTGAAAGTACCTCAGCTGCAAAGGCGTGAAGCAATAAGGCACGGGCCTGTGATTTGCCAATGCCGCGGGACTGCAGGTAGAACATGGCTTCTTCGTCCAATTGACCCGTGGTGCAACCATGTGAACACTTCACATCATCGGCCCATATTTCGAGTTGTGGCTTGGTATTAACGGATGCTTCTTCGCTCAACACGATGTTTCGGTTGGATTGAAATGCATTGGTCTTTTGGGCATCGGGCCGCACGAATATCTTTCCGTTGAATACGCCTTTCGCCTGACCATCCATGATGCCTTTGTACAACTGGTTGCTGTAGGAATTGGCCATGCGATGGTCTACGACGGTGTGGTTGTCAATGTGCGACTTGCCTGTTGCCAGGTAAAGTCCGTACAGGTGTGCATCAACGCCGCTTCCATTGATGGACAATGTTAGGTTGTTGCGCGTGAGCCGTCCATCGAAAGAACAGGTAAAGCAGTTGACGTGTGAATTTGCGTCAAGGGCGATGTGGGTGTGGCAGAGTTGGATATCATCAGGTTGGTCCTGAACCTGGATGAATTCTACCTGCGCATTTTCTGCGATGCCGATGTGTGTGTATCCGTTGTTGAGCAATGTTCCTCCAGCGGCGTGATCGAGGATCGTCACCGATGCTTCGCGACCGATGTTGAAAAATATCCGCGGCATAAACACGGTATTGGCCACGCCTGCCGACGTATGTACGATGGCAATGGGGTTTTGTATCACAGAACCTTGCGCAATCTCAATAACAATTTCTTCGGTGGCCAGTGTCAGGTTGAGTAACTCAAACGGATCCTGCTGTCCTTTCATCGCTGATACCGGTCTTACCGTTATCTTGATGGGGTCGATGAACGATGAAAGTTTGGCATTGTATCTGCCTTGATCAATGACCAGCACGTTAGTGGGCAGGGCAGGGATCAACGGAGTGACTGAGGCAGCATTGGTTTTCGTTGCGCCGAATTCAAGTCCCTCAATCTTTTCAAGGAAGCGGACAACCGGGGTAAACTTGTATTCTTCGGTCTTGTTTCCGGGCAGGCCGATTGCTTTCAGCGCATGCCATGCTCCGGAGTCTTGACTGGAGCGACGCTGCACACTTTCTTCAAGGGCCTGCATTACATCGCGTTTTACGGCTGCCGTGCTCATAGGATCAGGCAGGAGTTGCTTCTGTCTTCAGCCAATCGTATCCACGCGCCTCGAGCTCGAGGGCGAGTTCTTTGGTGCCGGACTTCACGATACGTCCTTTGTAGAGCACATGCACGTAGTCAGGCACTATATATTCAAGCAACCGTTGGTAGTGTGTCACTACGATCACGGCGTTGTCTTTGTTCCTGAGTTTGTTCACGCCATTCGATACAATGCGCAAGGCATCGATGTCCAGGCCTGAGTCAGTTTCGTCAAGGATGGCCAGTTTGGGTTCCAGCATGGCCATCTGGAATATCTCGTTGCGTTTCTTCTCACCGCCGGAAAAGCCTTCGTTCAGGGAGCGGTTGAGGAGGGCCTGGTCGATTTCAACCAATTTCATTTTTTCCTTCATCACCTTGAGAAAGGCAACGGCGTCGAGTGCAGGAAGTCCGCGGTGCTCACGGATCTTGTTCAAGGCTGTCTTCATGAAGTTGATGGTGCTCACCCCTGGTATTTCTACCGGATATTGAAAGGCCATGAACACCCCTTCGCGGGCGCGGACTTCCGGCTCCATGGCAAGGAGGTCTTTGCCGAGGAAAGAGACTTCACCGCCGGTAACTTCGTATTCTTCACGTCCGGAGAGCACAGAAGCGAGTGTGCTTTTACCTGATCCGTTCGGCCCCATGATGGCATGCACTTCACCGGGTTTTACCTCCAGGGAGATGCCGTTGAGAATCTGCTTCTCTTCGATGCGGGCTTGTAAATTCTTAATCGAGATGATGGGTGTCATGGGCATTAGCCAACGCTTCCTTCCAGCGTGAGGGCAAGTAATTTTTGGGCTTCTACAGCAAACTCCATGGGCAATTGGTTGAGCACTTCTTTGGCATAGCCATTGACAATCAACGCCACGGCCGACTCTTCGTCGATGCCGCGCTGGAGGCAGTAGAATATCTGATCTTCTCCGATTTTGGAGGTGGTGGCTTCGTGTTCGACTTGTGCTGAGCTGTTCTCAACGTCGATATATGGGAATGTGTGGGCACCGCACTGGTCGCCCATCAGCAGGGAGTCACACTGTGAGGAGTTGCGTGCATTCGTGGCGCGCTTCATGATATGCACCTGACCGCGGTAACTGTTCTGTGATTTGCCTGCAGAGATTCCTTTGGATACTATACGCGAACGGGTATTCTTTCCAATATGAATCATCTTAGTGCCCGTGTCGGCTTGCTGGTAGTTGTTGGTAACGGCCACCGAGTAGAATTCGCCGATGGAATAATCACCTTTCAACACGCAGGAGGGATACTTCCAGGTAATGGCTGATCCGGTTTCGACCTGGGTCCAGCTGATCTTGGCGTGATCGCCTGAACAAAGACCTCGCTTGGTAACGAAATTGTAAATACCGCCGACGCCCTCTTTGTTGCCGGGATACCAGTTTTGTACGGTGGAATACTTCACCTCAGCACGTGTGTGTGCAAAAATCTCAACCACCGCAGCGTGCAATTGATTTTCATCCCGCATCGGCGCCGTACAACCTTCCAGGTAGCTCACGTAGCTATCTTCATCGGCAACAATGAGTGTCCGCTCAAATTGTCCGGTGTTCGCCGCATTGATGCGGAAGTAGGTGGATAGCTCCATGGGGCAGCGTACACCTTTTGGGATGTAGCAGAACGAACCATCAGAGAATACCGCTGAGTTCAGCGCGGAGAAGTAATTATCCTTAACAGGAACAACCGAACCCAGGTATTTTTTTACCAGTTCGGGATGTTCTTTCACCGCGTCACTGAAGGAGCAGAAAATAATGCCGAGTTCACCCAGCTTTTCTTTGAAGGTGGTGGCTACCGACACACTGTCGAAGACCGCGTCCACGGCAATGCCAGACAAACGCTTCTGTTCCGTGAGTGAAATACCCAGGCGCTCAAAGGTTTTCAGCATCTCGGGATCAATCTCCTCGAGGCTCTTGGGCGTTGCTTTCTTCTTGGGTGCGGAGTAATAGATAATGCTTTGGTAGTCGATGGCCGGGTAGTGGACGTTGGGCCACTTCGGCTCTTTCATCGTTGACCAGGTCCGGAAGGCATTAAGGCGCCATTCCAGCAGCCATTCGGGCTCATTTTTCTTGCGGGAAATGAACCTTACCGTGTCCTCAGAGAGGCCGGGAGGAGCGGAATCCGTCTCCATGTTCACCGTCCAGCCGTGCTCGTACTCTTTGGAGGTGATTTCTTCCAGGATCTGGTTGTCCTTAGCCATCTGCTGTATTTAGACCAATTTTAAATAGCGGTCAAAATTATCAACAAAATTCGGCTTATAAGGTTCTGGGGGGCTTTTAATTATTAGCCAGGATCACACTCCGGTCGAGACTTTCCTCCAGGGAGATCATCGTTTCGGTGCGGTCAATGCCTTCTACCTGCTGCATTTTGTCGTGCAGCACCTCCTTGAGGTGGTTGGTGTCGCGGCAATGGATCTTAACGAACATAGAGTAGTTGCCGGTGGTGTAGTGGATGTTTGTTATTTCGGGGATGCCCTTTAGTTTTTCCAGCACGCTCTCATATAAAGCGCTCTTTTCCAGGTAGATACCTATAAAGGCTGTGATGTCAAATCCCAATTTGGCGTAGTTGATCCGGAGGGTTGTTTTTTCAACGATTCCGGCTTCCTGCATCTTATTCATCCTGAAATGCACTGTTCCTTGTGAAACATGGGCTTTTCTGGCCACCTCCGTATAAGGGCGCTTGGCATCCTGGATCAAAGTCTCCAGAATCTTCAAATCGACATTGTCAATTTCATAACGGGCGGGCTTTTCAGGGGTCATTTTTAGAATATTTTACAGTAAATATGGCAATATTTTAAAAAGTACACTAAATATTGATGCTATTATTGAATGGTGTATCAGTTCGGTGCTTACTTTGTTGCACCAAACACAAAATGTAGGGTGTTGAAATTGGCAGACAAGCCCTCCTGTCTCGGGGGTGAGGAGTCAGGGATAAACGCAGGATAACGGGTTGACCACTAAATGTTTTCTCATGTCCTGCAGCTAACCTCCTCGTGAAGGTTCGAACCCTTCCTCTACAGCAAGAAAGTCCCGTTCATACGGGACTTTCTATTTCATAGCTATCCTTATTTCCGCCCGGACTTTCATTACAAACGTTTGTTGCTCATATTCGTGAGATATGGCAACTGCATTCCCCTGGATTGACAAATATCCCACTGGTATTCCTGCCGAGATCGGAAAGATTGAAGCAAACTCGCTCGTTGATTTATTCGAAACGTCTTGTGCCAGGTATAAGAACCGTGTAGCCTATGTAAACATGGGCGCTACACTCACGTTTGCCGAAACAGATCAGTTGTCGACTGCTTTCGCGGCCTACTTGCAAAACAAATTGGGCTTGCGTCAGGGCGACCGCATCGCCATTCAGATGCCGAACCTGTTGCAGTTTCCCGTTGCCTTCTTTGGTGCACTCAAAGCCGGCCTGATCGTGGTGAATACCAATCCGCTCTACACACCGCGCGAGATGGAGCACCAATTCAAAGATGCGGGTATCTCTGCCGTGGTCATCCTGGAAAACTTCGCATCAAACCTGGAAGCAATCGTTGATAAGATCCCGGCCAAACACATCATCGTCGCGCGCATGGGCGACATGCTCGGTCCAATCAAGGGCACGTTCATTAACCTCGCGGTGAAGTATCTTAAGAAACTTGTTCCGGCATATCATCTGCCCAGTGCGATTTCATTTAAGTCAGTGTTGGCAGAAGGCAGCGCGCTGTCTTGGACCAAACCTGCCATCGCGCAGGAAGACCTCGCCGTGCTGCAATACACAGGCGGCACCACGGGGATTGCCAAAGGCGCACAACTTTCGCATAGAAATATCCTGGCCCACAATGAGATGATCACACATTGGTTCAAGCCGTACCTGTCGGCCAACCACAGCAACGTAATGATCACGGCCATTCCCATGTACCACATCTTCGGACTTACCGTGAATGGCGTGCTGATGTATGCCACCGGTGTGAAGAATGTACTGATCACCAACCCGCGCGACATCCCTGGCTTTGTCAAAGAATTGAAGCAACACCGGTTTACCATTATCACGGGCGTCAATACGCTCTTCAATGGATTGCTGAATGATCCCGGTTTCAAGACCTGTGATTTTTCATTCCTCCAGGGTGCCATTGGTGGTGCCATGGCTGTACAGGATGCGGTGGCCACGCGCTGGCAGGAAGTGACGGGCACACCGATTGTAGAAGGGTATGGGCTCAGCGAAACATCACCGGTGTTGTGCTGTAATCCCCTGGATGGGAAACACCGCCGGGGCACCATTGGCATCCCGATGCCAAGCACGGAAGTAGGGATATTTGATGACGAGGGCAATCAATTGCCGCAAGGACAAACCGGCGAGATTTGTGCGCGGGGACCGCAGGTAATGCGAGGTTACTGGCAGAAGGACAACGAAGGTGTGTTTTTCCCCGGGGGCTGGTTCCGCACCGGAGACATTGGTGTCATGGACCCTGAAGGATTCTTCAAGATTGTTGACCGCAAGAAGGACATGATCAAGGTGTCCGGGTTCAATGTGTTCCCGAATGAGGTGGAGAATGTAATTGCCTCTAATCCCAAAGTGCTGGAGGTGGCTGCCATCGGGTTGCCAGATGCCAAGTCAGGGGAGTGCATTAAGGCATTCATAGTCAAGCGTGACAGTTCACTCACCGAGGCTGAATTGCGCACCTATTGCCTGGCCAATCTCACCAATTATAAGGTACCCCGTCATTTTGAGTTCCGCACGGAGCTCCCCAAGACGAATGTGGGCAAGATCCTGCGCCGTGCATTACGCGACGAAGAGATCGCAAAACAAGGCAAGCCGGCTTAGATTTCCATCGCTCTTTCGCCGGAACCATTTATCTTGCGGCGAAATTTTTTCAGCATGAAATTCACCATGATCCTGGTGGTGGCAGCCGCCGCCTTATTGTTGTCGTTTGGTCCCTCACCTGCACCGGTTGCCGACGTGCCCGTTGACTCGCTCCGGTACCCGGAGGAGAAGCACCTGAAGAACATCCGCCAGTTGACTTTCGGTGGTGACAATGCCGAGGCCTACTGGAGCTTTGACAGCAAAATGGTGAGCTTTCAAAGCAACAACAAAGCATGGGGATTGAATTGCGATCAGATTTTTTATTTGAATGTCGATAAGTCCAACCTGCGCGACGGCACCCGTCCACAACTGATCAGTACCGGTCAGGGCCGTACCACCTGTGCATTCTTTATGCCGGGCAATAAGCAAATTCTGTACGCTTCCACCCACCAGGGAGGTGCAGCGTGTCCGCCCGATCCTGAGCGCAAGCCCGGTGGCAAGTACCTGTGGCCTATATACGATTCGTATGATATTTACGTCGCCGACCTCCATGGCAAAATGACAAGGCAGTTGACCAATGCACCGGGATATGACGCGGAAGCCACCATTTCACCGAAGAAAGACAAAATCGTTTTCACATCGACCCGCAACGGCGACCTGGACTTGTATACCATGGATATAGACGGCAAAAACGTAAAGCAGATCACCAAAGAGATTGGATATGATGGCGGCGCATTTTTCTCACCCGATGGCAAGAAGCTTGTCTTTCGCGCCTCCCGATTCAATACCGAGGAGCAAAAGAAGGAATACCTCGATTACCTCAAGCAGGGATTGGTGGCTCCGACGGCCATGGAGATATTTGTCTGCAACGTGGACGGAACCGGTTTGCGTCAAGTGACCAATCTGGGCAAAGCCAACTGGGCGCCTTTCTACCATCCCGATGGCAAGCGCATCATCTTCAGTTCGAATCACAAAGGCACCCGTGGTTTTGAGTTCAACCTATTCATGATCAATGAAGACGGCACTAATCTGCAACAGATCACGTACGACAAAGTCTTTGATTCATTCGCCATGTTCTCACCCGATGGCAAGCGCCTCATCTGGTCCTCCAACCGCAACAACGGCGGCACCCGGGATACGAATTTGTTTGTAGCAGATTGGGTGGAGTAACAATCACGATACCCTGGTTGTCGGTCTTATAACCTAACACTCATCTTGGCTACATTACCGGGAAGGTCGCGTGCCGACGCACAGACTTCAATCGCTGTAAGGTCAGGGTATTCGGCCGTAAGTTGGTAAATCCACATCGATGGCTTGCGCGGGTATTGTACGGCATAGCCGTTTTCAATCTGCTTTCCTTTGGGATCTAAAATATTGATGTAAACCTCTTTCACGCGAAAGTTATCTGTCGCTTTGATGCGGATGATATCTCCGATTTTGCCCTGGAACTCTTTAAGATTGATGTAGTGAATCACCGGAGGCACCAGATAATCACTGACGGCAACGGTATGGGGATTCGATAGTCTGCTGTTGACACCTTTTTGGTACAGCGATCTAAATTCTGGATGCTCTAATATTTTTTTCGCCCATTGGTTTGCGTACTTGAACTTATCGTTGACTTTCTTGCGATTGGAAGAATTTGATTTGCGGGGGCGTGTGACGGCAGAGACAATGGTTTGATTGCGGTACTTGCGTACTACTACATTGGAGCTGAAGGCGGCAGACGTATCACCATCATGTCGTTTGCTTATTTTAGGCATGAACGAAAATATGGGATGCCCTGGACTGCTTCAATTCAGGCCGGGGGTAATTTGATACCCACTTGGGGCTATACTTAGCTAGCTATTTCAGACCTTGATTCGCCCATGATAAGACCATGTTGTGCCCCAGTTAGATACCAGGTTGTCTAAACGTTAGTTTCATGGTGACCATGGAGTGACCGTCGGGTGACCGTGGGGTGACCGTGCCTTGACCGTGCTTTTAAGGATTTTTCTTTGTTTTGGTGCTGGAAACGAAGGTGCAGCTTATCAAAAGAGTGAATCCGATTGGATTATTGGCTTTTTGATTGAAGGGCTGCTTTTCAAACTCAACCGGTTGAGGCAGTGGTCTCAGGTATTAATGTACCACAATTACAATGAATAATTCAATTGCCAACTGACTTGGTTGGTTGATTTATTTAAGACATCGCCCTTACATGGCTTACAATGGGGGTCTATTGAGATATTTCGGCATGCTTTGCATACCGTTGGATACACGATTGCCCTTGCAGGCACTTCGTTGAAGAGGTTGGACTACTTACTACTCACTACTTACCACTCACCTCTCTACCCAAACAACCATTCCAATCCGACAAACTTATCCAGGATAACAAGAATGGACAGTATGGTCAGGATAATCGGGCAAATCCAGGTGATGGCGATGTCCACGTAGCTCTGCAGAAAAGAACCAGCATAGCTAGCATTGCCAATGGAAAGTTCCGTGTGCAGGTTGTTCACTTTCCACTTGAACCGGATGAAGTAGCACATCAGACAGCCTCCGGTTACCAGGGCAATGTCGCAGAGATCCGATATGAAGGAGAGGTAGTCTGGTGAGTTGTGGATGGGAAGCTTATTCAGGAAAGGGACAAGTCCCTGACTGAACATGCTTGGTAAACCCAGCACAAATATCAATCCGGCCACACCCCACACTACGGGCTTGCGGGGAAGTTTTTTCTGGTCGACAAGATAGGCTGCCGGAACCTCCAGCAATGAAATCGTTGAGGTGAGCGCTGCGAAGCAGATCAACAGAAAGAATGCACCACCGACTACTCGCCCCACCATAGGACCCATGCTCTGGAAGGCCTGGGTCAGAATCACAAAGATCAATCGAGGGCCCTGGCCAGGCTCAGCACCGAGGGAGAATACCAAAGGAAATACCATGAGTCCGGCCAGGAAAGCAACGGACGTATCCGCTATGGAGATAATCGCTGCCGACTTTACAATGTTCTGATCTTTGGTGACGTAGGAGCCATACGTAATGAGGCATCCCATACCGAGCGACAATGAGAAGAATGCCTGGCACAGGGCATAGAAAATGGTCTTGGAGGTGATCTGGTCGAGCTTGGGCACCAGGTAGAAATCTACGCCGGCGCCGGCATTGGGGAGGGTAAGGCTATATATAATGAGTCCGATCAAAATGAGATAGAGGCCGGGCATCATGATCTTGTTGGCAGCCTCGATGCCCTTGGCAATACCTTGTGCCACAATGAGGGCGGTGAGCACCATAAAGCCGAGGGAGAACAGGAACAACGGTCCGATGTTGTTTACAAATCCGCCAAAGAAAGACGCGAAGTCTGGTTCGGACAGCAGGCTGCCAAAAGAGATTTCGAGGAAGTAGCCGAATGCCCATCCGGCAACAACGTTATAATAGGAGAGAATGAATACACCGGCAAGGATTCCATAGAGTCCGAGGTATCCCCATCCTCCGCCACCCAGCTTTTGGTATGAGCCATAGGCATCCGAGCCCGCTTTACGGCCGATTGCGATTTCGCCAATCATCACCGGAACGCAGAGGAGTAGTATACAAATCAAGTAGATGAACAGGAATCCAGCACCGCCATTTGTTCCCGCGAGATAGGGGAAGCGCCAGATGTTGCCAAGCCCTACTGCGGACCCGGCGGCGGCCAGGATGAAACCTATTTTGCTGGAGAAGTTACCTCGATTGGACATGACGGATTGATTTGCGGGCAAAATAGACCTTAAACTATAATAAACAAAAAGTCGTTAAGGGAGGGTGACCTGAATTAAGTTCCGGTGTCCTTAGCATGGAATAGGCGAAGAACAGTAACTTTGAAGAACCGCATTTTTTAAACTTGGCATGGAGGAAATCAAGAAGCTCACCACACAGGAGAAAGCCCTTCAGATCAACCTGAGTAAGTCCATCTACGGCTCTTTCGCGGAAATCGGGGCCGGGCAGGAAGTAGCAGCCAACTTTTTTAAGGTAGGCGGCGCCTCGGGAACCATCGCAAAGACCATTTCGGCCTACGACATGAAGTTTTCTGACGCCATTTATGGTCAGGGAGAACGCTATGTCTGCGAAGATCGTCTGGTAAAGATGCTGGTGAAGGAGTACGACCTGCTTCTGGAACGGCTCCCTCACCGGGCCGCTACGGTCAAGTTCTTTGCCTTTGCCGACACCGTGGAGATTCTTAACTACGATCGCACCAACCAGGGACATGGCTGGGTAGGTCTCCGGTTTCAAACCCATCCTGAAGGTGACTTCAATGAGTGTGTCATTCACGTGAAGATGCACGACAACGACCCATTGCAACAACAGTTTGCCATTGGTACGGTGGGTGTCAACATGATCTACGGCTGTATGTTTCACTCCGACCCGGAGATCGTAATGATGTCTTTGCTGGATGGCCTGACCACACGCCGACTGGAGATTGATATGTTTCGTCTCAGTGGGCCAGACTTCAAGCATGTAGACAACCGGTTGTTGGCGCTCAAGCTGGTGAAGAATGGATTGACCAAGGCGGCGATGTTCGGTCCGGATGGGACGGTATTGCAGCCTTCGGAGGCTCTATATAAGAAGAATGTATTGGTATTGAGAGGCCGTTTCCGTCCGGTGACGCACGTGAACGTTGATATGTTGCTGACGTCACGCCGGCATTTCAAGAATGAACCGGATGTGGACAAGTCAAAGATTGTGATGCTCACCGAGCTTACACTAAATGACCTGGGATCAGAGGGCAATATTGATGAGAAAGACTTCCTCTACCGGGCCGATATCATTTGTTCGTTGGGGCAGACGGTACTCGTCTCCAACTATTTTGAGTATTACCGCCTCACCGATTACCTGGCACGCACTACGAAGGGTCACAAGATCGGCATCATCATGGGTATTTATGCGCTGCAGAAGGTTTTTGAAGAGAAGACGTATAGCAATTTGCGTGGCGGACTCCTGGAGAGTTTTGCATCCCTGTTTGGCACGAATGTGAAGTTGTACATCTATCCCGCCTGGAAGAAAGACAGCCGGGAGTTGTTCACGCTAAAGGATTTTGAATCTCAGTTGCCGGAGAACACCCGCAACTTGTTCCGCTACCTGATGGATAACAACAAATTGGAGGACATCCAGGATGCCAACGTCAATAACCTGCACATCATTTCCGATAATGTGTTGGCGATGATACGCAAAGGCGAAATCGGATGGGAGAAGTTTGTGCCCCACAAGGTTGAATCAGCCATTAAAGAGCATGGTTTATTTGACTATCCCTATCAGAAGGACAGGCAGGGGGTGAGTGTGGGAGTTGGTAATTAGAGGTAAGTGGTAAGTGGTAAGTGGTAAGTGGTGAGGTTAGTCAGCTGAGTACATACCGCATAAACTTACCTGCATTGGGCTTGAATCCATTTCTTGAATAAAAATTATAGGCCTGTGTGTTTGAGGGGAAGACTTCGAGCAGGATGGCTTTAAACCCTTGGGCTTTCTTCTGGAAGAGGTACTGCAGAAAGTGTGATCCAACTTTTTGGTTTCGGTACTCTTCCTTGACAAACAACTCATCGACAAACAGAATCTGGCCGCCATGTTCATTACTCCAGTAGGGGATGAGGATCGAATACCCGACCACGGTATCATGACGCAGGAATAGAATGATGCTTCCCTTGTCAGGGTTGCGGGTCAGGTACTCAATGGTAGCCTCAATCTTGTGAGGTTTCATCGGCTGCCCTTCCGGACTGTGGTCATACAGGCCCTGTACCAGCGATTGAAATTCGGCTGCATAGAGCGGTGAATAGGGCTGGTAGTCGATGTTCATCCGGTTATGGAAGAATCGGGGCTAATTAATCAAAGGGAACCAAATCCGGTTCAATGTACTCCAACCTTGCTTTGGGGGAATGGTAAATATCTATTTTGTAGTGGGTGTCCATGAGCCTTTGATCGTTTTTCAGTTGCGGGAATTCAGCAATGAATGCCGGAAACGTATTCGTCAGGGACTTATTCATGAAATGATGTACCGCCTTGATGGCTGCCACCGTAACCGTGTGATTGTACTTATCCTTCAATCCAAGATGCAGTGCAAACGCCTTGATCTGGGCACAGATGCGAAAAATGGCTTCCTGTTCTCCGTACCTGGTGATGTGAATCCACGCCAGCCGCAGATGTGCTTCGTGACTAAACAACTTTGGGTCCAGTGTACAGTGTTCGAATTGCCATTCGAATTCGTCATCCGTTAGGTGAAGGTGTTTTTCAGTCATGGAGACAAAGATCGGGAATTGTTGGTGACTTTCACTTCAGGCAATCCTGTCTGGATTCCGAGCTGCACCTTTTATCCCTTCTTAAAGATCTGCCTTCATCCGCTCAAAATAACTCCTCGCTTCGGCGAGAACTTTTGGGGCGAGGATGAAACCGGAAATCATGGTGGGCAACGCCATCAATGCATAAGCGATGTCTATTACATTCATCACATCTGTCATGGAAGCTACGGCACCGATAATGATGGTGGACAGGTAGAAGTAATCGTAGTAGCAGTGCCTTGACGCCAATCAAAAATGCAAGGGCCTTAGAGCCGTAGTAGGAGTAGGAAAAAGAACGAGGTGATGGCAAAGCGCACAGCAACAACAGGTACTTACCGACACCGGGCAGGGACGTCTGGAATGCGGTAGCCGTCAGCGAAACGCCGTTAGCATCAGATGATTGCCATACGCCCGTGACGAGAATAGCCAAAGCAGTGAGGGTACATACCAACAGGGTGTCGATCGCCGGGCTCAGCATCGATACCAGGCCTTCGCGGATAGGTTCTGTACTCTGAGATGCGCCCAATGCCATGGGGGCGGTGCCAATACCGGCTTCGTTGGAGAAGGAGCACGACGCACGCCCGCAACGATAAATCCGCCAACCACTCCACCCAGGGCAGGGTTGCCATGGTAATGGGAAGCGGTGAAGGCTTCAGTAATGATCATCCACAGGTAGTGGGGTACTTCACTGACGTTGACGATGAGAATGGCGATCACAGAAAAGAAATAAATGATGATCATCAGGGGGACCATCTTTCCAGCCCAACTGCCGATGCGCTGAATGCCGCCGATGATAACTACGCCGGAGATGATGGTCAGGACGACACCAATGATGAACTTCAGGGTATTGATGGTGAAGCCCAGGAATTGGAATGACATGGCCTTCGTTTCTTCTGATGACACACCGATATCGATGATGGCCTGGGTCAATTGATTTGCCTGAAAGATGGGAAGACATCCCACCATACAGCAAAGACAGAACAACACCGCCAAAGGGTACCATTTCTTATCCAATGCTTCACGTATCACGTACATCGGGCCACCCTGGATGACACCATTGCTGTCTTTGCCGCGATACATCACCGACAAGGTGCTCGTAAAGAAGTTGGTGGACATCCCGACAAATGCTGTGACCCACATCCAGAACAAAGCGCCTGGACCACCGATGGTGATGGCCGCTGCCACACCTGCAATGTTGCCCATGCCGACGGTAGACGCCAATGCGGTGGAGAGTGCCTCATAGGGACTGATCTGCCCGGGATCGTTGGGATTGTGATACTTGCCGCGCAGAATCGCGATAGAATGACTGAAGTATTTATAATGAATGAATCGCGAATAGAAAAAGAAGAAGAGCCCGCCGAGGATGAGCAGGAACAACACGGGTGTCCATACTCCGGTAGCAATTGAACTTATTAATTCACTCATACGGGTTTGTTATGACGGCAAAATAGGGAAAAATATGGGGAGTGGAGTTTTACCTGATCGACCTGGACTTGAGCCAGCCGTTGGATACGCCCATCCAATGTGCGAGGTGCCAGAGTATGCGGGAGCCAACGATGGCGTCCCAACCATCAGGGCCGGGTGCTACTTCGCAGAGGTCAAAGCCAATAATGGTTCGTCCGCTGAGGGCGACCGCTTTGATCAATTGTATGGCCTGATAGAAGTCCAGTCCGCCGGGAACCGGAGTGCCTGTATGCGGGCAAAGGTCCGGGCGTAGTCCGTCGATGTCGAAGCTGATGTACACCTGGGATGGCAGTTGATCGGTGATATGTTTGGTGAGTTCAGCCCACGAGGTGTGATTGTTGAGTTGGGTGTTGATGTCCTCATCAAAGAATGTTTTTACGCGGCCTGGTACGCGGTTCATGGCCGTTACTTCTTCTTCGCAGAAGTCTCGGATGCCTACTTGCACGAGTTTGCTCACCGCCGGGATCTTCATGGTATTGTACATGATGGATCCGTGGGAGTATGTGAATCCTTCATAGCTGCGGCGCAGGTCGGCATGGGCATCGATCTGCAATACGCCGAACCGATCGAATTTGCCGGCCAGCGCGCGGAGCAGACCGAGGGGGGAGCTGTGGTCGCCGCCAAGGATGGCAACGCGCTTTCCTTGTTGCAGCCAAAGTTCAGCGGTCTTCTGGGTGAAGACGTGCAGGTTCTCATGCCCTTCGTTCACTTTGTCTTGCAGCACACGGGTGGCTTCGGGTTGGTCCATGACATCGTGCAATTGCCGGATGTTGTCGACCAACGTTTTTAACCGGTTGTTTTCAGTAAGGATATCGGATGAAACAGGCAGGAGCGAAACTCCCATTTTCCAGGCGTCGGGGATCTCGCGCATGTAGAAGTCAATTTGCCGCGAAGCCTCCAGGATTGCAGATGGGCCATGGGCTGTTCCGGCGCGGTAGGTCACTGTCGTTTCCCAGGGCACAGGTATTATAATGAGTTCGCTGGTCTCGGGGGTAAATGGCAGGCCAAAGAGCGATCCCGGTATGCCGGGTCCGTTGGGGTCGAACCCATCAATTTGTGCGGCCTTTTGGCTATTCATGGACATTATAAATGAGCCTGGCCATACCAACCGACATGATGTCGTATGGATCACTGAATTCAAGACCTGCTACCTGTCCTGGAATCAGATCAATGATTTGACCTGACCACCGGGATACGAGGTGCGACAAGCCCGGGTTATGGCCAGCTAAGAGTATATGGTGATGGGTAGTGATCAAGGGTTGTAAGGTACGTATCCAATCACCTGAAGTGGCTTCGTAAAGTTCATTTTCGAAGCGGCATTTTGTGTCAGAAAGTCCCAAAGCAGGTATCAACGGTTGAACAGTTTGTTTAACGCGTGTCGCAGCGCTGGCGATGAGAATGTCGATCGGAGGAACAGTATCAGGTAATTTTTTTTTCAATGTGGCTACCCAGCGCTGTCCTCCTTCAGTCAATACACGATCAAAATCCTGCTGGCCGCTCTGTTTACCAGCACTTTGCGCATGTCGGACTACCGTGATAGTTAATGTCATCTTATCGGAAAAAAGTGCAGGTATGGCGCTCAAAAATATTGGTAAATCAGATGGCGAAAAATTGAATTTTTAAAAAATTGTGATATTTGGGCCCTTCGCAACCGAATTTTGAATGGCAAAGAACCTAGTGATTGTTGAGTCTCCTGCGAAAGCCAAGACCATTGAAGGTTATCTCGGAAAGGATTATAAAGTTAGCTCCAGCATGGGCCACATCCGCGATTTGCGGAAAGGAAATGGTGCCATTGATGTTGAAAATAACTTTGAGCCCACCTACGAAATAAGCCCGGACAAGAAAGATGTCATCAATGCGCTGAAGAAGCTCGCCGAAGACGCCGAAATGGTTTACCTGGCAAGCGATGAAGACCGTGAAGGGGAAGCTATTTCCTGGCACTTGAAAGAAGTATTGAACCTGAGTGATGCGAAGTCACGCAGGATTGTATTTACCGAGATCACCAAGAAGGCCATCCTCAACGCCATGCAGAACCCGCGCGGCATTGATATTGACCTGGTCAATGCGCAGCAGGCACGTCGCGTGCTCGATCGATTGGTGGGTTTTGAATTGTCACCGATCCTCTGGAAAAAAATCAAGACCGGACTTTCCGCAGGCCGTGTTCAATCTGTTGCTGTAAGGCTGGTGGTAGAGCGCGAGCGTGAGATCGAACGCTTTGATGCCAAGTCATCATTTAAAGTGTCTGCCTTATTTGATCTCGAAAAGGGAAAGACACTGGTCGCCGAGTTAGGGGAGAAGTTCAACTCCGAAAAGGAAGCTAACGAATTCCTCGAGTCATGCGTGGGTGCGAGTTTTACCATTGCCGACCTGGTCAAGAAACCGGCGAAGAAATCTCCGGCACCGCCATTCACCACATCAACATTACAGCAGGAAGCAGGTCGTAAGCTGGGCTTCTCTGTATCACAGACGATGGTGGTGGCGCAGAAACTATACGAAGCCGGTAAGATATCTTATATGCGTACCGACTCGCTGAACCTCTCAGATGAAGCCGTGCAGGGAGCTACGCGTCAGATTGAAAGCGCCTTTGGGAAAGAGTTTATCCAGACCCGCCACTTCAAAACCAAGTCGTCCGGCGCCCAGGAGGCCCACGAAGCCATTCGCCCAACCGACTTTTCAGTGACGGAGGCAGGCGCCGACCGCAACGGACAGCGGTTGTATGAACTAATCTGGAAGCGTGCAATCGCCTCACAGATGGCGGATGCTGAGCTGGAACGCACAACGGCTACGATTAAGATATCCACCAACCCGCGAACAATAACAGCTTCCGGCGAGGTGATCAAGTTTGAAGGATTCCTGAAAGTATATATGGAGTCCAAAGACGAGGACGATGCTGACGACGACGACAGTAAAGTATTGCCTCCGTTGACCGTCGGGCAGATACTGGCTTTGCAGAAGATGACTGCCACAGAGACCTTCACCCGTCATCCGGCGCGCTATACCGAACCTACGTTGGTGAAGAAGCTGGAAGAGTTGGGCATCGGTCGTCCTTCGACTTATGCGCCTACCATCTCCACGGTTCAAAAGCGCGGTTATGTCGTGAAGGAAGCGCGCGAAGGTACCGTTCGGAAATATCAGGTGCTGACCCTGGCCGATCAAAAGATTGTACACGAAACGGAAAGTGAAATCACGGGTGCGGAGAAAAATAAGTTGTTTCCCACGAACATGGCGATGGTGGTGAATGACTTTCTCGTAGAGCATTTCCCGGACATCACCGATTATTCATTTACCGCTACCATCGAACAGGAGTTTGATGAAATTGCCAATGGCAAAGTGCAATGGCAGAAAATGATCGAGCAGTTCTATCGGCCGTTTCACAAAACGGTAACCAAGACTGAATTGGTGGAACGTTCATCGGTACAGAACAAGAGCCGTGAGCTCGGTGTTGACCCCAAGACCGGCAAGAATGTATATGTAAAGTTGGGTCGGTTTGGTGCCTACGTGCAGGTTGGGGAAAATGTAGAAGACGGTAACCCTGAAAAGCCGCGCTTTGCTGGCTTGCGCCCCGGTCAATTCATCGAGAATATCACATTGGCAGATGCACTTGAGGTGTTGAAGATGCCACGCGATATGGGCCAGTTTGAAGAGAAGCAGGTGACGGTTGCCATAGGCCGTTTCGGTCCGTATGTATTGCACGACAAGAAGTTTGTATCCATTCCCAAAGAAGAAGATCCATATACCATCACGCCTGAACGCGCCGTTGAGTTGATTCAGGCCAAGCGCATTGCTGATGCCAACCGATTGATCAAGGCATTCCCTGAGAACCCGGATATTCAGATCCTGAACGGGCGCTTTGGTCCTTATATTAAGGCGGGTGCCAAGAATGTCAAGATTCCAAAAGGCAAAGAACCCAAAGAATTGACTTTGGAAGAGTGTGTTGAGCTTGCCGCCAACGCACCGGAGAAGAAGGGACGGTTTGGGAGGTTTGCTAAGAAAAAGGAAGAAGCCAAGCCTGCAGCAGAACCGAAACCTAAAGCTGAGAAAAAGCCCAAGGCTTTGAAGACCGTTAAAGCAGTGAAGAAGACCAAGAAGTAAGCGGTCTTTCATTAATGTCTGGTTCTCGAACTGGATCAGCGTATTCCATAACATGATATGCGTCTCACCGTACTTACCGGAGCAGGCATCAGCGCCGAAAGTGGTATCCCCACCTTTCGTGATGCCGGTGGCCTCTGGGAGGGGCATCGTGTCGAGGACGTAGCGACACCTGAGGGATGGCATCGCAATCCGGCATTGGTGCTGGAGTTTTACAATCAACGTCGTAAGAGAGCACTGGAAGTACGGCCCAACCGAGGGCATGAGATTCTCGCTGAGCTCGAATCACGGTTTGAGGTGACGGTGATTACCCAGAATGTCGACAATCTGCATGAACGTGCGGGTTCAACTCATGTCATTCATCTACATGGCAGTTTGTTTGAGTCGAGGAGCACGGCCGATCCTTCGTTGATTTATCCCGTCGAAGGCTGGAAACTGGATCTGGGTGACCGTTGCGAAAAGGGTTCTCAATTGCGTCCGAATATTGTTTGGTTTGGTGAGATGGTTCCCATGATGGATGTGGCCGCCGACCTGGCAGGATCATGCGACATCTTCATGGTGGTGGGCACCTCCCTGGTAGTTTACCCGGCTGCCGGATTGGTGGATATGGTTCGGCCTGAGGTACCCGTTTTTGTTATTGATCCCAACGTTCCGCGGGTGAGCCGACCGAATGTCACCTATATTGCCGAGAAGGGAAGTGTAGGGTTGGAGCAATGGCGGTTGAAGTGGGGGGCATGACAAGGCAATAGCCCGATAATTCATGTTACTTTGGGGCAAGAATGAAGAAGTATACTGTCGTCCTTATAGCGTTTATTGCACTTAAGTTTTTCTTGCAGTTTTTTCTGCTAAGTCCGGAGTATGAACTGCACCGGGATGAGTTTCTGCACCTGGACCAGGGAAGCCACCTGTCCTGGGGCTATCTTTCAGTGCCACCGTTTACTTCATGGACTTCCTGGCTTATTCAGCTATTAGGCAACGGTGTTTTCTGGGTAAAGTTTTTTCCGGCCCTGTACGGCGTAGGAACAATCCTGGTGGTATGGTTTACCATCCGTGCGTTGGGTGGCAACCTGTTCGCACTCGTGTTGGGCAGCACCTGTGTGCTGTTCTCTGCACTGTTAAGACTGAATATGTTATATCAGCCGAACTCGTTTGATGTGCTTTGCTGGACGTCACTCTACTTTGTGCTGGTGATGTATTTCAAGACTGACAACCATAATTGGCTATATGCCGGCGCGGTTGTATTTGCGCTTGGTTTTTTCAATAAATACAATGTTGGGTTTCAGTTGTTGGGTTTGTTTCCGGCGCTTTTGCTCACACCTCAACGCAAGATGTTCGCCCGATCCGCATTGTATATAGCGGCTGGGATAGCTTTGATGCTGATCTCGCCTAATCTTTGGTGGCAGTACCAGCATGGTTTTCCGGTGTTTTACCATCTTCAGCAACTGGCAGATACACAGCTGGTTAATGTCGATCGGTTGGGATTTCT
>JBGAMI010000004.1:0-175901 GCA_044223085.1 Cyclobacteriaceae bacterium
TATAACTCTTGTTGTTGATGGGAAAATCTGAGATCTCCAGGTCGCGCAACGACAGGGCGAGGGCTAACCAATTGTGCATGGATGGATCTTTGATTTTGTAGTGCGACACCTTGCCCATCGCATCCGTCACGCAGCAATGACAAATTTCACCTCGCCAGCCTTCCGTCAACGAAACGACGAACGAAGAGGGCTTGAGATGCAGGTCATGGGCTGGGATAGGCTTTACGGCAGGTTCCTTTGAGTCGGCCAGGCGATGGGCCAATGACCGCAGGTATCCTATGGATGTTTCGACCTCCTGGCGACGGAGTTGAGCCCGTGCCAGTACATCGCCGCTTTCCGCTGTCTGCATTTCAATCGGCAATCGGGTAAATGCATCGAACGGGTGTGTGATGCGGATGTCCCTTGGAATGTTGACCATCCGTGCCGCCATACCCACGGCTCCAATCGTGCGCATTTGACTTTCGGTAACCTGCCCGATATTTTCCATACGCATCAGCACCGTTGGAAGTGCAAACAGCCGGTTCGCCATCGGGGTAAACCGGTTTTCGACATCAATCAGTAAGTGATTGAGTTTTTCGGTAAGTTCTTCAGTGAATGGATAGTGACTTCCGCCTACCCGGATCAACCCTTTTCCGAACCGGTTGCCGCACCAGGTCTGCGTGTAGTTAATCACCGGCGTGCGCAGGGTACCAAACACCGATGAAGCGAGTTGATAGGCTAGCCCGATGTTCATGTTACTCAGGTCCCCGATATGCATGGCAATGCGCTCCAGTTCGAGTGCCATCGTCCTTTCCATAGCCAGCCGTTCAGAGGTCTCGATGCCTGCCAAGGCTTCCTGGGTATGGGCAAAAGCAAGAGCATGTCCGACCGCTGTGTCTCCGGCGATGGATTCTGCGAGGATGGTGCGTTGAATGAGTGAAGGTTTGTTGAGGAATAGTTTCTCGATACCGCGATGCTGCCATCCCAGTTGAATCTCTAGGTGCAATACCTTTTCTCCATTGCACAAAAAACGAAAATGTCCGGGTTCAATCACACCAGCGTGAATCGGACCAACGCCCACCTGATGCAGTTCCTGGGATTCGATTTGATAGAATGGATAATTCGCAATGGTTTTTGAATGATCCGCACGATCAAATGCGTAGCGCACCGGCTTGAGCCAGGGGTGACCAATAAAGTCAATGCCAAAATTTTCATGGATCTCCCGCTCGTAAATATGCATCCCATAGAAGTCGCGGCTCAAGCTTCTCAATTTGGCTTCCTTTTGGGGGAGGGTGTGCTGAAGTACGGATATCGTACCCTGTCGATCTTGGGCAACTACCGCGATAAACCGAAGACCATTTCCTGCTGGGTATGCGAAATAGTTGACGCAATGTGCCTGGGGGTCTTGCAGTAACTCCACCATCGTTTCAAAGAATGCTGGATATGGCAATTCCGGAATACCGCTGAGCGAGACTGATTGGTTATTGCTTACGTTGATATAAGGGAGTCCGCTCATAGATGCATCAAGTTCTCGTTTGAATCACCAGCAGGCACAATCGGTGATGTAGTGCATCGATTGTTGAGAAAGATAGAGAAATCCAAATGCCGTCCAAATGACGTAAGCTACCCGCTACCCTGACCTTTGGGCCACTTGGGCGGTCAGTGGCGTTGACTAGAGATAAGTGGCCAGAAACTTCTCCAGTTTCGCAATTTCCTTTTTGTGTAAGGCCGGAAAGTTGGCAATCCGGAAGGAAGTGGCTTGCAGCGAACCATAGCCTTCACCCAGCAGGAGTCCGCGTCGACGCGCTTTGCGCTTCACCAAAGCAATGAGGTGTTCATCGCCAGATACGGCGATTACGGTGCGTGATTGCACGGATGGATTTTGAATAAGTAAACTCAGGTTTTTGGACGACCGGAATACGCGCACCCACCGCGCCTGGCGCTTGCGAAGTTTAGTTTCTGTAACGGAGATTTTCTTCATGGCGCGGGCTGCACGACCCAGCAGATATATGCCCAGTACATTTGGAGTACATACCGTTTGCCACTTTTCCATCATCGCATCGATGGCCGTGAGGCTGTTGTAATGGTTGCGTTCGTTGATCTCGTGGATACGCGCCACAGCCTGCGGCGAACAGATCATGATACCCAGGCCTGCAGGTAGACCGAAACACTTTTGGACTGAGGCAAACCAGCAGTCTGCAGCACTGAAATCCAGGAACACCCCGGCCATGGAGGAGGTGGCGTCTACCGCGATGAGGTGCTTCGGGTTATTTAGCCTGACGCGTGCGATGATTTTATTCGATACTGATGTGCCATTTGATGTTTCATTCTGCGTAAGGCAAATCAAATCACCTTCGCGGAATACCATCGAGGCCGGATCCAGTTCCTGCTCAGGCCCAAAGGGCATGGCCACGGCTTCAGGCCGCAACCGACGTGTATACATATGCCATTTTTCTCCGAAGGCTCCGTTAAATACGTGTATACTCTGTTCACGAATAAGAGATTGCGCGATCATCTCCCAGCATTCTGTGGCCGAGTTGGTGAAGTATACACGGTATTCCCTGGGGATGCGGAGTTTCTTGCGAAGGTGAGCGACGGTTTCTTCAGACATCCGCACAAATTCCGCACTGCGGTGGTTCATACTCAGGATGCCTTTTTTTTGTGCCTGGCGTACCCAATCGGAAACCTTATCATGGATACGCGAGGGGCCCGGGTAAAAGGAAATCATGGCATCAGGCTTTGGGCCGATTCATCAGATAAATCAGGGCCAAGGCATAGCTTTGCAGACCGAAGCCAGTGATTAGCCCGGCACACTTGGATGTAATAATACTGTGGTGGCGAAATTCCTCGCGGGCATACACATTGGAGATATGCACCTCTACCACCGGCACCTGAATGGCGCCAATGGCATCGTGAATGGCAACGGAGGTGTGTGTATATCCACCGGCATTAAGTATAATCCCATCGCAGGAAAAACCAACTTCATGCAATTTGTTTACCAATTCGCCTTCGATGTTACTTTGGTAATAATGAAGGTCAACTGTGGGAAAACTATTGATGAGGGTTTGAAAGAATATTTCAAACGACTGTGCTCCGTAAACTTCAGGTTCACGTTTGCCCAGCAAATTGAGGTTAGGTCCGTTGATGATTTGGATTTTCATGCTTCGGTGTGTTGTTGTTGTGCCGGTGAACGTCGATTGGCAAGGAATAACGATCTTTACAAATAACGGGAAATAAACAGGATAAAACCATGGCAGGTCACGGGTGGGATCGCTACCGCAAAGAATTTTCAAACTATCTCACCCTGGAGCGCAGCCTTTCCAAAAATTCAATCGAGGCCTATATCCACGATGTAACACTACTCCAGCAGTACCTGGAGATTTCACGCCTGAACCTGGCGCCCGCTGCCCTCACCACTAAACACCTGCAGGGATTTTTGCAATACATTAATGAATTGGGCATGAGCGCCCATAGCCAGGCACGCATTCTTTCCGGCATTAAAGGATTCTTTAAATACCTGATGGCAGAAGAACTCATCGACAAGGACCCTACCACGTTGATCGAGGGCCCCCGGCTGGGTCGTAAACTTCCCGACACGCTCAGCTATGACGAGATTGTCCAGTTGTTGGAAGCCATAGACCTGTCCACACCAGAGGGTGGCCGTAACCGGGCCATGCTGGAAATACTTTATAGCTCCGGCTTGCGCGTATCAGAGCTTGTTGAGTTGAAAAGGGCCAATGTATATTTTGACCTGGGCTTTTTGCGGGTGGTGGGAAAGGGAAACAAAGAACGCCTGGTGCCTATCGGAAAAGATGCCATGAAGTACCTCCGGATCTACCTCGAGGAAATCCGGGTCCATGTGCCTGTACAAAAGGGCTTTGAACATTTTGTGTTCCTGAATAAAGGTGGCAAAAAATTATCCAGGGTGTCCGTCTTTCTGCTCGTAAAATCACTGGCATCCAAAATAGGCCTTCATAAATCAATCAGCCCTCACACGTTCCGGCATTCCTTTGCTACTCACCTGATCGAAGGTGGCGCAGACTTGCGGGCCGTACAGGAGATGCTGGGCCATGAATCCATCACCACCACAGAAATTTATACCCACCTGGATCGCGATTATTTGCGTCAGGTCATCCGCGAATTCCACCCCCGCAAATAGCAGTTGGGGTACGGTCATACTTGATTACCTTTGCACCATGCGCGCGTTAACCCTGATTTTGTTGCTCATTACTATCACCTCCCGGGCTCAGGAGATGAAAGTTACGTTCGACAAGAACCGCGATATGACCGGTTACAAGACATTCCGTCTCGGAGAATCCGAAGTGACCACACCCATTGAGATGAGGAGCTTCAATGAAAAGGTACTCCGTGAAAAAGTGTATGAGATCATTGCCAAGGAATTAACTGAAAAAGGACTTCACCAAAGCGATTCCAATGCGCAACTGGTAGTTTCATTTATTATCGGATATGTAGAACGAGCCGATATGTATAATGCGGGTCCATTTGGAGGTACACCGGGTTCGGTCACTTCAGGTCCTTCTGTGCAGGACTCTAAAATCGGAACCCTGGTGATTGATCTGGATGATCGCAACGACAACCCGATATGGCGCATCAGTGCCAATGTGCGATATGTGTCCAACGATATCCTGGGTCAAATCGAAAGTGCCGTGGAGCAGGGTTTCAGAAAATTCCCGCATAAGGTCAAAACCAAGAAGAAATAGCCGGCATGTACGCCCATCTCATTCGTCCGCTCTTGTTTCTTTTTGATCCGGAAAAAATTCATCACGTTGTGTTCAATCTCCTCAGGTGGTCTTCTCGCATACCCGGTATTCAATCGTTCCTTAGGTCGCAGTTTACTTTTACGCATCCATCGCTCGAACGGAAAATTCTGGGATTGACTTTCCCCAACCCGGTTGGGCTTGCTGCAGGTTTTGATAAGAATGCGGTAGCGATCGATGCATTGTCATGCTTTGGCTTCGGATTTATTGAAATAGGTACGCTCACGCCAAGGCCCCAGCCTGGAAACGACAAACCCAGAATGTTCCGCTTGCCCAAGGATAAAGCTATCATTAATCGCATGGGTTTTAACAATGAAGGCGCTATGGCTGCCGTACCCAGGCTGAGCAGCAGAAAATCCAAGGTTATCGTCGGTGGGAACATCGGCAAGAACAAGTCAACTTCCAATGAACAGGCTGTTGCAGACTATCAAAAGGCCTTTGAGGATTTATACCCTTACGTGGATTATTTTGTCATCAATGTAAGTTCACCCAACACGCCAGGTCTGCGCGCCTTGCAGGAAAAGGAGCCGTTGAAGGAATTGTTGAGCGTTGTCAAGACGCTCAGCCTGTCAAAAGACTCCGCCAAACCGGTACTATTGAAAATAGCACCTGATCTGACAGAAGAACAGTTACATGATGTGGTAGAAATTCTGTTGGAAACCAGGACCGACGGGGTGATAGCCACCAATACAACGTTGTCACGTGAGGGCCTTCTTACCCCTGCTGATCAGGTATCAAATTTCGGAGCGGGAGGACTTAGCGGAGCTCCGTTGAATGAACGTTCCCGCACCGTGATTCGCTTTCTGCGCCATCGGTTGGGCAAGGACTTTCCGATCATCGGCGTGGGTGGGATCATGTCACCCGAAGACGCGATGCAACACCTGGAGGCAGGTGCTGACCTGATTCAGCTATATACGGGATTTGTGTACGAGGGCCCCGGCCTCGTCAGCAGAATTTGCCGGAGATTGAAAAAATAAATTGACTTTAGTCGGTCTGAGGAAGGAAACCAATATCAACGTAGTAGCGCTTCGGGTTGCTCTCATCGATATACACATCGATTTTCTTACGGTCTTCGATCAGCGCAGCCGGATCAAACCAAATGTAGTCGCTGTTAAATAGGTACATATGATTGGTTGAAGTATCCAACCATTGCGCTGAAATGATGTAAGGGCTTCTGCCATTGACCCGATACGACATATCGAGGCCCGCACCGGTGAGGTCAGCAGCAATTTTCTTTCCCCGACCTTCATCAAAGAGTTCTTTCTTCAGGCTTGATTTTTTCAGTTGGAAATAGATGCCTCCACCGCCAACGCCACCGAAGACAAGGCCAAACAATCCCAGAAATAACGGGAGAAACCAATCCGTGAAAAAGTCTTTAATCGAAGCATCATTGGGGTTTCCTGGGGGAAACGATACTGTAACTTCATCACCCGTTTGCATGTCGGAACTCTGGTAGTTCGAGTGAAATGAATAAGTCTGGCCCTGGTAGGTGAAACTCACATTCGGATAGCTGCTTCCATTAAAATCAGTAATGGTGCCTTGTGCCTGTTCGTAGGTCGCGTTGTCATGAACGGTACTGTAAGTGAAGTACAGGGCGAGGATGAAGCAGGGCAAGCCGATCAGGGCGAAAATGCCATAGAAAAAGATGGGATTTCTCATGATGGGGTGGTTGACACCATCAAGATACAAAGAATGTTTATCGGAACGAGAACCAGTTTTGTTCGTGGAGGGCATTGGGATTTCCCTGGACCATGCTTTGCAATAATTTCCGGTAGCGGTCAGGCCAAACGCCTACCTTTTCCAGGAATTCTTTTTCCAGCAGATCCGGGTCGTGGTGGAGCAGACGGGCAGCTTCCTGGAAGGAGGTTTCGCCCAGGGAATCCTCAAATAAATCCAATACGCGGTTAACGGAGGAGATGCGTGCACTGGCTCTGGTGAAGTGCGAGGAGGCAAAATGCTCAAGTACCTTGATTCGACCCATGTCGCTGTTCTGACTCTCGATGGACTTGAACATATAATCTGCCGCTGAGCCCAGAATTTCCGATAACGGAATCCAATGATCCACGAGTTCAGGCATATTCCATTCGAAGAAGTTATGCAATGCTGAAGCACGCAAGGCCATGCCGGCTACAGCTGATCGCCTCGAGAAAAAGAACTCATGATTTCGGGTGAAAAGTCCGCAAGCCATGGCATTCGGAACGGGTTTTAATTGCCCGTCGGGCTCACCTTCAAATGAAGGTTCACCATAGTTAAATGCGAGAATGGTAAAGCAGTTGGGCGGGCTGATTACCTTATGCCGTTCGGGCTCATCGCTTTCGCAAATGAAGTAGTACTTCACAAAAGCCTCAAGGCCGGATGATGCCGGAAATTTTTGGTACCGCACAACAATTGGGGATTGTCAGTATTAATTTAACATGTTTTGCAGGCCTTCGTTGTACCCCGGCTGGGGTAAATTTTCAATTGACACCAAATGCGTGATTTTTTGAGACTAAAATACCCGCAGTCGGAAGAATATGACGCTAGAAATACTACTAATGATGTATTTGCTTCAAAAGCCGGAATCGGCCGCATCATGAAAGCTAAGGGCACTCAATCGCATGCTGAGCATGATTTCGTTGGTGATAAAACGGGTACCCACGGATTTGTTGGTGGGTACCTCCAGCGCATAGGCCAATTTGTATTTGTCGAGAAAGGTCACTTGAGCAAGAACACCGAAGGCGCTAAAGTTGCGGGTATATACCCCTGCGCCATATTTCCGGTCAATGATAAAATTGAGATTAAGGTCGGTTGACAAGGGTGATCCCTGTACTGCTTTCAACAAGGTAGTTGGCTTGAAGAGAATTCTTTCGGAGAGAAAGAATAAATAAGAGCCCATGATGTAATAATGCTGTTGATACACCTTTATCGGTTGTCCGCCCAGGTCGAGGGTTCCATTGAGCATGCGGGGAACAGAAATTCCAACCAGAAATTTATCTGACTTCACCATCACACCGGCACCGAGAGATGGGGTCATTTGATTCAGCGGAGTAAAGACCGGGTCAGTTATATCCTGGAGGTTGAGCAGGGAAGGATCAACCTTGTAATTGAGGAACCCGGCCTGCATACCAAAAGCAAGGGTGGTGCCCGCGTTGAGCCGGATTTTGTAAGCATACGTACCAGTAACCTGCGTATTTGTATTTTCACCGAGACGATCACTGACGATGACCAACCCGGCTGCCATTTTATTTTGAAACAAGGAAATATGCCCGCCCGCATTTAATGTAGTGGGGTTTCCGTCAAAACCGGCCCATTGATTTCGGTAGCCGGCAAACACAGTCAGGTTATTGTTGATGCCGGTATAGGCCGGGTTGATGAGCAGGGGATTGTTGAGGTAAAGGGCATAAAGCGGATCTTGTTGCGACCAACCAAGGGTTGTGCTGAATAAGAGGATCAACAGGGTACCCTGGGAAAGAACAATAAACCGATGGATGGTATACTTCATGGTCTTATCGCTTCAAGGAGAGGTAACCGGTCAATGTCTTTCTGCCTGAACTGAACTCAATCTTATAGAAGTAAGTGCCAGTACCCAACTCACTTCCGTTTTTACCAACCCCGGCAAATACCCGACTGGTGTTGTTGTAATTGTCGACTTCAAATACGGCATCCCCCCAGCGATTGTAGACGGTAACGTGATTCTCTTTGGTGTCGGGCAGCAGATCAATATACTTGATGATCCAATTATCATTTTTACCATTTCCGTCCGGAGAAATGCCAGTGTAAACAATGATTTCTCCGGCAACTTCGATGGTGATCTTTTGCTGGACGCAGGCCCCGGCGAGGTCGCAAACCGAAACAGTTATTTCATCAGTGCCCGCAAATGAAATGCCGGTATAATCAACGGACAATACACCCGCAGTAATGCTGGCCTTGGCTCCGCTCAGTGGTTGTGTAACAATCGTAAATGTCGTCAGATCAAGGTTGTTGTCGGGATCCTTGAACAAGTTGAGGAGATCGGTTGATACCGGCACATCAATGGTGGTGGTCAATGAGGTCGTGGTGCCCTGTGGAGATTGGTTACAGAAAGCTGCTGTAAATGTCACCGCATCAGAAACCGGACTTGAACATCCATTGCCATTCTTAACCACCAGCGTGTAACTACCGGCAGTGGACACAGAGATCGATTGCCCGCTGCCACCGGTTGACCATATGTATGAGGTGAAACCGGCGGGACCATTCAAAGTAGCGCCGCTTGCTGTACAGTTGGTCGTCGTGATCGCTGGTTTCGCCACCTGATCAATGGTGGCGCTTACGGACTGTCGGGTGCTTTCACAAGTGCCATTAAAGATGGAGACAAACCAATTCGTGGTGACTGCAACAATGGGTGTGACATACTGGCTGTTGACTTCACCCGGAATAGCCGTGCCTCCGGTAGAGGCAGTATACCAGCGATAATTTCCATTCGTGCTCCCTGAGGCTGTCAGCGTCATACTGGATGCAGCACAGGATACGGCTCCCGTGGTTGTAGGTGGACTGGGTAAGGGTAATACCGTGGCCGTAACGGTGGTTCGCGAACTCTCGCAAGTACCATTGTTTATGGATGCATAGTAGTCGGTGGTTACTGTCAACGCCGGAGTAGTATATTGACTGTTGACTTCACCCGGAAGGGCGGTTCCGCCGCTGGCGACGGTATACCACCTGTACTGCCCATTGCTGGCGCCGGAGGCCCCAACGACAATCGCCGTTGCAACACAACCGGAATTTGGAATGGCGACCGGGGCGGCAGGGGGTGGGTTGATAAATAGTCCCTCATCATTGGTTTGTACCTCAAGAGCCACATCCCCATTGATGCGGCACCTGTACCGACCAGCTCCGGCATTGCCGGTAGTAACTACTGTCAGCGTGCTGGTTGTTGCACCCGAATAGATACCGCCATTGGCAATATCAGTGAAAACCAAAGGTGAGCTGTTGGGACTGAATTGCCATTGATAGGTGATGTTGGTAGTTCCTGTGGCCAAACAGGTGAATGTGGCTGTTGCGCCATCGCAAACAATTGCATCAGCGGGTTGCTGGGTTATCGTAATGGTATTTCCACCACCGTTTTTCACTCGAGCAAAGCCATATCGCGTCGTTCCGTCATAGGTGGTAAAATCACCTGCGATTAAAATGTCTCCGTCCGGTTGTTGGGCAACATCGTAAATGGAAGTATCCGGACCTGTTCCGGTGTCAAAGGAGCAGTCGACTGAGCCATCGGTATTTAGGCGCACCATGCTGATTTTGTTGGCATGATTCACATCGGCGAAATACCCGGCGATTACAATTTTGCCATCTGACTGAATGAAACCTTTATTGGGCTGTATGCCCAGGCCGGCTACCGGGCCAACCTGGCTGATGCCATAGGGATTGAAACCAGTGTCTATGGTACCGTCAGGATTGAGCCGTACGATCCCGCGATAGGGAGCGTCGTTATAATGAGTGAACAATCCAATCACGACAATCTTGCCATCTGGCTGAAGAAGAATGTCAGTCACCACGTCGTCAGCACCTTCCACGATTTGAAATGCCGCATCGGTTGTTCCGGTTGGATCAAGGCGGGTCATGCCTCCCGTGAAGTATCCACCGACCAGCACATAGCCGTCCGGCTGAACTTTCATGACCATGGTCGGCAGGTCCGCCGTTACCGTGAATGTGTTATCTTCTGTGCCGTCGGTGTTCAGCCGTATCATGAAATTGAACGCACCATATGGATCATAGGCCGACATCAGGATCTTGCCGTCAGGTTGTAAGGCCAGAGAGGTGATCTCTGAATTGTAGTACTGAGGCACGTTGGAATTGAAAGCGACATCATCGGTGCCGTCTGCATTGAGGCGGATGGGGTACGTGTATGTTCCAGTATACACACCCAGAACCTTATCATCCGGCTGTACCAGTAATTGCCGGTCATTGGGGTAGTAGGTACCGATGGTAAATGTGTTATCGAGCGTGCCATCTGCATTAAATCTGGCTATTCCGCTTACATCTACTGAGTTGAATGTCCCAAATGTGGTGGATATGATGCTCTTCCCGGTGCTCTGGATGGCAACAGCAGAAACAGGTGTCAGATCAGTATTCTTTGAATCAAAAGCGAGGTCCAGCGTTCCCGCCGTTCTGGGACCGGGTGGGCACGGATTTTCGAACAACAGATATGGCACAGACGTCAATGTTAATCCGGGGACTACGGAACTTGTTACCTGTACCGTATAAGAATCAACATCTGCAGCCGCCGGGTTATTGAGCGTGAGCGAAGCGGATGTTGCGCCGGGAATAATGGTCGTACTTGCCCGATACCATTGGTAACTGTTGCCTGAACCTGGCGTACTGAATGGAACGGTAATGGAGGTGCCTGTATTGAAATTGAAAATTCCGCCGGGAGGCAGTGGAGCCTGTGGCACATACGTAATTCCGGAAATGGTGATGTTGGGCTCCAGGTCGCCAAAGTCCAATGAATTATACTCCACGGACAGGGTGGTGATTTTCGCGGGATCAAAGATTGGAATGGAAGTAAAGTAGTTGCCCCACAGTTTTATTACCGACAGGTTGGGTAGGGTGGCCAGCGACTCAGGCACATCACCGGAAAGTTGATTGCTTGCAAGTGAAAGGGTGCTCAGTTGTCCCAGGCTGCCTAAAGAATTGGTGACCCCGCCAGACAGTGCATTCACTTCGAGGTTGAGCGTTTGCAGGCTTGTCAGGTTGGCAATTTGATCGGGGATTCCTCCCTGAATATTGTTTCTGGACAGGTTAAGCGTTACCAGTGCTGTAAGATCTCCAAGCTCTGGCGGGAAGAACCCGTTTAAGTGATTATTGGGTAAGGACAATCCGGTCACGTGACAACCCGTTATGGTTACGCCGAACCAGGTTGATTCATCCTGACTTAACCAATTGGTGGAGTTGGTCCAGTTAGCACCATCCATGGCGTAATAAATAGCAAATAGGGCATTACGCTCGGCGAGAGGCAGACAGGTGCCTACATAAAAACTGGTAGCGCTTACCGCAGCAGGACATCCGACGGCTACCCGTATGGTGCCCGTTGCGGAGCCAACAGGGACTGAAGTGGTTATTGTGGTAGAGGTACTGGCAGTAACCACAGCGGGGATACTGTTAAAAGTAACTGAGTTTGCAGCAGGGGTGGTGCTGAAATTAGTACCAGTGATGGTAACTACCGTGCCATCCAGACCAAAGGTTGGACTGAATGATGCAATGGTAGGAACCGGATTTACACCGGTTGTATTGAGAAAGACAGACGCCTTGTCGTTGGTCAAAACAAGATCGGTACGGCCGTCGTTGTCAATATCACCAGCCGCTATGTCATATGTGGCGGTGAGACCAGGGCCCGAATCAAACTCTACTTTTGATGACAGTGATCCGGAATTAATAACGCCGGTGGTGGAAATATTGCGAAGCAGGGTTACAAAAGCAGCCTGACTTCGTCCAATGGCGATATCTGGTTTTCCGTCACCGTCGAAGTCATCAATAGCCAGATTATTGGGGACAACACCAATGAAGTAATCGACACGTGCAGCGAATGATGATGCATTGATCACACCCAGCGTAGTGGTGTTTCTGAAAACTGAAATGGTTCCACTGCTTGAGTTGGCAGTAATAATTTCCACCTTTTGATCCCCGTCGATATCCGCTAACTCTACATCATAAGGGTTCGAGCCCGTCACAAACTCCACAAACGGCGCAAAGGAACTGCTGTTGATCACGCCGGGAGTTGTGGTGTTGCGCAGTATCGAAACACGGTTTCCGCTGCTGATAAGGGTCACTAATATTTCCGGCTTGTTGTCACCATCCAAGTCACCAACGGTCGCATTCCACGGCAGTGTGCTGGATCCATGAATGGCAAAGTCCACTTTGGTCGCAAAGGAAATATTGCCCGGAGTACTCTGATTTTTGAATACAGAGACCTTCGTGAAGCTATTGGGAACGATAAGGTCCAGCTTACCGTCGATATCAAGATCACCTGCTGCTATCCGGCGGCCGTTGGTGAGCAAACCAGCGGCGATGTCAACGCGGGTAGCAAACGAAATGGCACCGGGTGTACTGGTGTTTCTGAAAACGGAGATCCCATTGTTATTCATAATGGCAATATCCTGTTTGCCATCGCCATCCAGGTCCCCAAAAGTAAGCCCATCCGGTCCTGCAAGCGGAATGAAGTCCGTTGCGGCAGCAAAGCTGACTACACCTGTTCCACTGCTGGTGTTCCGGGCAACCGACAGGGTATTGCTGGTGGTGTTGGTGAAGACCATGTCCGACTTTCCATCGCCATCGATATCGATCAGGTGCGTTCCGTTGGGACTGATTCCTGTGGGGAAGTCCACCTTCGCAGCAAAGGAGCAGGCATCCATTGTGCCCCCGCCCGAATAAGTGACCAGAAAAGGAACTGTCGATCTGGAAACAACACCACCCACCGTAAGCGAAATGGGTTTGTAGGTGGCTCCATAAGGCACGGTCACGGTTAGTTGATTGGCAGTTGCATTGGTTACAATGGCCTGCGTTGCGCCAAAGAACACTACGTTGTTGGAAGGAGTAGTGCTAAAACCACCTCCATCGATGATCACGGTTGTTCCGACAGGACCTGATGCCGGCGAGAATCCGGAGATACCGATGGCGGTCGTGAAGGTGCCTGAACTGGTGGCTGTATTACATCCAGTCGATACTGAGATGGTTCCGTTTGTGGCGCCCGGTGGCACGGTAACGTTGATGGTGGTGGAGGTGCTGGAAACGATCGTTGCTGTGGTGCCGTTGAACTTCACGGTATTCTGAGCGGCAATTGTGCTGAAGTTTGTTCCGGTAATGGTAACCAAAGTGCCGGGCGGTCCCTGGCTCGGGGTAAACGAAGTCAGCGTCGGAGCCGCCAGGGTTGAAACGGTATTGCGCAAGACACCAACGGCATTGGCGCTGGAACCGGCAACAGCGATTTCAGGACGACCATCGCCATCGAGATCGCCCATCGCGAGGGTTCGCGGGTTGCTGCTGGAAGCGAAGTCAACGTTGGCGGCGAAGGAAGAAGGGTCGAGCGTCCCAACGGTGGATATATTTTTGAAGACCGAAATCTTGTTCGCGGTTTGGCTTGCTACCGCGATGTCCAGTGCGCCGTCCCCGTCCAGATCGCCTAAGGCAATGCCGCTGGGACTGGTCAAAGTAGCGATATCAAACTTAGCGGCGAACGAACCTGTTGAGATAGATCCCGGGGCACTGATGTTTTTGAGCACCGAAATATTGGAATTGCCCAAGTTGCTTACCACAATATCCGGCTTACCATCTTTGTCCAGGTCCCCGGTGGCGGCATAGTTCGGAGATGCCCCTGTGGCAAAGTTGACCTTCGCATCGAATGAAGAAGTTGTAATGCTTCCGCGGCTCGAATTGTTTCGCAGGATATCCACTCCATTTCCTACGGTTACCAGGATATCCGGCTTCCCGTCTCCATCCAGGTCTTCGACATTCATGCCCTGACCAGAGGATCCAATGGTAAAATCAACTTTGGTCGAAAGGCTACTGGCATTGAGCGTGCCCGGCGTACCGATGTTTCGGAATATGGACACATTGTTGCTGCCGGTATTGAGCACCGCAATATCTGATTTGCCATCCAGATCAAAATCACGTACGCTGATGGACAAAGGTGATGTGCCTGCTGTAAACTGTACCGCGGGCGCAAATGAAGCGGAGGTGATGGATCCTGAAGAGGCGGTGTTACGGAACACAGAAATGGTTCCACTCAAGTAGTTGGAAGCTACCATGTCCAGTTTTCCATCTCCATCGACATCACCGATGGCAGTAGCATATGAATTTGAGCTCAGGGCAAAATCAACTTTTGGCGCGAATGAAGTGGCGGTGATGGTGCCAGTGGTGCTGGTATTACGGTAAACCGAAATGTTGTTGGTACCGTAGTTGGTAACGACCATATCCACCTTTCCATCGCCATCCAGATCACCGAGGGCAACGTCCTGGGTGTTGGTGCCGGCTGCATACTCCGTCAGGGCACTGAATGAGCAGGCATCGATTACGCCACCATTGGCAAAGGTGACAATGAACGGCACCTGCGAAAATCCTGTAAGTCCGTTTCGGGTTACCGTAATGGGTTGAAAAGTGGCACCAGCAGGAACGACAACAGTCAGGGATGTTGCTGACGCAGCGCTTACTGTTGCGCGCCGAGCACCGAAATAAACAATATTGCTGCTAACTGTTGTGCCAAAATCTGTGCCGGTGAGGGTCACCGTGGTTCCAATGGGACCGCTCACCGGACTAAACGACGTGATCACCGGAGGCGGAATAAGGACGGTGAAGTTTCCGGGTGCTGTAGCGGTTTGACAAGCTATTTCTACAGTAACCGGGCCGGTTGTTGCACCTGCAGGCACGGTGGTGGTGATTGACGTGGACGTAGATGCTGTAACGACCGACTGGACCCCATTGAAGCGGACTACATTGACACCAGGCACGGTGCTGAAGTTTGTGCCCGTCAGCGTCACGGTGGCGCCCGGATAGCCGGAAGTCGGTGTAAAGGAGCTGAAGGTGGGAGGAGGCCCAACAATTCCGGTACTCATCTTCTGTAGAAAAAGATCAGCCCCTCCGGCAACCGTAAAACTATTAACACAGGCACCAGGATTAAAATCGGCAGTCGTTTCATAGCTGCCCGTGGTATAGATATTGTCAAATGGATCAACGGTTATTGAGATGCCTTCATCCCGGTTTGGTCCGCCAAAGGAGGTGGCCCAAACAAAATTTCCTGAGCTGGTGAGTTTTGACACAAAAGCATCATAGCTGTTGGGGACGATGGTAAAAGTGCCGGGTCCCGGATCAAAATCCGCACTGCCCAGAAAGTAACCCGTGGTATACACATCTCCGGAAGTATCTAAGGCAATTGAATTAGTGGCAAACCACCCGCCACTGCCCTGCGCAGTTGCCCAAACAAAGTTTCCGTTGGTATCAAGCTTAGAGACAAATCCCCCGAGTACCGTCGTCAACGTGAAGACACCGGGTCCGGGATCAAAGTCTGCAGGCCCTCCAAATTGCCCGGCGGTATATACATTGCCCAAAGGATCTACCGTTATACTATTGCCATAGTCCCATCCGGGTCCGCCAAATGACTTAGCCCAGGAGAAGTTTCCATTGGCGGTAAGCTTTGCTACAAATACATTACTGTATGTAAGTGCCGTCATGGTGAATGTCCCAGGGCCTGGATCAAAATCCGAGGTGCCGGTAAATAACCCGGTAACATAAACATTGCCCGCCACATCAGTCGTAACAGCTCTTGCAGCGTCGATATTACTGGTGCCCGAAAAGGCCGCGCCCCAAAGAAAATTCCCATTGGCATCCAGTTTTTGAACGAATGCTCCATATCCCGAAGGAGTCACCATGGAGATTCCAGGGCCCGGATCCAAATCAGCGGGACCAGCTATTTGCCCTGAAGTAATCACATTTCCCGTCGGATCAACAGCAATTGAATAACCGATATCGTTGGGATTGGTGGTTCCAAAACTTTTCGCCCAAATAAAATTCCCGTCGTTATCAAGCTTCAGGACAAAAGCGTCACTGTAACCTAATGATGTCAGATTGCTTACTCCCGGACCCGGGTCAAAGTCAATGGTACTTGAAAAATCTCCAGTGAGAAAAATGTTTCCGGAATCATCCAGTGCCATATCCATCACCGTTGCCGAATTAATGGTCTTAATCCATACGGTGTTGCCCGAAGGGTCAATCTTAACAAGAATTAGATCGGTGCCTGTCGCCGACTTAGTAACAACCGCCGGACCAGGATCGATGTCTCCGGTGCCTCTGAATTCACTAACCAGGTAAACGTATCCGCCAGCATCGGTGACCACTGATTTCCCACGATCTGTGTTCGGATTTCCACCCGCAACCCGGGCATATTGAAAGATCGGTACTTCCTGCCCGAAGAGAAACTGAGCCATGAAAACAAACAGACCCGTCAGCAGAATGCCAACATAAGCGGGTCGCAGCAATGTGCCAGGCCGGTTGTTGTTGGACAGCATAGGGTTGAAGGACAAGGTCCTTCAGCAGGGGGTTTGGTGGTCTGTCTGAATCTCTCCAGTCAGAATAGAAAGCTAAGCCTGTTTTTACATTCCTCCTAGAGAATTCAGAACAACCAATCTCAACCCCATAAACAAAAAGACCAGAGCGCAGGCCCTGGTCTCTTCTCATGTAAATTGGGGTATGCTAGTCCTTGATTCCAACAAGATCCAGCATAAATGCCTGCCGCATGGCCTCCTCCTTCAACGACAGGAAACGTCCTGATTGGCCACCGTGACCGGCTGACATATTAATATACATCAGCAACAGGTTGTTGTCGGTCTTCATAGCGCGAAGCTTGGCCACCCATTTGGCCGGCTCCCAGTATTGCACCTGGCTGTCGTGCAGGCTGGTGGTGACCAATAAGTTGGGGTAGGCTTTCCGCTCCACCTGGTCATACGGCGAATAGGACAACATGTACTCGTATTGCTCCTGAATGTTTGGATTCCCCCACTCGCGCCACTCGAACGTGGTCAGTGGGATGCTTTCATCCATCATGGTCGTTATCACGTCAACAAACGGCACTGCGGCAATCACTCCTTTGTATAGTTCGGGGCGCATGTTGGTGATGGCGCCCATCAGCAGACCGCCGGCACTGCCGCCATAGGCAAAGAGTTTGTCTTTGGCTGCATATTTATTGGCGATGAGAAAATCCGAACAATCGGTAAAGTCCGTGAACGTATTCTTCTTATGCATCATCTTGCCATCTTCATACCATTGGCCGCCCATTTCCTGTCCGCCTCGAACGTGCGCCAGGGCATATACGAATCCGCGATCCAGCAAACTCAACCGGTTCGAACTGAATGTGGCGTATGAAGTGGACCCGTAAGAACCATATGAATACTGCAGGCATGGGTTGGTGCCGTCCTTCTTGAACTTGTCTTTGCGATAGACGATGGAGATGGGTACCAGTTTGCCATCCTTGGCCGGGGCCATGATGCGTTCGGTTTGGTAGTTTGTGGGAGAGAAGCCACCCAGTACTTCCCGTTGCTTCAGTAACTTTTTTTCTTTGGTGTCGATCGTATAGTCATAAGTTGAAGGTGGCGTTGTCATAGACTGGTAGCTGTACCGGATCACCTTTGAATCAAACTCCGGATTGTTATCAATTCCAGCAATGTAAGTTGGTTCACCAAAGTCGATGGCGGTTTCAGTCTTGTCCGACCACTTGATCAACCGGATTTTGGTGAGTCCTTCACTTTCATCTTCTATGGCGAGATAGTCCTTGAATAATTCAAATCCCCGGAAGAAGACTTTTTCGCGATGCGGGATTACATCCTTCCAGTTTTCTGCACCGGTCTTGGTGTCGGCCATTTCTACCAGGCGGTAGTTAGGTGCCTGCAGGTTGGTGCGGATATAGAATTTGCCACCTGCGTGATCGGCTGAATATTCCACGTCATTTTGCAGCGGTTGAATCAGCGTTGGTTTGGCGTCAATCTTATCTGCCGGAATGAATTGGGCATAGGATGCATCCGTTCTTCCGGATTGAATCAAAATAAATTTCTTCGATTTGGCCAACCCAACATCGCATGACAAGGTCTGGTCCTTTTCCTCAAAAATCAATTTATCAGTTCCGGTTTCTCCCAGTGTATGACGACGAATTTCATTCGCCCGAAGTGTGGTGGGATCCTGCTTGCCGTAGAATATGGTCTTGTCATCAGCCGCCCAGGCAAGATTACCTGTTGTACCCGGGATAACATCCGCGAGCAGGGTACCCGTGGACATATCCTTGAACTGTAATGTATAAAACCGCCGGCCTACCGTATCGATGGCGAGGGCCACCAGGTCATGCTTGGGGCTGGCTGAAATGAACAGGTTAAAATACTTATGACCTTTGCTAAGATCATTACCGTTGGCAATGATCTCTTCCGCAGCTTCCAGGGATCCTTTCTTGCGGCAAAAGATGGGATAGTTTGCTCCTTCTTCAAAGCGGGTGTAGTAATAATACTCTCCATCCTTGTAGGGCACGGATTCATCTTTCTCCTTGATGCGTGCCTTCATTTCATTGTACAATTTCTCGCGCAATGGTCGCGTATGTGCGGTCATGGTGTCGAGGTACTTGTTTTCAGCCTTGAGGTAGTTAAGGACAGCCGTATCCTCTCGTTCCTTAAGCCAGTAGTAATTATCGATTCGTTTGTGGCCGTGCTTGGCGACTATTTCAAATGGTACAATCTTGGCAACGGGTGCCTTAACATCCGGACGTTGGGCAGTTTCTGTTCCAGGGGAGCAGGAAACGAGCAATGCAATAAGACCTGACGAAATGAAGGAAGATAATCTCATATCGGGGTTAAGATTTAGTTGGTGAAGTTTGGTAAAATTTAACCGAACTCCAAGATGATGATACGGCCGGTCGGCAAGGTGCCGGGGAAGGAGTCAGATGACTTAGGGGTCTGTTTAGCTATGACGCACCACGGTGTGAATTCACCGGAGAATCATTAGTTTTACCATACTTTTTAAACTTCAATGGCAGAAAACACCTACAAGTCCAATACTTTCAAGAAGCCCGAAAAGGAGAAAAAGAGCAGGGGTAGTAAGTCGAAGTCAAGGTTTAATCTGGACTTCTTCAAAGATCCCCGGTTTCACCTTGCCCTCGGGTTCTTCCTGCTGATTACCTCCTTATTCTTATTCGTTGCTTTTGTTTCGTATCTCTTTACGGGTAAAGCAGATCAGAGTGTGGTGGAAGGCCTCACAGAGACAGGAGCCCTGGAATCCGGCCGGGATACGGACAACTGGCTGGGCCTTGCCGGTGCAGTCACCTCGCATTATTTCATGTTCCGCTGGTTTGGTCTCTCCGCTTTCTTCTTGCCACCCCTGATTTTCCTGCTGGGATTCCGGCTGGCGTTCAAGCGCGAGTTGATGTCCTTCTTTACCGCCTTCACCTTCTCCATCTTCGCCGGGTTGTGGTTGAGTTTACTCCTCGGCTATTTGACCCACAGCATTACCGGCGCTACCGAGATCAGTTTCCTCAGTGGAGGGTTGGGGTATGAGCTGGCCTATATTGCCGACAGCCTGTTGGGATGGGGGACATTTCTCTTTCTGGTACTTGCCCTGTTTATCTTTATAATCTACTTCTTCAATGTCACCGCCATCAATGCATTTCAGGTGCGTGACCCTAAGCCCATGGGCAATGAGGCCATTATGGATGAAGACGCTCCACCTCCCGCCTACCTGGACGAGCGCGACAATTGGCCGGCGGAAGCCGAACCAGTATTAGTGGTGAAACCTCCCGTAGTACCGGAACCTCCGGTTACCGAGGTGGCCTCCATACCATTAGATATCGTACCCCCCAAGCCGGAAAAGAAAAAAGAAGAGCCGGTATTTACCATTGAAGAGCCGCCCCTGGAGACCGATGTGGTTGCCGATCAACTGGTAGAGAAGCAAGGTGTCTACGATCCGACCCTGGATCTCAGCAGTTATAAGTTTCCACCCATTGACCTGCTCAATGAGTTTGAGGCTGGTAAAGTGCAGGTGACCCAGGAAGAGCTCAATGCCAACAAGGATCGTATCCTCGCCACCCTGACCAACTTTAAGATTGGTATTCAGAGTATTAAGGCTACCATTGGACCAACGGTAACCTTGTATGAAATTGTTCCGGAAGCAGGGATCAAGATTTCGAGAATCAAGAACCTGGAAGATGATATCGCCCTGAGCCTTTCGGCATTGGGGATAAGGATCATTGCACCTATTCCCGGAAAGGGAACCATTGGTATCGAAGTTCCCAACAAGAACCGTGAGATGGTAAGTATCCGTTCGGTAATTGCTTCAGAGCGTTTTCAGAAAACCGACAAGGATCTGCCAGTCGCCATTGGTAAAACTATTTCAAATGAATTACTGGTCATAGACCTGGCCAAGATGCCCCACCTGCTCGTGGCGGGTGCCACCGGTCAGGGAAAATCAGTGGGGTTAAATGTTATTCTGACCTCCTTGCTATACAAGTTGCACCCCAGCCAGTTGAAGTTTGTTCTTGTAGATCCTAAGAAGGTAGAGATGTCGCTCTTCAGCAAGATTGAGCGTCACTACCTGGCCAAGTTGCCCAATAGTGAGGAGGCCATCATCACCGATACCAAGAAAGTGGTACACACCCTCAACTCGCTTTGTATCGAGATGGAGAACCGGTACGAGATCATGAAAGATGCCGGCGCGCGCAACATCAAGGAATATAATGCGAAGTTTGTCGGTCGCAAGCTTAACCCGAAAGAAGGTCACCGATTCCTTCCTTACATCGTACTTGTAATAGATGAGTTGGCCGACCTGATGATGACGGCCGGTAAGGAAGTAGAGACCCCGATCGCTCGCCTGGCTCAGTTGGCGCGGGCAATCGGTATTCACCTCGTCGTTGCCACCCAGCGTCCATCCGTAAACGTAATCACGGGTGTAATCAAAGCCAACTTCCCGGCACGCTTGTCCTTCCGGGTGACGGCCAAAGTAGATTCGCGTACCATCCTCGATACGGGTGGTGCGGACCAGTTGGTCGGCATGGGAGATATGTTGTTTTCATCCGGCTCTGACCTTATTCGTTTGCAGAGCCCGTTTGTCGATACACCCGAAATTGATCGACTTGTTGAATTTATTGGTTCACAGCGCGGCTATGATTCGGCTTACCTGCTTCCTGAATTTGAAGGTGAAGATGAAACAGGTGCCAGCGACGTTGATTTATCAGACCGCGATGCCCTCTTTGAGGATGCAGCCAGGCTGATTGTCATGCACCAGCAGGGAAGCACATCTTTGATTCAGCGAAAATTGAAACTGGGGTATAACCGGGCCGGCCGATTAATAGATCAGTTGGAGGCAGCCGGGATAGTCGGGCCATTTGAAGGTTCCAAGGCGAGGGAGGTGCTTGTGAAGGACGAAATGAGTTTGGAACAATTATTGAGTGGTCTTAAGGAAAAACACGACAATAGTTAAATTTGCGTCCCAAACGCGTCCAAATAAGGTTCTGGTAATGAAAAAGCTGTTTTTCCTCGCTGTATTTGCCCTGGTAGTACAGGGTGCTTACGCACAATATGACCCTAAGGCCCTCGAAATTCTGGAGGCCATGGGCAGGAAGTATAAAGCCATTCCTTCTTTCGAAGCCACCTTCTCTTACACCTTGTCCAACGAGGTGGAAAAAATCAATGAGGAATTCAAAGGCAAAATGACCGTGAAGGGCGACAAGTACCGGCTTACCCTGCCAGAACAGGAGGTGATCAATAACGGCACAACTCTCTGGACGTATTTGCCTGAAGCCAAAGAGGTGAACATCGACAATTACGATCCGAACTCCAATGACTTGAACCCCTCCAAATTCTACGAGATATACAAGAAGGGTTATAAATACCTGTTTATTGAAGAAAAGATGGAAGGCGGCGTATTGTGTGAAGTGGTGGATCTGATCCCGGAGAAGCGCGATGCCCAGTACTTCAAGGTAAAGATGAATATTGTAAAGAAAGATAAAAGCATTCAGAGCTGGGTGATGTTTGATAAGGCAGGTAATCACTACAAATACCTGATCACCAAGTTTAATCCAGTGGCCAAGGTGGAAGACGTGTTCTTCAATTTTGATGTAAAGAAATATCCGGGGGTAGAGATTATCGATTTGCGATGAGTCCCCGTGTTCTGTGAGTCCAAAGCCATGCCCACCGCATGGCTTTTTATTTTGGTAATTTGTTCTGAAAATCAGACAAGCCGTTATGATCACCCGACCTGTTGAAATGCCTAACTTTCAATCATGAACCGCGCCCAACTTATAGCCCAAATCAAATCCAAGAACTCATACCTCTGCGTGGGGTTGGATACCGACATAACCAAATTGCCGGCCGCCGTTCGCAGGTCTGATGACCCGGTCTTTGAATTCAACAAGAGAATCATTGATGCTACCCACCGCTATTGTGTTGCGTATAAGCCGAATCTGGCATTTTATGAAGCCCTGGGTGCGCGGGGCTGGGAGAGCTTGCAAAAAACGATTGACTATATACCCAGGGATATTTTCACCATTGCCGATGCGAAACGGGGTGACATCGGAAATACATCTACATTATATGCCAGGGCTTTCTTTGAGCAAATGAAGGTAGATGCTGTTACCGTCGCTCCGTACATGGGAGAAGATTCAGTGAAGCCCTTCCTGCAGTTCCAGGATAAATGGGTCATCGTACTCGTGCATACCTCCAATCCCGGCAGCAGCGATTTTCAGCTCATTAAAAATGAAGCAACAGGACTCCCTTTGTATGAGGAGGTGATTCATAAGGTTGGGGCCTGGGGTACACCTGACAATCTGATGTTTGTAGTCGGTGCAACCCACCCGGACAAAATGAAGCATATTCGTTCACTTGCACCCCGACATTTCTTTCTCGTGCCCGGTGTCGGTGCACAAGGCGGTGATTTAGGAGAAATATCCAGGGCTGGATTCAATGCGGATGCCGGATTGCTGGTAAACTCTTCACGGAATATTCTATACGCCTCTTCTGCAGATGACTTTGCGGAAGCTGCCGCCCGGGAATGTGCCCGGATGCAGGAGGAAATGAAGCAATTGCTCCAAACCTTGCGCTGATGCGAACGATAGCCTGCCATGAACGAGTCGTTTATACACTACCTGTGGCAGATGCAGTATTTCCGAAAGGAAAAACTTACGACCACTTCCGGTGAATCGATAGATATCCGATGGCCCGGGCAACTCAATGCCGATGCCGGACCTGATTTCACAGGAGCACGCATTGGTATTGGCGGCATTAATTGGGTTGGAAACGTTGAGATTCATATTCTTTCTTCGAATTGGGTAACACATGGCCATGATGCCGATCCGGCCTATGACAATGTTATTCTGCATGTCGTATGGAAATATGATCAGGACATTGTGCGGAAAGATGCCACGCTGATACCTACCCTCGAGTTGGTGGGGCGTGTAGACGAAAAGCTGATATATACCTGGAGACAGTTGGTCACCAGCGCCCTCGCTGTACCCTGCAAAAGATCCTTTCCCCAGGTGGAGGAGGTCAGGAAACGATCCATGCTTGACCGGTCGCTGTTTCAACGCCTGGAACGGAAGGGCCGTGAGGTATTATCCCTCCTCGCCATCAACAAACACGATTGGGAAGAAACCAATTATCAGTGGCTGGCGAGAAACTTCGGGTTTCATGTCAATGCAGAACCCTTTTTTCAGTTGGCCCGCCATCTGCCCTTGGCAGTGATCCGGAAACAGGCATCTCGATTGGAAGACATAGAAGCTTTGTTATTGGGTCAGGGCGGGTTTCTCGACGGGAATTTCAAAGATCCTTATTTTCAGGAACGGAAACGCGACCATCGGCTCCTCATTCATAAATATGAATTGACTTCTGTTAAGATGAACCAGTCGCAATGGAAGTTTCTCCGGATGCGACCAGCTAATTTTCCCACCCTGCGACTCGCACAATTCGGCGCGCTGATCTACCATAGACAGCATCTTTTTTCGGACCTTGTGGAATTGCCGCCCGAAGCCTTGCCACAATTCCTCGATATAGAGCCTTCATCCTACTGGACAACCCATTATCGCTTTGCGCGCCGGTCACCAGCGCGTGCACACCGGCTGGGAACGGACAGTATCTGCAACCTGATCATTAACGCTGTTGTACCCGTGCTCGTTGGGTATGCCCGCTTCACCGACCAACAGGCGCTGCTGGACAAAGCAGTGGCAATCCTCGAGCAGTTACCTCCGGAAGAAAACAGAATCACCCGACTCTGGACTGATCTCGGACTTTCGCTTCGCTCGGCATTTGATTCGCAGGGAGCTATTGAATGGTATAACAATTCGTGCAGGCCCCATGCTTGTCTTACCTGTGTGATTGGATCATCCCTGGTTAATCCGGCCCGGCTATGAATGGCATGACCTGGTTTTCATTGTTGAGCCTGCTCGCCATCACTTATTACGTGGTACGCAAATTGAAGTCAGCCGACCGCAGCCTGTTTATCGCGGGGCTCACGGTGAAATGTCTGGCAGGTATCGCCCTCGGGCTGACCTACATGTACTATTATGACGGAAAGGGTGATACCCTGCAATATTGGAACGAATCGTCCGTCATCGCTTCCCGTATGACAAGCCCTGCGCAGGCCCTGGACATACTCTGGAGTGAACTTCCTGATTCAACGTTGATGTCGTTCGGGGTTCAGGGTGTTCCGCGTTCCTTCTTCTTTTCAAAAGTGGCAGCCATCATCTCATGGATTACAGGTGGCAATTATTGGATGATGGCCATTGTGTTTTCATTCATCTCATTCCTGACAGCCTGGAAACTTTTTCTGCAGCTTCAAACATACCGGATCCCGGCTGCCGTGGCTTTGTTTTTCTTTCCGTCCGTCGTTTTCTGGTCGTCGGGGATGATCAAAGAGAGCTTGGGATTGGCATCGATATATGTGCTGGTGTCGTTGTTCCTTACCTGGTACAGACGAGGACATGTGGTATGGTACAATTATATTCTTGGCGTGGTGGCTGTGTGGGTGGGATGGAACCTCAAATATTACTGGCTGGGAATACTGGCGCCGGTTTTATTAGCCACCGTTTCTGTAGTTTACATAACGCGACTTCGGCCTTCCTGGAGGTCGTTTGAGCTTGGACTCGCGGGAGTTCTGCTGGCCACCTTTCTATTGATTTCAACCGGGCTCCATCCTAATTTTTATCCGGAGCGCATTGCTGCCGTAATCGTGGAGAGTAACGCTGCGTTTGTCAGCCTCTCTGAGCCTGCAGGTGTTATTCATTTTGATAACCTGCAGCCTCACGCTGGGAGTCTGCTGTGGAATGCTCCATGGGCCTTGTTCTCCTGTTTGTTCCGACCCTGGATCGGCGAGACCAGACAGGTAGCTTCTATGTTGGCAGCGGTGGAGAATACTGTCTTGCTGGTGTTGTTATTGCTGGCATGTCGGAGTATCCGATCAGCCTGGCAATCTCCGGATCGGCTACTGACGGGTGCCGTGATCACCTACACAATCTTGTTGGCCGTTTTCCTTGCTTTGTCATCGCCGAACCTGGGTACTTTGTCCCGTTACAAGGTCGGGTTCCTGCCTTTTTTGGTAATGCTGTTGCTGGAGGCCAATCCTGAAGTACGCAGGTGGTTGGGTCGCCTGATTCCCGGTTAGCATTTTCATACCTTTGCCCCGCTATGGAAAACCCTGTAATAATTTTCGGTGCCAATCACCTGGGCCGGATTGCCAAAGAAATTTTTGAGAGCAATGAAGTTGTTGTTTATGGATTTCTTGATGATAACAAGAAGTTGCACGGAACGGAACTGGATGAAGCCGTGGTGCTCGGTGGCACCGATGATGATGGATTTCTGAAACTGATCGGAAAGAAATGTGAGGCATTTGTTGCTGTTGACGACAACAAGTTAAGACGAAGCATTGTGTCTTTGTTGAAGGAGGTTCGTCATGTGCAGCCGGTCAATGCCACCCACAAACTGGCCGCCCTCTCACCCAAGACCGTGCTGGGCTATGGGAATTTTTTTGACACAGGATTCAGTACGGGACCGGGCAGTACCCTGGGAAGCTATGGGCTTTTTCATGCGCACAGCCACGTAGGTGCTGAGTGCACCATCGGTGATTTTGTCCAGCTTGGTTCAGGCAGCATCATCAACCCGGGTGTGGTGGTAGAAGATGAAGTATTCATCGGATCGGGTGTCACCATCATAGCTGGTGTTTCGATTGGCAAAGGCGCCCGCATCGGCGCCGGCTCCGTGGTGATTAGCAGCGTCAAGGCAGGGGCCACCATGTTCGGAAATCCGGCACAGGCAGTTACTTCCTGAGATCAGGATGTAGTCACACTTTCCATACCGATGATATGACGGGCGGCGCGAAAGGATTCGTTATTATAGAATCCTGAAAGAATGCGGTGCGCAATCTGCTCCATGATCAATTCCTCATCGCTTTTGCCCTGCTTGCCTGTCCAGTAGACACGCTGAGGATGCTTTTTCATATCCTCCACATAGGATTTTGAATGAAGATACTGTTCCTGGGTAAAGGTCAGTGTGAAACAGGTTCGTACTTGTTGTGTTTCCATAGTGAGTTTGTTTACAAGAGCAATGCCAGAAAATTACCTCATTTTACAACCTGTCAAAGCCTTTTGTCAAGGGTGGCGACCGGTTTCGGTCGATTTTGTTCGGCCTTGAGACAACGACCATCTGATCTTACCTTGCAGCTGATTATGCGCGAACACATTATCTATACCCTGAAAAACGGCATCCGTGTGGTGCATAACCGGGTGACCTCCACCAAAATTGTCCATTGCGGCATCATGCTCGACATTGGCAGTCGCGATGAATCACCGGCCAATCAGGGCATTGCCCATTTCTGGGAACATATGGCCTTCAAAGGCACCGTTAAGCGAAACTCTTTCCATATCCTCAACCGGTTGGAGTCCCTGGGCGGCGAACTGAATGCCTATACCGACAAAGAGAAGATCTTGTTTTTCGCTTCCCTACGTGACGACTATTTCGAACGCGCCATTGAATTGCTGACCGACATTACGTTCCATTCCGTTTTCCCGGCTACCCAGATCGAACGCGAACGACAGGTGATTCTGGAAGAGATGTCGATGTACCACGATGATCCGGATGGATCTTTGCAGGATGAATTTGATGCACTCATTTTTCAAAATCATTCCCTGGGCATGAATATCCTGGGCACGGAGCAAACCGTCCGCAATTTTCATCGCAGGGATTTCCGGAGTTTTATAAAGCAGCATATGGACACGCATCGGATTGTGTTTTCCTGTGTGGGCAACGTACCACCGGAGACCGTGATCCGGTTGGCGGAAAAATATATGGGTTCGGTGCCGCACACCGTGACGAACACCAGGCGTAAGTCTTTCAGTGGGTATAAGCCAACCGAGCGCATACTCCAGCGACCCGTGAAGCAGGCACGATGCGCGATGGGACGCCCTGCCTTTTCTTTGTCAGACCCTCGGCGCGGTTCGTTTTATTTGCTTACCAACATTCTCGGGGGCGCCGGTATGAACTCCAGACTCAACCTGTCGTTGCGTGAAAAGCACGGGTATGTTTATTCAATCGGTGCTCAGTTTGTCCCCTTCACGGATACAGGCCTGCTGATGCTTTCTTTTGGCACCGAGCCGTCACAATTGAAGAAGAGCCTGCGGCTGGTGCACGAAGAGTTGCGCCGGCTACGCGAGGAAAAGATGGGTACCCGGCAATTGGCCTCGGCCAAAGAGCAAATGCTGGGGCAGGTCGCCATGGCCGAAGAAAGTAACATCAGCTTTATGATGATGATGGCCCGCGGACTGCTCGATGCAGGGCGGGTGCCTACCCTCGACGAAATCTTCTCACGCGTGCGCGACACGTCCGCCATGGATATCCTCAAACTGTCGCAGGAGATGTTTGACCCGAAGCACTTTAGTACATTAATCATGGAACCGATCTCGGCGTAGCCTATGGATTTCCTGCCTAAAAATATCAACGCTTACGCGGAAGCCCTCACCTCGCCAGAGTCACCACTCTTGCAAAAAATCAATCGTGAGACGCACGTACTCGTGATGCGGCCGCGCATGCTGTCAGGTCACTTGCAGGGAAGATTCCTGTCCCTATGGAGCAAGGCGGTTCGCCCCAAGCGCATTCTGGAAATTGGCACGTACACGGCCTACGCTACCATCTGTCTCGCGGAGGGGTTGCAGCCCGATGGCCACCTGATCACCCTCGAAATTAATGAGGAACTTCAGGAGCGCATTCAACGCTACCTTGAGGAAGCACAACTCACCGAAAGGGTCAGCTGTCTCATCGGAGACGCCCTTGATATCATACCCAACCTTGACGGGCCGTTTGATTTGGTGTGGATGGATGCCGACAAAGAGAACTATAGCCGGTACTTTGACCTGGTCATTGATAAAGTCTCCTCCGGTGGATGGATTCTTGCTGATAATGTGTTGTGGAGTGGTAAGGTGGTCGAGGCCGCTGACGACAAGGACACCAGAGCACTTACTGCCTTCAATGACAAGATTCATAACGACAGCCGGGTAGAGCATCTGTTGTTACCCTTCCGCGATGGCATCATGATTATGCGAAAAATATAGGAATCCGCTATCTTTGGAGTTACCGATGAAACTTTTAGCTCCTGCGCTTATTTTTTGCGGAGCCGCCTTCGGCCAATCACCGCAAGTCCCCCACAAAATGCAATTTGCGGGGATGACCCTCACCATCCGGGATGATGCACGCCGGGACATCCAGAAAGATGTGGATGCCCTCACTCAGCATCCCAGGTACTTTCTCGTAAAAGCTGAACGAGCCAGAACGTATTTCCCCATCATTGAAAAAATCTTTGCTGAGGAGCGCCTTCCCGATGATTTCAAGTTCCTTGCCTTGCAGGAAAGTGCGCTCGTGGCAGATGCTGTTTCTTCTTCCAATGCCGTAGGCTTCTGGCAGTTCAAGGACTTTACGGCCCGTGAAATGGGACTGCGTGTAGATGATGAGGTCGACGAACGAATGAATATTGTGAGCGCCAGCCGGGCCGCCGCGCGTTATATCAAGCAGTGTAACCACTACTTCAATAACTGGGTTTTTGCCTTGCAGTCGTATCAGATGGGTGCCGGGGGTGTGATGCGCGCTGTGGGTGAGGGCAACCTGGGCACACGCCACATGGAAATTACACCTGACACGTACTGGTACGTGCGCAAATACCTGGCACATAAGGTAGCCTTTGAAGGTGCGGTGTCGACGAAGCCGACATTGCAGGTTAGCAAGATGGATGGGGGTGGACGTACGCTGGCAGAAATTGCGAGGGAAGCGGCCATGGATGAAAGCAAACTCCGGGAATTCAATAAGTGGTTGAAGGCAGAACGAATCCCGGCTGACCGTGAATATGCGGTGATCTTACCCACCGGAGAGGTAGTGGCCGGTTTCGGTACCCTTTCGACGGTAAGCGCCAAACCCGCACCAGAGACAGTAGCCAAACAGCCAGTGGCCGAAGAAGCACCAATTAATGGCATACCCACCATTCGCGCCCAGGCTGGAGAATCGATCCGGATGATTGCCGAGCGAGGCGGAATCTCGGTTACCGATTTTCTGCATTACAACGAACTCACCAGTGATCAAACCATCGGAGCTGGCCAGATTTATTTTTTGGAAAGAAAGAAGAAGAAAGCCGAAGTCGAAACGTACACCGCGCGGGCAGGAGATAACCTGTGGATTGTAGCCCATCGCTTTGGGGTGCAGCAAAAATCATTGCGGAAGTTTAATGGCTTGAATGAGTCGGATCAGGTAGTGGCGGGCACGGTGATCTATCTGGCCGGTCGGAAACCCGCTGTTATTGAAACAGGTGGGCAGAATAGTGTCGCAACGCTTAATACCGAAGATTCATTTCGATGGGATAGTCCGGAGACCGCGACCCAGGTGACGGTAGCGGCACCGGATACAGAACCCGGAATCAAGGTGGAAGCGCCAGATACCGGACTCCACGAGGTCAAGGCCTCGGACACATTATACAGCGTTGCCAGACAATATGGGGTCACTATCCGCGAGTTGATGGAGTGGAATGGCAAGAAAGATTTCAGCCTGACTGTGGGCGAAAAGCTCAAAGTGCGCATGCACTGATTTGATTTATCTGATTTTAGCCGTAAACCTTACACGAAACCGTTAATAATGGGTGTCACCCTATGGTTTCTGTTGAAAAGGAATAAATTTGTCGAGGCCCTTAAGGCGGGTAATTCGTGCACATGGAAACTGTTGACCTGGTCATGTTGGTGGATGACAATGACACTGACAATTTTATAAGTAAACGTATCGTAGAAATAACCCATTTCGCCCGTCGTGTTGAAGTAAAAAACTCCGGAAAGAGCGCCTTGGATTATTTGGCGGCCAATCAAAACAACCCGGAAAATCTGCCGACCATAATCTTCCTGGATATCAATATGCCGGTGGTGGACGGATTTGTTTTTCTGTATGAGTTTGAAAAACTCAAGGAAGTCGTACGCACCAAATGCCGTGTAATTATTTTGTCAAGCTCAGACAACAAACGGGATATTGACCGAATTGTAAATAACAACTACGTCATCAAGTTCATCACCAAGCCCCTGACGGAAGCAGCTCTGACAGATATCAAGCTCAAGAACCTGTAAACCCGGGTATGGCAGATTTTGCTATTTTTGCGGCAAATCAAACACCGCATGAATCAAAAATTTACCCCGGTCTATTGTCTTATCGTTGCTTTTGTGCTGATTTTCGGATCAGCCTCTGCCCAAATTGTTAAGGAGGATACACTCTCCAACTGGAAAAAGGCTTTCAAAGCAGGGCTCAACCTGAACCAGGCTGCCTTTTCTTCCAACTGGAAGGCGGGTGGTGTCAATTCCTTCGGTTTTACGGCCCTGATGAACTACAAAGCCAACTTCAAAAAGGGAAATACATCCTGGGACAATGAGATCGATATGCTCTATGGTATGGTGAACAACCAGGGACAAGGGTATCGCAAGACCCTTGACCGGATATTCCTCGATACCAAACTAGGTCATAGCATCAACAAGAAATGGGATTTCTTTTTTGCCATGAACGCCGTATCCCAGTTCGCCAAGGGATATAAGTATGTAAAGGATGTGAATGGCGTTGAACAACCTCAATTGATATCAGATGCATTGGCACCTGCATTCATCACTGCCACGATAGGTGCTGAATATCACCCGGCAGATTTCTTCAAGGTTCGATTTTCTCCCATAGCCCCCCGCGCTACGATCCTGGGGCATAACGATGGCCGCTACAGCTCCGTAGATCCGTTGAAGCCTTATGGTGTGGAAGTAGGTTCCTCTACCCGTTTTGAGTGGTATGCCTTCCAGATGATGGCCGAGTTTAATAAAGACATCGCCACCAACATCAATTTGAAGTGGCGTTACGTAATGTTTGCCAACTATGAGACCCTTGAGGCCAAGAAAATTGACCACCGGGTTGATTTGAATCTCACGGCCAAAGTGAACCGTTTTGTAAACGTAAGCCTCGGAGGCATATTCCTGTATGACTATGACCAGGATGCCAGTGCACAATACAGCCAGGCGTTCTCTTTGGGTATTTTGTATACCATCCAGAACTATGCTGAAAAGAAGTAATATCGGGGTAGGCCTGTCATGATTGAAATTCGTCAGGCCCGGCCTGCTGATCTGCCTGAGCTCCGAAGGGTGGCGATTGAAACTCAGATTGCCACTTTCGGTCCTCAGAATTCACCCGAAATCATGGAAGCATTTCTGGCGGAGTCTTACAGTGTTGCCAGTTTTGAACAGGAGTTCCTGGAGACCGGCAATCCATATTACCTGGCCTGGGATGGTGAACACCTCGCCGGTTTTATCCGTCTTCGGACAACGGATGAAGTTGCCAACTTGTTGGGTCACAAGACCATTGAAATCCAACGGCTTTATGTGGATGTCAACTACCAAGGCAAGAAAGTGGGGTCAGCCCTGATGCGCTTTGCCCTGGACTATGCCCGCGCCCAAAACCTTGAATGGATATGGCTGGGCGTTTGGGAAAATAATCACCGCGCCCAGGAGTTTTATGCCCACTGGGGCTTTGAGCGCTTCTCCGAACACATCTTTATGATGGGCCCAGACCCGCAGACTGACTGGCTGATGAGGTTTCGCCTCTGATGGGGTCCGGTTTGACCCGATTCAAACGGATTCGGTAATAATTTTGGATCAATTGGGTTATTTTTTACCCTGTTGTTACGAAATTCATGCAAAAATTTCACTGACAGCATCATGAGCAAGCCCAAAACCCGCTGGATCGTCATTTTCATCGTTCTGGCTGCCTTACAGTTGCTCGTCTTATTCAACAGCGAGAATCCGGAGTCAGCTAGTGTAGATACGATCGATAAGGCGGATACGGCATGGATGATTGTGGCCACTGCGTTTGTCTTGTTCATGACCCCGGGGCTTTCCTTTTTTTATGGTGGTATGGTTAGCGTTAAGAACGTGATTTCCACCATGCTCCAGAGTTTCATTGCCCTGGGTGTTATCAGCCTGCTGTGGTATCTGGTTGGTTTCAGCCTGGCCTTTGGAGAGAGCTGGCATGGGTTGATCGGCAACCCCATGACCTATTTTGCCTTCAAGGACGTAGGTCTGAGCCCGCATCCTGCATTCTCACCAACATTTCCCTTTCTGCTCTTTGCATTATTCCAACTCAAGTTTGCCATTATCACCCCGGCCCTGATTACCGGATCGTTTGCCGAACGGGTGAAGTTCACGTCGTACCTGATTTTTATCTGCCTCTTTTCCCTCGTCATCTACAGCCCGCTGGCGCACTGGACCTGGCACCCGGATGGATTCCTGCGGAAGCTTGGCGTTCTCGACTTTGCCGGAGGAACGGTCGTGCATATGTCTGCAGGATTTGCTGCGTTGGCGGGCGCCTACATGCTCGGGAAACGCGAGGAGAAATACCACCACCCGGCCAACATCCCATTTATCATTCTCGGAACTGCCATGCTTTGGTTTGGTTGGTTTGGTTTTAACGCGGGCTCTGCACTCGCCGCCAGTGGTCAGGCGGTTCAGGCCTTTGCCACCACAGCTTTTGCATCTGCATCTGCCATGATGACCTGGGTACTTTTTGATGCCCTTGTAGGCCGCAAGATTTCTGCCGTGGGCGCCTGCATCGGTGCTGTGGTCGGTCTGGTGGCCATTACACCGGCAGCAGGATTTGTTAATCTTGGCCAAAGCATTTTCATCGGTTTCGTCGCTGCCATCATCAGCAACCTGGCGGTTTATTATAAACAGAAAACATCACTCGACGATACGCTTGATGTTTTCCCCTGTCACGGTGTAGGTGGCATTGTGGGAATGATCCTCACCGGTGTGTTCGCCAATGGCGTGGGCCTGGTGTACGGACAAGTAGAAACGTTCAGCTATCACCTGCTGGCCCTGGTGCTGGTGGGTGTATTTACCTTTGGTGGCTCATTCCTGCTGTTCAAGATCACTGATTGGATAACCCCGCTGCGTGTATCAGCCGACGAGGAAAAACTCGGACTGGACCTCAGTCAGCATTCTGAGACACTGCAGGTAGAAGTAGCTACTGAATCTCCCAAGCCAGGGATGGAAGTTGCCGCCTGATCAGGGGTCTTCCTGCAAATAAGGTCGTATTCGCTGAATCCACTCAGCCGAGATCCCGTGGATTTGCGTGAGATCTGCCACGCTCAATTTTCCTTTGTGCTGCATGCACCACGCAGCAATGGCTTGCGCCTCTTTCCTTCGTATGTATGGGTGCTTCGATAACTCCTCTGCAGTTGCTTGCTGCCATGAAATTTTGACCGGACTGAAATCGGCGGACACAAAAAATTTCTTCATCAGGTTTTTTACCACCACGGAATCCAGTCCATAGACTTCATACAACTGGTCCATGCGAATAAAGCCCCCGAGGCGACTTCGGTAGTTTGTAATGCGACGAGCGAGTGCTGCCCCGATACCATAGACAGCATCCAGTTGAGTGGTATCAGCCAGGTTGATGTCAACAGGCGATTGCTCTTTTTTCTTCCGGGTAAATTGATAGGACTTCGGCACCGGGAACCGCATAAACGGTATCGCCCGATGTACCCAGGATGAATCAATACCATACAGTTTGCTGACATCCTGCCAGGTCCTGAACTGTGCACCTTTGTTTCTAAAGTTGATCCATCGCTCTGCCATGCGGAGGGGAAGCCCCATGCGGACCAACAGGCTGTCGCTTACCTGATTCGGATCAAAGGCAATCATCCGCGGTTGCGTAGTATCCGGCGTTTCCCATACAAGGGTCTTCAGTAAACTATCCAGCCTATGCTGATCAGCTACCAGAGGAGGAGCCGGATAAAGAGCCTCGTAGAGTGGTGCTGAGAACAATACCATCGTGGTGAGAGGGAGCAGAATGAGAAATCCATTTGTTTCTGTACGTGAGAAACCAAATAACACCCTTACCCAATTGCGAAGCGCACGCATGAAGTCCTTAACGCCATAACAGAAGTATTGGATAAACTTTCCGGGTACGGATTACCTGATCGAATTATCGGGTGCTGGTTGGTTCAATGAGGTCCCAGAGATTGCCATACAAATCAGAGAAAACAGCAACGGTACCATAGGTTTCCTGCACCGGAGGGCGTACGATGGTGATGCCCTGATCAAGCAGATGTTGGTAGTCGCGCTGAAAGTGATCGGTATAGAGAAACAGAAATACCCGTCCACCACTTTGATTGCCGACGGTTTCCCGCTGTTGTTCATTGGTGGCGCGGGCCAGCAGCAACGAAGTGCCCGTTGAGCCGGGTGGCTTGACGAGCACCCACCGTTTGTCGTTTCCAAGCAAGGTGTCTTCTTCTAAGGTAAAATTGAGCTTGCCGCAGTAAAATGCGATGGCTTTGTCATAGTCATCAACCAGTAAGGCAACATGGGCAATGGATTGATTCATTACAGCAGCAGCATTTTGTTTTGCGCCAGACAATCCGAAAGCCGGCGATACACCTGATGCAATGAAGCAGTTGAAAAATCACCGTGTAAATGATGCAGGATGCGATCGGCAAGTGTTCCCTCGTTCAGAATAACTGCCAACTCCTTATCCCAATGTGCCAGGCTTGCGTCTTTGGCCTGAAGGCGTGCATAAATATGTTTCCACAGATCACCGGCGGTACAAGGAGAACGAAGCCCGAAGATGTTGGGAAATTCAGAAGATAAGATTTCTGCCTGCTGTCCCTGGTGGGCGGTGTCATCCAGAATACCTGCCATGATCTCTGTCCGGACCCGCATTTGTTCTTCCAGGTTGCAGAATGATTCATCCACCAGTGATTTGATGGTCTCAATCACGAGCGCCTGGATAGCGAGATCTGCCGGCGGACATTCCTGAATGTCCATGATGCGAATTTCTATGGAGCCACGGTCGAATCGGGGTATGGCCCCGCGCGAATTAACCCAAACCGGATCGAGAATATGATCGTGATCGAATGGTGCTATGTCTGATTTGATTTTGTCGTACACGGTATTTGTGTATTGCCGCTTGGAGAAGACCGCTTCGGGAATCACTTTGCCCGTGATGGAAGGAATGCGTGCCTGATTGTTTTTGTAGAACAACATTCGGGAATCAAGACTCCCGGTTGACTTTCCTTCGAGGATCGGCGAACTGGCACACAGGGCAGGGAGGATAGGAAGCACCAGGCGGACGGCGGCGTGAAGCTTGGCGAATTCTTCATCGTCGTAGAATGGCAGGTTGAGGTGGGTGGATTGCAGGTTTGACCAACCATGCCCGCGACAATCGAAAATGGTATTATAAATAGCGTATACTTCGTTGTTGTCGTGTGGCCACAATCGGGTTTCCAGGTTTGGGTTCATCCATGGATGTGCCGCTCCGGGCATCAGCATGGCATTGAACGGCAGCAGGAGTTCATTGATGCGGGTTACATTATCGGCGAAAGCGGAGGCTATGGCCGACAGGTTGCTTTCCGGTTTGGTGGATTTGATTTCGATCACGTGGAGCACCAACTCATTGGACCAGGTAATCAGGTCGTTCTCAAAGTCGCTGCCGATTACCCCCAGGGCGGCACGCAATAGTTCGTCGGCGATGGGCTTGACGTCGAGCGTTTCCCGGTCGACAATCATGTATTCCAGTTCGATGCCATAAGCCTGGAAGATGTGGTACCGCGCGGGTTGTGTCATTTGCGGGATTTGATTTTGTTCAGGAGTGCCTCCATGATAATGTCGTACAGTTTGTCTTTCAGGATTTTGTCCTCCGTGCCGGCATCAATATTCGGGTTGTCATTCACTTCAATAATAATGAATTTCCCATCGACCTCTTTCATGTCTACCCCATAGAGTCCAGAACCGATCAGACCAGTGGCTTTCAGGGCAACTTTGAGAAGGCCGGGTGGTGCCTGGTCGACGGCAATGGATTCTACTTCGCCATCGCGGGAACCTTCTTTTTTTGCATTCCAGTTAACGATCTGCCAGTGCTTGCTGGCCATAAAGTACTTACAGACGTAGATCACCTGGTTGTTGATGATGCCTACCCGCCAGTCGAAGGGAGTAGGCAGGAATTCCTGTGCGATGAGCAGGTCCGACTTCTCGAACATACTTTTCCGTACCAACCTGAATTCTTCTTCATTGTGAACTTTAACCACGCCGCGTGAAAAAGCGCCATCAGGCTGCTTGAGGATAAAAGGATAGGTGAGGTGCTCGGGCACCGCCTTGCAGATTTCTTCGGTGATGACAAAAGACCGTGGGGTGAGTATTTTGTTGGTGTTCAGCAGTTCATGCAGGTACACCTTGTTCGTGCACTTGAGAATTGACTCGGGGTCGTCAATAACAGCCAGGCCCAGTGATTCGGCTTTCTTGGCAAACCGGAAGGTGTGGTGGTTGACATTGGTTGTTTCGCGGATAAACAAGGCATCATACTGAATCAACTTGTCAATGTCATTCTTGGTGATGAATTCTGTATTGAATCCAGCCTCCAGGGATGCCTTATAAAAGCGCTTGAGGGCGCGGTCATCGGAGGGGGGGTTGGGATCTTCGGGGTTGACTAAAATGGCCAGGTCATATTTTTTCTTGTCAGGCCGGTAGTCGCGTTTGCGGAGTAAGTATTTCTCCAACGCCGATTCCAGGATGGGCTGGTCGGTGTCCGGCATTTCGTTCAGGGAGACCGGCCGTATGCTCTGCAATATCCACTTGCTCTTCTTGGAAAAACTCACGCGCACCAACGGCGCCTGCACCAGTTGAAAGAGCTGCAGGGCTAGCTTGTTCAGGTGCTCCGACTGGGCGGTTCCAAAATAGATATTGAACTCTACCTTGTCGTAGGGCTCGTGCTTGAATGTATTTTGAATCAGCGCATCGAAGTCCTGTGAGTCATCGCGGAGAATCGAGGGAAAGCGCAGGTCCTGGATGGTGCTTACTTCGGGCAGGACCTTATGTCCGCGGGCTTCAGCAAGCATGGAGACGTAATAGCCTTCGCTTTGGTATTGATACGACTTGCAAAGGTTAATGACTTTCAGGTGTTTGATGGTCTGATAGAGTGACTCCGTAATGTATCGCGCCGGTGTGATCACCTCCACATCCTCCAGTTGGAGGTTCCAGAGTTTGGGCCGATCGACGATGATGAGTTTAGGCATGGGGGAAAAGTAGGGCCTGGGGATCGGGGATTGAGGGATTGGGGAGTTGCATCTAAGGGGTGATTGTATGGCGACCGCTTGACTCAATAAAGGCATTTATCATTTTGGTCAAAGAATCCATTTTTTCAATCATAGATGAATAGGCTTCTTCGTTGATCAGATTTCGCTCAAATGCTTTGGTCGCCCAAGACCTTGTTTCATAGAGTGACCCACGCGAGTAATAACAGAAATTCCTGCCTTCTTTGTAATGATATCTGCCAAGTGACTCGGCTAGGTTGGCTGCTATGGAATCTGTTGAACGAACAAACTGATTTCCGACTGTGTTCTTTTCAAAGTGATTCCAGCCAGTAACTATATTCCAAACCTGTGCCCCCAATTCCATAGCCAGTTTATATGCTCTGAATTCTTCCAGTGATCGGATCATGCCCGAAACTTATAAAAAGCTTCCTGGCTAAGCCCAGGATCTCTCAAAAATTTTCCGAACTATTTGTTCCCAACTTCCCGTTCCCCAATCCCCATTCCCATAACTGATCCCTGTCCAATTTACGATTTACCTTCCCGGCTCAATCACCAACATATTCGCATCATACGTCACAATACCCAGCAAGATGCTGTTGATGAGTCGATCGAAACCAACGCTGTAGTATTGGCTCTTGAGCGGATTCGGATTCATCGGGTCGGCGAGGTAAACTTTTTTGGTGGCGTCGTCAAAACCATTGATGATCGCGAAGTGCCCCACGGGGTCACCCTTGATGCTGTCGTATTTGTTGGTGGTAGAAATTTCACGGGGGGTACCATAAAGATACGTGGCACTCAGTCCGGTCAAAATGGGAACCTTCTTTTGTAAATAGCCCTTGATCAGGGAATCATCCAATTCGTGGTATAACATATGACCGCCGGCCTCTATGAATTTAATGTAAGCCCGGCTGGCGACAATGAGCTTGCGGCGTTTGAATTTATGACGCATCTGTCGCTTGAGGTGTTCTACAATCTTGGTCGAAGGCAGTTTGAACCACGTGGGGTCAAAGACATTGAGGTTGTAGGTATAGATTGAGGCTTTGTAGCCGCGGCGAAGGGCATGGTTGCCCATCATGACAGCGAGGGTACCTCCATTCTTGAGCTGTTTTACTTCCTTGACAACCTGTTGCAGGCTGATGGGGTCATTGTAGTATTGATACAGGGCATGAAGGCATGTAGGGCCGCAGGTGACTTCGTCGGGCTGGGCTTCGATGTCAAAATTGAGAAAAAGGGCCTGTCGTTTATTCATAGTTCAGAATAGTTTGGAGATGATCATGTCAATCACCTCCACGAAGATGAGGATGATGACTATCCATTCCAGCAGACGGCTTTCGCGTTGATTGATGATTTCACGAAATACCCGGAGGTTGTCTTCGATGATGCGCAGGGTGTATTCAATCTCACTAAACCGCACCCGAAGGTCAAAGTGTTTTAGTAATCCTTTATGGAGATCGTCGAGGTATTGATCGTCCCAGACCAGATCGGGTGCATCAAAAATGTAAATATTGTCGGCTATGTCGTTCTGGGTATTCAATGCCTTGCCGATAAACTTGAGCATGTTGATCCGGCTGATCTTGAGTTTGCCGGTGAGTTCCAGGTTTCGCGTGAATCCCCGGATTTCCGTGAGCAGATTTTCCGAGACTGCGTGGTAATGATCCAGCGCCACTGATTGGGCGAGATTAAACATCACAATACGGATGATTTGGGCATCGATGCGATCAACAATTAACTCATTGAAATCAAATTGCAAAGGTGCACCGCTTACCACATGAACACTATGTTCGTCGCGAAGCCAGGACTCGGGGTTGCGCTGATAGGGCTGGAGACCGGATACGGTACGGCTGATTTCTTCTTCCGTGTAACCGGTGAATACCATTACGCCGTAGTTGAACAAGTACAGAAACTTATTACTGCCGAAGCCATAGAACAACTCCGAGGAGCTGTCGGCCAGGGGCTTGAGTTCGATGGTGCTCTTGACGCCTTTCAGGTCCAGTTGATTGGCAACCCGGATGGCAGATAATTTAACCGTTTGTTCCATAGAAAACCGGCTATCAAAGATAACGCTAATATCACCGGGATACGATGCGGGTTGAAGCCGAAAAAGTTAATATTGTGCAGATAACAAGTTCATCATGAAAAAGTCCCTATCTGTTCTGCTATTGGTATTATGGGTTTCTGCCGCCGCCTTCGCCTGGGGCCCTACCGGGCACAGGGCTATGGGCAAAGTGGCCGAGCAATACCTGAACCCCAAGGCAAAGAAGCGCATTGCCGCCATTTTGCAGCAGGAGTCTCTCGCCATGGTAAGCACCTGGATGGATGAGATACGGTCTGACTCAACCTACAACTACGCCACAGAGTGGCATTACACCACGGTACCCGATGGTAAGAAATATGAGGATGTAGAAGCCAACCCGGATGGTAAAGTGGTAGCCATGATCGAAAAATTCATGAAGGAGTTGGGAACGGGTAAGCTCAATGAGAAGCAGGAGCTGGAAATGCTGAAGATGCTCGTCCATTTGGTGGGTGATATCCATCAGCCGCTCCACGTTGGACGCCCGGGGGACAAAGGCGGCAATGATGTGAAGGTAAAATGGTTTCGCAATGACTCTAACCTGCACCGCGTATGGGACAGCGAAATGATTGATGATACGAAACTGAGTTATACGGAATTGGCCGAATCATTGATTCGTCCGGATGCGACTGTTATGAAGCAATGGCAGAGTGCCACCGTGCGCGAATGGGCCATGGAGTCCATGAGCTATCGCCCGCAGGTCTACAGCATTGGCAATGGCACGCTGGGTTTTCAATACTCCTATAAATACCTGAGTATCGTCAGGCTGCGTATCCTGCAATCTGGAATCCGACTGGCAGCAGTATTGAATCAGATTTATGGAAAATAGACCAGCCTAATGGCACGCTTTATTGTACTTCTTTAACTTATAATAATTGTAAGGCAGTGGCGCGAGGAAACCTGCCACCATCGCCACAATAAGCGCCGTCCAATACATTGGATTTCCAAATGAGGCCTTGCCGCCGGTGATCATAAAGTCGGTGGTGTTCATCACCAGTTCCATGGCAATCATGGAAATGAATGACATCGAAACGGCAGTTTGAAAAGCAAGTGCCCAGGCAAAACTCTCCCGGATGCGCAGCAGCACCGTTTCCATGGCCACGGACGTTATCAACCCGGCTGTTGTGGCGAGCACCATTTGCAAGGCCATAGAGGTATTCGGGTAGTACGCTTGCAAAAAGATTACCATCATAAAATCTCCGATCGAGCAGCCGATGAGACAATTCAGGGTATTGAGGCCGGCACGTCGCCACACGGGTACATCCTGCCAGAAGCTGACGGGTGCCAGGGGTGCATGCGTTTTTCCGTCTTCAGAGATCAGGTAATTAGGCCAAGGGCGCAAGGCCTCCTGAAGCTGCGAGAAAGGTACGGCACGTTCAGCGGTGATGTCTGCGGCAGCGGCTTCCAGCCGAACGGTTACACTTTGAATTCCTGTTACTTTAGAAAGTGCTTTTTCGACCGTGCTGGCACAGCCACTGCAGGTCATTCCTTGCACCGTATACGTTTGTTTCATGGTTGATTCACGTTGAGGTATTAAAACCAATACTAAAACACAATTTGCCTCGTCAAAGTTGCACGGAAAAATAGGATAATCCGGCGGCCGGGAACCATGATTTGCATCAGGCTTTTATACCTTTGCCCTTCAATTTGTGCCATGGCAGACGACAAGAGCTTAAACTTCCTCGAAGAAATAGTTGAGGCCGACCTCAAGAGCGGCAGGTACCAGACCATCAGTACCCGTTTCCCACCGGAACCTAACGGTTATCTGCACCTGGGTCATGCCAAGAGTATATGCCTCAATTTCGGACTGGCCCTCAAGTACGGGGGTAAGACTAACCTCCGGTTTGATGATACCAACCCCAGCACGGAAGAGACTGAGTATGTAGAGAGCATCAAGGCGGATGTGCAGTGGCTTGGCTTTCAGTGGGCCAATGAGTTTTATGCCTCCGACTACTTTCCCAGGTTGTACGAATTCGCGGTGAAGCTGATCCGCAAGGGGCTGGCTTATGTCGACGACAGCACCAGCGAGGAAATCGCTTCCCAAAAAGGCACACCGACCAAAGCGGGAACACCGAGTGCGTATCGCGATCGCTCCGTCGAGGAGAACCTACGGCTCTTTGAAGCCATGAAGGCGGGTCAATTCAAGGATGGTGAAAAAGTATTGCGGGCTAAAGTGGACCTGGCCAGCCCGAATATGCACATGCGTGATCCGATCATCTACCGGATCAAAAAGGCGCACCACCACCGTACTGGCGATGCCTGGTGTATCTATCCCATGTACGACTTCGCCCACGGGCAAAGCGACTCTATCGAGAATATCACCCACAGTATCTGTACGCTTGAATTCATTCCTCACCGCGAGTTGTACGATTGGTTTATCGCAAACCTGGAGATATACCCGTCACACCAGTATGAATTTGCGCGCCTCAACATGACGTACACCATGATGAGCAAGCGCAAGCTGCTACAATTGGTGAATGAAAAACATGTGAGTGGATGGGATGATCCGCGCATGCCAACGCTCAGTGGTGTGCGTCGCCGCGGCTATACGCCAGAATCCATTCGGGAATTCTGCGACAAAATTGGCGTGGCCAAACGCGAGAATCTCATTGACATCGGACTGCTTGAGTTTTGTGTTCGCGAACACCTGAATAAGATCGCCCTTCGCCGCATGGTGGTGACCGATCCAGTTAAAGTGGTCATTACGAACTATCCGGAGGGCAAAACCGAAATGTTGCCCACCGAAAACAATACCGAAGATCCGAATGCCGGTATGCGTGAGATGCCCTTCAGCCGCGAACTGTACATCGAGCGTGATGACTTCATGGAGGTGCCTGCAAAGAAGTACTTCCGGCTGGCTCCCGGTCAACCGGTGCGACTTAAGAGCGCCTATATCATCACCTGTTCAGAAGTGGTGAAAGATGATCAGGGTAACATTACTGAACTCCGCTGCACCTACATCCCTGAAAGTAAGAGTGGCTCGGATACATCAGGTGTAAACGTGAAAGGGGTTATCCACTGGGTGAGCGCACCGCATGCGGTTGAAGCTGAAGTGCGTTTGTATGACCGGTTGTTTCAGGTGGAGGACCTGAACCAGGCGGAAGAAGATTTTCGTACCCTGCTCAATCCAGGTTCACTGAAAGTGCTATCCAAAGTGTATGCCGAGCCAGCCATGAAAGAGGCCAGGCCGGAAGACCGTTTTCAGTTTATGCGTATCGGTTATTTCTGTCTTGACCCGGACTCCACATCGGGTAAGCTGGTCTTCAACCGCACGGTCACCCTGCGCGACATGTGGGCCAAGGAAACAAAAAAAGGTTAGTTAGCGCTGGTGTTCTTCACCAGCGCCTTCACTCATTAAGCAGTCATGGTGTGTGGGTAAGACCAGGCACTACGACCTAATCCTTAATGAAACTTACTCCTCTGTTTTTGTAATTTCCTATCTGTCCCCTCATGGCCTTGAAGGTCTCATACGGTCCCTGCGCTGAAACCAGATTGGCCAGCCAGGGTGGCACAGCGCCCCCGATATCTACTTCGAGGGTATAGACCACGTCCAGCAATGACTTGCCAACAGGTTTAATAATCCAGTGTGCCTTTGAATAGGGGATTCTAACAATATTTTCTTTCGCCGGGAGGTAGTTGGGAAGGCTGACGGCGTCAATGGTCATCACCTTGGTGGCTGCATCCTGATTAATATTGAGTTGGATAATAAAGTCGCGGTTGCTGGTGAGCATCGGCGCAGCTACTTCGGAGTAGAAGATCACCTCCCGTTCGCTGACTTTTTTCAGGGTTCGCGCATTGATTGTTTTGTACTCCCAGGTTACGTGGCCTTCCACATCGAGAATCATAGCAGCCAGTTGTGAGAGTTTGCTGTTCACCTGAAAGGCAGCCTCAATCGATTTGAATCTCGAATCGCCGACTTTACACTGGCGTATTCTGACGCTGTCCTTATTGATTTTTACCACACAATCGGTTTGTGCCTGACCGGAGAGGGTGAGGAGCAAGCATGCGATCAACATGAGGTTTTGGATCATAGCGCTGTAATCGAAAATGAATAACCGGATAAGACTGCACCAAAGTCATCCGACAAATAGCGCGAAGTGATCGTCACCTTGGATCCATGTCGTTCAAGGATGAGATAGTGAAACTGGGGTTTATACGCTGTAGCGAAGTCTTCCTGCTGTCCACTACCGGTGCGGAGCGGCTGATGTAATCCGCCGCCGCCGCCGATGGTGAGAAAATTCTTTCCGTTCACCTTAAAGTGCTCAAAGGCATGTGCATGCCCCGTGATGAAAAGGACACCTTTGGTGGATTGGCTAAAGGCCGAGACGAATTTTTCCTGAACCTGGGTGTTCGGCTTCACAATGGTGCTGTTGGTGTAAGGTGCGTGGTGGCACGTTACGATCGTGGCCTTGATCGCAGGGTCTTTATCCAATTGGGCCAATGTCTTAACCAACCACACTTCTTCCTGGGCCACGGCATCATTTCCCATTTTGCTGAAGTTAGAGTTAAGCAGCACAGTAGCAACAGAATCAACCACCACGAAGTAACCAGTTCGAACGTGGTTGGGGAAGCGTTGCTGGAACAAGCGTTCACCTTTGGCCCCATTCCCCATGACATCATGGTTGCCGAGGATGGCACTGACGGATATGCCGGAGGTCCGGCATTGCGTGAGGTACTCGTCCATGGCCAGCCATTTTTTCTTTTGGTACCCAAGCGATACCACATCCCCGAGAATAAACAATTGGGTGGGCATATTTGTAAGGATATCCTCAAATAGCTTTCCGGTGGCCTCCTGGTTGTTGTGTTGCTTCAGCCAGATTTTCTCCACAGTCATGGGTGCCTGTGTGTCGCTGATAAAGGCGATGACTTTCTGTTGTGCCTGGGTGGTGAGAGAACCCATACCCAATGCAATAAGAAAAAGATACTTTTTCATGGTATTACCCAATCCATTTTTTCCACCAATGTTGGAACACCACCAGGGCCCAGGTGCGGGCATGAATATCTCCGGGGCTCAGGGAAAAGAGATTTTTCTTAATCTTCTTGATTTCGCTGTAGTTAAAGATGCCCTGCTCGCGGATAAATGTTTCGGACAGCAGGTTGTTGTTGATCTCCGACTTCATTTCGGTGCGAAGCCATTGGAGCAGAGGTACCTCAAAGCCCTTCTTGGGACGATTGTACAGTTCTGGAGGCAGATCGTCGCGGAAGGCATCCTGCAGGATCTTCTTGCGCATACCTCCGTCAATTTTGTAGGAAGCGGGTAGGCTGAAAAGGAAATTAACGACCTCATAATCGAGGAAGGGAACGCGCACCTCCAGGCTGTTGGCCATGCTCATCAGATCTACCTTGGTCAGCATATCGTTGGTCAGCACCAAATGCATATCCGTTAGCAATACATCATTCATCCCACCGCCTTTCGTCAGGGAAGAAAGGCACTCCTGTTGTCTGCCGGAGAATTCATGTGCCTGACTTTGGCGATCAGGGTTCAGTAAGCGCAAGGCCTGCGCTTCGCTGGCAAAAGAAGCCCATTGCCAATAACGTTGGGCAAGGGGAAGGCGGGCACCAGCCGCATACCGGTTCAATTGCCGGATGGTGTTGGCCAGGGGCGCATGTCGCGATTGGGGAAGGATGTGCCACGCCGGTGACAAGGTAGTTGCGAGATGTTCTTTCCATCCCGGATGAAAGCTTCGGTAAAACGCCGCATGCTTATTGTATCCCCCCAGGAGTTCATCAGCACCGTCGCCGGAGAGTGCCACCGTAGCATGTTTACGGGTTTGTTTGCTCAGGATATACACAGCGATAGCCGAGGAGTCAGCGAAAGGCTCATCGGTATAATCCAACACATCATGAACGTGTTCGTACAGATCGCGGTTAGTGAGGCTGAATACAGTATGTTCCGTGTTTATTTTCTTGGCGACGAGCCTGGCATAGCTGGTCTCATCGAAATACGGCTCATCCTGATAGCCAATTGAAAATGTATGAAGCCCTGATTGATGACGACTGGCAATCGCCGCAATGACGGAAGAGTCAGTTCCGCCACTCAGAAAGCAACCCAGTGGCACATCGGCGACGAGCCTGCGTTGAACGGACGCCTCGAGCAGTGATTTGAATCTGACTTGCGCATCAGGATAGGAAAGCGAAGCAGTTGAATCCTCACCGCTTGGGCGTGGAATGCTGTAGTACTTCCCGGTTTCTATCGACTGGTTTTTGATTTTCAACCAATGCCCGGGCATCAATTTCTTTACGCCGGGAAAAATGGTGTGTGGTGCCGGGATATAGTTCAGCTGCAGATAGGTCAGCAGGGAATTGTAGTCAATGTCTTTCACGATCCCGTAAGCCAGGAGTGACTTCATCTCAGACGAAAACAGGAACTTGTCCTGATCAAAGAGGTAGAGCAGGGGTTTGATCCCAAAACGGTCGCGGGCCAGAAAGAGACTCTGCTCCTGGGTGTCGTAAATACAGAATGAGAAAAAACCATTCAGTTGATTGAGGCAAGCGGTACCATAGCGGATATAGCAGTGGAGCAGTACCTCCGTATCCGATTCGGTGTGAAAGGTTAAGCCCTCGGCCCGAAGTTGCTGACGAAGCTCGCGGAAATTGAAGATCTCGCCATTGAAGACGATGCACCATCGGCGGGAGCTGTCCCACATGGGCTGGTGCGCCACCGCCCTTGTGTCTATGATGGACAATCGCCGGTGGCCAAGGCACACCCATTCCTCAACGTGAATATCCTGAAAGTCAGGACCGCGGGATGAGAGTGCCTTGGTAGCGGCTGCTACATTGATTTTAGAGAATTTGCCAACGAGGTTAAACGCGAATACGCCGGTGATGCCACACATGGTCGCGACTTAACCTTACGGGTTATAGGGGTTTTACCATGATGTTACGGAACCATACTTCGCTGCCGTGGTCTTGCAGGTCGATGTAGCCTGAGGCGGCTTGTCCGTAGCCGGGATATTCTTTCCATTTGCTGGCCGCCACTTTGGCTTTCCAGTCGTCGGAGGCGAACTCATATTCTACCACCTTGGCGCCATTGAGCCAATGCTCAACGTGGTTGCCGTTGATGACGAGTTTTCCGGTATTCCATTCACCGGCCGGATTTAGTTTTTTGTCTTCAGCCACATGCACATCGTAGTTGGCTGCAGTCTTGTTTACATCTTTCAATTCACCGGGATAGCCGATGTCATCAATAATCTGATATTCCGGACCGCTGGCATAGGGAACCTCAAATTCTTCTGTTACGCGATAGATCAGCCCGCTGTTTCCTTCAGGAGCAATCTTAAAGTCGAATGACAGTTCGAAGTTGCCATACATTTCGGTGGTCATGATATCTGCACGCTGGGTGGCGGTGGTGTCATTGCTCGACTTGCAGTGTAAGGTACCATCCAGTACTTCCCAGGTATTGTTTTCCTTGTTCTTGAAGGAACGCCAGCCATTCATGGTTTGCCCGTCGAAGAGCAATTTCCAACCTGCTGCCTTTTGTTCTTCGGTCAGTTGGTTGGGGGTGGTCGATGCGTTTTCACTTTTTGGTGTTGAACATGCGGCTGCGCCGAGGATCAGCAGAAAGAGCAGTTTTTTCATGGTTTTCTGATTGGGTAGTAAATATAACAAATGGAATGAGGCTGGGGGCCACCAAGTGGTGAGTGGCCAACAATCCTTTGCGAGTGGCTTCTTGCCTAGAATATTTTTCCTGGATTCAATATGCCGTTGGGATCAAATACCTGCTTGATACCCCGCATGAGATTCAGGTTAACATCGCTCATGGCAATGGGCATGTACGGACGCTTGGCAATGCCAATACCATGTTCACCAGAAAGGGTTCCGCCCAGGCTTACGGTAAGTTTGAATATTTCGCCGATACCTTCGGGAATCCTGGTTTCCCAATCATGCTCAGAGATGTTTTCCTTGAGGATGTTTACGTGTAGGTTGCCATCACCCAGGTGACCGAAGCAAACCGTGTTGAATCCATAACCTTTTCCGATAGTCTTGATCCCTGCAATAAGCTTGGGCAGGTTGGCCCGTGGCACCACCACATCGTCAGACTTGGTAAGCGTATACCAGTTTACGGCGGGAGAAATGTTCTTCCGGATTTTCCATAGTTCCTCTTTCTGTGCGGTGCTTTCCGCAAACAACACTTCACCGCTTTGGAACTTTTCAACAACATGCATCACGCGTTCGGCGTCGCGCATCAATACCTCTTCATCATTGCCATCCAACTCACACAGCAGGTATGCTTCCATGCCGGGAGTGAGTTTGGTTGTGACGGGGCTGTTCAATACTTTTTCACAATAGTCAAATGTCTTCGCGGCGGCTTCGCGCTCAAAGAACTCCATCCCTGAGGGGGTAATGCCGGCTACAAAAATGGCGGCGATCGCCGAGCACGCTTCCTCATTGGTAACGAATGGAATCATCATCAACACAGTCTTCTGTGGCAGCCCGCGCAATTTGAACACGATCTTGGTTATGACACCGAGCGTACCCTCGCTGCCGCACATGAGTTGCGTAAGATTATATCCGGTAGAGTTCTTCAATACATTGGCGGCTGTCCACATGATCTCACCTGAGGGCAACACCACCTCCATATTCAATACATAGTCGCGGGTGACGCCATACTTCACTGCTTTTGGACCACCTGAATTGTTGGCCAGGTTTCCACCCAGGAAACAAGAGCCCCGGCTGGCTGGATCGGGCGGATAGAAAAGTCCTTTTTCTTTTACTGCATTCTGGAATACTTCGGTGATTACGCCGGGCTCTACGGTGGCCTGCAGGTTGAGCTCGTCGATTTGGATGATCTTGTTGAATCGCTCCATTGACAAGACTACCCCGTTTTTCACGGGAAGTGCCCCGCCGCTGAGGCCGGTGCCGGCGCCACGTGGTGTTACCGGAATGCGGTGTTGGTTACAGATTCGCAGGATTTTGCTCACTTCCTCCGTAGTGCCGGGCCTTACGACCGCATCAGGCATAAAGAAGTAGTCTTCGGTCTTGTCGTGTCCGTAATCTTCGAGCCGGGCAGTGTCTACGATCACATGGTCCGCCCCAACAACGCTGCGGAAGTCATCCAGTATCATTTTGGCCAGCGGGCGTTCCGTCACTTCCAGCACTTTAGCGTTTCCCATGAATCCTGTAAATTTGTCTATGTTCCAGCACGAATGAAAATACCGGGCAAAGTTACGCAAATCCGATTTTACAAAGCGTGCATTTACCTGACCCTTTTTGTTCTTTTGCCCCATACAAGTGGGGAGGCAACACCCGTACGGGACTCGATTGCTCCGGCCTTACCACGAATGCCTACCGTGCTGTAAACATTACCTTGCCCCGTCAGGCGGCCGCCCAATCCGAAGTGGGAGAAAAGGTTAAGATTAAAGAACTGCACGCCGGCGACTTGTTGTTTTTTGCCACTGGAAAGAAGAAACGGGAGATCACCCACGTCGGTATTGTCACAGCCGTAAAAAGCAGCGATCACATCAAGTTCATACACGCCTCTACATCGGTGGGGGTTGTTGAAAGCAATCTCTTTGAAGATTACTATATCAAGCGGTTTCGTTTGGCCCGCCGCATTATCACCAAATAAGAACATCCACCTTAAGTCCCTGCTTATGTCAACCAGTCGAAGGAAATTTCTGAAAACCAGTGCCTTGTTCTCTGCTGTGCTTGGTACGCTGGGTCTGCAGCGGGCAGGGGCGGCCACGCCTGCGCGAAAGCCGGTTGTGATTTCAACATGGAACTTTGGTAAAGCAGCCAATGTGGAAGCGTGGAAAGTATTGTCCGCCAATGGACGCGCCCTGGATGCCGTGGAGTTGGGTGTGCAAGTGCCGGAAGGAGACCCCAAAGAAACTTCAGTAGGTCTTGGTGGTTTACCCGACCGCGATGGCCGTGTGACCCTCGATGCCTGCATCATGGACGAACATTCAAATTGCGGTGCTGTTGCCTGCCTTGAACATATTGTTCATCCAATTTCAGTGGCCAGAAAGGTGATGGAAAAAACGCCCCATGTATTGTTGGTGGGCGAAGGCGCACTCCAGTTTGCCCTGGCCCAGGGATTCAAACGTGAAAAATTACTTACCCCAGAATCTGAGAAGGCGTGGAAGGAGTGGTTGAAGCAAGCGGAATACAAACCGATCGCCAACATCGAGAACCATGACACCATCGGCATGATTGCCCTGGACGGTCAGCAGAACCTGTCAGGAGCCTGTACCACCAGCGGCATGGCGTACAAACTCAAAGGACGTGTCGGTGATTCACCCATCATCGGCGCTGGTTTGTTTGTAGACAACGAAATTGGTGCCGCTACTTCCACCGGCGTTGGTGAAGAAGTGATCCGGATCTGTGGGTCACACCTGGTTGTGGAATTGATGCGTCAGGGCAATACACCGCAACAAGCCTGCGAAAAGGCCGTGCTTCGCATTGTAAAGAACCAACCTGCCAAGTCAAAGGAAATGCAAGTGGGATTTCTGGCTGTCAACAAGCAAGGTGAGTATGGTGCTTATGCACTGCAACCCGGATTTACCTATGCGGTGTATTCGGAAGACATACCCAACGAGATTTTTTCTTCCAGGAGTTATTACCCGGGCAAATGATCTGCGAAGTTGTAGTGTATAACATCGAGTCTGCCTTCAAGGCCCAGGAAGGCGGGGCAGACCGTATCGAACTGTGTGACAACCCCGCTGACGGGGGCACCACACCATCTGGTGGTGTGGTAGACGTAGTCCGCAAGAACATGAACCTGGATGTGTTTGTAATGCTCCGACCCCGCGGTGGTGACTTCTGTTATTCGAGTTATGAATTTCACACCATGCGTCGTGATATGCTCCAATTCCAAAAGCTCAGCGTCGATGGATTCGTGCTGGGCATCCTGCTTCCAGATGGCTCGCTGGACAAGAAACGTTGCAAGGAATTAATTGACCTGGCCAGGCCGCTACCGGTAACTTGCCACCGCGCCTTCGATATGTCGCGCAATCCCCTGCAGACACTTGAAGACTGTATCGAAGTTGGATTCGCGCGCATCCTGACTTCTGGAGCCAAAGCGAAAGCCGATCAGGGTGTCGGGCTGCTGGCCGAATTGGTCAAAGCGGCCCGGGGAAGGATTCAGATTATGGCAGGTTCTGGTGTGAACGAGCAGACCGTAGCGGACATTGTGAAGACCACCGGGGTTCAGGAAATTCATTTCTCAGCTACTGCTTCGCGCCCGAGCGCGATGACCTATCAGAATCCGGCCATTGCCGCTATGGGCGAACAGGGTGTTAGTGAATATGCCGTTCGCACCGTAGATCCTGAACGTGTCCGGCGCATCCGTGCGTTGGCAACGCAGGCAGCCAGTTAGTGTTTCCAGGTTCGCTTCATCCGCCAACCCAACCGGTTAAACTCAGCGCCAGTTTCACTGGTGGTGTATACCGTGACATTTTCTGCCGGTGAAAATACCTGTTCGGTAAGCACGGTCAGACCGTCATTGACGAATACCTCGATGATACTTTGGTCGATAAAAATATCAAAGGTCACCGCGCCGTTGATGGGAGCCACTTCGGCTTTTTCTATGCTCGGGAAGTCCTTATTAAAACTCACCAGGCCGGAGTGGGTGCGATCAAGTGCTACCACCTGACGGACAGGATCATACGTAATTAAGGTCTCACTGCTATCGGACTTGACTATATGAATCGTGGCGTCTGCAGAGGCCCTGGGATACAGTACAATCTGCAGGTGCGAGGTCTTCGGATGGGGCGAAGTGAAGTCGATGATTTCCTTTTGATGCAACGCGTAAGTTGCTGCGATGGGTCGTTGTGCCAGGCGAAGTCCGCCGGAAGTCTGCCGAAGCGATAACACACGGGGAAGTGACATCGCGCCGCGCCAAGGATGGGTGGGGATCTGGTTGGCGTACGTCCAGTTGTTAACCCATCCAATCATCACCGGGTCCTGGCCTGGATTGTTGTTCACCACGATACCTGCATAGAAGTCTTTGCCGTAGTCAACATAGCGTGCGGGTTGTTTCGGATCATCCGGAACAAACGTATTGCCATTGAATTCCCCGACGAAATACTGCATACCGACGAATGCAGGACCGGCGGGATGACCACCCGACAGACTCAACACCCACTTTTGTTTGCCTGGTTGATTTTCAATTTGGACCGGATAAAGATCAGGGCATTCCCATATCCTGGTAGTGTCTCCGAGAGGTCCAAACTCACCGGTCTGGTTCCAGTTGATCAGGTTGGAAGAAGCATAGAATCTCACCTTGTACAAATCGGGTATCACCAATGCCATGATCCATTGCTTGGCGGGCTCATACCAGAATACTTTGGGGTCGCGAAAGTCCTTACGTTGAATATCGAGTATAGGATTCTTCTCATACCGCGTCCAGGTTCTTCCTTGATCATTGCTGTACGCGAGACTCTGGTGTTGCAGGAGCCCCTTGTTGTCTTTATGTACATTGGACGTATAAATGGCGACGAGACAATCTTTGCCGTCGCAAAGACCACTTGTATTGTTTTTGTCTACCACCACGGTGCCTGAAAAAATCATGGTACTGTCGTGAGCCGGGTTTTCGTATTCGGCGATGGCCAGGGGAAGGTGTTCCCAGGCAAGCAGGTCTTTGCTAACAGCATGGCCCCAACTCATGTGTCCCCACTTATCCCCGTAAGGATTGTATTGATAGAAGAGGTGATACTCCCCTTCGTAATACACCAAACCATTGGGATCATTGGTCCAGTTTTTTTCGGGACTGAAGTGGAACTGGGGCCTGTGGGGCTCAGCATACCAGGTGCTGTCGTCGGCTGGGCGCGCATAGCGTGGTCCTTTAACACAGGAAGCCAGAAAAAGCACAGGGATAAGGAGCAAAAACCATTTCATACGGAGGGGCGCTTAAGAATTTTGCGCTAAAATAATGGATGCGGAATTAATGCAATACCGGAGCCCTGACGGTTTTGGACCATCGGGAAAAACGTGCCCCAGGTGAGCGTCGCAGGCGTTGCACGTGACTTCTACGCGCGTCATGCCGTAACTGGTGTCTTTGTGGTAAGCAATGGCGTTATCTGCCACCGGTTGCGTAAAGCTGGGCCAGCCGGTGCCGGATTCGAATTTTAATCCGGAGTCAAACAGGTGGGTGCCACAACAAAGGCATGCGTAAAGCCCCGGATCATGTGCCTCACAATAAGCACCGGTAAACGGGCGCTCGGTTCCTTTTTTGCGGGCGATGGAAAACTGCTCCGGCGTCAATTGCTGACGCCACTCTTCATCAGATTTGGTGATTCGGCGGGCAGGTGCAGGACTTCCCTTATCAGCAAACTGTAATACGTCTTTCCAGGTAATCATAAGTTGGAATTGAATTGTAAGCAGATATTAAACCGGCCATGACCAGTTTTTGTTCCAGTTGATTCAAAAGAACCAAAGCTTGATGGCCATAGCGAGAATAGAGATGATCATCACACGTTTGATCCAGACCTCCCCCGCGGATACAGACCACCGGCTGGCATACCAGCCCCCGAGGGAATGCCCAATAGCCAACACGAGCCCGGTAGACCAAATGATCTTTCCTTCAAAGGCAAAGACAATCACCGACACACCGGTATAGACAATTGCCGCAAAGACCTTTACGTAATTGCTTTTCACCAGATTGAGATTATTCACCAGGCTCAACACGGCTATCACCAGAAACCCGATACCGGCTTGAATAAACCCGCCGTAAATTCCAATGAAGAAAAAGAGAATGGTGCCTATCACCTGGCTTTTAAAGTCAAGGCGTTCTTTTCCGGCTGACTTAAAAGGGTCATAGACAATAAGAACTACGGCCAACACCATGACAATCACAAAGATTTTGGTGAAGACGGCGTCTGGAACGCGCGATGCCACGAGCGAACCAATCAGTCCGCCACCGAGGGATGCAAGACCCAGGTACATGCTGTAGGGCCAGGGCAACTCAACGCCTTTGCTTTTAAAGCCTCGGACCGCAAAGAAATTCTGGAAGAGCAAGGCTACCCGACTTGTTGCGTTGGCCATGGTATTGGGATATCCCAGGAAGGTCAGGATGGGCACAGAGAATAGTGACCCGCCGCCGCCCACCGTATTAAGAAAGGCCGCGCCGAAGCCTACGACGATGATAATCAGATATTCGTACCAGGCGTGCATCTTACCTCACCTTAGCTTTGCGAATGACCCGTGCAAAGACACCCGGGAGGAATCGTTTGAGATAAACGGCGAAGAGTTCTTTCAATCCACCAATATAAACTTCGTTTTTGCGTTGGGCGATTGCTTTGATGATCTGTTTCGCCACTGTCCGGGGTTGTAGGCCGTCTTCTGTGGTGGAATCCATCTGGTTGAGTTTCGAACCATCGCCGATCAGTGCATTGTAGGTGATGTTGGTATGAACCCACCCCGGGCAGATGAGGGTTACATAAATCTGCCTGGAGTCCTTCCAGAGTTCTGCGCGCAGCGAATCAAAGAATCCATGCAAGGCATGTTTTGCAGCCGCATATCCCGAACGGTAAGGTGTGCCGATCTTCCCCATCACACTGGTGACGGTGACGAAGTGACCAGTTTTTCTTTTCAGGAAATGGGGGAGGAGAAACTTGGTCAGGGCGATGGTTCCAAAATAATCCACTTCCATCAAACGCCGGTCGGCATCGATCACGGTGTCTTTGGCGAGGCTGCGTTGGCTGATGCCTCCATTATTGATAAGGATATCGACCTGACCGAAAAGTTGGACAGCGGCTTCGGTCATGAGTTTGAGCGTGCTACCCTGCGACAGATCAAGGGGGAGTATGCGAATATTAGGTTGCGCAGCAGGGTGACAGTTTCCCATCACCCGTTCTAACTCTTCTTTCCGGCGGGCAGAAAGAATCAACTTGACCTTTTGACGTGACAGTTCGTACGCCAGCGCTTCACCGATTCCGGAAGAAGCACCCGTTATCCAAATTACTTTGCCGGATACGTTTTTCATGACTGCGGTGTCGCCTGTTGTTGCCGGTGATTTTCTGCATAGACCCAGATTGTATAGATGCCCAGGGCTGTACCGAAGGGAAAGGAGAATAGCTTGAAGCATCCCATCACGAGGGCCAGGGTAAGTGCCCACGACTTGCCCAGCAGTAAGCCTGCGCCCGCAATTAAGGATGGGATGGCAAAGAAGACAATCCCGCAAATGGCTATTACTTGTATAAACGGGATAAGCCATTCCAGAAGTGCTATTTCCTTGACCTCCGCTTCCTGTACAATAAAGGAAAGGAGGAAGGAGATGAAGGCGGTGACCAGAATTAAGACCACACAATTGATGGTGGCCGAGACAATATACAGTATACCCAGGATGCGTTTGTGTTGTTCCATGTCGCGGGGAGTTGATACGGCCCGATGAGCAAGTTAATGAAAAGTCGACTCAGCGACGTTCATAAACCACGAAATCAAAAGAGTAGGCATGACGCGCATCGGCAGGATGATGAACGCGGGAGATCTCTTGCCATTCGGCCACTTGCCACGGCGGGAAATGGGTATCACCAGCCAGGATCACATCAATCTCCGTCAGGTACATGCGTTTCGCCAACGGCAAGCCAAGCCGGTATATTTCCGCACCGCCAATAACAAAGACTTCTTCATCACCAGACTGGCGGGCAGCGTTGAGCGCCTCTTCCATTGAATGTACCACCGTGCAGCCCGGTGCCTGAAACCCTGGCTGGCGTGTCACCACCAGGTTGGTGCGGTTGGGCAGTGGACGAAATTTTTCGGGAATGGAATCGTAGTTGCGTCGCCCCATGATCACGGTATGCCGGCTCGTGGTCTGCATAAAGTACTTCATGTCATCGGGAAGATGCCAGGGGAGGTCATTGTCTTTTCCAATGACGCGGTTACGGGTAAGGGCGGCGATGAGGGAGATGGTCACGACGGATTGGTTTCTAGTTTGTTGCCGTTAAAGAATTCGGTGATGGTCATGCGTCGTTTGCCTTCGGGTTGCAACTCTTCAATGGAGATCCAACCGTTGGCCGTATAAATACGAAGATAGGTCTTGTGGTCTGTTTCCAAATGCCCCGGCGCGGCTGATGGGCCTGCGTACTCACTGACTTTAAGTATTTTGAATATTTTTCCACCCACCGTGCACCATGCCGCCGGATAGGGGCTCAATCCGCGAACAAAGTTCCTCACGGCAACACTGGATTGATTCCAATTGATTTCACACGTCTCCTTGAAAATTTTTGGGGCGAGCCTTTGCTCTCCCTGAATGACCTGAGGTATCTGCGGGAAGTTCCCGGATTCGATAGCCTGTACCGTGCGGAGAACCAGATCGGCGCCCTTTACCATGAGTCGATCGTACAGTGACCCCGCGTTATCGTTGTCAAGGATGGGTTCTTTCTCCTGAAATATGATCTTGCCGGTATCTATCTCGTGTTGCAGGAAGAAAGTGGTGGCACCAGTTTCCTTTTCACCCCTGATGATGGCCCAATTGATGGGTGCGGCACCGCGATACTGCGGGAGCAATGATGCATGAAGGTTGAAGGTGCCCAGTGGGGGCATGGACCAGACTACTTCGGGTAGCATCCTAAAGGCTACGACAACCTGAAGATTGGCTTCAAGACTGCGCAAGGTTTCTATGAACTCCGGTGCTTTCAGGTTGGTAGGCTGGAGTACGTTCAGCCCAAGTTTCAAAGCCGCCGCTTTCACCGGTGAAGGGGTTAGTTTTTGACCACGGCCCTGGGGCTTGTCTGGTGCCGTGACGACACCAACCACCTCATACCGATTTGCCACCAGTTTTTCCAGGCTGGGCACGGCAAATTCGGGGGTACCCATAAATATGATGCGGAGGCTTCTCATCGTAAGGTTACTGGCTAACAACTAACCATCAAAAGTCGGCTAAAAACGGAAATTTCTATGCTGAAATTTTTGTTGTTATTTCTTCCTGCGGACCGCTGGCATATACTTCGAACAAATCGGACACTTCTTCCAATCATGCCCGCGGGCAGGGCAATGCTCACGTCCGAAGTAAATGATTTGCAGGTGGGCCTTGTTCCATTTGGATTCGGGAATGAGCCGCTTCAGATCTTTCTCCGTTTGCTCCACGTTCTTTCCGTTGCTCAAACCCCAACGGTAAGCGAGCCGATGAATATGGGTATCGACCGGAAAGGCAGGAATACCAAACCCCTGGGTCATCACCACCGAGGCTGTCTTATGTCCAACAGCAGGTAGTGCTTCAAGGGCTTCGAAATCAGCCGGTACTTGTCCGTCATACTGGTCAACCAGAATCCGCGACAGTCCGAAAATTCCTTTAGACTTCATCGGTGACAAGCCACAGGGTTTGATAATCTCCTTGATTTCCGCCTCGGAGAGTTTCACCATGTCAAAGGGATTATCAGCACGTGCGAAGAGGAGGGGCGTGATCTTGTTGACGCGTTCGTCGGTACATTGTGCCGAAAGTAATACAGCAATCAACAACTGATAAGTACTGTGGTGTTGCAGGGGTACCTGCGGATCTGGATAGTAACGGTCCAGAATATGGAGAATGTCGCTAACCTTTTCCTGTCGGGTCATGGGTAGAGGAGGTACTTCTGACGGGTGACCTTGAAGGCATCAAGGCCGGGCTTCCACGTTTCACGAATCGCGGAGACACTCATGCCCTTCTTGATCTGTTCACGTAACTCGGCGGTGCCGGCCAGTTTTTCAAAATAGGGAATAAAGAATTTCTCCTTGTCAGGAAAAGCCTTGTACATATCGAGGAGGTACTGCAACATGATTCCTTTTTCAATCTTTGCCTTGCGCAGATCAACGCCATAGCACAGTTTGTCCTGGAGGGGAGGTGTCTTGGCCATGGTGTCGATGCTCACCGGCGTGAACGAGAATTTATATTGATGAAGATCAGGGTGTCCGATCATCTCAAAGGGGTTGAGCGTTCCGCGGCCCAGGCTCAGAACAGTTCCTTCGAAGAAACAAGTGGATGGATATAATAGTACCCCATGGTTGTTGGGCAGGTTAGGGGATGGGTGAATGGGAAGCGTGTAGGAATCCGTGTGCTTCCAGTTTCTGAGTTTAAGTACTTCGAGGCTGCACGTCACGCCGTCCTTCAGCCACCTTTCACCATTTATCATCTGCGCATATTCTCCAATGGTCATGCCATGTACCACCGGGATGGGGTGCATCCCAACGAATGATTTGAAGGCAGGCTGTAGTATGGGTCCGTCGATATAGCTGCCGTTGGGATTGGGTCGATCCAGCACGAGAAGCGATACTTTATTCTCGCCACAAGCTTCCATCAGGTAATGCAGCGAGCTGATGTAGGTATAAAACCGCGCCCCTACATCCTGAATATCAAAGACCACGAGGTCAACATCGCTAAGCTGTTCTGGTGTGGCTTTATAGTTCTTGCCATACAGGGATACCACCTTCAGGCCGGACCTGGCATCGATACCATCAGCGACCGTTTCACCAGCGTCGGCTTTTCCCCTGAAGCCGTGTTCCGGTCCAAATACCTTAACAATATTTACACCCCGCGCTTTGAGCGTGTCGGCCAGGTGCCGTTTTCCCACCACGGATGTCTGGTTCACCATCAAGGCTACCCGCTTTCCCATCAGTTTGGGCAGCAGTACATCCATTTGATCGGCGCCAGTGCGCAGGGCTTTTGACTGGGCACCTGCCGAAAACGACAGGGACAAGGTGATCAGGCAGATAAAAAGTCTTTTCATTTTGTTTTCTTTGCCGGAAGCTCCTCCAAAAATACACTTCCTGTGAACCTTTCCTACTTCCTCGCACAGCGGATCAGCCGCAGCCAGCAGGGCGGGTTTGCATCAACCATTCACACCATTGCCATTGTTACCCTTTCAGTCGGGTTGGCGGCAACTTTGGTTGCGTTCCTCATCATGGAGGGATTTCAAACGACGGTGAAGGAGAGACTCTACAGCATCAGTGCTCATCTGGTAGTGAACAAACTCAGCCTCAGCAATTCCCTCGAAGAACAGCCGTTTGATTTCCGGGTAGATTTATACAAGCACCCGGACACGTATCCCAATGTCAGGCATGTGCAGGAGTTCAGCCATAAGGCTGGACTGATCAAATCAGATGACGATGTGTTGGGTATTGTGTTTAAGGGCGTGGCACGCAGCTTTGATGTGAATGAATTCGCCGATAACCTGGTGGAAGGATCGTTTATTCATTTCCCGGACTCCGGTTATTCGCGGGAGGTATTGGTCAGCCGAATCATCGCCGACAAGATCAAGGCTAAACCTGGTGACGAAATCATGGTGCATTTTTTTCAGAACCCGCCCCGGTTCCGGCGGCTGGTGGTCTCAGGGATTTATGAAACAAACTTGTCGGAGTACTTTGACAACAAGGTAATCGTCGGAGACCTGGCGTTGCTGCAGCGGCTCAATGACTGGCCGGATAGTGTGGCGGGCGGACTGGAAATTTTTCTCACCGATGTGAGTCAGATGGAAAGTACGTTTCGTTCCATCAATGAAAGTATGGACTATGACTTGTTGATTCAACCCGTAAGTGAAAAATACAGCCAGGTGTTTGAATGGTTAGGGTTGGTCAGCCGTCAGGTGAAAATTCTGTTGTGGGTGATCCTCGTGGTCGTGTGCATGAATATGATCTCCGTAATCCTGATCCTGGTGATGGAACGCACACAGATGATTGGTTTGTTGAAGGCCATGGGTGCCCGTGACCGGGTGGTGCGATCTGTATTTATCTTTCAAGGCTTGCGCCTGATGGCCAAGGGATTATTATTTGGCAACGTGTTGGGACTTGGTTTGTGCTACCTGCAATATAAATTTCGCATCATCAAACTGAATGCCCACGATTACTACATGAGTTATGTGCCAGTGGATTGGAACTGGTCCGTGGTGGTGCTCCTCAACCTGCTGATGATTGCAGTCGTCAGTTTTGTGCTCTTGCTACCCACGGCGATTGTATCGCGGGTAAATCCGATCAAGGCAATCCGCTTCGATTGATCAGCGCTGGTAGCGCTTGAACCAGCTTTGCAGGGTAAGTTGAATTACGCCGAAGAAAGCTTCTTTGAATATTCCGGCCGACAGTTTTGATTGTCCCCGAACACGTTCGGTAAAGATGATGGGTACTTCCTGCAGCTGGTAACCGAATTTCCAGGTCTTGAATTTCATTTCAATCTGAAATCCATAACCGGTAAAGTGTATTCCCCCTTTGCTGAGCAACGTTTCGAGCACGGCCCGCTTATAGCAAACAAAGCCAGCGGTGGTATCGTGGATGGGCATCCGGGTGATCAATTGTACATACTTGCTCGCAAACCAGGAGAGCAGTACGCGGCTCATGGGCCAGTTCACCACATTAACCCCGGTGACATACCGCGAGCCGATCGACAGGTCTGCCCCCTGCTTTTCGCACGCCTCATGAAGCCTTGAGAGGTCTTTCGGATCATGGGAGAAGTCCGCATCCATTTCAAGCATGTAGTCATAGCCATGCTCCATGCCAAACCTGAAGCCTGCAATGTAGGCTGTGCCCAATCCCAACTTACCGGCCCGCTGCACGAGGTGCAGGCGATCTGGGTATTTCGGCTGAAGGTTAGTCACTAATCCGGCCGTGCCATCCGGTGAATTGTCGTCTACAATGAGCAAGTGGAACCCCAATGGCAATTCCATCACCGCCTGAATGATCAGTTCAATGTTGTCCTTTTCGTTATAGGTGGGGATGATGACGAGTGCCTTGCTCACAGCTACCAGGTGAATCGACAAAAGTAGAAAGAAAGGCAAAGGTTTCAAATTCGAAGGACCTGACCAGCCTGTACGGTTAGTCTGCTAACTTCGCTCGATGAAACTGAGCTGGCCAACCTGGCTAAGGGGAAAGTATACAGCGGTCTTTGCCGTGTACCTGATCGCCATTGTACTGGTGACTTTGCAATCGTATTTATTGCCGTTGCAATCCTACGGCACACAAGGGTTCTTCTACACACACTACAACAACTATATTATTTTCAAACAGTCGTTCTTTCATTTGGTACAGCACAAGAACCTGTACCTCTGGTACGAACCTGAACAATGGGACTTGTTTAAGTACAGCCCCGTTTTTGCAATGCTGTTTGGTGTCTTTGCTTATTTACCCGATCCGGTGGGCTTACTGATCTGGAATATTTTGAATGTAGGATGCCTGGTAGTTGCTGTGGTACAAATACCGAGGCTTCCTGACCGGGCACGGATAATCATGTTGTTTTTTGTTCTGGTTGAAGCTGTCATATCCATACAAAGCACACAGAGTAATGCACTGATAGCGGGTTTGCTGGTCCTGGCATTTATGGCCATGGAGCGCAACCGGCCCATTCTTGCAGCCGTCCTGATCTCCAGTACTGTATTTATCAAGTTATTTGGATTGTTCGGATTTGGGTTGTTTTTATTCTATCCATTCAAGTGGAAAGGTGCGATTGCGGCAGCCATGTCCATGACCCTTTTTGCTTTCCTTCCCTTAATCGTACTGTCCTGGAGTGAATTGATGATGCAATACCAGGGTTGGTATAATACCCTGGTGGAGGATCGTGTAGAGACCGGACTGTCGGTGTTGGGCTGGTTTCAAAGTTGGTTTGGGCTGAATGCCAACCCCAATGGGGTGGTCCTGATCGGATTCGTGATGTTGATAATCCCATTTCTGCGCTGGCGATGCTGGAATCACTATCCTTTCAGGCTGATGGCCCTGGCGAGTGTATTGATATGGGTTGTCATATTTAACCACATGGCCGAATCACCAACCTATGTGATTGCGGTGACGGGTGCCGGAATTTGGTATTTTGCCCGAAGCAGACCCGGGTACCAACAGTTTTGGCTGTGGCTTATTTTGTTGTTGACGTCCCTGTCCACCACCGATCTATTTCCCAAAGATTTCCAACTCTCCGTGGTCGAACCATTTGTGTTGAAGGCTGTACCTTGCATCGCGCTTTGGGTGTGGATCACTATAGAAATGCTGATCTACCGACCGGAGCCCGTATCTGAATCTACAACTGCATGAGTAATAAGGCTGTCTTCCTGGATCGCGATGGGGTTATCAATGAGGATAATCCGCAATACACCTATACGGTGGAGAAATTTCATATCCTGCCCGGTGTGCTGGAAGCCCTCGCCCGCCTGAAGTCTGCCGATTACAAACTGATTGTGGTGACCAACCAATCGGGAATAGCCCAGGGTTTGTATACCGGGGAGGATGTGGACAAGTGTCACCGCTATTTTCAGGAGCAATGCAGGAACGCCATTGATCACTATTACTATTCACCTTATCACCCATCGATTACGCATTCCCTGGGACGAAAGCCGGGCACGCTGTTGTTTGAAAAGGCGATAGCCCGATTTGATATTGATCCTTCAGCATCATGGATGATTGGTGACCGTGGACGTGATATAATCCCGGCACGTCAGCTTGGAATGCGCACGATTCAAATCGGCCATGAAATCGAAAAGGAAAACCGCGCCGATCACGCTGTGATGTCGTTGCTGGAGGCATCCCGGATAATCCTTGGACACTAACAAGCTCAGGCGGGTACCACGTCCACTGCACTAAACTGCCTTGCCAGCTTTTGCTGTAGCTCAGTTGGCACCGGCTCATAATTGTCCACCCGCTGGATGAAAGTGCCTCGGCCTTGTGACAACGAACGCAGTGTGGTGGAGTACCGATCAAGTTCCGCCAGCGGTGTTCGGGCTTTGATTACCTGATACCGACCTTTGGTGTCAATCCCCATGATCATCGAGCGCCGTGTCTGCAGGTCGCCCATAACATCGCCAACAGTATCTTCGGGAACAGTGATTTCAATTTGGGCAATGGGTTCAAGCAACCGCGGCTCGGCTTTCAGAAACGCGTCTTTAAATGCCATCATTCCGGCGATCTTAAAGGAGATATCATTGGAATCAACCGGATGCATTTTTCCATCATGAACCAGAAGACGAACATCCCGAACATAGGATCCGGTAATCGGACCTTCCTCCATTTTTTCCATAACCCCCTTAAGGATCGATGGAATGAACCGTGCATCAATCACACCACCGACAATGCAATTGTAGAAAACGAGTTTTCCGCCCCAGGCCAGGTCTACGATTTCCTTGCCGCGGACAGTAAACTCAGTTGGTTCTGGCATACCTTCCACATAGGGTTCAATCTTAAGAAATACTTCACCGAACTGCCCGGCACCACCTGATTGCTTTTTGTGCCGGTAGCTCGCACTAGCCGGTTTCCGGATGGTCTCCCGGTAAGATATTCGCGGTGGAACGAAATCAACATGGAGGTTGTAGAGTTTTTCCAGGAACCAGCGGCAGACAGTAAGGTGCAACTCACCCTGACCTGAGATGATCAACTGTCGGAGTTCACGCACATATTCCACGTGCAGGGTTGGGTCTTCCTGATGAATGCGCTGCAACACTTCGCCTATCTTCTCGTCATCGTTCTTGCTTTTTGCGACCACAGCGGTGCGTATGCGAGCCGGAGGAAAGTTGATGGGTGTGATGGAGACCTCAGCGCCCTTGCTGCAGAGGGTTTGGTTGGTGTACGTATCTTTTAGTTTCAGGGTGGCTCCGATATCACCAGCAACGAGCCTTTCCACGGGCTGCCTTGTTTTTCCATCCATGATAAACAACTGATGAAATCGTTCTACAGATTTTGTTTCACTGTTGACCAATTCACTAGTTGAAGTTATGGTGCCGGAGATTACCTTGAAGAAAGTGATCTTACCCAAATTCGGTTCGAGGTGTGACTTGAACACGAACAAGACCGGAGGTCCACTGGGGTCGAATGAAACCTCTTTGCCATGGGTGGTGGTTTCGGGCCTGGCCTCCCGGGGCGCAGGTGCTACGTTGTCAATGAAACCCATCATCCTTCCACTGCCCATGTTTTTCTTGGCACTCGTGCAGAATACGGGGAACACATCGTGGTGAATCATGCCCAATTTCAGACCGGCACGCATTTCGTCTTCATCGAGGGTACCCGACTCAAAGAATTTTTCCATCAATTTCTCATCATTTTCAGCGGCCTTTTCGACCAGCTCATTATGAAGTTTATCGGCCTTCTCCTGTTCGTGGGCAGGGATCGGTAGTTTTTCAGGTTTGCCTCCGCCCATCGGAAAGCGATAGCACACCATTTTCAGGAGGTCGATGATTTCACAAAAGCCTTCGCCCTGGGTTAACGGGTATTGCATTTGTGTAACCGCTGAGCCGAAGTTCTCTTTTAACGAAGCCAGCGCATGGTCAAAATCGGACTTCGGGTGGTCTACCTGGTTGATGGCAAAAATTACTGGCTTCTGGAATTGATTGACATAGTTCCAGATGAGCTGCGTGCCCACCTCAACACCATGCTGGGCGTTGATAACGATGACACCGGTATCCGCTACCCGGAGCGAGGCGATCATTTCACCAGCAAAGTCATCGAACCCCGGTGTATCAATGATGTTGATTTTGTAGTCTTTCCATTCGGTATGCAGACACGTGGCAAATACCGAGTTTCCTCGTTCTTGTTCAATCTCATGGAAATCAGACACGGTATTCTTCCCCTCTATGGTTCCTCTCCGATGGATTATTCCTGCTTCAAACAACATGTCTTCAGCCAACAGGGTCTTACCGGATTTTGGGGCACCCAGGATGGCAATATTCTTGATGTGTTTTTCATCATATACTTTCATGGCGTAAGGCTTTAGGTGGATACAACCAAGATAGCAAAATCGTCCACTTGAAAAAGTGACAATTGATACCCGTTCTGATGACTTTGAGGGGCATGCCTAAAATGTGATATTTGATATACCGGATTGGCCGGATTATTGTTTACCTGATTAAAAAACCAAAAACAATGAAGAGACTAATGACGCTGGCCCTGATGCTGATGGTTATGCAGTGTTATGGACAACAATTTGAAGGTACCGTGACCTGGACGATGAAAATGGAGGTCACCGACCCCAAGTTGAAAGCAGAAATGGAGCGTGGACAACAGCGGATGAGCGACCCGGCAAACCAGGCCAAGATGAAGGAGATGCAGGAGAAGATGAATGACCCCCGCATGAAGGCCATGATGGAATCCAATCCACAGATGAAGGCACAAATGGAGCAAATGCAGAAAGTGATGTCAGGCGGTGGGCAGGTAATGCCTAAGAGTTTCCGGGTTCGTAGCAAAGGTGGAAATACCCTTACCCTGATGGAAGGCGGAATGATGGATGGAATGGAAATGCTCTTTCTGAAAGATAAGAGTATGACGGTGCGCCTGGATCGTGCAAACAAAACCTACACGGTAATGCCAGGTGGTGGTGATGACAAGGGTAATGCCATGGCCGCAACGCCCAAGGTGACGAAGACCGGTGAGACCATGACCATTCTGGGATACAACTGCACCAAATACATCGCCGAGTTTACCGAGGGCGGTATCACCCGTAGCGAAGTGATCTGGACGACCACTGATATCAAAGACTTTGATTCCAAGTCCTTTGGCCGTCAGCGTATGGGTCAGGGTGGAAGAACCATGTTCCCCGCAGGCGTAGAAGGTGTGCCACTTAAGGTGGAAGCCACTACAAAAGAAGGCAAGATGACTATGGAGGCAACAGAAATTAAGCGCGAGAACCTCAATGCCGCTGATTTTGCAATTCCGGCAGATTTCAAAGAAGTGAAGGGACGGTTTTAGTCCAAACCTGGTCAGGAAAGAAGAAGCATCTGCTTAACGCAGGTGCTTTTTTATTTTCCGGGCGCTGGCGTTGAATGGCTGTATCCCAGCAAACGCATCATGCTGTCGCTGGTTTGCTCAGGAGCGAAGAGTTGCGTAGTGATCTCTCCATCTTCATTACGTGATACCAACACATGTTTTGGGGCAGGCACAAGGCAATGTTGAATGCCGCCGTATCCGCCCAGGGATTCCTGGTAGGCGCCGGTATGGAAGAATCCGATGTACAAGGGTTCGGCATCGTTGATCATGGGAAGAAACACCTCACCAATGTGTGCTTCGGAGTTGTAATAGTCCATGCTGTCACACGTTAAACCTCCGATGTTCACCTTGTGATAAGGGTCGTCCCATTTATTACAGGCCAGCAGAATGTACTTTTGATTGAGTCCCCAGGCGTCCGGCATCTGTGTGATAAATGAGCCGTCAATCATGTACCAGAGTTCTTTGTCGTTCTGCAGCTTTTGATCTACGACGGAATAAAGGATCGCTCCGCTTTCACCAACGGTATAGCTTCCGAATTCGGTGAAGATATTGGGAACCTGTACATTGTTCTTGTCGCAGATCCACTTGATGTTCTCCACGATCTGCTCGATCATGTACTTATAGTCGTAGCTGAAAGTGAGGGAAGTTTTAATTGGGAACCCGCCGCCGATATCTACCGAGTCGAGGGTGTCACAGATCTTTTTCAATTCGCAATACTTGAAAATGAATCGGCTCAACTCGCTCCAGTAGTATGCTGTGTCCTTGATGCCCGTGTTGATAAAGAAGTGAAGCATCTTGAGGGATGCCTTCGGGCTATTGGCAATCTTTTCTTTATAGAGGGGTACGATATCGCTGTAGCGGATTCCCAGGCGGGAGGTATAAAATTCAAACTTGGGCTCTTCATCAGAAGCTACGCGGATACCCACCTGGTACGGGACGTTTACTTTCTGTTCGTAGACATCAATTTCACCCAGCGTGTCGAGCAGGGGCACACAGTTTACGAATCCATCATTCAACAGATTGGAAATGCCTTGGGTGTAGCCCGGCATTTTAAAACCATTGCAGACCACATAAGTCTCTTTGGTGATTTTGCCACGTTCAAAGAGGGACCGGACAATATTAATGTCAAAGGCAGAAGATGTTTCGATGTGCACGTTGTTGCGCAGGGCCTCTTCCAGCACGAAAGAAAAATGGGATGATTTGGTGCAATAGCAGTAGGTATATTTGCCATTGTACTTGAATCGCTCCATGGCATTGTTGAAGGTAGCCTGGACGAAACGAATGTTCTCGCTGATGCGGGGAAGGTACGTAAGCTTTAACGGCGTTCCGTATTCCTTGATGATGTCCATGATGGGTACATCGTTGAAAAGTAACTCGTGTTCCCAAACCTTAAACTCTTCTTGCGGAAATTCGAAGGTTTGTTCGATGAGTTCACGGTAGCTCTTCATTTCACATTCATGGGTTTAAATACACCAGAGGTGGTTTATCGTAAAAACGCAATATTGGTATAAATTTGCCATCTTTGCAATACACATTCAGTATGGTACGCGTCCACTTCTCATTCCCCGTTCCCCTGGCGCACCCGTTGCCTGATCGCTGACCCGGAGCACCTTCTCTTTCGGGTAAGTAGCTTCTCTGTTTTGAATCGGCCGGTTAATCTGAATTTTTGTGAGCGAGAAAATTAAAATCATACAGGTAAAATCTGAGATTGGCGCAGGAACACGCGGCGCCAGCCTCGGCGTGGAGGCGATGAAGATTGCCAGCCTCGACCTGAAATCTGATTTTTTTCGCAGAAACGGAAGCATTGAGGTGGAAAACGTCAACGAACTCCTCTTCAACAGTGCCGAGCACACCTATGCCAAGTTTATTGATGGTGTGCTCATCATGGAGGAGCGCGTTTGCCTGGAAGTATATGAGCAGATGTGGGACGATTACTTCCCCCTGGTCATGGCAGGGGACCATAGCACCGCCTACGGCACCATCGCCGGAATTAAAAAGGCGCATCCGAAAAAAAGATTGGGTGTGGTCTGGATTGATGCCCATGCTGACTTCCATTCCCCGTACACCACGCCGTCGGGCAACATGCATGGCATGACCCTGGCGATGGCGTGCGACATCGACAACCTGGAGTGTAAGGTAAACGACCCGCGCGGCGAGACCATCGAATACTGGGAACAGATCCGAAGTGTGGGTATTCCGGGTGCCAAAATCTATCCGGAAGATATAGTGTTTATCTCCTTACGCGATCTGGAGAAAGCCGAGAACTACCTGATTAACAAACACGGCATTACCAACTTCACCGCAGAAGAGGTTCATAAACGCGGCGCAATGGCAGTTGCGCAGGATACACTCAAATTGCTTGACCATTGTGACCTGATCTACGTCTCCTTTGATGTGGACAGCATGGACAGTCGTATTTCGCAGGGGACAGGTACACCGGTGCCCAACGGACTCACAGTGGAAGAAGCGAAGGTGTTGAACGTTGAACTGGCCAGAAGTCCCAAGGTCTGTGCCTGGGAAATCGCCGAGGTGAATCCTACACTTGATTCTCAGAACAGTATGGCCGAGAATGGCTTCGAAGTGATGGAGGCGACGGCGAAGGTGATCGCGGGGAGAGCCGTGGAGGTTGGAGATTAGAGGTTGGAAGTTGGATTAGTATCTAACTCCGCCCTGACGCAGGATCTCATCGGCGGTTTCGGCCATGATCAGGCTAAGCGAATGAGGCATCAAATCACACTCCTTTTTTCCATCGCGAATACATTGCGCCACAGCAGCCACCTGAAATTCAAACCCATTACCGGAGTGCGGAAAACTGTAGTGATTGGATTCACCTGAATTCATCCGCACAATAACCTCCTGTGACTTGTGCCATGGTGCGCTGATCGTTATCCGACCTTCTGTGCCGAGCAGGTGGGCCGTCTTGGGCGAATCGGTGATGATCGAAGAATAGATGTGGGATAACCTGCCGCCATTGAATTTCATCAGGACGCTGGTGGTGGCATCTGCCCCGGTTGTCGCCAATTCCGAAAATGCCTTCACTTCAACGGGCTTGCCCAGTATCAGCAACGCAAGAAACAAGGGATATACACCAACATCCAATTGGGCACCACCACCCAGGGCGAGATTGTACACCCGATTCTCCAGGTTAACAGGGGCACTGAATCCGAAGTCTGCTTCCAGGAACTTAAGTTCTCCAATCGTGCCTGTATGCAGTACTTCAAGCACTTTGTTTGTGGTGGGAAAAAACCGGGACCACATTCCTTCCATCAGGAACACATTTTTTTGCCGGGCGGTATCGATCATTTCTTTCGCCTGTCGAAAGTTCATCGCGAGTGGCTTCTCACAGAGAACCGCTTTGCCGGCTCGCAGGCAATACAAGGTGTTCTCAAAATGAAAGGGATGTGGTGTGGCGACATAAATGATGTCCACCTCCGGATCATTCACCAGTTTTTCATATGAATCATAGTGTCGGGCAATCGCGTGCTTTTCAGCAAAGGCCCGGGCCCGTTCCGGATCGCGGGAAGCAATGGCCACGACTTCTGCATCCGGGACATGAACAAAAGAATCTGTAAACCGATTGGCAATCTTGCCGGGACCCAATATCCCGAATCGAACTTTCTGCTTCATTATTTGATCACTTTTTTGAAGGGAACGAGGTAAGCCCGGGACATGCTTACGTTAAGCCCTGTAAGCGCGCCCGTAGATCGGGTAAATTCAAAAAGTACTCCTTCATCCGTGAGAAAGGCATCCCGGAAGGCGGGTGTAAGTGCGAAGCGTTCGGTTGGACCGCGATGTACCCATAGTTTTTCACCGCTTATGTCTATCCGCAACTCGGTTTGAGCATCATCACTCCAATACCTTCCGGCAAATTGGACCAGTGCAGGTTTGGGGTCAGCACTTGCCACCTTTCTAAAGCGATTGACTGAGCTTCCGTTCTGAATCTTTATCTCCTGGCCATTCGAAATCCACCACGACCCTCGTTGATACAAGGTATCCGGATGCAGTAGTTGTAATGGCGTGTTGTTAAGATAGAGTTGGTCCTCTTTGACCTCAACAACGCGGGTATCAAAGCCATCAATTTGACGCCATACGCCCGCCCACTTTTGGCGGGCTGCTTCTGTAAATTTCATGTTGCGATCAATCTTCTTGGGTGCGGCAACCGCAGCCTGCCCGAGAAATATAGCAGCCACCTTTCTTCCAACGTCCTGTGGATTGAAACGACCATCGTTGCTGAGTAGAGCTACGGACAGCTGTTTGGCTGGATAATAGGCAAGCCAGCCCCGGTAACCGGCTGTGGCACCACTGTGACCGATCTCATGAAAGCCATTATAGGAATCAATGAACAAGCCGTTGGCATAACCAATTTTTGATCCGTCATTGAGCACACCTTGTTCTGCGCGCCAACGGGGCATGTTATTCCCGCCCAACGTCGGATGCGCGAGTTGTTGGTTCCAGATCAAGAGGTCGTGAACGGTGGTGAGCAATCCACCGTGCCCATAGATATTTTCAAAGGGCATGAGCTGTTCAAACGAATCCTTCGCGGATCGATAGGCCACCGCACGATTGGGTATTACTTGACGAAAGTTGGATCTCCATCGGGTGTGGGTCATGCCCAGGGGTTCGAACATGCGGGTGCGGGTAAATTCTTCGAGGGTGTTTCCGGTAACGCGCTCAATAATCGCGACCAGCACGGTATAGCCTGCATTGGAATACGAATACTGACTGCCGGGAACAAAGTTGAGGCTGTGTTGCTGGGTTAATATCTGCATAGCCAGCTCAAGGGTGTACACTTTGGTGGTGCGTGGCCAACCCGCCAGCTCACCAATGCTTCCCCAGTCTTTGAGTCCGGAGGTATGGTTGATGAGTTGTTGGATGGTGATTGGTTTGCCATAGTCGGGCAATTCGGGTATGTATTTGTGCACGGGATCAGACAAGGCGATTTTACCTTCCTGCGCGAGGAGCAGGGCCGCGAAAGCAGTAAACTGTTTGGATACCGATCCGCACTCGAAAATGGTTTCGACCGTGTTGGGTGTGTTGTGTTCCAGGTCGGTCGTATCGCTGGTTTGTGCTTGTAACCATAAGGGCAACACCAGCAGGAAGAGCACCAATCTTTTCATATCGAAATATAAATAAAATGTGCCCGGTGTTTGACCTTCAGGAGATGGTCTGCCTGCCTGTGGGGTTACTCCATTCTTTTCGTATTTTCGCCCCGAAATTTTACCCACTATGAGCCAGAATCGCCCCATCTCCGCCTTTATCGAAAAGAACTACCTCCACTTCAACTCCGCCGCTTTGGTGGATGCTGCCAAGGCCTATAAAAAACATATCGCCGACGGCAAAAAGATGATGGTGACGCTGGCCGGTGCCATGAGTACGGGCGAACTGGGCATCAGCTTCGCGGAAATGATCCGCCAGAATAAGGTGCACATTGTAAGCTCTACCGGTGCCAACCTCGAAGAAGACATTATGAATCTGGTAGCGCACAGCCACTACCGTCGTATTCCCAACTACCGTGATCTCACACCGGAGCAGGAGTGGGACTTGTTGCAAAACCACCTCAACCGGGTAACCGACACCTGTATTCCCGAAGAAGAAGCCTTCCGTCGTTTGCAAAAGCATTTGTTTAAAGTATGGAAGGATGCCGAGGACAAAGGCGAGCGCCTTTTCCCGCATGAGTTCATGTATCGCATGATCCTCACCGGTGACCTGAAACAGTACTATGAAATTGATCCTAAGAATTCGTGGATGATTGCCGCCGCCGAGCGCAACCTGCCGATGGTGGTTCCGGGTTGGGAGGATTCCACCATGGGTAACATCTTCGCTTCCTATTGTGTGACCGGAGAGTTGAAGGCCTCTACCATGAAGTCAGGGATTGAGTATATGGTGTGGCTGGCGGACTGGTACACCAAAAATTCCGGTAAAGACGGCATTGGTTTCTTCCAGATTGGCGGAGGTATTGCCGGTGACTTCCCGATCTGCGTGGTGCCGATGCTGCACCAGGATCTGGAGCGGGACGGTGTTCCGTTCTGGAGTTATTTCTGTCAGATCTCCGATTCAACAACCAGCTACGGTTCATATTCTGGTGCCGTTCCCAACGAGAAGATCACCTGGGGCAAGCTCAGCATTGACACACCGAAGTTCATCGTGGAAAGCGATGCAACGATTGTGGCGCCGCTGATGTTTGCGTACATATTGGATATGTAATGAATCAATGATTCAATTCGGCAAATTGATTAATGCTGGATTGAATAAGAATTAGTATTCCCTGGGGAGAATGCATGCACAAAAACTGTCTTATTGTGTCTGATGGCATGCGTCCTTATGATTTCCAGGCCCCCTAAATCTATTGTCTGAGCGAATGACGAGCGAATGATGAGCGAAAGGTGACTGAATAGCGACGCTATCGATAAGCCCTACAGACTGTAACTTTTCGGGGATCAATCCCCTTTGCGACATCTTCGCCTTTTTCATCCGGATTTCGTTCCTTTGCAGCCTTTCTGGCTATAACCAGCCCGCGGACATGGATTTAGACGTAGTACTCCGGAATGCCATCAGCAGCGCAACCCGCACCGTTTTCGGCGCGGAGGCAGATAAAATTCAGCTTCAGCCCACCAACCCGGAGTTCGAAGGGTCACATACCGTCGTTTGCTTTCCCCTGACCAAACTGTCGAAAAAAGGTCCGGAAGAAACCGCCCGACTCCTGGGCGATCACCTCGTGGCACACTCGGGCGTTGTGAACCGTTACAATGTGGTCAAGGGCTTCCTCAACCTGGTGATCAGTGATGGCGTTTGGTTACAGGTATTTCAATCGATTCAGGCAGATCAGCACTATGGCCAACGACCGGTTAATGGCCGCGAGGTAATGGTGGAGTATTCATCACCCAATACCAACAAACCCCTTCACCTCGGACACCTCAGAAACAATTTCCTCGGCTGGAGTGTGGCGGAAATCCACAAAGCGCTGGGTTATAAAGTGCACAAGGTGCAAATCATCAACGACCGTGGCATTCACATCTGCAAATCGATGGCTGCCTGGCAGCAACAAGGCAACAGCGAGACGCCGCAGAGCAGTGGGTTGAAAGGTGATAAGCTCGTGGGAAAGTACTATGTGATTTTTGATAAGACGTACAAACAACAATGTGCAGAACTCGTTGCCGGTGGCATGAGTCAGGAACTTGCAGAGAAAGAAGCGCCCATTATGAAGCGCGCCGTGGAGATGCTGCAGCAATGGGAACAAAAGAATCCGGAGATCATTCAGTTATGGAAAACCATGAACGGCTGGGTGTATGATGGATTCGATGTGACCTATAAACGCATGGGCGTTGATTTTGAAAAGCTTTACTATGAGTCGCAAACCTATTTGTTGGGAAAGGATGAAGTGATGCGGGGCGTAGAACAGGGCGTATTCTTTAAGAAGGATGACGGTTCTGTTTGGGTAGACCTTACCGGCGACGGACTTGATCAAAAGGTATTGCTGCGTTCTGATGGCACCTCTGTTTATATGACGCAGGACATTGGAACAGCCATCTTGCGTTTCCGTGATTTCCCAAAAATTGAGAAACAGGTATACACCGTTGGTAATGAGCAGGAGTATCATTTCAAAGTGCTGTTCCTCATCTTGTCCAGGCTGGGTTATGCCTGGGCCAAAGAATGTTACCACCTGTCATATGGCATGGTGGACCTTCCATCGGGTAAGATGAAATCGAGGGAAGGCACCGTAGTGGATGCGGACGACCTGATGGAAGAGATGACGGTTGAAGCGGCCCGGCAAACAAAAGAGTTGGGTAAGATTGATGACATGCCGGCAGATGAACTGACACAATTGTCGGAGATGATCGGCCTCGGCGCTTTAAAATTCTTTCTGTTAAAAGTGGACCCCAAGAAACGGATGTTGTTTAATCCGGAAGAGTCCATTCAGCTACAGGGCCACACGGGTCCGTTTATTCAATACACGCACGCCCGGATCCGGTCGCTGCTACGCAAATCAGAAAAATTGCAAGTACCCGCGAAAGCACAGGCCATAACCGCACTCGAAAAATCAGAACGCGAAGTCATCCGTTTGTTGGCACAATATCCGGTGCGGCTGGAAGAAGCTGCCCGCGAATACTCTCCGGCAGTGGTGGCCAATTTTGCTTTTGATTTGGCCAAGGAATACAACCAGTTCTATCAGACCGTACCCATTCTCACAGAGACAGACCCTGGCAAACTTAGATTCCGGCTTGACTTCTCGCACAAGGTGGCGGAAGTTTTGAAACATGCCATGTCCCTGTTGGGCATTGCGGTGCCGGATCGGATGTAAGCCATTCGTTTCCTTTGTACCTTCACACGTTGCCCTGGTTTACTTATGCCCATTGAGATCCGACCATACGATACTCCCGATGCCGAGAAACTGGTAGCGTTGTTTCACGACACGGTTCACGAGATCAACAGCCGTGACTATTCTCCAGAGCAACTTGATGCGTGGGCGCCGCCTCATCCCGATATCCGGAAATGGCGGGAGCGATTCAAAGAATCAAAGACGTTCGTTGCAGTTAGTGACGGCAAGATTGTTGGGTTTGGTAATCTTGAAAACGACCGGCAGGACATCGGCATGCTGTACGTGCACAAAGACCACCAGGGTCAGGGTGCAGCTACTTTATTACTGAACCGATTGGAGGACTTTCTCCGCAAGAAGGGTGTTGCCATTACACAGGTGGAGGCCAGCATCACGGCAAGATCATTCTTTGAACAAAAAGGATATTCCTGGGTGAGTGATAACCGCAAACTCCTCAACGGAAAAGAATTCTTAAACTTTAAGCTGGAGAAACGTCTGGCTTTTGATCAAGGTGCAGAGGTTCCTGAACCGATGAAAAACGATAAAATGGAAAAGCCTGAGAAACACAAGAAGGAGAAGAGCCCCAAAGAGAAGAAGAAATTTTCGTGGCGCGACTTGTTCGTTAATAAAGTATTTGATCTCTTGATCGTGATCGCCGGTGTGACGATCGCTTTTCAATTGAACAACCTCAAGAATGAGGGCGATGCCAAAAAGCTGGAACGTTTCTATTTGGAAAACATGGCAGCAGATCTCGACAAGGACATTGACAACATTCAAACAATATCCAGGGCCCTTGAGGCAAATCGCCAATCGGTGCATGTGGTTTTACCCTTGCTGGATCGCTCCGAGCCACCGGCTGACACGCTTGCCACGGTCATTACTAATATTATGGAATTTGAGACTTTTCGCGGCCACTCGGATACCTACACCAGCCTGCTGACCGGCAACGGCCTTAGTGGCCTGAGCGATCCCGCCTTGCGAAATCAGATCAGTGATTATTATAAGAGATATGATGCCATTCACCGGTTCGAGCAAGTCTATACTGAAGTTGTCTACCAATTGCTGAATCACTTCAGCCCATACGTTGACCTGGCCCGGAAAAAGATGGTTGATACTTCCGTGTTGAAAATGGTGCAATCACGCAATATGTTACTGGTGGCGGAAGGGCAGTTGAACAACGGAACGGAAGACTATACGGAGATGCTGAGCAAGGCCCGGGCATTGCGGGACGCAGTTTCTGCTCGGCTGGCTAAGCCCTGAAGCCTGTTTTTTATCTGACTGGTAGGGAACATTCCCGGAAAAAGACTGTTATTAGAACTAAAATCATCAAACTATGAAAATCCTTGTCTTCTTAACCCTCTTGATCATGCCCGCATCCCCCATGTCGTTGTATGAATTCAAAATGGCCGCCATCGATGGCAAGTCCATAGACTTTTCCCAATACAAGGGCAAGACCGTGTTGATTGTGAATGTGGCCTCCAAGTGTGGCTATACCCCACAGTATGCAGACCTCCAGAAGTTGCAGGACACCTTCGGCAGTAAGGTGGTGATCCTTGGCTTCCCCGCCAATAATTTTGGCGCACAGGAGCCCGGAACCAATGCTGAGATTTCTTCTTTCTGCCAGAAAAACTATGGCGTAACCTTCCAGATGTTTGAAAAAATATCGGTGAAAGGCGAAGATCAGCATCCACTGTATGCCTGGTTAAAGGAAAAGACTGGTCAGGAGCCTTCGTGGAATTTTTGTAAGTATCTGATTAAACCGGACGGATCTGTGAAGTTCTTTAAGTCTTCCGTAAATCCGATGGCGAATGAAATTACCAGCGAACTCTAAACGCTTTATTTTCGGAGGCGCACTGCTTGTGGGACTGATCACTTTTTTGTCAACCCAATTGTCGTCGGGCAAGCAGGAACCTGTTTCCGGCACCATCTACGACTTCACAGTGAAGGCACTGGACGGAAAGGAATTGCCGTTGGCGCAATACAAAGGGAAGTACCTCCTTATCGTGAACACGGCCTCGAAGTGTGGATATACACCGCAGTACGCTGACCTGGAGAAACTCCATGAAACCCTCGGCGATAAAGTGGCCATCCTTGGCTTTCCGGCCAACAACTTTCTGTGGCAGGAGCCCGGCAGTAACGATGAGATAGCTACTTTCTGTCAAAAGAATTATGGTGTGAAATTCCAGATGGCTGAAAAAATTTCAGTGAAAGGAAAAGACAAAGCGCCGGTTTACAAATGGCTTGAAGCCAAGACCGGTGAGACACCTTCCTGGAATTTCTGTAAGTATCTAATAAGTCCTGAAGGCGAAGTCTTGGGATTCTTTCCTTCCAAAGTGAAGCCGATGGACAAAGCGATCATGGATAAAATCAAATTGTAATGCTTTCCAAAATTTGGAGTACAAAGCCCTGGGCCACTGACCTGGGGTTATTGTTTTTACGACTTTCCGTTGGCATCCTCATGATGACCCATGGTTGGCCGAAGTTCATACACTATGCCGAACGTGTGGATAAATTTCCTGACCCGCTTGGGGTCGGTCATCCCGCTTCGCTGTTGCTCACCATTTTTGCTGAATTGTTCTGTTCCGGATTTCTGGTGATCGGACTGTTCACCAGGTTCGCCTTAATCCCATTGATCATCACCACACTCGTGATCGTCTTCGTTGTGCATGGAAATGATCCATTGGGCGACAAGGAACATGGGATACTTTTCTTAATCCCTTATCTTGCGCTCTTGCTGGCGGGTCCGGGCAAGTATGCTGCAGACCGTTTGCTGAAACGGTAGTATCATGAATATCAAACCCTGGATTGCTGCGTTCCGACCACGTACCCTGCCCTTGGCTCTTTCCAGTATTGCGATGAGTGGATTTCTGGCTGCCAGTGCCGGCAAATTCAATGGGTTGCTGTTTACGCTTTGCTGTGTTACCACCATTTTTCTGCAAGTGCTTTCCAATCTTGCCAATGATTATGGCGACACCGTCAATGGTGCCGATCACGCTGGACGCACAGGTCCACAGCGGGCCGTTCAGTCAGGTGCCATTACGCCGGGTGCGATGCGCACTGCCATGATTGTCTTTGTTCTTCTCTCGCTGATTTCAGGATTGTCATTGCTCTATGTGGCATTTGGATGGAACCTTCAAATGATCGGGTTCTTTCTGGTGCTTGGTCTGTTGAGTATTATGGCGGCGATTGCTTATACGGTGGGAAGAAAACCATATGGATACATGGGCCTCGGTGATATTTCAGTCCTGATTTTTTTTGGTTTGATTGGCGTCCTGGGCTCTTATTATCTCTTCACGCAGGAATTTTCATGGGCCTTGCTGGGACCGGCGCTGAGCTGCGGCTTGTTTAGTGTGGCGGTACTTAACATCAATAACATCCGTGATATCGAGTCTGACCGCGCTGCCGGAAAATTCTCCATACCAGTCAGGGTAGGCAAGGAAGTCGCAGCGAAGTACCACTGGGTATTGCTTATCGGAGGATGGATGGGTGCGGTGGTCTTTGTCGCCACCCGGTATACATCACCCGTGCAATGGATATTTGTGCTTTCGGCGCCTTTGTTCTTTTTGAATGGCCGGTCAGTGAGCCAGAAGCCTTCTTCTCAGCTGGATCCTTACCTGAAGCAGATGGCACTTTCTACCCTCATTTTTGTGCTCCTTTTCGGTCTGGGCCAATTCCTTGCATTTCGGCCCTGACGGAAGTCAGGATTTGCTGTGATGGACATCAGGAAGCCCCCCTTTGGTGCGATTTATCTTTGGGTAGATAAATCCCACTGCCATGAGAAAGATACTGGTTCCTTGCGATTTTTCGGATTCGGCCATCCAGGCCTTCCGATTTGCAGTTGAGGTAGCTGAGCAAAGCGATGGGGAGATCATCCTGCTCAACATCATCGAACTGCCTGTCATGCACGACACCGCGTTGGCGCCCACGCTGTCCTTCGAAGAATCTTTTATGAAGGATATGAAAGAGTCGGCAGAAAAGAACTTCGAAAAAATGAAGTCCAAGTTTGCCAAAGGCGGCCCCCGGGTTAAAACAATGGTAGAGTACGGCCCGATTCACCTGGTGATTCAGCAAACCGCCAAGGCAAAGCAGGCCGACCTGATTATCATGGGCACCAAAGGCTCATCCGGGCTCAAGGAATTTATGGTCGGGTCGAACACCGAAAAAATTGTCCGGTCGTCGTCCGTGCCGGTTATTGCCATCAAGAAATCGGTAACAGCAGCGTCCATCAAGAATATAGTGTTCCCCAATACACTCGACGACAATCAGGAGGAATTGGTAACTAAAATCAAGTCCCTGCAGACCTTCTTTGATGCAACACTGCATGTGGTCTATATCAATACGCCCGGTAATTTCCAACGGGATGGGGATACAAAGGCCCGGTTAAAAGCATTTGCCAAACGCTTTATGCTCAAGGACTATACCCTTCAGGTGTATAATGATGTTGATCACGAAACCGGATTGGCCAGCTACCTGAAAGAAGTGAAAGGAGACCTCGTGGTCATGGCTACCCATGGCCGGCGCGGGTTGAGTCACTTTTTCAGCGGAAGTATTGCTGAGGATGTGGTCAATCACATCGATTGCCCGATCTGGACCTATAAAGCCGACTAATCAAGCCGCCTTCGAAATTGAATCAATAATCGTAATTTGAACCAACAGTCATGCTGGACGTGGAATCTACGGTCGAAACCAAACTAACCTGTTACCATTGCGGTGAGCCGCTCCCTGCCGAACTGTTTACGGTGGAGGATAAGAAGTTTTGCTGCTATGGTTGTAAGACGGTGTTTGAGATCCTCATCGAGAATGATCTCTGTGAATACTATTCATTCGATGAAAAACCCGGCATCACCCTGCGCCATGTGAGTGATGAGACATACGCCTATCTCGATGATGCCGGCGTACGCAAAAAACTAATGGAGTTTGACTCGCCCACATTCGGCAGAATTTGGTTCTACGTTCCCGCGATCCACTGTATTTCCTGTATCTGGTTATTGGAGAATTTGCAACGCATCAAAAAGGGAGTATTGGCATCGGAAGTGAATTTCTCTTCCAAGATGGTGCGAATAGATTTCAACCCGGAACATCTGGCTCCGTCTCAATTGGCACAACTCCTGGCCTCGCTGGGGTATGTGCCTCAGATCAACCTGGAAGGAGAAAAGAAAGAGAATAAGACTTCGGCCAATTCCCTGATTGGCAAACTGGCACTTGCAGGCTTCGCCTTCGGAAACATCATGATGCTGAGTTTTCCCGAGTACCTCGGCGTAGACGATGGCGACGATACCCTCCGATTGTTGTTTTCATACCTGAACCTGATCCTGGCGGTTCCTGTGATGCTGTACAGTGCCCGCGACTACTTTGTTAATGCATGGCACACCTTTACCCAGCGTCAGATCAACATTGATGTCCCAATTGCCGTAGGCCTGTTGGCCCTGTTCTTCCGGTCTGCCTATGATATTCTTACACACACAGGCCCGGGATATATGGATTCGCTTGTCGGCCTGGTGTTCTTTCTGCTTATCGGCAGGTGGTTTCAAAACAAAACATACGACAGCCTCGCTTTTGATCGGGATTACAAATCCTACTTTCCGCTGGCCGTGATGAAGTGGTCCGGTTCAGGATGGGTTCCCGTTATTGTTCATGACTTGCAGGTCGGTGACCAGATCCGAATCCGGAACCTGGAGATCATTCCGGCCGACAGCACCATGCTTTCTGAAAAAGCTTTTATCGACTATAGCTTTGTTACTGGAGAGTCAAAACCTGTTCAGGTGAAGTTGGGTGATACGGTATATGCCGGTGGCCGCCTGGTGGGGCAACCCATCGAGTTGTCGGTGGCGAAGATTACTTCACAAAGTCACCTCACAAGACTTTGGAACAATCAGATCTTTCAGAAGCCGGAAGAAAGTCATTATAAGAAAATCATTGACCGGGCTGCCCGTCGGTTCACCTGGGTGGTGATGGGCGTGGCTGTAATTACGGCCGTGGTGTGGTACTACCTGGATCCTTCGCAGATGTGGCTGGTGCTCACGGCCGTATTGATGGTGGCCTGCCCATGTGCACTGGCACTTGCAGCACCATTTACCTACGGAAATATGTTACGCGTTTTTGGCCGACATGGGTTCTACCTGAAGAACGCCGACGTGATTGAGCGCCTCGCCAGCGTAGATGGCATAGTGTTTGACAAAACAGGAACCATAACCCATGGCGCTGCTGATGTTGTTTTTTCTGCAACCTTGAGTGACGAGCAGCGGCAGTGGATCAAGACGCTGACGGCTTCATCAACCCATCCGCTCAGCAACCTGGTGGCGGGCTCTATGCGTCAGGTGAGTGCGGTACCTGTTACCGGATTTAAGGAGCGCCCCGGCAAAGGAATCGAAGGGACTTTCGGCAGTGTGGTCGTTAAGGTGGGTTCGGCTGCATTCACCGGATTTGGTGGGCCGTTAGAAGACCTGACCTCGAAAGTGTTCGTAAGCTGTAACGATAAAGTAATCGGTTACTTTCGGATAGAGACAGCTTTGCGGCCTGAGATAAAAGGGCTGGTGCAGCGTTTGAAGGAAAAATGCCTGGCCCTGTTGTCAGGTGATCATACCGGTGACCGGGAGCGCATGCAAAAACTTTTCCCGTCCAGTGTGGAATTGCGTTTTGATCAAAGTCCGCACGACAAATTGGATTATATCTCCGGGCTTCAGCGGGAGGGACGCAAGCTGATGATGATTGGCGACGGCCTCAACGACTCCGGTGCCCTTAAGCAAAGCGATGTTGGTGTGGCAGTCACCGACGATACCGGCGTGTTTACCCCTGCCTGCGATGGCATCTTGTTGGGCAGTAAACTAGGTCAACTGGATCAATTCCTGCGCCTGGGCGTATCGGCCACGACGATCCTCAAAATTGCCTTCGGTATATCATTCTTCTATAATATCATCGCCCTTAGTTTCGCGGTAAGCGGACACCTGACGCCACTGGTCGCTGCCATCCTCATGCCCATCAGCAGCGTGAGCGTGGTGGGATTCAGCACGATTGCTGTAAATTGGGTAGCCAAACGAACTTTAACCAACCCTGTATGATCATCATCGTTCTTTTGATTGCGATCTCCCTCACCATCGCATTGATCTTCTTGGGTGCTTTTATCTGGAGTCTCCGCAGCGGACAGTACAATGACCTCTATGGTCCCAGTGTGCGGATGTTGTTTGAGGATAAGAAGAAGAAGGAGTGACGGGATGCCGAGATAGGCTGGTTCACGCAGAGTCCGCAAAGAGAATTCACGCAGAGCTCGCAAGGGTGTTATTGCAAACTTATAGTCTTTGTGCTCACCGAGTGTATTTCACTGCGCCTCTGCGAGAAGCATTTTGTATTTGATTGGGTTCACGCAGAGTCCGCAAGCAGAATTCACGCAGAGCTCGCAAGAGGGTTTTTCAGTCTTATGGTCATAGTACTCTCGACGTGTATTTCACTGCGCCTCTGCGAGAAGCATTTTGTATTTGATGGGTTCATGCAGAGTCCGCAAAGAGAATTCGCTCAGAGATCGTAAGAAAATATTGCTACAAACCTACGGCTTTGCGTACTCGGCGTGTATTTCACTGCGCCTCTGCGAGAAGCATTTTGTATTTGATGGGTTCATGCAGAGTCCGCAAAGAGAATTCGCTCAGAGATCGTAAGAAAATATTGCTACAAACCTACGGCTTTGCGTACTCGGCGAGTATTTCACTGCGCCTCCGCGAGAAGTATTTTGTACGAGAGGCTTTCCATTATTTATTCGGTAAACAGGACAAACCAACGATTGCAAATAGCCGTTCGTAATCTAAAACCGACGGTGATGCATGAAAATGAAATTTCAGGCAAGGTGATTGGTGCAGCCATTGGCCTTCACAAGGATATCGGTCCCGGCCTATTGGAATCTGTTTATGAGTCAGCCTTGTGTTATGAATTGAATGAACTGGGACTCCGGGTAAAAACCCAAGTTCCCATGCCCCTTGTTTACAAAAAAAGTTCGACAAGAAATTGGATTCCGATTGGATATGATTGTTGAGGAAAAGCTGGTGATAGGAATAAAATCAGTAGAGTCATTGGCTCCTGTTCACTTTGCACAAGTGTTGACATACCTCAAGCTCTCAAACATGAAATTGGGATTGCTAATTAATTTCAATACCCGCTATTTGAAAGACGGAATACATCGGCTTGTAAATGGATTGTAGACAACGCAAGACTGATAGATCACGTTTGGGCCAAAATAGACATGTGATTTTTATACTCTTCCAATACTGCTTGTATTTCACTGCGCCTCTACGAGAAGCATTTTGTATTTGATTGGGGTTCACGCAGAGTCCGCAAAGAGAATTCGCGCAGAGATCGCAAGAGAATTATTTCAGACCTATGGCTTTGCGCACTTGGCGTGTGTTTCACTGCGCCTCTGCGAGAAGTATTTTGCAATTAATAATTTTCACGCGGAGTAATAGAAAGCTTAGCTTCTCGCCTACCTATGTGATTGCAGTCATACCTTCTTGCTTGCTGTATCCTGAAGTTGCTGAGACTTTCCGCTATGAAAAGATTCGGCATTCCATCTTACCTGCTGGACTACAATTCAGCCTGGAATCCGCTGTTGCGGGTGGGGCTGGGTATCCAGGAGGTTTGCAAAAACGAAATAAATGGTATTTTTCGTGACCCTTTACACCCATCCGGGAGGCGCGGGAACAAAACCATGATCGAGGTAAAAGTTTTGGAAAAGTATGGCGCACGCCGCCTGGAACTGAAAAAGGATGAATTCATCTTTTATGAAGGCGATGATGCGCTTCACTATTTCCAGGTGCTGACCGGTTCGGTGAAAATGGTGACTAACTCTTCGCAGGGTCAGGAGTTCATACAGGGCATCTTTGGTGCAAACACCAGTTTTGGTGAGCCTCCTTTGTTTTCCGGATTCAAGTATCCCAGCGGTGCTGTAGCGTTGGAGCCTACCGTGCTCATGCGGCTGCCCAAAGAGAAATTCTTCCAGTTATTAAAGGAGAATTTTGAGATTCACCTCAAGCTGGATCAGGTGCTCTGTCAGCGCCTTAAGTATAAATCGCTGGTGTTGTCGGAAATTTCCTTTTCAGATCCGGAGCACCGCATCATGACTTTGCTGAATTACCTCAAGAAGGAGGGGGCCAACGCCGGTAAAGCTGAAAAATATCAGGTCCCATTTACCCGTCAGCAAATTGCCGATATGACGGGATTAAGGGTCGAAACCGTTATCCGGGCGGTAAAAAAGCTGGAAGACGAAAACAAACTGAAAATCGTAGGTCACAAGATTCAGTTGTAGGGTTATTTATACTCTGCCAGCGGACATTTTCCCCTCCGCCATTCACCTAACTTCTCGCACTTTCTATGATTCGGGTCATACACCCCTGCTGACCTGCGCCTATATCTTGCCATCAATTCAAACAGCTATGAACCGAATATGCTATGCTTTTATTGCCGCAGTAATCATGTATTCCTGCGCCCCGGACAAACCGAAAAATTCCGAGAATATTCCGCCACAGACGCAGTCCGCACCTGAAGCGGTGATTACAGACCCCACCAAAGGCATCGGTGCGGTGAAATCGGTGACCCTCCATACGCCGCTCGAGCAGGATCGGGTGGGACGAGGCCTTGCCATTTATGAGATGAAATGTTCTGCGTGCCATAAACTGGATGACAAGCGATTTGTAGGGCCTGGCTGGAAGGATGTGACCAAGCGACGGCAACCGGAATGGATCATGAACATGGTCACCAATGTGGAGGTCATGCTCGACAAAGATCCGGATGCTCAAAAGCTTCTCGAGTTATGCCTTACCCGGATGCCAAATCAGAACGTATCCATCGGTGATGCCCGTGACATTCTTGAGTTCATGCGCAAGAACGATGGCGAAAAATAACTTACCAACCTTATCCATACCCACATGAAAAAACTAATTCAATCGGTGGTGCTCCTGATGGCAGTGGCCACTGTGTTTAACGCCTGTAAACCCAAGGGGCCACAGGGTGCCATCACTGGCGATGCAGCGGCCAAGGTGTATGTTGCACCTGGTCAGTATGATGAATTTTATAACATTGTATCCGGTGGATTCAATGGGCAAATGAGCATTTATGGTTTGCCATCCGGTAGGTTGTTTCGTATTGTGCCCGTCTTCTCTCAGTTTCCGGAGAATGGATATGGATACAGCGAAGAATCCAAGCCCATGCTGAACACCTCTCACGGCTATGTTCCCTGGGATGATCTCCACCACATTGCCCTGTCGGTAACCAAAGGAGAGCATGACGGCCGCTGGGCTTTTGGCAATGCCAACAACACCCCCCGTGTTGCACGGATAAGTCTCAAGACGTTTAAGACGGAGGAGATTCTCGAGCTGCCCAATAGTGGCGGGAATCACTCATCACCATTTATTACGGAGAACAGCGAATACATTGTTGCCGGAACCCGTTTCAGTGTTCCTGTTGGCGACAACCGCGATGTACCCATCAGTACCTACAAGGAGAATTTTAAGGGGACCATCAGCTTTATTAAAGTCGATCCCACGACCGGCCGTATGAACATTGGTTTTCAGCTGAAGACCCCGGGTATTGACTTTGACCTGGCCCGTGCCGGCAAAGGTCCGTCCCATGGATGGTTCTTTTTCTCGTGCTACAACACCGAGCAGGCCTACACCCTGCTGGAAGTAAATGCAACGCAGAAGGACAAGGACTTTATTATGGCAGTTAACTGGAAGAAGGCGGAGGAATACATTGCGGCAGGCAAAGGCGTAACGGTGAAAGCCCGTTATGCCCACAATGTCATGGACGAGACCTCCCAGATGGCTACTTCAGAAATGATGTCTGAGGTGTTACAACTGGATCCGCTCGTGCTAAAGGATATTATCTATTTTATCCCTTGCCCCAAGTCACCGCATGGCTGTGATACGGATCCTACCGGTGAATATATCGTTGCCTCTGGAAAGCTGGCTGCCCTGATCCCGGTATTCTCTTTCTCCAAGATTCAAGCCGCCATTGCTGCTAAAGATTTTGAAGGTGAGTACGCCGGTATTCCGGTGATCAAATACGAGTCTGCCTTGCATGGTGAAGTGAAGAAACCCGGACTCGGCCCGCTGCATACGGAATTTGATGCCAAAGGAAATGCTTATACATCATTCTTTGTTTCTTCGGAGATCGTGAAATGGAATGTTAAGACCCTCGAGGTATTGGACCGTGTTCCCACCTACTACTCCATCGGTCACCTGTGCGTACCCGGCGGCCCTACAGCCAAACCTCACGGCAAGTATGTTATCGCTTATAACAAGATCACCAAGGATCGCTACTTACCCACCGGACCAGAGCTTACACAATCCGCTCAGTTGTATGACATCTCCGGCGACAAAATGCAGTTGCTACTTGATTTCCCGACGGTAGGTGAGCCGCACTATGCAGAAGCCATTCCGGCAAGCCTGATTTCTCCCAATTCAACCAAGTTCTATAAGATTGAAGACAATAAACACGCTTATGCGGCCCATGGTGAAAAGGAAACAAAGGTGGAGCGCAAGGGAAAAGAGGTGCACGTATATATGACCGCCATTCGCTCACACCTGACGCCAGACAATATCGAAGGGGTTAAACTTGGCGATGTGGTTTATTTCCACGTGACCAACCTCGAACAGGATTGGGATGTTCCCCACGGCTTTGCCATCAAAGGAGCGGCGAATGCTGAAATCCTGGTTATGCCGGGAGAGACGCAAACACTGAAATGGGTGCCCGATGAAGTGGGCGTATCTCCATTTTATTGCACCGACTTTTGTTCGGCGCTGCACCAGGAGATGCAAGGGTATGTAAGGGTTTCACCGGCCAACAGCAACGTACCGCTGTCGTTTTCCACTGGTAAAACCGAATAGGACTTTTTGAACGATCGTTGTCCAGTTTACAGGAATAGTTGCGATTACGATCATGGGCGCTCTTTCGGGAGCGCCCTTTCTCCCAATGAACATGAAACGCCTACGACCGCTCACCCGAATTGTACTGCTTATCTCCTCACTGTCCCTGGTAACGGCCTATTTCGTTCCCTTGTGGCAAATCCTCATGTGGGCGCCGCAGTACCCGGAAGGACTTGAAATGAAAATCTGGATCAATACCCTCAGCGGTGACGTAAAGATCATCAGCGCACTGAATCACTACATCGGTATGCGCATCATCGAGGTAAGTATGTTTCCTGAATTTGGCTACATGACTTACATCGTGGGTGTCATCATTGGTGTCGGCCTGCTCAGTGCGCTCTGGAACCGGTTGGCAGGACTGATCATTTTCTTTGTTACGATTGTTGCCGCCGGCATCGGTGCACTGGTCGACTTCTGGCTCTGGGGATACGACTACGGCCATAACCTCAATCCGGATGCGGCCATTAAGATCGAAGGAATGTCTTACCAACCGCCGCTCATCGGCACCAAAGTGCTGCTGAATTTTACGGCCTTCTCCGGACCTGATATCGGAGGATGGGTGTTTATGGGTGTTGCGTTGTTGCTGGCGATATTGCTCTACCTCGAATTCAAAGTCAGTAAAATGAAATTGTTATGAACCGCATGTTCCTGATGGGCTGTTTATTCATTGGCGTAACCATCACGCAGGGCTGTAGCACGGAACCGGAGCCCATCGTCTTCGGAACGGATGTGTGCAGTTTTTGTAAGATGACCCTGGTGGACCAAAAATTTGGTGCCGAACTGGTAACCACGAAAGGCAAGGTGTACAAGTTTGATGATGCCAACTGCTTCATGAACTTTTACCATGCAGATTATGAATCACCAGAGCAGTATGCCCATGTTCTGGTGGTGGATTATTCCACTCCGGGTAAATTGATTCCCGCCAGGGAGGCATACTATGTAAAGTCGTCGGAGATCAGAAGTCCCATGGACGGCCAGGTTGCAGGATTTGCGGATAAGGGGGTGATGGAAAAATTTAAGAAGGAATGGAAAGGAATTTACCTTTCGTGGGGAGAGTTTGTAACCGAATACAAATAGTTGTCCTGTGGGCCGCGTTGACCTGGGCGTCAACGGCTGCTGCAGGGCAATGGATTGTATCGCCTCATGGCACGATCACCGTGCAACAGGCACTCGACCGGGCCCATCCGGGTGATACGATTCTGATCAAGCCTGGCGTATATCATTCAGGTAATGTGGTCGTCAGGATTCCCATCACCTTATTGGGCGAGGGCTATCCGGTATTTGACGGGGATGGCAAATTTGAGATTTTCACGATCGGTGCACCCAATGTTACTATTCAGGGACTCCGGATTATTCATTCTGGTCACGGAAGTATTGAAGATGTTGCGGGCATCAAAGCCATTCAGTCGCGCAACATCAAGGTAATCAACAACCAGTTTGATCATACATTTTTTGGGATCTACCTCGCCAACTGCAAGAATGCCCTGGTGAAAGGCAATGTGCTTTCATCCGATCCGTCGGCCCCTGAAATCGGCAATGGCATTCATGCCTGGAAGTGCGACTCCATTCATATCCAAAGCAATACCGTTCATGGCCATCGCGATGGCGTCTATTTTGAGTTTGTAACTAATTCCCTGATCGAGGGGAATATGAGTTATTATAACATGCGCTATGGGCTTCACTTTATGTTCTCGCATCATGATACATATATTAATAATACATTCCGTGACAACGGGGCCGGTGTGGCGGTGATGTACACGCAGGGCGTCACCATGATCAATAACCACTTTCTGGATAACCGTGGATCTTCATCCTATGGACTGTTGTTGAAAGACATCCGGGATAGTTTTGTGGAACGGAATACGTTTTCGGGCAACACAACGGGTGTTTATATGGAAGGGAGCAGCCGTTGTGCTTTTTCCGGCAACACCTGGCACAACAATGGCTGGGCCGTGAAAATTCAGGCCAACTGCGATGGCAACTCATTTGTCTCCAATAATTTTCTAGGCAATACTTTCGACATCGCTACCAATGGTTCACTAGTGCTCAACACACTTGACCATAACTACTGGGACCGATATGAAGGTTACGATATCAATGCTGATGGCATCGGGGATGTTCCGTTTCATCCGGTAAGCCTCTATTCAATGATCGTGGAAAAAATGCCATCTTCTGTGATGCTGTGGCGCAGCTTTTTGGTTCAACTTCTTGACAAAACTGAAAAAGTGATACCGTCGGTGACTCCCGTGAATATGATTGATGTAAAGCCAAGCATGAAGCACCTATGATCTCTGTTCAGCAATTGAATAAGCGTTTTGGTCGTCTTTCAGTGTTGAAAGAGGTGTCGCTTGAATTTGGTGCCGGTCGTTGCTATGCGCTTATCGGCCCCAATGGGTCCGGGAAAACCACCCTGATCAAATGTATGCTCGGTATGGTCATGCCCGACAGTGGCCGGATTCATGTAAATGGCCAATCCATTGAAGGAGACTGGGGCTATCGGCGCCTGATTGGTTACATGCCACAGATTGGTAGATATCCGGACCAGATGCGCATCGGTCAATTGTTTGACATGATCCGAGATGTACGACAGGGGGAGTTGGTACAGGATGATGACCTGATCCGTGAATTCAGGCTGGATGCGATGAAAGACAAACGACTGCACACCTTGTCGGGTGGCACACGTCAGAAGGTAAGTGCAGCCCTGGCTTTTCTGTTCAATCCCAGGATTCTGATCCTGGACGAGCCAACGGCTGGATTGGATCCACTTGCGGCAGAAGCGCTCAAGGCAAAAATATTGACAGATAGAAATAACAACCGGCTGTTCCTGATCACCTCGCACATCATGAGCGACCTTGATGAATTGTGTTCCCATGTCACCTACCTCGAAGATGGAACCGTGCGCTATGACAACAGCCTGATTGCATTAAAAGAAATTACGGGTGAAGCCAAATTGGGCAAGGCCATGGCGGCTGTTATGGCCGCGGATCAAAAAAAAACTGAAATCGTATGATGCGCATTGCCAAATATGTGATGTATGATATCCTGCGCAACCGCTTTGTGCTTGTGTATACCGTATTCCTGCTCATCACCACACTCAGTCTTTTCAGCCTGGACAGTGACCCCGGTAAAGCTATGTTGAGTGTATTGAATATCGTGTTACTCGCTGTGCCACTGATCAGCATCGTGTTCACGACCATTCATTTCTTCAATTCCTATGAATTTATGGAACTGCTGCTGGCACAACCCCTCAATCGGAAGACGATTTTTTTGGCGGAGTTCCTGGCCGTGTCAGGGGCACTTTGTGTCGCGTTTTTGTTGGGCGTCGGTGTGCCTGCTTTGGTGCTCAACCCATCCGAAGTCACCCTGTACCTGCTTGGAGCCGGCTTATTGTTGACCGTGGTGTTTGTTGCACTTGCCTTTGGTGCAGCTGTATCTACCCGTGACAAAGCCAAAGCCATTGGCTTCTCGCTTCTCTTTTGGTTTTATTTTTCGCTCATCTACGATGGTCTCATCCTGTATGTAATCTATAGTTTCAGTGACTATCCACTGGAAAAAGTAACCTTGTCACTGGTTTCGCTCAATCCTGTTGATCTGGCCCGCATAATCATTCTGCTTAAACTCGATTTGTCGGCCCTGATGGGATACACGGGCGCTTTCTACAAGAATTTTCTCGGTAGCAACATGGGCATGCTCTATGCCTTTGTGTTTTTGTTGTTGTGGACGATCGCGCCCCTGTGGCTGTCGCTGCGCCGATTTGTTCGAAAAGATATCTGATCTTCACCATGCCTTACCGGATTCCTTTTGTGCTATTGGCGGTTGTCAACCTGTTGATCGGGATGTGGGCCGGTTTGTTGCGCGCCGGTTGGCAACTTCCGGGCAGTACACTCGCTGTACACCACGGTGCTATTTTGGTAGGTGGATTCCTCACCACGTTGATTGCCCTCGAGAAGGTAATACCGCTTAAGAAAGACTGGTTGTTGGTAATTCCGGTTATCAGTGCAGGCAGTTTGCTGATTGCGCTGCCAGGATCGATTTATGGCCTTTACTGTATGATTGCCGGAGCTGTGGGATTGCTGATGGTGCTGGGCTTTTATACCTACCTGCATCCCCGGGAACTGGCTTCATCGTTGATGATGGCCGGTGCCGGATGTTTGTTGATTGGTGATGTCCTGTTGCTCAATCGTCAGTTCTATCCCATGGCATTTCCCTGGTGGATGGCATTTCTGCTACTCACCATTACCGCCGAGCGCCTCGAATTATCCAAATTCTTACCGGTAACCAACCAGCATAAAGCGATACTGGTCGCCTTACTATCTCTTTTTGTATTGGGGTTGGTATTCCCATTCCATGGCGTTGGTAATATTCTGTCTGGCGGCTCAGCGATTGGTGTTTCATTCTGGATGCTGCGGCATGATGTGATGGGGATTGGCCTAAAAAAGGAAGGTCTGGTACGGTTTTCCGCAATAGCTCTGGTAATTGCCAACGCATGGCTGATGGTAGAAGGAATAATTCTGATCACCAGCCCACAGACGGCATTCGCTTACGACATGGCAGTCCATGTGTTTTTTCTGGGATACACCTTTGCGATGATCTTTGCGCATGGTCCTATCATATTACCGGGTGTGTTAGGCATCCAGGTGAGGCCATATCACCCTGTCCTGTATGTCTGGCTTTTCCTTACCCAAGGCTCCTTGCTATTCCGGGTTGTGATGGATGGCTTCGAAAATCCATCCGGTCGATATTGGAGCGGAATCGTATCGGGCATTGGAATACTGCTGTATTTCTTAACTATCGTATTCCTTTCAGTTCCCAGAAAGGTTGCAAGACAGTAAGTACTTATTATTAACCTATCTCCTCCAGCCGTGCTGTAAAGTGTCTCAGGGTAGGTGCTTCATAGGTGATGCGCATACCCTTGACCGATTGTCTCTTGGCAAATACCTGCAGGATCACTTCGGCAACATAATCAATGTGACTCTGTGTGTAAACCCGACGGGGGATAGCCAGTCGAACCAATTCCAACATCGCCGGGATGAGTTTTCCATGCGCATCGTATTTACCAAACATCAATGAGCCGATTTCAGCCGAGCGTATGCCACCTTCCAGATAGAGTGCGGCAGTCAATGCCTGACCCGGGTATTGATCGACCGGGATGTGGGGGAGGAATGCCTTCGCATCCAGATAGACAGCGTGGCCGCCGGCCGGCAGCATGACGGGTACTCCACCGGCAGATAGTTTTTCAACCAGGTACTCCTGTGAGCGAATACGGTATTGCAGATAGTGCTCGTCGAGTACTTCTTTTAGCCCGATGGCAATCGCTTCGAGGTCACGACCGGCGAGGCCGCCATAGGTAGGGAAGCCTTCGGTGATGATGAGAAGGTTTCGGCACTTCAGGGCTAAAGCCTCTTCGCGCAATGCTATGAATCCGCCGATATTGGCAAAGGCATCTTTTTTGGCGCTCATGGTGCAGCCATCCGCATAGGAAAATAACTCTTTGGCAATATCTGCCACGGAAGCTTGTGCAAATTCCTTTTCCCTGAGCTTGATGAAGTAGCTGTTCTCGGCGAAGCGGCAGGCGTCAATGAACAACGGAATGTGATGTTGATCGCATAATTTCCTGACGGCACGGATATTGGCCATGCTCACCGGTTGCCCGCCACCGGAGTTGTTGGTCACAGTAATGATGCAAAGGGGAATGTTTTGTGCACCCTTTTCGAGGATAAATTTCTCAAAAGCATCCACATCCATGTTGCCCTTGAATGGTGCGATGTGTGATGGGATTTTTCCCTCCGGACAAAGAAAGTCCACACCTTCAGCACCGGTAAATTCAATGTTCGCCCGTGTGGTGTCAAACAACGTGTTACTCACAAAGTACTTGCCCTTGCCACCGAGGACTGAAAAAAGTATTTTTTCAGAAGCCCGGCCCTGGTGCGTGGGTATCACCAGGGGAAGTCCGGTGAGATCCTGAATGGTTTTTTCAAACCGGAAAAAGCTGTTGCTGCCGGCATAAGATTCATCGCCGAGCATGATACCGGCCCACTGAGCACTGCTCATCGCACTGGTGCCGCTATCTGTAAGCAGGTCAATCAATACATCATCGGCATGCAGGAGAAACTGATTGAAATAAGCTTTGCGCAACAAGGTATCACGCTGCTCAGGGGTTGTAAAAAGTATGGGTTCGACGGATTTTATCCGGAATGGTTCAATGATCGTCTTCATACGAAATGAATTTACGGTTTGAAGAAATACGTTGGAAATGAGAAATAATGAGAGTCCGATCGGACTCACGTAGGCTTTCGGATGATGTTGATCCAACGTCTCATGATCCTAAAGTAGCGATAATCGCCCATATAATGCATGACAAAAGTCAGCGACCTGGGATGGTTTGGGGGGTAAGTTCGCGAAGTCAATTTTCAATTGGAACGGCATCAAAATTCACTGATTATGGAAAAGCAAACGAAACGGTCCTGGGCTGAGCCCTTCAAAATCAAAATGGTTGAACTGTTAAAGACAACCACACCCGCCGAACGAAGAAGGGCTATCGCCAAAGCAGGGTACAATACCTTTCTGCTTAAATCAGAAGAGGTGTATATCGACTTGCTCACCGACAGCGGAACGAATGCCATGAGTGACCGGCAATGGTCAGGGATGATGCTGGGCGACGAAGCTTATGCAGGTAGCGCTAACTTCTATCACCTGGAAGAAACCGTCCGACAGATCTACGGCTATCGCCATGTGGTTCCTACTCACCAGGGTCGCGGTGCTGAGAACATCCTCTCCAAAGTGATGATCAAACCGGGTGATATCATACCGGGCAATATGTATTTTACCACCACGCGACTGCACCAGGAACTAGCCGGTGGTGTCTTTCACGATATCATCATTGATGAAGCCCATGATGCCGGTCACCCCCATCCATTCAAAGGCAATGTTGATCTGAAGAAACTGGACGTATTGGTGAAAAAGCACGGTGCCAGGAAAATTCCTTATGTGTGTATTGCAGTGACCGTTAACATGGCCGGTGGTCAACCCATCAGCCTGGCCAATCTCAAAGAACTGAGGATTTATACCAAACGTCATGGAATCAAGATTATTCTTGATATGACGCGCATTGCTGAAAATGCCTTCTTCATTCAACAGCGCGAACCCGGCTATGCCAAAAAATCCATCAAGGCAATCGTGCGGGAGATTTGTGATCAGACGGACGGAGCCACCATGAGTGCCAAGAAGGATGCCCTCGTAAACATCGGTGGTTTCCTGGCTTTCAATGATGATGAATACTATGAAGAAGCCAGTAACCTCGTGGTGGTCTATGAGGGCCTGCACACCTATGGTGGCCTCGCTGGTCGCGACATGGAAGCCATGGCCATTGGCATCAGGGAATCAGTTTCTGATGAACATATGAAGGCCCGTGTGGGTCAAGTGCTCTACCTCGGCGAAAAATTGCTGCAACAAGGAATTCCTATTGTGGAGCCTGTTGGAGGTCACGGAATTTTTATTGATGCGAACCGGTTCTTGCCACACTTGTCCCGGGAAGTGTTTCCTGCCCAGGCCCTGGCTGCAGAATTATATATCGACAGTGGTGTTCGCACCATGGAGCGAGGTGCTGTCTCTGCAGGACGGAATCCCAAAACCGGCAAAAATTATTTTCCCAAACTTGAACTGGTTAGACTCACTATTCCCAGAAGGGTTTATACCCAGGCACATATGGACGTCGTGTCGGAATCCGTAGCTCGGGTGTATGAGGATCGGAGGAAGATTAAGGGACTAAAAATGATTCATGAACCCAAATACCTGCGCTTTTTCCAGGCCAGGTTTTCGGTGATCAAATAAGTCCTTCGTGGCGATGCTTAAAAAATGAAATCAGCGCGGGTATAACAATCGCTTCCAGGCCCGCAGCGACGCAGGTTCCTGCCACCAAGGCAGATATAAAGAATGGTCTCAGCGAATCCATCATTACCCGAAACGGGGCCGGATTGGCATCCATTTGCCATTGCGATTTGAACATACCTGCCGCGATGAATGAAATCCAGAAGATCAACAGTCCAAAGTTAGCCAACCAAAAACCTGCGCGAATCCATGAATTGTACTGATTGAATTCATGGTTGTGTTCAAGGCAATAGTCCAATACAAATGCGAGCAAGAGCATGGTATTGATACCAATGGTGGTTCCCATCGTATGGGCCACGGTAACATGCGTGCCATGTGTATACAGGTTGATGGCCGGGACAGACATGAGAATGGCCAATGTAAGATTGAGAAATATCCAGGCGTCCGCCGCCATGAGGAACCGGTAAGATCCCCGGTGAAAGAACTTCTGAGCTACGGTGAGGGTGTCTCGCCAATGGTAGATGATCCGTCCAAGCAACAGCAGTTCTGTCATGCTCACACCATAGCTGATGTATTGCACGAAGCGATGGCCGGGCAAGGTGTAGATATGATGACCCCAGTTGAACAGGAGGTTGAAAAGCCCGATGTAATACAGGGTGAAGGCAATCCGGGAATGGCTGTTGCGCTGGTTGCCTGTAATCTTATCCATAAGAAAAATGCTGCTCCCATAGATCAGCATGTTCCAACAGCCGACCATGGATCCATAGGACTTCCATTGGATGGTCATATCATTGACGACATGACTTCTGAAATAGGGGAAAATCCATAGATACGATTCCAGAAAAGTAAAGAGAAAGAAAACAAACCCGGTAATCCACATCCAGACGTAAACCGGTTGTTGTCGGAAAGATCCCAGCGATAATATGAAATTGAGAATCATAAGGAACCACCCCAAACCAATGGGGATGGCCAGCAATGGAGGGAACTCCCAATATTCTCGGCCACCAAATATTCCGTTCAGGTACAGGACGAAGATGGCCAGAAGTGTTGCGCCAAATAACCCCAGAGACAATAGCAGTAACTTCTTACTGTAAATGGGCTTATGGGTATGTTGTGACAAATAATTGAATACGGTACCTGCGGCAGTAAGGATGATCCAGAAGATTACAGGCGACACATGCATGGGTCGGGTACGCTCAAACGAAAGGTATTCACGGATAAGCCCCGGGAACACATACTGCAAACTGGCCAGTACACCAAATGCAAGCCCGAGTAGAAGCAAGGAAAGTGAAAGCAGGTAAAAATAGCCGGTGAACTGGCTACGGTTGACTGATGGCTCCACTGGGTCTAATGGTAAATGTTTTTGGATCTGATGTCCCGGACTGGTCTATGTCCTGTAAATAAGCCAACAAATGATCGATCTCCTGATCAGTCAGGTGCAGGTTGGGCATGATATCAGTGCCATTTTGAATGAATGCCCGGGTGTAGACAGGTCCGCGCTTTGAATATATATTGGTGAGGTCAGGTCCCAGGTATCCCCCGAGTCCGTATATCTGATGGCAGGCTACACAATTGTATTTCTGCCAAACCAGTTTACCGGATTGAACCTGACGATCTGGATTCTGATCGGTGACCGGAAGAAATGAGTATAATCCGATAGAATAGCATAGAAATGCGAAGACCAAACCGGCAACGACGATTATTTTATTTTGGTCCGCATGCATGACAAATTCAATCAGCGCTTACACCTACCAGCCGATCGATGGCCGCTTCGCCCTCCTGCAGTTCATGGAGGAACACACTCGTATGTTCAATCTGATCGCTGATGGAACGATAATAAGCAATCCCCTCCAACAGGTTGGCGGCAAACTTGGCGTTGGCGGTAACCTTCTTCTCATCGTGTCCTGCCAATTCAACTTGCTCCCGGAGGTAATTGATGTACAGGGTGAGCTCGTTGATAAACATGTGCGGACGATGAACGCCCTCCAGCAGATTGACACGGCCATAGATGTGGTCCGTCATTTCTTTCAGCGTCACCACTTTGTTGAAGTAGGCGATGTTGGGACCTGGACAGATGGTAACACTGTGCAGGTTGTCCACCATGGTCTTACCATAGTTGATACTGGCCGCATTGCTGAGACCAACGCAGAGACATTCTTTTGCCAACACCTCTTCCACCTGGCGTTCATATTCATCACCGGGAAGATTCAGGGCTTTCAACTGCTCTATTTTTAATCGCTGGTATTTGTGCGACGCCGTACAAATAGGTTCGGAGGTAAATTCTGTATTCGTAGCAAGGTGTTTTTCTGTGCAAGGGCTGCCAGGCTTTCCGGCCATGATGCGGTTTAGTTTTTCTTTAGCCGATGACGTGCCCTTGAGGTAATGAAAACGTATGCCCAATGGTGAATTCTTACTCAGTACCAGTTGTGATTGATCAGCAGCTGCCAATAGTCCCAGGGTTTCATGATCTACGGTAGTAGCTTCCGGACAGAGCAAAAAGGGTGTGCCCCAACCCGTGCTGTCGGCCTGGTAGTACTGTCGCAGAAATGCATCCTCCTCATTGGTGCCAATGCCGCCTTGCACGGTGATGCGGATCGGGTGTGGTTGCTTGAAGGTTTTTTTGCCTTTGGTCTCTAGTGCAGCCTGATACAATCCATGCAGGATTTCGCTTAATTCAACGCGTTTGGTTTTGAATTCTTCGAGGATGGGCCCCAATAGGTAACCATCTGTCGCAAATGCGTGACCTCCGCAATTCAGTCCAGATTCGATTCTAAACTCGCTCACCCAGATTCCTTTCTTCGCCAGCAACTTACCCTGGATCAGTGCAGAGCGGTAATCGCTCACCTTAATCACTACTTTTTTGTCGAAGAGACCCCAGGCGCGGGCTTCAAATGCAGTGGTTTTCTCGAGGTAGTTGAAGACACGAGGATTCATGCCGGCCGAAAAAATGACGGATGAATTCTTCAAGTCGCTGTTGGCATATCCCCGCAGAGCAGCTACCGCGTCAGAGCCGTCTTCAATCGGATTGCCGCTGGCGTCGGAATTGTTTTTGTCGACCTTGGTCATAATGTTCACATCCAGACAGCCTGGCGTCAGCTGCTTCTTAAGGAGCCGCTGAAGAAAATGTTTCTCCAGTTCATTATCCGTCTGCAACATGCGCCCGTACTGTTGACGTGCTTCATTGTCATCTGGCAATAACTCAAAATATCTCACCAGGTCGCTGCCGGGGGTAAAGTCACTTGCCTTCATGGAAGCCACTTGCCTTTCTACGATCCGGTTTACCAGGTTGAGGTAGTCGGTAATTCGACGGGCCCGGTATTCCGGTTCATCGGATTTGATGGGGCGATAGGGTTCGCCGAGCACGCTGTAGTAATGATTGCGCATCATCTCCAGCAGGCGATCTTCAATGATCGACATCACCGAGGAGATACCGAAACGAGCCACCTTGACCGGGGAATCTACGGTAAATGCTAATCCCATAACCGGGATATGAAAGGAGTGAGGAGAAGGGGTCATTATTTCGGTATTCATAAATTGTAAATGCTTATACCAGCTGGCATGCGCCACCCGCGCACGCTGCCTCGGCTTTGTGATCTGTTTCGTCTTCGTTTTCGTACACGCCGGTGAGGTCGATTTGCTTGAGGCTGTTTTCCATTTTCAGGAATTGCTCCCGGGTAATGTCTTCAAAAGGTGCCTGCTTATAGTTTCCGGAGTCAAAGGGCAATACGCTGAGACCATTGTAAGATGCCTTATTCTCCCACATCCATTCGCCCACGCGTTGCCAGTCGTTTTCAAGAATTGACACCGTGGCAGACACGTTATTGGCATTGCATCCGCGGCGGAAGCCATTGCGTACCCAATCCCTGTTGAAGCGCTTGATACGTTCCAGCAACTCCATCACCTCTTCGGTGCGAAGCGTACTTCCTTCAGGTGCCTGTTGGGGAATAGTGATGATGCCTTGTTTGTTATTCAGCAGGTCATCTTCAAGCAACTCGGGGTGATTGATGCTGAGATAATCATATAAGGCCTCATTCTTGCCGATGCGAACCCGGCGAATATAATAGTCGTTGTGCCAGGCATGAATGCCGGATGAAGTCCCCAATACAATGCTTGTCGTGCCGGATGGTTTAATGGTCGTTGTGCGTGCAGCGAACTGAATTCCGATTTTGGAAGATGTTTCCAGGTTCATCAACTTGACAGCGTCTGCGGTTTCTTTCAGATCCAGTTTGGCCACGCGGCCGCTGGCAATACCCGTCATACCAACGCCAATCAATGCATCTTCTTCGGTGGTCTCGCGCCAAACGTCCCGCAGGTAATGGAAGTTGGTGAATCCGGCTTGTAGTGTGCCGAGAAATGAGGCGGCCCGTGCCCGCTCATTCAATTCATTTTGATCCAGTACATCGGACACATTTACTTCGCAGAGGTTGCAAAACTGAAAGGGACGCAACGCGATCTCACAGCAGGGATTGGTACCCCAGTCTTCATCGTTGGTAAAGTAGAATCCTGGCTCGCCTGAGCCGGACAGCTCGATCTTCTTCCAGAGTTTAAAGAACTCTTCACGGGACGTAGATTCACGGGGCAGCACCACAGAGTTGTTGGCGCGTCCGCGCTGTTCATTGAGTTCCCACCAATTGCCGAATTTGCAGGTGAGCATTTCATCGTCATGGGCTGAGAATAAGGAAATCATCGCTGACCGCCGAATACCTCCGGCCAAAACGGCATTGGCCAGATAACACATGATATCATGGCACTCCAGGGGTGTAAGTTTTTCGCCATTTTCTTTGCGATCCAGTACGGCCTGAACGTGAGCGACACAGATTTTCAGCGGTTCGGGACCGGGTGCCTTGCCGCCAGCCGTTACCAGTCGTGCCCCTTTGGGCCGGATGTCGGAATAGTCAAACTCCGGCAGGTAGTCGCTCATACCAAAGTGTGCTTTCATAAGAACCTTGATGGCATCGGCCCATCCTTCAAGACTGTCACCAATCAGGAACTTGCGGGTCTTTTCGGCCTTTTTAATGACGGGAAGTTTTTCTACGTGGTGGTATTGGACGGAATAGCCTACACCGGTACCACCGAGCAACAGGAATAAGGTTTCGGAGAATGCACGAATATCATCGACAGGCAGGTAGGCACAATTATAAATACGGCTGTTGTTGCGGGCGATGGCGGTTCCGGCAAACTGCATGGCACGCATGGAAGGAAGTACTTTTTTCTGGTGCACAAACTGCATCCAGTATTCAATATCTGTTTTGAGCGCCGGATACTTTTCAATCATCATAGATTCATACCGGCCGCAGATTTCTGGCCAGGTTTCCCGACGCTTCAACTCCGGCAGGTAGCGTGAGTACTTCATGTAGACGATAAGGTCACTGAGGATTTGTTGGTTTAGTTCCATAACACGGGGTGGTTAGGTAAAAAAATGGATAAGTGATGTTTGGGGTTACCGGCCTGCGGGGTAAGGGTAGTGGTTGTGGACAGGGCGCGGCACATGAATCAAATCTAATGGCTCTGCGCGGGGCAAAACATGATTTTTATCAGATAAGACCCAACCCGGAGAATTTGATCGGGTATGATCTCACGCATATGAATCTACATCGGTTGATGTTGAGTTTTGAGGAGCAAAAGAAACCTGCTCAAACTGCAATTCACCATGAAAACAATGACCCGATTTATTAGCGCCGCCTTGTTTGGCCTTGCTATCCTGGGCTGCACCCCGCCCGCGTCCGATCAGAATACCTCATCTGCCGCTGCCCCGGTGGGGGGCGGTCAATCCAATGTAAAAGATGAAGTCTCGCAAAAAGATGTGGTCCATGTGGCTGTAGGATCAGCCGATCACACCACCCTCGTGACTGCCCTCAAAGCCGCTGAATATGTAGACGTGCTCTCCAATGCGGGCCCGTTTACGGTATTTGCTCCGGTCAATGCGGCCTTTGATAAACTTCCTGCTGGTACGGTGGAGAGTTTACTGAAGCCGGAAAGCAAAGATGCCCTGCGAAACATCCTGGAGTACCATGTGTCGGTGGGCGTTTACAAACTTGAAAACCTCAAGGATGGCCAGAAAATCAATCAGGTAAACCTGGATGATGTAGTCATTGGCATCAAGGGTGGCAAGTACACGATCAATGGCAATAATATTGTGGGCACCGTGCCGGCTTCCAATGGGGTGATTTACGTAATCGACGGCGTTCTGCTTCCACCGGACAAGAAATAGTCAGGTAAGAGGTAACTTGCACTATGGCAGACATTCTCGATAGAAACGACATTATTCTTCTGGTTGATTCTTTTTACGAACGGGTCCGGGCCGATCAACAGCTCGGCCCCGTTTTTGTTCATGTAGACTGGCCCCATCATCTGCCAGTGATGTATAACTTCTGGTGTTCCATCGTTTTTGGGGACCAGTCCTATGAGGGCAATCCTTTTCAAAAACACAAACACCTGGCTATCGGGGCCGCTCACTTCCAGCAATGGCTTGCCCTGTTCACGGCCACGGTGGATGAACACTTTGAAGGGTTCAATGCCAATGAAATAAAAACCCGCGCCGCCAGCATCGCCGGCGTATTTCAACATAAACTCGGCCTCTTGTAACCCGGCTTTTTTGTTGTAATTTTCTCCTTGTCAAGCCATTATGAAAAGAATCATTGCCGATCAGGCACCCAAAGCGATAGGACCTTATTCCGCTGCCATCCAATCCGGAAATCTGATATTCTGTTCCGGTCAGACACCGTTGAACCCACAGACCATGGTAATCGAGGGCGCTACCGTCACCGAGCAAACCACCCTGGTGCTGACAAACCTTGAAAATGTACTTAAGGCGGCGGGATCCGATCGAACCAAGGTGCTAAAGACCTCAGTGTTTCTGAAGAATTTCGCTGATTTCGAAAAAATGAACCAGGCTTATCAGGCTTTCTTTGGCGATCACAAGCCCGCCCGTACTACTGTGGAAGTAAGCCGTCTCCCCAAAGATGCCCTCGTCGAAATTGACTGCGTTGCCGAACTCTAAAATCAATCCCCCGGTCCGCTAATCCCGGTCTTCTCGCTTCTATTTGTTCCTTCCGGTCCGTAAATTATGACTAAAGTCATCTTTTGGACTGTGATCCGTCATGTTGGGCCCTTAGGGTGGCTTCTATTTTTAGGCCATAATTTTCTACCTAAACCCAACTTCCGCCATGGAATTAGTCAAAATCCACTACGACAACAAGATCGTAAAGGCGTTTATCATCGCCTCAGTCATCTTTGGCATCGTGGGAATGACAGTCGGATTGCTCGTAGCAATTCAGCTCTTTTATCCTGCGTTTAACTTTGAGTTTCAGTACACCACCTTTGGCCGTATCCGGCCACTGCACACAAACGCGGTGATCTTTGCCTTCGTCGGCAACGCCATGTTTGCCGGGGTTTACTACTCACTCCAGCGCCTGCTGAAGACCCGCATGTTTAATGACGGCCTCAGCTGGATTCACTTCTGGGGTTGGCAATTGATCATCCTGGCAGCGGCGATCACCCTGCCCCTGGGGATTACAACATCAAAAGAATACGCCGAACTGGAATGGCCCATTGATATCGCCATCGCACTGATCTGGGTGGTATTCGGTATTAACCTCATCGGCTCAATCATCAAGCGCCGTGAAAAGCATATGTATGTAGCCGTATGGTTCTACATCGCCACATTCGTTACGGTGGCCGTGCTTCACATCGTTAACTCATTTGAAATGCCGGTAACGCTATTCAAGAGCTATTCCTGGTATGCTGGCGTTCAGGATGCGTTGGTGCAATGGTGGTATGGACACAATGCAGTGGCATTCTTCCTCACTACACCTTACCTCGGCATGATGTACTACTTCCTGCCCAAGGCAGCGAATCGCCCCGTATATTCTTACCGGCTGTCGATCATTCACTTCTGGTCATTGATATTTATCTATATCTGGGCGGGTCCTCACCACTTGCTCTATACAGCCTTGCCCGATTGGGCGCAGTCCCTCGGTACTGTGTTCTCGCTGATGCTTATTGCGCCAAGCTGGGGCGGTATGCTGAACGGCCTCTTTACCCTGCGCGGTGCATGGGATAAGGTGCGGGAAGAGCCTGTGCTGAAATTCATGGTGGTTGCGGTTACCGCATACGGTATGGCAACCCTTGAAGGCCCGCTGCTTTCATTGAAAAACGTAAACGCCATTGCCCACTTTACCGACTGGATCGTGGCTCACGTGCACGTAGGTGCGCTGGGCTGGAATGGCTTCCTCATTTTTGGTATGCTGTACTGGGTTGTGCCTAAGATGTGGGGCACCAAGTTGTATTCAACTCAACTCGCCAACATTCACTTCTGGCTGGGAACCCTGGGCATTATTTTCTATGCACTCCCGATGTATACCGCCGGTGTGGTACAGAGCCTGATGTGGAAAGAATTTAATCCCGATGGCTTCCTGACCTATCCCAACTTCCTGGAAACCACCACGAAGATTCTCCCGATGTACATGATCCGCGCCGTTGGTGGTGGTCTGTACCTGATCGGTGTCTTCATCATGACATATAACCTCATTAAGACCGCTTATGCAGGTAAGTTCATTGCCAATGAGGAAGCTGAGGTAGCTCCCATGGTGAAGTCAGCCTCCGTAGGCGGTGGATGGCACCATGTCCTCGAGTCCAAACCGATTCTGTTCACTGTGCTGGCACTGGTCTCTATCCTGATCGGCGGGCTTATCGAATTGGTTCCCACATTCCTGATCAAATCCAATATCCCGACCATTGCGAGTGTAACACCTTATACTCCGCTTGAAGTACATGGCCGCGACATTTATATCCGCGAAGGCTGTGTTGGCTGTCACTCACAAATGGTACGTCCGTTCCGCAGTGAGGTTCAGCGTTACGATCCCAAGTTTGCCGAATACTCCAAGGCCGGCGAATATGTAAACGATCACCCATTCTTGTGGGGTTCCAAGCGTACAGGTCCGGATCTGCACCGGGTTGGAGGCAAGTATGCTGATAGCTGGCACTACCGCCACATGTATGAGCCGGGTGAAGTTTCGAACGGTTCCATCATGCCTTCTTACAAGTGGCTCTTTGAGCAAACTGTTGATAAGGACTTGACGGCAGGAAAAATTTCAGCCTTGCGTACCGTAGGCGTTCCGTATCCGGAGGGCTACGAAGAGCAAGCCAACGCCGACCTGGACAAACAGGCAGCGAAAATCTCTGAGAGCCTGAAAATGGAAGGCTATGAAGTAGCACCTGAAGCAGAGATCGTGGCGCTCATAGCTTACCTGCAACGGTTAGGTATGGATGTGAAGTCAGCCAAGACGGTCGAAGTAAACAAATAACCCTCAACCCGGAAACCATGTATAAAGAAGTTCTCCAAGGTGTTGACAATGTGGCAATCTGGCCGATCATATCATTTGTGATCTTCTTCACCTTTTTTATTGTGCTCCTCTGGTGGGCCCTCACCGTCGACCGCGGCTTTGTCCGCAACATGAGTGAGTTGCCCCTCGAAGACGGTACCGACATCAATCAACCTGCTAATACAACTTCACGGCTATGAAAAGAATCCTTTCCCTTTTTGTGTTCCTGTCGGCAGCATTGACTGCTGGCGCGCAATCCACGCCACCTGCATCGGTGTGGGATGATCCCACACTGCTGTTCTATGTGGTAATCGGGTTCATGTTCATTGTGGTGCTGCTGGTATTGGCCGTAGCCCTCTACCTCTATCAGGTGGTGAACACCCTTGCCCAAAATGCTGCCCGTGAAAAGGCTGCCAAAGAAGGTGTAGCCTATACGCCTGAACCTGGCTTCTTTGGCCAGTTCTGGAATAGTGCCAACGACTTTGTGCCGCTGGAAAAAGAGGCAACCATTGAGTTGGACCACAACTACGATGGCATCAAAGAACTGGACAATCACCTGCCGCCGTGGTGGAAATGGTTATTCTACTTCACCATTGGCTTTGCAGTGGTTTACCTGATCATGTATCACGTTACCAGTTCACTGCCATTGTCAACCGGTGAATACAACAATGAGCTGGCTTACGCCGATGAGCAGGCACGCAAGATGAAGGCTGCCAATCCAGGTCCTGCCATCGATGAAAACACCGTGGAAGTGACCGCCGATATAAAGGCCCTGGCTGATGGCAAGTCTACATTCCTCAACACATGTGCAACTTGTCACCTGCGCGATGGGGGTGGAGATATTGGCCCTAACCTTACTGATCAGTATTGGAAACACGGTGGTGGCATAAAAGATATCTTCAAGACGGTGAAAAACGGTGTTCCGGGAACCAACATGGTGGCCTGGGGCGGCGTGATGAGCCCTGAAGCGATCCGCAATGTGGCCAGTTATGTGTTGACTTTACAGGGAACGACGCCGGCGAAACCTAAGAAACCGGAAGGCACCTTATATCAACCTGAAGTAAAACCGGCTCCTGCTGATACCACCAAAACCACCGCAAGTTTGTAATCGGATGACGAACGGATTAAGGATTGAAGGTGTTGATAGAATGAGGCAGTCGAAGTAAGTAGTCAGTCTTTAATTTGTACAGTCATGACGAACAAGCAAGCACCGGTTACCGGAAATTTATACGAGTACGACGAAGAGTTTAGAAACACGCTTTCCACCGTTGACGCGGAGGGAAAGCGTGTTTGGTTATATCCCAAGCGTCCCAGCGGCCCGTTCTACACCGGCCGAACCTGGCTGAGTGTTTTCCTGCTCGGCTTGTTGTTTGCCGGTCCGCTCATCCACATCAACGGGCGACCTTTCTTTCTCTTCAATATTTTTGAGCGCAAGTTCATTCTCTTCGGTCAGATGTTCTGGCCGCAGGATTTTTTCCTCCTGGCCCTTACTTTAATTACCCTGTTCGTTTTTGTGATTCTGTTCACCGTGGCGTTCGGCCGTCTCTGGTGCGGATGGGCCTGTCCCCAAACGTTATTCATGGAGATGGTGTTCCGTCGCATTGAGTACTGGATTGAAGGGGATGCCAACAAACAGCGTCGTTTGGATCGCATGCCCTGGGATACAGACAAGATTCTGAAGAAAACGGCCAAGCACGCTATATTCCTCTCCATTTCCATTCTGATTGCGCATACATGTATGGCGTACCTGATTGGCGTGGATGAAGTAGTGAAGATCGTTAGTCAGTCACCCACCGAACACCTTGGCGGATTTCTCGGACTGTTGTTCTTTACCGGCATCTTCTATGGTGTGTTTGCCAAGTTCCGTGAACAGGCATGTATTGTGGTTTGTCCGTACGGTCGATTGCAGAGCGTTTTGTTGGTAAAGGATTCCATCGTAGTGATGTACGACTGGCTGAGGGGTGAGCCACGTGCCAGAATCAAGAAGGAAGCAGGTACTGAAGCAAAAGGAGATTGTATCGACTGCAAATTGTGTGTTCACGCCTGTCCTACGGGAATTGATATCCGCAACGGTACCCAATTGGAATGTGTCAACTGCACGGCTTGTATTGACGCATGTGATGACATTATGGTAAAAGTGAATAAACCCAAAGGGCTCATTCGCTATTCATCGTACAATGCGGTTAAGGACGGCAAACAAAAATTATTCACACCCCGAATTGCCGGATATATCTTCGTGCTGACGTTGCTTATGTCGGTGCTTGGGTATTTGATATTTACCCGGAAAGACATTGAAATGACGGTGTTGAAAGTGCCGGGCAGTCTGTATTCCCGCACCGACGATGGTCAGATCACCAATATGTATAATATTGAGTTTGTTAATAAAACCTTTGAGGACGTGCCCCTGGAGTTGAAGATTGAAGCACCCGCTTCTGCGTCACTGCTCCGGGTAGGTGGTCCGGACATCGTAGTGCCGAAGGAAGGAATTCTCAAAGGCCTGTACATGATCAAAATGCCGCCTGAGGAAGTGAAGACCATGAAAATGGTAGTGGAATTGGGAGTATATGAAAAGGGTAAACGCATCGCAGGAACAAAAGCCCGGTTTATCGGCCCCATGAAGAGTGCTGCAAATCAGAAAATGCTCCGTGAGCAGGAGAAAGAACAACAGGAAAAAGAAAAAGAAGAGAAGGAGAATCATTAAATTCGTTTGCCATGAATTTCGGTAAAGCCATCGTGCTCTCATTTGTCCTCTTCGCCCTGTTTATCGGGGTGCTGGTAACCGTGTGTGTCCGACAGGATGTGAGCCTCGTCTCCAAAGATTATTACCAGCAGGAGCTGGACTACCAGCAGAAGCTCAATAAATTAAACAATGCAGGCGACCTGAAAACCCCGCCGGAAATTACGGCGAATGCCGGGCATGTATCTGTTGTGTTTGGTGAGACCAGTATTGAAGGAGGTGAGCTTAAACTTCTTCGCCCTTCGGATGCGAGACTCGACCGTCGCTTTGCCCTGGCACCGGCCATCGGCAAACAAGAATTTGATGCCGCTACGTGGGAACCGGGCTTGTACCGCGCATCGCTCACTTGGACTTCAGGAGGCAAGGACTACGTATTGGAAAAGACAATCGTATTCTGAATGTATTATACCGCTATCATCATGGGGTTGGCTGGCAGTCTGCATTGTGCAGGCATGTGCAGTCCGCTGGCCATGGCGATAGCTAAAGCGAATCCGTTTATGTTGTCCCGCGTAGTGTACAACGTGGGTCGGATATTTACCTATGGATTACTGGGCGCCCTGGTGGCCGCAGCCGGATCATTGGTGCAACTTGCTCCCTATCAGATGGCAGTTTCGCTTACGCTGGGAGCCTTATTCATTTTGCTGGGGTTCAGTGGAATTTCGAGGGTGAGAATACCAGTTGTATCAGCAGGCATGGAGCGCATGACCTCATGGCTCAAGCGACTTTTTGGTGCAGCACTGCAAAGCAAATCTTCTATGGCAACCTTTGCATTGGGTATGCTAAATGGCTTGCTCCCTTGCGGACTCACTTATCTCGCATTGAGTGCCTGCCTTATTCTGCCGAATACGCAGGAAGGATTTTTGTTCATGCTGTTTTTTGGTTTGGGCACCTGGCCGGTGATGATCGGAATGACCTGGATCCTGAATATCGGATTTATCAAGCGGGCCCTTAACCTCGGCCGACTATCCCGGGTTGCTTTAATCTTCGTCGGTTGTTTATTGGTAGGTCGCGTCTGGATGACGCATCAGCATGAAACTGCCCCGCTCGCCACTGGTTCCGTCGAGGCCGTTTGTAAGTAGATCAACTCCATTTTCCTGAATTTTCGACTGGCATAACGAGCCTGACACAACTTCTTCATGCGCGTGGCGTTGAATAGCCTCATGAAGGCGTTATTCTTATTTTCATCCCTCCTCATCTTTCACTGCTCATCGGCACAGACCTCGACTGTTGCCCCTAATGATACCTGTCGTAAGATTGATGCGTACCTAACCCAACTTAGCCGGGAGAAGAATTTTTCAGGCGGCTTGCTCATCCTGAAAAACGGGAAGAGAATTTTCAGCAAGGGATACGGATGGGCCAATCAGGAAACCAAAACTCCCTTTACGCCGGAAACGCTTGCCTCCATGGGCAGCATCACCAAAGCATTTACAGCAGCGGCCATACTCACGCTTGTTGAGCAGGGAAAGCTAAACCTGTACGACCCACTGACGAAGTTTTTCCCATCTGTGCCTGCAGACAAGTCTGGCATCACCATTCATCAGTTGCTTACCCATTCCGCCGGCTTCCGGGAATTCCTGACAGGTGATGCCGGTGACTACGAGAAGATCGACGCAGATCAATACCTGGCAAGGGCATTTAAAGAGCCCTTGGCCTTTGTGCCTGGTTCTAAATCAATCTATACCAATGTTGGGTATAGCCTGCTGGGTATCATCATCGAACAAATTTCAGGACTGGATTATGAGCAGTATCTTAAGATGGCACTGCTGAAGCCTATGGGTATTGAAGGCATCGGATATCAATTCCCACCCAATCATCCGGAACTGATCGCAGTTGGATATCAATTGGGTAAGCCCTGGGGAACACACCAAACTAAGTTTCAACTGGCTGGCGGCGGACCTTATTGGAACCTCAAGGCCAACGGTGGTTTGGAAGCCTCTTTGAATGACATGGAAAAATGGATCACCGGAATCAGTAAACACACCGTGTTATCTCCCGCGATGACGGCCAAGATGTTTTCGCCCTTGGTCAGGGAAGAAGGTTACGAAGGTCGATCCTTTTTTGGCTATGGCTGCAACGTTTCTCAAAGTCGCAGGAACACAAAAATGATTGACAACGGAGGGAGCAACAACATCTACTTCGCGCGATTGATTCGGTTGCCAGAGGAAGAGGTTGTGTTTTATATGGTAACCAATGAGAGTACCATGGGCACGGATAAAGTTCTGCCCAACGTAACTCAACTTTATTTTCTGGGCGCGATTCAACAGGATGCCATGACCCAGCGGCCAAGGTTTGAACATCCCATGTCGGCGAAGATATACGAGTTGTTGTCAAATAATCCTGTTCAATCGTTGGGCAAGGAGTTGACAAAACAAAATCTGAATGTCGAGGATGACATGATCCTGTTGGATGTAGGGCAGAATCTTATTCAGGAGGGAAAGTCAGAAAAAGCCAGAATCCTATATGAATACTATACCCGATCGTTTCCGAATATTGTAGTTGCCTGGAATGACCTCGGAGATGTTTATCGGTCGCTGAATCGGGAGGCAGAGGCCAGGAAATGTTATCAGCAAGCCCTCACGCTTCGCCCAGGTAATCCCCGTGCCAAAGCGGCGTTGGGCATAAAAGACTAACGCCCGGCTTGTTGGGGTAATTGGTTTTCAATATTCCTCAACTGGTTCTCACAGAAGACAACCAATTCATTGGCCTCAGTCACTTTTTCGGCCAGTTTGTCCAGGGGAATGTCATTGCCTTCGAGTTGCCCTACAATCTTTTCAAGTTTATCGAAGGCTTCGTTATAGGTCAGTATCTTTTTCATGGATTTTTCGGGTTACAGTGCTTTCGATGCGTTCGTCTAGAAAACGGGCTTCAAGTGTATCTCCAATATGAATATTTCCGGGATCGGTGATGATTTTCCTGTCCTTCATCAGGATGACGAATCCCCTTCGCAACACCTCCTCCGGACTGGCCAATCGGACAAGTCTTTTTATTTCGTTGAGCCGGTCGTGGGCCGAGCGGAAGATCTCAGACACGGCCACGTTCATTCGGTCTTTCAGGCGGATTACTTCATTTTCAAAATCAAAATTGTGGTCCACCAGAAAGGAGGCCGCTTTCGTCGGGGTCTTCATCTGTCGCGCCATCAAATCAACAATGCTGGTGTTGCGGTCATGTCCAATTCCGGTAATAACGGGAATGGGAAAAAGGGCAACGGCCCGGGCCAGTTCGTATTCATCGAACGGTTTGAAATCAGTGGCTGACCCGCCACCCCGCACAATAACAACCACATCAAATATTTTTGATTGTAATGCAATGGCCTCAAGTATACGGATGATTCCCACGTGGGCTTCATCTCCTTGTATGGGGGTCAGGTATTCCGTCACCTGATAAACATATTGGTGCTTGTTCTTCCTTAATTCTTCATTGAAGTCGCGCTGCCCGTCTGAATTGGGCGCTGTGACCAAGGCAACACGCTGCACCAACATTGGGAGACGCAGGGTCTGGTTGAAGGTCCTGAACTCACCGTCGACAGCAACAATGTGATCCGGGTTCTCGGTAACCAGCCGGTTGAGCGTTCGCTGTCGTTCAAGCTCCAGTGTACTGAGTGTGAAGGCATAGTCGATGGCCTGTACTTCCAGCGAAAGCCCAAAGCGTGGGTGAAACTTAACCTTGACGAGACAGATGATTTCAATGCCATCCTGAAATCGCTGACCGGTGGCTTTTTCGAATTGCTCAATATGCTGATATCCCTGCGACCAAAATACCCCGCGTATTTCGGCAGTAAGCGCTCCGTTTTCTTTTTCGACAAACTTCAGATAACACCTTCTCAGATTTTCCTGACGGCGAACATCCGTTACGGTAGCCTTCACCCAGCACACTTCTCCCGCGAAGCGAATCTCCAGGGTATCCTGAATCTGCTCGGCCAGGGAAGAAAGTTTGATGGGATTAGGCACGTATTCGGGCATTTTGGCAACCTGATATCCAGGTGCCGTAACTTATCTAATGATGTCTTGCAATTTCTTCAGAGCATCCTGATTGGGCTGGGTGCTGAGTGTCTCAACAACACCTTGCTTTTCGCGGGTGGTGAGTCGCCAGCTGAGGGAAGCCCTTGCGTTGTGTTGACGGATGCTATCCATCTTTTGTAGAATGGGTACGTAGCTTGTCGGCATATATTGTATGTCTACGCGATCAATGGATCCCTTAAACCAGGAACGCGCATAACCAACGAGGTTGTCGTTGGTGATATCCTGAAAATTCTCAAAGTTATTGTAGACGCTGGCGATGGGTTGCGTGATATCGTCAATGAGGGTATTTCCCTGCTGTTCTGCGATGGGGGAAAGTTTAGGGGAGTCGCGGATTGAAACAATGACGATTCCATCGGTGTTCTCAGCAATCCATTCCCGGAAGGAGTAGATAAAACGCACGGCATCGCTGATGCCAAAATTGTCGGAGATGCCTGCGTCCATGATTTGAATGGGAGGTGCCGTTGGCAAGGTGGTGTTGGGCGTGATGTAGGGAAAGGTGGCACTCATGCGAAGGGCTGAAAGGAACCGCAGGTTGCTGCCACCGTGTTCGGCAAACAATTGCTGAAAATCAATCCCACTCAGCTTGGGATTATCATAGGTGGGGAAGTTGAGAATTTCAGAGTTAAGGAATGAAACAGGTTGGGGTGAGATGTAGAGTTTGCGGCCATCGTTGATAATGGTGGGAGAGAAGATAATCATGGGCACGGTGGCTTTCATTTCCGGTTCGCGGTAATCCGTGAGGGTTTTATCCATGAAGTTCTCCGTGTCGATATTCAGTTGTTCTTCAAAGGTGTAGCCACGGTCCCGGGAATAGCGCTGACCCTGGTATTCAAACTTCGTAAGGCCCACAAACAAGTCATTGGCCAGCAAACTGAAAATCAAAGGATTGAGGTTGTCTGTCGCGATCTTGCGCTGATGTAATGGCGAATAGGGATGAACTTCCTGCCCTTGCTTTTGCCTCAGTATTACCTCGCGAAAATAGCTCGCTCCGATCAGTCCCCCGGAGGCACCAGTGATTAACATGGTTTGATCCATCAATTTGCCACCGGTAAGGCTGTCGGCTTGTTGCAGGGTGGCCAGCGTCCATAAGGCGGCCCGCTTACCACCGCCGCTGGTACATACGAACACCATCTTTCTTTTGTCACCAGGTCGGAATTTGGCTTTCCAGTTTTCGAGAATGTGCAGGGTATGTTCCCGTGCCTGCTTAATGTGTGTGCTGTCATTCAGTTGCTTCAGGTGATCCACCGTGTAGGTTACCGGGGGTGCGTTGTAGTCTAAGCCAAACGCCTGGTATTTTTTGGTGAGCCAGCCTTCACCAATCAGAAAATTAATGATGATAAACAGCGCCAATGACATGGTGATTGACCAGCTCCCAAACCAATAGGAAAAGGCTCCTGACAGCATCACAAAAATGGTGAGGAAGATCATGAAGCTGGCGGCTGCCGGTACCTGAAAAGCTGGATAATCTTTGAATATGCCCAGTACCAGCACCATACCGAAGATGAGCAATTCGATGATAACCAGATTAAACTGATTCTGGTCAAATACCTGAAGGATGGCGCTCTTGTCGTAGAAATCTTTTTCATCCATCACCTTCTTGAACCGGAAATCCGTGTCGAGGTAATAGTCTACGCGCGCCTGTTTCTTTTTAGCTATGTCGAGCTTGTTCATTGCACTCGCTCGCGTCACTTTCACCGTCTGTTTGATCTTTTCGTCCAGGCGGCAGACCATGTACTTAAAAATATCCTTCTGGGTATACCGGAAATACAACTGAAGCAGGAGGGCCATAGCCAGATAGCCCGTGGCAAATCCGGCCAGATCGAGGGCAAGTTCGGTACCGGTGGTGTATTCGTTGTTTACCTGAAAACTGATGACCTGATAGAGGTAGGTAATCAAAAAGGTGGTTGGCAACAGGCTGTTGTTCAGGCTGAACTTTCTGAACGGCCTGGACATAGCACCCACAAACGAAAAGTGGTGTCCATCAGAAATGTAACAGGTGATGTGGAAGGCAGCGGTGAATCCATACACGAGCAAGCCCATGAAGGCGAAGCTGGTAAAGTTGACTTCGTTCAGGTATTCAGGGTCGAGAAACAAATACGGAATGCCGAGGTATTTCCCGAAGTTGCCGGTGATCATGGCAAACAAGACGGCCCAGCAAAGCAGGAGAATCTGATTCCGCTTGAAATTGTTAATCAGCAGCTGAATGGGGAAGGAGTAGAGAAAGGCAGAGAACAAACCGGAGAGCCGAGCCATAGAGACAGAATTATTTAAATGTATGCATTTCAAACGATAGTTCTAATTTTTCCAATCCGGAAATCCGACTTGATTTATCCCCTGCGGGGTATTGTCAGCCCGTCACTAATTCGTAATTTTTGATCGTCATCTTAAAGTTACTGTCTCAGGTTTTCAGTGTTGTTTTTCATATTGCTTGTCTCCCAATCCCCCAACCCTAATCCCTAATCCCCGGCAAAACGCGCACCCTGGCCAAGGAATATTTGAAATTGGCCTTGCGCAACCGGGCTAGTTATTTCAGGCATATCCTTGCGGTAACGTTTGCCAACAAAGCAACCCAGGAGATGAAGGACCGGATCCTGGACTATCTGGATGATTTTACCGGTGAGTCCCACGACCCGCTGGCTGCCGAATTGCAGGCAGAGCTCCGCCTCGATGTCCCCACCTTTCAACAGCATTGTGCAGAACTCCGAGCAGAGATATTGCACAACTACGATCAGTTTGCCATCAGCACCATCGATGCGTTCTTTCAGAAGGTGATCCGCTCCTTTACCCGCGAAGCCGGACTGATGGGAGATTATCGCCTGGAGGTAGACCGGGACGCCGTCATGGAGGAAGTCATAGAAAATCTGATCGATGAAGTCGGCCCCGATAATAAGAACCTTACCCATTGGGTAGTGAAGTTTGCCAAAGAGAACCTGGAAAATGACAAGAAATGGGATTTCAGGAAGAGCTTACTCGAATTTTCACAAGAAATTTTCAGGGAGGAGTTTAGAACCATTGAATTGGAACTCCGGAAGAATACCGATGATCCAAAATTCTTCACTCATCTCCAGCAAGAGCTATTGAAGATCAAGAGATCGTTTCAGAATAGAATTTCAATCCCCGCCAACGAAATACTGACAACACTTGATGCCCGCGGATGGACACCTGAAGATCTGAAAAACAGTGGCAAAGGACTGATTAAGAACTTACACTTGTATGCGTCGAAGTCGTCAATTGCCGAAATGGTTCCTCCGGGTACAAATTTCAGAGATGATTTTACAAGTGCGCGCGACTGGCCTAAGGCAAAGTCGCTTAAATACAAAGAGATACAACTTGAGGCAGAGCAGTCGTTGGTGGGGAAAGTTAAATCCATTATTCAGTTATATGATCAGGAATACCCGACAGCACTGTCGGCTGAATTAGTCCTGGATAATCTCTATGTATTCGGCCTCGTATCCGACCTCTCCCGGAAACTGCAAGAATACAAATACGAAAACAACGTCATGCTGCTCGCGGATGCTCCTGCATTTCTGAATGGTATAATTCGGGATAGCGATACCCCGTTTGTTTATGAGAAGATCGGCTCCTTTTACCGCAACTACCTGATTGACGAATTTCAGGACACCTCTGGATTACAGTGGAGGAACTTTCTTCCCTTGTTGGTCAACGGCCTCGACCAGATGTACCCCAGTCTAATTGTCGGGGATGTTAAGCAGTCCATTTACAGATGGAGAAGCGGTGACTTGACTTTGCTGCAACAACAAGTGGAGAACCAGGTCGGAGCCGGCCGGGTTGATAAGAAAAACCTGAACAGGAATTTCAGGAGCGCACAGGCAGTGGTCCGGTTTAACAACGCTGTCTTTCGCACCATCCCGGTTCAAATGGCAGAACCATTTGCCAAGGAGGCGTACGGGGACGTGCAACAGGAAATTAATCGAACGGAAAATGGATTTGTCCGGATCACATTCCTGCAGAAGGAGGAAGATCAGTCGTCGGATGAAATCTCCCTCGCCGCCATGACGGCTTACATCGAGAAACTGCAATTGGCCGGTGCGGCATTAAGAGACATTGCCATCTTAGTGAGAACCAATAATGATGGTCAGAAAGTAGCTGATCATCTGCTGCATGTCAAGGAGACCGACAAAGTCCATCCGGATTGTGCATATGATGTGATCTCCAATGAGTCCCTCCGGTTGGAGGGTGCGGCAACAGTGAACTTGTTGCTGGGGGCCATGCGCTATTTACTCGACACAGAGAACCATGTTGCCAAAGCCCAGGTTGCCTTCGAGTTCGCCCGTCTGCATACACCGGATCGACCCTTGGAGGATGTTTTTAAGGCGACAAACTCTATAGTCTTTGAAAATCAACTTCCGGATGAGTTTGTCCGACAGAAGTTGTCATTGAAAAAATTGCCCCTCTTTGAATTGACAGAGACCCTGATCCGGATATTCAATATTGGGACTGTGCAGGGAGAGTTGGCTTACCTGCAGGCCTTTCAGGATCTCGTATTGGAGTTTTACAGCCGGGAACGAAATGACCTGGCTTCGTTTCTCTCCTGGTGGGAGGAAAACCGGGAGAGTGAGAAGACTTCCATCAAGGTGTCTGCTGACTCCGATGCCATGCAGATTCTGACCATCCATAAGTCCAAGGGTCTGCAGTTCAAGTATGTCATCATCCCATTTTGCTCCTGGACAACGGATCATCAGGGGTTTAATCCACCCCGGCTTTGGGTGAAGACCGATGAGGCACCATTGAATCAAGCCGGTTATATGCCGATAAAGTATTCATCCAAATTAAAAGACACCGTCTTTGCGGATGCCTATCAGCAGGAACATTCAAGGGCATTGCTGGACAACCTTAACCTGCTTTATGTGGCATTTACGCGCGCGGAGTCCGGTTTGATCATGCTGGCCACCAGTGGAAAAAAGTGGCCCAACCAAAAAACACCGTATCGCGCGTTTGGTGTATGACGCCCTCCAGGGTGATCCTGAACTGCTGCCAAACTGGAACGCCGCCGCCATGGAATATTCGATCGGGGAAATCAAAATTGAAAAACAATCAGAACCTTCATCGGTAACACCGGATGTCATGACTTCCTATGCCGTAGGGCGCTGGCGCGATGCGTTGGTCATTCGCCAAAGTGGGGCTTCCTTTTTTAAGCCGGAGTCCGACGCACGAACCAAGATTAATTATGGAATTCACCTGCACGCCGTTCTTTCCCGCATCAAATACAGCAAAGACTGGAAGAATGCGGTCCAATCGCGGGTTGAGGATGGCTATCTACAATCCGATGAATGCAGGATGTGTCGGCACATCTGGAAAAATTGATGCAGCACCCAACGGTGAGTCTTTGGTTTTCCGAAGAATGGATGGTGAAAACGGAGGTTCCCATTCTTCTTCCGGGGGGAGCGGAAAACCGGATTGACCGATTGTTGATCAAAGACAATAAGGCAATTATTATTGACTATAAAACTGGAGACAAATCTTCCTCGGATCAGCAGCAGGTGAAGGCGTACATCGATATTCTCAGGAAGATGGGTTACACCGAGGTGGAGGGTTATCTCCTGTACCTGCGTGATATGGATGTGGTGGCGGTGCACCAGAGGAGCACCAGGGCGACCAAAGTGAAGGATGATAAACAGTTGGGGCTCTTTTGACGATGAAACAATTTCTTTACGAATTAGCAGAGCAGATCAAGAAGGATCACCCGGCTTGGGAAAACCTCACCGTGGTATTTCCAAACCGAAGGGCCGTTCTGTACTTCCGCCATCACCTGAGCCTATTGCTGGAAAAGCCTGCGTTCGCGCCGCATTTGATTACCATTGAAGAATTGTTTGCCCGGCATAGCCAAGCGCGGGTGCCGGACAAGTTGGAATTGGTTCATCGGTTGTATCACATCTATGGCGAAGTGATGAAGCGTACCACTACGGAAACGTTTGACCAGTTCTACTTCTGGGGAGAGATGCTGCTGCGTGATTTCGATGAGATGGACAAATACCTGGTCAGCGCCGAACAGGTGTTCAGAGACCTCAGTAATCAGAAAGAAATGGATGCGGCCTTTGAGTATCTCACCGAACAGCAAATCGAATTTCTCGAAAGCTTCTGGGGACCCTTTCAGGCTAACCTCACTTCCAACAAGAAGAAATTTCTGGATACCTGGCGTCACTTGCCCGCCGTTTACCGGGAATTCAGGAATAGCCTGTCGGCCGAAAACCTGGCGTATGACGGGATGCTCCAGCGCACCGTAGCCGAAGGGCCGCTGGATCAACTGGTTTCCGGTCCTGTGGTTTTCGCCGGATTCAATGCACTGACCTCCGCCGAAGAAAAGCTTATGACGGCCTACCTGACCAAGGGTACAGGACAAGTGCATTGGGATGTCGATAGTTATTACCTCAATGATACGGCGCAGGAGGCTGGCGTCTTTTTCCGGCAGTATCAGATGCATGCCGTGCTGGGGAAGACATTCCCGAAGGATATCCCCGGGAATTTTTCCCGCCCCAAGAATGTGTCGATTTTGGGAGCTTCCCAGTTGGTCGGTCAGGCCAAATTGATGGCACAAACTGTTGGTGAACTACTGGCCAAGGGCATGATCCCGGAGGAGACCCTCATCGTACTCCCTGATGAAAAGATGTTGCTCCCCGTACTGCACGGATTGGCGGTTGAGGTAAAAACCATGAATGTCACCATGGGATTTCCGCTGGCCAGCACACCGGTCTTTAACCTGATTGAACAATTGGCGGAGCTTCAAGTCAACCAGCGCGAGAGTCGATTTAACCAACGCCATGTGCTTGCGTTGCTCGGTCATCCTTATGTGCTGGCTGCCGACCCTGTGCTGGCCTCAGGTCGCCGCAAAGAAATTGTCGAGAATAAGAAGTTCACCGTACCGGCTGAAGAGATGCAGATCGGTCCTCTTTTGTTTGGTGTCATCTTTCAGCCCATATCGGGCCAATCCATCATAGGATATCTTCATGATATCATGTACGCTCTGGGAGGACTTCCGCAACTCACCGCCCTTGACAAAGAATACGTGTTGCAGTTTCTGAAATTGATCAATCGACTCGGCGAAGTCTGGACAGTGGAAGAAGTGGCGTATAATGAATTTCCGCCGGCGAAGAAGGAAAAGGAAATCTGGAAATCATTTCTCCGGCTGTTCCGACAGTTGGTCCGGGCACAAAAGATTCCATTTGTTGGAGAACCCTTGTCAGGTTTGCAGGTGATGGGTGTGTTGGAGACCCGTAATCTTGATTTCAAGAATGTATTTATCCTGTCTATGAATGAAGGTGCCTTGCCAGCTGGTGGACACCGCTCTTCATATGTCCCATTTACAATCCGCAAAGCATATCAATTACCAACGACCGAGCATCAGGACGCCATGTACGCCTATCTTTTTTATCGGATAATGCAGCGGGCTGAAAACGTATATCTGTTTTACAATACAGAAACCGATGTGCTCGGGCAGGGGGAAAAAAGCCGGTTCTTGCAGCAGTTACTGTTTGAGTCAGGCTGGAACATCAAGCATCGGGTGTTGCAGACTGCCGTGCAACCGACTCCGCTCAGGGCCATTGAAATCCCCAAGGATGAGTTTGCCCTTCAGGGCCTCGAGCGCCTCAACGAGGTCACAGATAGCTCCAAGGGAATTTCACCTTCGGCCCTGAATACGTATGTCCAGTGCTCCTTGCGTTTTTATTTTCGGTATATCGCACGCATCAAAGAATTGGAAGAGGTGGATGATGATATCAACGCCCGCTCTTTTGGGTTGTTATTGCATCATGTGATGCAGAAGTTTTATGAGGGGGTTGTCGCCACGAACAAAAACAAAATCATTGAGCCGAGTGACTTGAATCATGCTGAGACCGTGATTGATAAGCTGATCAATGAGTATTTTATTCACTTGTCAGGAACAAAGGGTGAGGTAGTATATGAGGGGCAACGGCTCATTGTCCGGGAAGTGGTAATGAGTTTTGCCGAGGCTATCCTGAGGCACGACAAGGCGTACGCGCCATTTACCATTGAAGGGCTCGAAAAAGGAGGATTGACGTATTACGCAAAAATCTCCCATGCGCCGGGGCAGGCGGTACTGAGTGGTACCATCGACCGCCTCGATTTGAAAGACAATGTGTTGCGGGTGATTGACTACAAAACCGGAGGCGACAAACTTGAATTCTCATCCATTGAGTCCCTGTTTGACGGAGAAGACAAAAGCAGAAACAAGGCAGTATTCCAGACTTTCTTGTACGCACTGCTGTACCGGGCCAATCACCCGGTGAATGGCTTACAATTGATTCCCGGCTTGCTAACCCGAGCCAACTTGTTCGAAGAAGAGTTGCATTTTGGATTCTCCATGAATAAAAAACCCATCGGCGACATGACTCCGTTTGTGGAACAATTTGAGAGCCTGCTGAAAAGATTGCTGGAGGAGCTCTTCAATCCGGAAATTCCCTTTCGACAAACGCGTAATGAAAAAAATTGCGAGTACTGCCCTTATCGGCAGATTTGTTACCGCAATTGATTTTAACGTACTTCGGGCGTTGATTGTGCTATGCTGTCCAGGGTGATTGGTGCTCTTTTTGCGGTTGTTATTACCGGATTATTCGTCCTGATGATTTATCGCGTCATTACCAGTTGGTCCAGAAAAGACGAAGATGAGTAGTATGCCGGCCATGGACCTGACACGTCATCACGAAAGGGCCGGGCAGAAGGCCGCTGAAAACAAGAAATTTCTTCTTGGGTTGAAGAAAAAAGATGCAAGGATCGTCGATGATGCCTTTCATCAGGTCCACCACGACGTGTTCGAGCAGGTTGACTGCCTCACGTGTGCCAATTGCTGCAAGACAACCAGCCCAATCTTTTATCAAACCGACATTGAACGAGTGGCCAGGGCCCTGAAGATGAAGCCCGGTGACTTCGTGGAGAAATACCTGCGCATAGATGAAGACAAGGATTTTGTGCTCAAGGTTGCTCCCTGCCCGTTTCTGGGCCCGGATAATTACTGCATGGTATATGCCGATCGCCCCAAGGCATGCCGCGAATATCCGCACACCGACCGGAAGAAGATGGTTCAGATCATGGACCTCACGCTGAAGAATACCCAGGTGTGCCCTGCTGTATTTGAGATGGTGGAAAGACTAAAGCGTTCAGATTACTTTAGGTAGACTTATTTACTTGAAGTTATTCAGGTAAAAATAAACCAAATGTCGATCTGTATCTTCTGGCTTATTCTCCGTTGTTAGTTGCGCCGACCAGCATTCATTAAGTCGGTGCTTATGCGATACCGATTTACTATTTACCTGCTGGTTTTCTTATTGTATGCTTGTGTGGATCGGGTGATTTTTGATGTCGGCAGCCCGGATTTTCTGGGAATTGCCATCAATGGTCAAATCACTAATGAACCAGGTCCGTACTATGTGCGTATCGCCAGTGCATTTGACACCGAGTCGGCGAACCCGATTAGGAAGAAGGTTCCGGTACAAAGCGTCAAATTGCTTGACAATCAAGGTAACACTGAAACATTACATCCATTTTTTGGAACCGATACCTGGCGCACCAATCCATACGGAATGCAAGGCGTTCCAGGCCGGGCATATAGGATAGAGGTGGAACTGGAAAATGGAACGATTATCCGGTCAAAACCTGATACACTATTCGTGGGAGGAACAGTGGACAGTGTCTTCTTTAAATTCAGACAAGGTCAGGATCGGTTCACCTTAAAGTCCACTTATGGATTTGACATTTACTTCAATTCTACGACGGCCTTCAGTCGTAGCCAATACTTCCTCTGGAATTTTACGGGTACTTTTAAGGTGACCACCCATCCACAGTATTTCAGAACGGCATGCCCTCAGATAGCCCCGGATTGCGATAATCCCAATATTCCTTGTGGTTGCCCGTTTCCTCTTCCCTGCAGCGGATATGCACTGGATCGTTTGACGCAGGCTATTTCCTACACGGGAAGACCTTGTACCTGTTGCGATTGCTGGGTTGATGTGTATAACGACAAGCCTATCGTAAATTCTTTGGAAAGAATTCAAAATGGAAAGTTTTTGAATGTTCACGCCACGTATGTTGCATTAACGCCATATAATTTTATGTATAAGTTCAGGGCCGAAATTCAGCAAGTGAATATCAGCCGTCGGGCATTTTTGTTCTGGAAGGGAATAGAAGACCAACAGAATGGAGTCAACAGTATTTTTCAGCCCGTTACCGGTAAGTTGCCAGAAAATTTCGAAGTGATCGGGGAGAACCCGGGACCGGTTTATGGCTTGTTTTATGCCAGCGGTGTGACAAGTAAATCAACTTATATCCAAAGGCGGGATATTCCAAACGAGAACGTAATACCCCAGGATGTCCCTTACAAGTATGTTAACAAGGTTGATTTTGGGAGCTGCCTTGACTTTCCCTACTCCACAACTATTAAACCTGCGTATTGGAAGGATTAACCTTTTGAAATCCTTGACGGAGTCATGAAATTGGGGAGATAATTCCATTCCTTATGACCAAAGCCATACATCTTATTTTATTTGTTTTCGCCTATTCATTCGCAACAGCGCAATTGCGGCTACCGGCCGTGATCAGTGACCACATGGTCCTCCAGCAGAACTCGGAAGTAGCACTTTGGGGTTGGGATGCTCCTAATCAGAAGTTGGCTATTGTAGGCAGTTGGGAAAACCGCGATACGTTTAAGACGGTAACGGCCAACACCGGCCGGTGGAGAACCACCATCAAGACACCCGTGGCTGGCGGACCATACTCCATTTCAATTATGGGCAGTGAGAAGCTTGTGCTGAAGGATGTGATGATGGGGGAAGTGTGGATTTGTTCGGGGCAATCTAACATGGAGTGGAACGTCAACCTGGGTTCAACGGATGCCGCAGCAGAAATGCCTAAGGCCAATTTCCCGAACATCCGATTCTTTCAGGTACACAAGTCGTCATCCCCAACACCCCAGGAACATGGCGAAGGCCAGTGGGCAGCGTGCACCCCACAGACTATGAAAAGCTTTAGCTCGGTGGGATATTTTTTTGGAAAGAAACTGCATGGTGACCTCAAAGTACCCATCGGTCTGATCAATGTAAGTTGGGGAGGAACAGCTGCAGAGGCTTGGACCCCGGCCAACGCTGTGGAGGCTGATCCAGAGCTAAAGGCTTCTGCATCTTTACTGGGGAACAGTGACTGGTGGCCCAGGGATCCAGGCATTGTTTACAACAGTATGATCAGGCCGTTGGTGCCATACACCCTGGCTGGCGCTATCTGGTATCAGGGTGAGGCCAATACCGCTGCACCGGCAACCTATAGTAAGTTAATGAAGGTGATGATCGAACAATGGCGCACTGACTTCCAAAAGGACTTCCCATTCTACTATGTACAGATAGCACCCTTCGCTTATGGTAAAACATATGAAGGTGCATTGATCCGTGAACAGCAGTCGTTCATGATGTCAATCCCGAATACGGGCATGGTGGTAATTTCAGATGCCGTGGATAACGTCGAGGACATTCACCCAAAGATGAAGAAGCCGGCTGGCGACCGATTGGCAAACTATGCCCTTGCTGAGACTTATAAGAAACCCATTCTGGGGTACCAGTCTCCCATATACAAGTCAATGACCGTGGAGAAGAATAAAGCACGGTTGTCATTTCACTTTGGTTCTATTGGTCTCATCAGTCAGGGTGGGGATCCCAAAGGTTTCCTGGTAGCCGGTGAGGATCAGAAATTTTACCCGGCTATTGCCAAGGTGGAAGGAGAAACTGTTGTGGTGTATGCGAAAGAAGTAAAGGTGCCGGTAGCTGTGCGGTTCTGCTTTGACAATACCACCATTCCAAACCTGTTTAATAAAGAGGGGCTTCCGGTATCGGTGTTCCGCACCGACAATTGGCCCTTGGAAGTAAAGGACGTGGAGAACAAGGTCAAATAATTCGGGGTGGCAGCGCATAAAAAAAAACCACCAGGGATTCCCGGTGGTTTTTTGTTGGGTTTATGTTGATCAGGCGACCTGAGCCTGAAGTTTGCCACTTAATACTGATTTGGGTACTGCGCCAACTTGCTTGTCAACAATTTGACCGTTCTTGAAAACGAGCAGGGTCGGGATGGAGCGAACACCAAAACGTGCAGTTACCTGAGGGTTTTCGTCCACATTTAGTTTACCTACGACTGCCTTGCCTTCATAGTCGCCGGCCAGCTCTTCCACAGCCGGTCCGATCATCTTGCAGGGGCCACACCATTCGGCCCAGAAGTCTACCAGTACGGGTTTATCGGATTTAATGGTTTCATCAAAATTTGCGTCGGTGAGAACAATTGCTTTTGCCATGATACTTTATATTTAAATGTGTTTTGAAGGTTTTCTGTCAGGAATCTGCCTCTGCTGTATCCAACACGAAGGTAGGAGAAATTGTTCCAACGGCCACGTTTGTTTGCTCTACTTTAGTTGGCTTGTCGGTCAGCCAGCGGACAAAATTGCGATCGGTCACAAACCCGACATCGGCCAGGGGCATCAGCTCACGAATCAGCGCGTTGGAAGGCTTGATCCGGTTTGTCCGCGACAGCAAGGGTACTTCAACATCTTCGGTAAGGTAGAATTGCAGCGATGAGTTGCCGGTGTACTTCTTACATAGTTTTTCAACCGTGTCAATGAACGCCGGGTTCACGTCCGCCGCCATCACCCGAAGGGCCACGCCCTGCACGCGTTTGGTGGCCAGATCGTTCAGGATTTCAATATTGCGCAGTTTAAACTCCAGGTTTTGCTCCCCCCAGCTTTTTCGCACCACGGCTCCTTCAATAAACAAGAATAAGCCAGGCATGAGGAAGGATTTGAATTTCAGGTAATCGTCGCTCCACAAAACAAACTCATATTTGCCGGTGTAGTCTTCGACGGCCATCTTGCCAAAGGGCCTGCCTGTCTTGGTCATCTTGTGCTCAACCGTGGATACGATGCCACCAACTTTCAATTCTTTACCTTCCAGTGACTCCAGGTCATTAAGCGCGCCGATACCCGACGTACAGAAAGTATCAAACTCGAACCTGAAATTATCCAGGGGATGTCCTGATATGTACACACCCACCACCTCTTTTTCAAAATGCAGTTTTTCTATTTCGCTGAACGGCTCCACGGCATCCACCTTGGGCCTTGGGATTTCTGTACCCGAGCCGCCGCCAAACATACTCACCTGGGCGCTGGTGGACTCCTGTTGCAGCTTGGCCGCATAGCGCGTCGCCTTTTCAGTGAGATTGATGTCACCTTCTTTCGCGTAAACATACTGACGACGGTGATATTCAGTGAAACAATCAAAGGCACCGGAAAGCGCCAGGGACTCAAAGGTCTTCTTATTTACACTGCGTGCATTGATGCGTTTTGCAAAGTCAAAAATATCGCGGTAAGCCCCGTGTGCATGGCGTTCTTCGATGATGGACACCACAGCAGCCTCGCCAGCTCCTTTGATGGCCCCCAACCCGAAACGAATGGCTCCTTTATCGTTTACTTCGAAGTTTACCCCGGACTCGTTGACATGGGGTCCCAGTACTTCGATGCCCATCTTCCGGCATTCCTCAATAAAATAGGTAACATTCTCCAGGTTGCTCTGCGAATGCGTCAGCACTGCGGCCATGTATTCGGCCGGATAGTTGGCCTTTAGATAGGCTGTATGATACGCCACCAGCGAGTAACAGGTAGAATGAGATTTATTAAAGGCGTATTGTGCAAAGGCCTCCCAGTCTTTCCAAATCTTGTCTGCGATGCGCTCATCATGGCCATTCTTCTTACAGCCATCGATGAACTTGCTCTTCATCTTGTCGAGCACATCTTTTTGCTTCTTGCCCATCGCCTTACGCAGCACGTCGGCGTCACCCTTTGAGAAGTTGGCAAGCTTTTGAGACAGCAACATCACCTGCTCCTGATAGACCGTAATGCCATAGGTGTCTTTCAGAAATTCCTCCATCTCCGGCAGGTCGTAGCGGATAGGTTCTCGACCATGCTTTCGGGCAATGAAGTTGGGGATGTATTCCATGGGCCCCGGCCGGTACAGCGCGTTCATGGCGATCAGGTCCTCAAACTTGTCAGGTCGCAAGCCGCGGAGGTAGCTGATCATCCCTTCACTTTCAAACTGAAATGTGCCTGCTGTTTCGCCGCGCTGATATAACTGATAAGTCTTGGCGTCAGTCAGCGGCACCTTTTCCAGGTCAACCTTTATGCCCTTGCGGGATTCAATGTTGCGCAAGGCTGTCTTAATGATGGTCAGGGTGGTAAGTCCCAGGAAGTCCATCTTCAACATACCTGCACTCTCCACCACGCTGTTATCAAATTGCGTTACGAGCATGGTGGAATCTTTCGCCGTCGACACTGGTATCAACTGTGTCATATCGTTGGGCGTGATGATCACTCCGCAGGCATGGGTGCCGGTGTTGCGCAGGGATCCTTCGATCACAATAGCCTGCTTCAATACTTCGGCCCGTTTGTCGTTTCCTTTACGTACGTCTTCCAGTTCGCGGACTTCTTCGAAGGCCTTGGCCAATGTGGTACCAGGCCTTTCAGGAATCAATTTGGCCAAGTTGTTGGCATCGGCCAGCGGCAGTTCCATCACCCGGGCCGCATCGCGGATGGATGACTTGGCCGCCATGGTGCCATACGTAATGATTTGCGCTACCTGGTTGTGGCCATATTTGTCGATAACGTACTGCAACACACGGTCGCGTCCTTCATCATCGAAGTCAATATCAATATCAGGCAGCGAAACGCGATCCGGATTCAGGAAGCGCTCGAACAGCAAATCATACGCAATGGGATCTACATTCGTGATTCCCGTACAGTACGCCACGACGGATCCCGCGGCTGAACCACGGCCCGGACCTACCGAGACACCGATCTCTCTGGCCTTTGATGTGAAGTCCTGCACGATCAGGAAGTATCCCGGGTAACCGGTTTTCTGGATCGTCTCCAGCTCAAAGTCGATCCGGTCCTTAATTTCTTTGGTTAATTCCGGGTAGCGGCGTTTGGCACCCTCGTAGGTAAGGTGGCGCAGGTATTCATCTTCTGTCTTGAAGCCTTTGGGGATATCAAACTTCGGAAGCGCTACTTTCCGTTCCAATTTGTATGACTCTACCTTGTCGACGATCTCGCTGACGGTGTCGATAGCATCCGGCAAATCGCGGAAGAGACTCTTCATCTCATCTTGTGACTTGAAATAATATTCGTTGTTGGGTAAGCCCAGTCGTTTGCCACGGCCTTCGCCGATAGGAGTAGATTGAAATTCGCCTTCTTTTATACAAAGCAATACGTCGTGCGCATTGGCTTGCTCCTTTTCGAGGTAGAACACTTCGTTGGCCGCGAAGTATTTCACCTTGTGCTTTGCACAAAACCGCAACAAGACCTGATTGACGTGGTCCTCTTCCGGAATTCCGTGCCTGTTGAGTTCTGCGTAAAAGTCTTTTCCGAAGGTTTTGTGCAGCCACACAAAGGCCTCCTCCGCCTGACGTTCACCTACATGCAGGATAAGGTGATTTACTTCAGAGGTGAGCCCGCCGGTAGTGGCAATGACCCCTTCTTTGTATTCCTCGATGAGGGCTTTGTCAATCCGGGGATGAATCCCGTATAAACCTTCAATGAATCCCAGTGAACTGAGTTTGGCCAGGTTGTGATAGCCATCTTTATTTTTTGCGAGTAGTACCTGGGTGTATCGCTTGTCAGGATTGTCTTTGGTGAATTTTGTTTTCTTGCGTTCCTCTGCCACGTAGAATTCACAACCCACGATGGGTTTGATGTCGTTCTTCAGGGCTTCGCTCACAAACTTGAATGCACCAAACAAGTTGCCCAGGTCGGTGAGGGCCAGGGCTGTCATGCCTTGCGACTTGGCCTTGGCGATAATATCCTTAACGTTAGCCGTTGCCTGCAGCACCGAATACTGGGAGTGAAGGTGCAGGTGGGTGAACGGCTTGTCGCTGAGGGCGGCTCCATCGCCGTCGCCAGAATAGGTACTCTTTTTTTTCTTTTCGCGTTTGCTGTCGTTGCCGGCCTCAAGGTTTGGCTCCTCGTACTGAATCTTCGCTACGGGCGTCTGGTCGAATGGCTTTACAACATTCTCGCGAATCAATCCGAAAAAGGCCCGCGCGGTGGCGGCTACATCATGCGCTGCATCGTGGGCGTCTCCAAAGCCTTTGCCAAATAGTTTGGTGTGCAATTCTTCCAGCCGAGGCATTTTGAGACGGCCACCCATACCGCCGGGAAGCTGACAATATTCAATAGAGACCAACCCGGTATCTACCTTACCGGCGGCGAGAAGACCATCGGTGGGCAGCTTGGTGCGGATGAGTTCAGCCCCCAAAATGTTAATATCAAATTCAATGTTATGACCAACCAGCACCGACGTCTTCCCCACATCCTCAAGGAAGGTGCTAAGTACTTTCTTGAGTGGATGTCCTTCCTCGGTGGCTCGCTTCGTTGAAATGCCGTGGATTTGCTCGGCTTTGAATGGAATGTCGAACCCTTCGGGTTTGATCAGGTAGTTGTGGCGGGAAAGGAGGGCACCTTTTCCATCGTGTAACTGCCACGCAATCTGCACCACCCGTGGCCAGTTGTCGAGGTCCGTAATGGGCGCGGTTTTATTGTGCGGAACCCCGGTGGTTTCCGTGTCAAAAATCAGGTACATGAGAAAAAAGAAGCGTAGTGGTTGTCGAGTAAAATTACAGGAGTAGCCCCGAAGTCCAAGCGGATTGGAAAACCCTTTTCACCTTATTTTGTTAGTTCTTTAAATTGTGTGGGCGGATTGTTTGGTAAACCCCACGGAGCTAATTTTGGTTCGCTTGTATAAAAACCTAAATCCCTATGAAGTGGTTTCTTGATCTGTTTTCCAGCACGCTGGGAAGGAAGGTAGTTATGGCCCTTACCGGCCTGTTTTTGATCCTGTTTCTACTCATTCACCTCATTGGAAACCTCCAACTCCTCAAAGGCGACGGCGGCCATGCCTTTAACGTGTATGCAGACTTCATGAGCACCAACCCGTTAATTCAAACGGTGTCCAAAGTGAATTTTGCCTTTATCATCTTTCACGTAATATGGTCCATCCTGTTGACCCGGCGCAATCGCCTGGCCAGGGGCCCTCAGGGATATGCGGTCACCAACACCAAGTCTTCTATCTGGTCGTCGCGTAACATGGGCATCCTGGGTACCCTCGTTTTGGTATTCATTGTCGTGCACCTTCAAAACTTCTGGGCCCCGATGCACTTCGGTCAGATGCAGATGGTGGACTACGACGGCAAGTCGTATCGAGATATGTATTCACTCTGCACCCAGGTATTTCAACTGCCGGGATACATCGCGCTGTATGTATTCTGTATGGCAGCGGTCGGATTCCACTTGTGGCATGGCTTTGTAAGCGCATTCCAGACCCTCGGCCTGAATCACCTCAAATACAACCCGATTATCAATGTGGTGGGAAAAACCTTCGCTGTAGTGGTTCCTGCCCTCTTTGCCTGGATACCGGTAAGCATGCACCTCAACTTCTAATTGCCAGAATTGTATGAACCTCGAATCTAAAGTCCCTGCCGGCCCATTGGCCGAGAAGTGGTCGAAGCATAAGTTCAACCTCAAACTGGTTAACCCGGCCAACAAGCGAAAGTATGACATCATTGTGGTGGGAACCGGTTTGGCCGGCGCATCTGCTGCCGCTTCGCTGGGTGAACTCGGTTACAACGTGAAAGCATTTTGCTTCCAGGATAGTCCGCGCCGAGCACACTCCATCGCCGCGCAGGGAGGAATTAATGCTGCCAAGAACTACCAAAACGACGGCGATAGCATCTACCGCCTTTTCTACGATACCATTAAAGGCGGTGACTACCGCGCCCGGGAAGCCAACGTGCATCGCTTGGCTGAAGTTAGTGTCAATATCATCGACCAGTGTGTCGCTCAGGGTGTGCCTTTCGCCCGCGAATATGGTGGCACCCTGGCCAACCGCTCCTTTGGCGGAGCCCAGGTATCCAGAACATTTTATGCACGCGGACAAACGGGACAGCAATTGCTGCTCGGTGCCTATTCTGCCTTGAACCGCCAGATTGCGAATGGCAAAGTAAAAATGTATAGCCGTTCGGAGATGCTTGACCTGGTCATGGTCGATGGCAAGGCCCGGGGTATCATCACCCGTGACCTCGTTACCGGAAAAGTAGAGGCTCACAGTGCCCACGCCGTATTGCTCTGCACCGGTGGTTATGGCAACGTATTCTACCTCTCAACGAACGCAAAAGGATCAAACGTAACTGCGGCCTGGCGGGCACACAAAAAAGGTGCGCTGTTCGGCAATCCCTGCTTTACACAAATTCACCCGACCTGTATTCCAGTGTCTGGTGATCACCAATCCAAACTGACATTGATGTCGGAGTCACTCCGCAACGATGGTAGGGTTTGGGTTCCCAAGACGGCCATGAAAGGCCTGAAGGCTGGCGATGCAGCGAAAATTGCTGAAGGCGATCGCGACTATTTCCTCGAGCGCCGTTACCCGTCTTTTGGTAACCTGGTTCCCCGCGATGTGGCTTCACGCAATGCCAAAATGGTATGCGATGAGGGTCGTGGCGTAGGCGCCACCGGACTGGCGGTATTCCTTGACTTTGCCGATGCCATCAAGCGCGATGGCAAGGCCGTCATTGAGGCCAAGTATGGCAACTTGTTTGATATGTATAAGCAAATCACCGGCGATAATCCTTATGAGATGCCGATGATGATCTTCCCGGCTGTTCACTATACCATGGGAGGCCTTTGGGTAGATTATAACCTGATGACCACGGTGCCTGGCCTGTATGCACTTGGCGAGGCCAACTTCTCGGATCATGGTGCCAACCGCCTGGGCGCCAGTGCGCTGATGCAAGGTTTGGCTGACGGATACTTTGTGATTCCATACACCATCGGCGACTACCTCGCAGGCATGCCTTGGGAGAAAGTGTCAACCGATCGCGCGGAATTCAAAGAAGCCATCGATGCGGTAAATAGCCGCGTAAGCAAACTCCTTTCCATCAAGGGAAAGAAAACAGTTGACGAATTCCACCGCGAACTCGGTCTAACCATGTGGGAGTTTTGCGGGATGTCGCGCAATGAAGCCGGATTGAAGAAGGCGAAAGCGAAGATCCAGGCCATCAAAGCGGAATTCTGGAGCAACGTCAATGTACTGGGCGCTGCAGCAGAGTTGAATCAGGAATTGGAAAAAGCCGGCCGCGTGGCTGACTTTATCGAGTTGGGCGAACTGATGGTAGATGATGCCCTGAACCGCTCAGAATCCTGCGGAGGTCACTTCCGTGAAGAGTCCGCTACACCCGATGGTGAAGCCATGCGGAAAGACGACGAATTCTCATATGTCGCCGCGTGGGAGTATAAGGGAGAGAATCAGCCCGAAGTTCTCCACAAGGAAAATTTGATTTTTGAAAATGTGAAACTGACACAGCGTAGCTATAAATAACCTGGGTCAATAACCACACCATAAGACTATGAAGATTAACCTGAAGATCTGGAGACAGCAAGGCCCTAACACCAAGGGAGCATTCAAGACCTATGCGCTTGATCATGTCTCATCTGATATGTCATTTCTTGAGATGCTTGATGTCCTCAACACCGAGTTGATCAAGAAGGGCGAAGAGTCGGTCGCTTTTGATCATGACTGTCGCGAAGGTATTTGCGGGATGTGCAGTCTGTACATCAATGGCCGTCCACACGGTCCTTTGCAAACCACCACTTGCCAGTTGCACATGCGCACCTTTAAGGACGGTGATACCATCACGGTAGAACCCTGGCGCGCCAAAGCGTTCCCGGTTATCAAAGACCTCGTCGTAGATCGTTCGGCTTTCGATCGCATCCAACGCGCAGGAGGTTATGTGTCAGTGAATACCGGCGGTGTTCCGGATGGCAACGAAATTCCCATTGCCAAGAAGATCGCGGATGAAGCCATGGACGCTGCCACTTGCATTGGTTGTGGTGCCTGTGTGGCCGCCTGCAAGAATGCGTCAGCCATGTTGTTTGTGGGCGCCAAGATTTCCCAATATGCCCTGCTGCCGCAAGGCCAGCCCGAGCGCGCTGAACGTGCAGAGAAGATGGTGGCCCAAATGGATGCTGAAGGATTTGGTGCGTGTACCAACACCCGTGCTTGCGAAGCTGAATGTCCCAAGGCCATTAAGATTACCAATATTGCCCGAATGAACCGCGAGTACTTCAGCGCGATGATCACTTCGTACCAGGTGCAAACCAGCGGGGGAGGAGACTAGGTAATTACTCAGCCATAAAACCAAAAGCCCCGCATGGGGCTTTTTTAATGGGGTATTCTTTTGGGACGTTAATCGGTTATTCGCTCTTGCATACCGCCACGCCAGCTCTGCCATTCGAAGCAGGTTGGGTTACAGCTGCACCGACATTTCCGGCGGCCAGAATAATATCGCGATCCGGGCCGGTTTCACCACGATGGATCTTGATGCACGCGATGAGGCTCGTCAGTTTTGAATAGTCAATCGGCGATTCATCTGACAGTTTATTGAAGGTGGTTTCACTCTTTCCGGTGCTGGCCATCACCGGATTCAAAAGCAGGGCAACATCAACACCCGGTTTGGAAATGTCTCCAAGGTGAAGGTGTACCGGCAGCTTAGCGTCGCCATCGGTACCGGTGATTTGTACTACGGCGGTCACTTGTCCGTCCTTTCTTTCTTTAAATACGATTGTGCCGCTTACCGCAAACGATGAACCCGGCTGAAGTGCGTAGGTAGCCTCGTTTCCGGTAAAGGAGGTGACTACTTCGCTTTTCTGGCATCCCAATAGGGCCACGAACAAATACAGGAAGTGCAACGGCTTCATATCCAACAGGTTTGATCAAAATTAAGAAAATCGCCCTTTTTTCAGTGGGGTGGAATGAGGAGATTTACCTTTGTCGGTCGAATTACCCCATATTCTGGCATGAATGTGGATTGATATTCGGCACGGACTAAAAACCAACGTACCCGGCCTGGTTTTCTTGTGAAAAACTGCCGGAAATTGAAGTTGACCAGAAACACCATGAGAATCCCCTTCAAACACCTCCTTCTTCTGCTCGTCATTTTGGTGAGCTGCAGCCCAGCTATTACCCAGAACAAGGGCAAAAACAAGAAGAAAGGCAAGGTGGAAAATCCGCAACCCGCCTGGCTCAGTGCCAAGCCTGAAACTTCATTCTATTATGTAGGTATTGGCCATAGCACCAAGGATGGTACCAATAACTATGTTCAGGAGGCTAAGAAAGGCGCCTTGGAAGACCTCGTCTCTGATATTAAGGTGAATGTGTCCTCTTCGTCGGTATTGACACAGATTGACGAGAACAAGGCATTCCATGACAAATATGAACAGATCATTCAGACTACCGCCGCTGACGAAATTGAGGAATTTGAATTGGTGGAGTCCTGGGAAGACGGCCTGAACTATTGGGTTTATTATCGGTTGTCCAAACAGCGGTACAAAGAGATCAAGGATAAGCAGAAACGTGATGCAGTAACCCTGGCCCTGGACTTCTTTACGAAGGCCCGCCAGTCAGAAGATGCAAAGAACACCATCCAGGCTCTGAGCTTTTATTATCAGGGTTTCAGAGCGATTGAGAAATACCTGGCCGAACCGATAACGCTTCAGTTTCAGGGAAAAGACATTATCCTGACCAATGAGATCTATGCCAACATGCAAAGGCTGCTGGATAATATTCAGATTACCACTAACCCGGCGCAGTTGTCAATCAATCGGCGTGTGGCACAAAGTACCTATTCAGTCATCGCGACTGCAAAAGACAAATCAACGAAATCAGTCATGACAGATCTTCCGTTGAAGGCTGTTTTTGACAAAGGTAGTGGCGATGTTTTTCCCGATTATAAAACCGATGACAAGGGAAGCGCAAAAATTCTCCTCACCAAGATTGGTTCACGCGACCTGGAACAGAGCCTGGCGGTAAGTGTTAACTTGCTGGCTTTTGCCGGATCGAACCCATCTGAAATCTTTGCCCTCGTGTCTGCGAAGATGACTGTACCCAAGGCGATCGTGGTGCTGCAGGTACAGCGCCCACAGGTTTATCTTACCTCTGTTGAGAAAAACTATGGCAACACCAAGACCAATCTGCAGGTGACCAATAAAATCAAGAACTTCCTTGCCAACTCTGGATTCGAATTCACTGATCAGAAAGACAAAGCCGAGTTGCTGATGGATGTTGTGGCTGACTCCGAGAAAGGTGCTGTTTCAGGAAGTATTTATATTTCTTATGTCACCACGGTGATCCATGTGACAACGGCCCGCGACAATAAAGAGATTTATGCCACCACCCTCGACCGGGTAAAGGGCTATAGCCTGGACTATGAACGCGCCAGTCAGGAGGCCTATACCAAATCGCTTGAGGTGTTGGACAAGGAGAAATTGCCGGAACTTCTGAATGCCATTTTGCAATAATTGGGCAATAAGATGCTTAATTGACTCAAAAACGAGGTTTTATTACTGTGGCCTGTAAATTGCTTTCCTTAACTTGCGTAACCAAACAATTGAAATTGATATGAAAAACCCAGTGCGCTTTTCTTATGTGTTAGTGGCTGTTGCCGCTATTGTATTTGCCGGCTGTAAATCCAAACAGCCTACCCCTGCCGGTGAGAAAGAAGTCGTGGTTCCTTGCTCAGGTCCGGACTATTTCACCAACTCAAAAACTTTCCGCGCTAACTCTATTGGCGAAAGCATTAACCAGGTCACTTCCAAGCAGAAGGCCCTCACCAATGCCCGCAACGAGCTGGCCCAGTCTATCCAGACTACGGTGAAAACGGTTACCGACAACTATACCAACTCCCGCACCGCCAATAACCGCGAAGATCTGGAGCAGAAATTTGAGCAGTTGAACCGCGAAGTGGTAGATCAGACTTTGTCTGGTGTACGCACCATATGCGAGAAACTCGTTCAAACAAAGGATGGTACATATAAGACCTATATCGCCCTCGAACTGTCTGCCGATGACCTCGTAAAGAACTACAACGAGCGCCTGTCTAAGGATGAAAAACTCAAAATCGATTACGATTACGAGAAGTTCAAGGATACTTTCAACAAGGAAATGGAGAAGAAAGCTCAGGGTAACTAAGCTGTCTCATTCTTACAAAGCCCTGTTCCGGTTACCGGGACAGGGCTTTTTTATTTAATTTGGTCGTATGGCGGGCTACTCCCAAACACCCCTGGTACAAAAGCTGGGCATCAAGCCGGGTGACAACCTGCTGATCAAACACGAGCCAGCACCCTACTGGGATTGGGTGAGTCCGTTGCCTGAAGGGGCGTCTGTGCGTCGGGGCCCTGTCAACTTTATCCACGGTTTTTTTGTCAAAGCTTCCATCTTTCAAAAGGAGGTACTGTCTATGAAAAAACGCATGCACCCCAATGGGATGATTTGGATTTCATGGCCCAAAAAGTCGTCGGGTGTGCCCACCGATCTCGACGAAAATAAGATACGTGATTTTGCCCTCGCCCACGGCCTTGTAGACATCAAGGTGTGTGCCGTGGATGATGTATGGTCAGGCCTTAAACTCGTGATCCCGGTAGCTAAGCGAAAGCTTGCTTGAGACTCCTAGTGAATACCCAGCGATCGCTGGATGCCCTCCAGGGATTGTCCTTTCGTTTCTGGCAGTACCTTCCAGGCGAAGAATAAATGCAATAGCATCATTACACTAAATAAAGTAAAGGCATAGGCGCCACCCATTGCCGACGATTCAGCAAAGTAGGGGAACGTCCAGGAAATAATCGCTGCCATTATCCAGTGTGTGAAACTGCCCAGTGTCTGTCCCTGCGAACGAACCTTGTTAGGGAATATCTCAGAGATAAACACCCAGATTACAGCGCCCTGGGAGAAGGCAAAGAAGGCGATAAAACCAACCAGGTATAGCATGACCAGGTAGCCTCCAAAGTTCCCGGTATAAAAAGCATACGCCACCAGGCCGAGGAACAACACCATACCAAACGATCCGATGATGAGCAGGGTCTTGCGGCCAAACTTATCAATGAGCGAAATGGCCAGCATGGTGAAGACCAGGTTGGTCGCTCCGATGGAGATAGCCTGCAGCAACGATGTGTCTTTGGCTAAGCCGGTCATCTCGAAAATGCGGGGCGCATAATACATGATGGCGTTAATGCCGGAGAGTTGGTTAAACATGGCGAGACCAACGGCATACAGGATGGGTTTATTATACTTGCCGCTGAACAGGCTGTCCTTTTCACCTTTTTCCTCAACCAGCGATTCGCGAATTTGCTTCACTTCTTCTTCAATGCGTTGCTCACCGATGGCGGCGAGTACCTTCCGGGTGTCATCTTCACGTTTCTGCTTCATCAGCCAGCGGGGACTTTCGGGCACCAGGAATACCAGGGCGAAAAAGAGCAGGGACGGCACGGCTTGGACACCCAACATCCAACGCCAGGATTCTTCGCTGATTCCATTGAGGAGGTAGTTGGATACAAAGGCGATCAATATCCCGCTCACGACATTAAATTGGAATAACGCCACCAGCCTTCCGCGCGAGTGTGCAGGAGATATTTCTGAAATGTACATCGGGCCAACGACCGAACTTGCACCCACACCAATGCCGCCCAGGAACCGGAATATGACAAATGGCAACCACGACGGGGTGAGGGCAGTCACCAGCGAGGTCACGAGATACAACAACCCGATAGCCTGCAGCACGCGCTTGCGACCATATTTGTCTGCCGGCGCGCCTGCGATCAATGACCCAATCACTGTGCCGATCAGTGCTGATGCCACCGTAAAGCCGTGGGCAAACGGGCTCAGACCCCACAGGGTTTGAATCGACTTCTCAACACCTGAAATTACCGCGGTGTCAAACCCAAACAGAAATCCGCCGAGCGCAGCAACAATTGAGTTCCGGATGGCGGTGGAAGAGGTGGTCATGAGGATTGTGTTAAGGCGTTCAAAGTAAGAAAATGCCGGAGTAATGGCAACGGGAGTCCATTGGTAACCGAAATTGACTCATTGATGTAACTCCCTCCCGTAAATACCAGACCGGGTGCTTACTTGTATCAACCATAACTACCAGATGTATGAATCGTTTCGTTCGCTTCGCTTGTGTTTGCTGCCTCTTCGTTTTATGTCAGCATCCTGGATGGTCCCAGGCACCCAAACCCGAATCTGTATTTGGCTTTCGGGTAGGGGCAGACTACAAACTGTTTGACTATCCGCAGCAGCTCGATTATTTCCGTAAGCTCGATGCTGCATCACCACGGGTCGTGATGAAGGAAATTGGAAAGACCACACTGGGTCAGCCTATGGTGCTTGTCTTTATTTCCAGTGAAGAGAACATCAAGAACCTGGAGAAATATCGCGCCATGAGTGAAGCCCTGGCCCGTGCCCGCATCGATGATGCCACTGCCAGGAAGTACACCGCAGATGGCAAGGCTATCATCTGGATTGATGGAGGCCTCCACGCTACCGAGCGTGCCGGCGCTCAGATGACTCCTGAACTGGCCTATCGGGTAGCCACCGAGGAAACGGCTGAAATGAAAAAGATTCGTCAGAACGTCATATTCCTGCTCATGCCAAGCATGAACCCCGATGGACTTAACATCGTTGCGCACTGGTACCAGAAAAACCTGAAGACACCGTGGGAGACTACGAGCCCACCCTGGTTGTACCATCATTATATCGGTCATGACAATAACCGCGACTGGTTTATGAACAACATGCCCGAAAGCTATCACGTCAATGAAGTACTTTATAACCAGTGGTATCCGCAAGTGGTGTACAATCAGCATCAGACCTCACCAGCCTGGGCCCGCATTTTCCTGCCGCCATTTGCGAATCCCGTCGACCCCAATATTCATCCGGGCGTGACGACCGCTACCAATCTCGTCGGTACAGCCATGGCCCAACGGTTCTCCATGGAGCGCATGCCTGGCGCTGTAGCAAGCCACACGTTTAGCATGTGGTGGAATGGCGGAATGCGTACCGTTCCATATTTCCATAACATGGTGGGTATCCTGACGGAAACGGCCCATGCCACGCCAACACCCCGTTTCTATCATCCTGACTCGCTGCCCAAGCTGATCCGCGGGCTGGGCGAGTCAAAGCCCACCGATGGTACCAGTATTTTCTATCCGGATGTGTGGAAAGGTGGTGAGTCGCATTTCCGCGATGCCGTGGACTATATGATCACGGGTTCACTTGCCGTGCTTGATCTCGCGGCCGACCGCAAGGAGGAGTTCCTCTACAATATTTATAAAATGGGTCGCGATGAGATTGACGGCAAGTTGCTGGAGAAGACTTTCGCCTACGTCATACCGGCTGACCAATTCGATAGAGGCGAAGCACGTAACCTGGTTAATATCCTCCGTCAAGGTGGGGTTGAAGTGCATAAGGCCACCCAGTCATTTACGGCAGGAGGCAAGACCTATCCGGCAGGGTCGTTTGTGATGTATGGAGCTCAGGCCTTTCGCCCTTATCTGGTCGATTTGATGGAGAAGCAGGTATATCCTGATTTGCGCGTTACGCCGGGTGGCGCACCCATCCCGCCTTATGACCTCGCTGGTTGGACATTGCCCATGCAGATGGGCGTCACAGTAGTGAAAGTCAATGAAAAATTTGAGGCTACCGTGCAGGAAATAAAAACCCGGGAGCCCATTGGCGCCGGTGCCGTGAAGACGGGTGCCTATGGTTTCGCCATTTCTCCCAATGAAAATGCATCCATCAAGGCTGTTAATTTCTTGCTGGACAAAGGTGAAAAGGTGGCGCGCTTAATGGGCAGGCAGGGCGACCTGTTGGCAGGCACATTTGTGATTGAAAAAGGCGCCAACACCGAAGCCAGCGTCAAGCAGGCTGCACAAACGTATGGTGTAGACGCAGTGTCAGTGGAGGCAAAGCCTTCCGGCGAAATGAAATCCATCCGGTTGCCCCGGGTTGGATTGTATAAAAGCTGGATGGCTAACATGGATGAAGGCTGGACCCGCTGGATCATGAAGGATTATGGCTTCAAGGTAGATACCCTGCATGATGCAGACATGAAGACCCGTGACCTTAAAGTTTATGATGCCATTATAATCCCTGACCAGGGACCTGAAGAAATCCTGAACGGATACCAGGTTGGATTTATGCCTCCTGAATATTGTGGCGGCATGGGCGTAGAGGGATTGCTAAACCTGAAAAACTACACCAGCAATGGAGGTATGTTAATTACTTTCGATGAAGCCAGCGACTTTGCGGTGGAGATGTTGGGGCTTGCTTTGCGCAATGTTACTGCCGGCGCACCCTCCAATCAGTTCTATATACCCGGCTCTTTGATACGCACCAATGTGAACACCAGCCATACGCTTGCATTTGGGGTGCAGCCGGAGGTAGCGGCTTCGTTCAACAACAGCCGTGCATATGGCAGGATCGTAAAAGACAATAAGGGCGAAGACGGACTTGAGCCTTCGGTGCCAGTAGCACCTCAGGCTCCTATAGAAATCATAGCCACCTATGCCAAAGACAACTTACTGATGAGTGGTTGGGCTTTGGGCGACAAGCGCTATATCGGTTCCAAGGGCGCGGTAGTCCGGGCCCGGTATGGCAAAGGAAGCGTCGTGCTGTTCGCATTCCGCCCGCAGTTCAGGGGCCAGCCCCGCGCTACCTATAAGTTGATCTTTAATGCTATTTACGAAGGCAGCATGCGATAGCTAGCCAAACAGCGTAAGTTGTTGCGCACGACCCGAACCCAATACACGCGTCCCGGAAGATCCCGGGACGATGTTGTATACGGCAGTCTCTGCGTAGCGGGAGGCAATAATTATTTCTGTTGACCCCGCAATGCCGGAGAATAAGTCATGCACCAGTTCGGGCGTATTGTTGTGCTCCGACAAATGCGAAAGAAACAGGTGTGTCAGGTCGGGAGATTTATGGTTCAGAAAGAGTTCCAGTGCCTGCTTATTGGATAAGTGTCCCGAGCCACCGCGTATCCGTTCTTTGAGCGCGGGTGGATAGTCGCCATGATGCAGCATGTGTTCGTCATAATTTGACTCGAGAAAAGCTGCATGACATTGGGCAAAGTGTTTCAGTAAATGTTTGTCCGGTGCGCCATGATCAGTAAATACGCCAATATGTGTTTGGTCATGGCTGACGATGAAGCTGTGCGGGTCGGCAGCGTCGTGTAACTTGGGTATCGGCAGCACGGTTAGTTCGCCGAATGTGATAGGTTCGTATGGCTTAAAACTGCGTAGCCGGGAATCCGGAATTTCCAGTCGGCTGCCCTGCAACGTAGCAGGCGTAATATATACCGGCAATTGAAATCGTCTCGATAGGCGGGATACACCACCAATGTGGTCAGCATGTTCATGGGTAACGAGTATCGCCCGTACCCGCTTCATGGATAGCTCCAGTCGCTTCATGCGCCGTTCTGTTTCCCGGCAGGAAATGCCAGCGTCTACCAGGATGGCGTCAGCCTGGGTGCCGATATAGTAGCAATTGCCGTTGCTGCCGGAATTCAAAGACGCGACCTGCATGCTACAGCAACCGAAAGTCTTATTCGAGAATCGGGTGAGGAGAATCTGATGGACGTTCCTGCAGATTAAACTGCATGATGGTGCGAGCGCAGGTGTTCCAGCGAAGTTTCGGGTCATCGTTACCGGCAGGCGCCAGTGTTTCAGCCTGTTCAAAATAGTCCATGGCCTCCCTGAACCATTCATAGGCATCAAAGTCAGAGCCATGCACAGCAGAGTGCAGGGCGACGTTACCCTGGCGCTCATGAATGATACCCAGGTAATATACCCTGGTGTATTCGTCTTTCAGGCTGAAAGCAATGTCCTGTGCTTCTTTGGCCACAGAAATCGTAGAACGACCAAACTCATCGGTGAGGGACAGCAACAAGGTGATGGCTGCCTTTTGATTTTCGGGATCAACCACTAGTATATCGCGGCAAATGCTTTCCGCCAACTTGGGCTGATTAAGCAGACGGTAATGTTCTGCTTTGGCAAGGGCGGCTTCCACACCATCGGCAGACAGTGGTTTTAACATGAATTTCTCACGGGGTGAATGGATGTGCTGCGACATAACACTGGGGCATTGAAGTAGAATTAAAAATACGTCAGGAAGCAGCAGAAAGCAAATAAAACAGGGCTGGTTGGTGAACGGGCTAAGCATATCCCGACATCATTGTTTTGGTACTACTTGGAGGCATCCCCAGCCAGCAAGTTCTTATTGTAATTATTTCAATTTGTATCTACTTTGATGAAATTCATCGCATGAAATACGCTCCCGTTTCCAATTTTATCGGAGGCACCTGGTGTCCATCTTCTGGCTCCAAAACACTGGATGTTATTTCACCGGTTGATGGCACGTTGCTTTCAACGGTTCCGATGTCCGTCGCTTCAGACCTGAACGCCGCCGTTGCCGCTGCAAAGGCTGCCTGGCCATCCTGGAGCCAGACAACCATCAAAGAGCGGGTGCAGGTGTTCTTCCGGTATAAGATGTTGTTGGAAAAGAACCTGAAGGAGTTGGCCGAATTGATCCAGGAAGAGAACGGCAAAATTTACAGCGAGGCTGTCGCCGAAATTGAAAAGAGTATTGAATTGAGTGAGTTCGCTGCCTCGCTTCCGCAACTCGTGACCGGAGAAGTCCTGGAGGTAAGCAAAGGCGTAGAGTGCCGTACGGAACATGTGCCGGTAGGCGTTGTCGCTTCTATTGTTCCATTCAATTTTCCTGCGATGGTTCCCAACTGGACCATTCCCAACGCACTTGCCCTGGGCAACTGCATGATCATTAAGCCCTCTGAAAAAGTTCCGCTCACCGTGGGTCGTCTTGCTGCATTGTTGACTGAAGCAGGCCTTCCCAAGGGGGTGTTTAACATTGTTCACGGAGACGCTGCCATGGTCGATGCCATTTGCGATCATCCCGGAATCGACGCCGTGTCGTTTGTAGGATCAACCAAAGTTGCCAAACTGGTTTATCAGCGCGCTACGCACAACCTCAAGCGATGCTTATCCCTGGGTGGAGCCAAGAACCACCTGATGGTATTGCCCGATGCCATACCGGCGATGACGGCCCAGAATGTTGCGGCTTCCATGAGCGGTTGCGCCGGCCAGCGTTGTATGGCTGCCTCCGCCATGCTGGCAGTAGGTCCGGTTGATCACATCATCCAAAAAATCTGTGAGGAGGTGAAGAAACTCGTACCTGGCCAGACGCTGGGGGCCGTCATCAACCAACAATCCAGGGAGCGCATTGAAGGATACATTACAGCAGCAGAAAAGGCTGGCGCTAAAATCCTCGTCGACGGTCGTGGTGCAAAAGTTCCTGGTAAAGAAAAGGGTACTTATGTTGGTGCTACGGTAATTGACTTTGTTACACCAGACATGGCGGTGGCCCGCGAGGAGATTTTTGGACCCGTGATCAGCATTATGCGGACACGAACGGTAGATGAGGCATTGGCGATTGAAAACGCAAATCCCTACGGCAACGCAGCATCGGTATTTACGCAAAGTGGCGGCATTGCCAGGTATGTTGTGGATCATGCCAGCGCCGGCATGGTCGGGGTGAATGTGGGTGTACCTGTGCCACGTGAGCCCTTCTCCTTTGGCGGATGGAATGAAAGCAAGTTCGGAGTTGGCGACATCACGGGCAAAAGCTCCATCGCATTCTGGACTAAGCTCAAGAAGAGTACGACCAAATGGAATCCGGAAGCCGGCATCAACTGGATGAGCTAACGGTATCAACGGAAAATTCCCTGTCATTGAATAATAGCCTATGAAAACCGCGACTGCCTCATCCACTGCCGAAATCAACAAGAATAACCTTGACTACACGCTCTTCTCCTGGAGCAAGCAAAAAGGAATCGCTCCGATTGCTGTTGAGCGGGGCGAAGGTGTATACCTATACGATGCGGAGGGCAAGCGATATATCGATTTTTCTTCCGGATTGATGAATGTGAATATTGGTCACGGACATCAGCGCATCACGCGGGCTGTGATGGAACAAATGCAAAAGGTCAGTTATGTTACACCGAGTTGCTCCACGGAAGTACGGGGCGAGCTGGGTAAGAAACTGGCATCGGTAGTGCCGCCCGGCATGAGCAAAGCCCTGTTCACGGTATGCGGAGCCACCGCCATAGAGAACGCCATGAAATTAGCTCGTCTATACACGGGTCGTCATAAGATTATTGCAAGGTACCGGGCATTTCACGGCGCATCATATGGTGCCATGAGTGCCGGTGGTGATCCCAGAAAGCTTCCGGCTGATTCACAACAAGTCCCGAATATCATCCACGTTGAGGATCCGTATTGTTACCGTTGTCCGTTTGGTCAGGAGATGTCCAGTTGCCAACGCGAATGCGTCAGTCATATTGAAAGGGTGATAGAATTTGAAGGACCTGAAAACATCGCCGCCATTTTGATGGAAGGAGAGAGTGGCTCCTCGGGTTGTATCAAATACCCACCCGACTATCTTCAAAAGGTACGCGCGCTGTGTGATAAGTACCATATTCTCTTGATCGCCGATGAGGTCTTGAGCGGTTTTGGTCGCACCGGTAGGTGGTTTGGGGTGGACTATCACGGCGTCGTTCCGGATATCATCGCGACAGCGAAGGGGATCACCTCGGGATACATTCCGTTTGGTGCCGTTATCGTCAGTGATGCCATAGCCGCACACTATAACGACCGGCCGTTAATGCTTGGGCTTACTTATTCGGCCCATCCGGTAGGTTGTGCTGCAGCCCTGGAAACCTTAAAAGTATATGAAGAGGAAGGATTGATTGACAATGCCGCTGCCATGGGTAAATACGTTGATCAAAAAGTTGCCGAATTAACCGCTATGCATCCTTGTATCGGCGACTGGAGAAATACAGGTTTATTGGGTTGTATGGAACTGGTAAAAAACCGCAAGACCAAAGAACCGATGGCTCCCTTCAACGCCAAACCGGACCAGATGGCCGTCATGAATCAGGTGGCGGGTAAATTGCGTGAACTGGGGATGTACACGTTCGTGCGATGGAATTATGTGTTTATTGCTCCTCCGCTCTGCATAACCAAATCAGAAATTGATGAAGGTATTGCGATCATCAGCGAAGCCTTGAAAATTGCTGATCAGCATGTAATTGCCTGATCTATGTGTAAGTCAATGAGAATACTACTGGTTCTGTTGTTGGGTTGGGCAGCTTTTAATGCGGAGGCTCAGAAACCCAACATCCTCTTCATCCTGGCGGATGATATGAGTTACCCTTACCTCGGGGTGTATGGCAACCCCAACGTCAGCACGCCCAATATTGACCGGATTGCGAAGCAGGGAATGACCTTTACACAGGCCTATTGTTCTTCTCCATCCTGTACGCCATCGAGGGCTTCTATCCTAACCGGAAAATATCCGCACACACTGGGAGAGGGTGTGAACCTGACAGGAAGGTTAATGTCGAACATACCAACCTATGTAAAGTTACTGCGTGCAGAAGGATATGATGTTGCCTTCGACCGCAAAGGGTGGGGACCTGGTGACTTTACCAAAGGAGGTTACGCCGAGAATCCCGCAGGTCGACAGCAGGTATTCGACAAGTTTCTCAAGGAAGTGCCGGATGAAAAACCATTTTTCTTCTGGTTTGGGAGCAATGATCCGCATCGGATGTTTCCATTCGCCCGCGGCCGGATGTCAGGCATTGATCCGGATAAAATCAAAGTTCCTGCCTTTCTTCCTGATGTGGCAGAGGTTCGATCGGATATCGCAGACTATTTCTTTGAGATCAATCGCTTTGACCGCGACATTGGTGATTTGCTGAAGCAATTGGAGGCGAGTGGAAGACTGGCAAACACCATTATTGTGGTGGCTTCCGACAATGGCATGCCATTCCCTCATGCAAAAGCAAATCTATATGACTATGGTACACGCATTCCATTGATTATTGCTGATTTTGGTTCCCGTATTCCAAAGAATACCCGACATGATTCTTTTGTGAACCTGATTGATCTTACGCCAACTTTCCTGGACCTGGCAGGCGTGCGCAATCAGCCGGTCATGCATGGTAAAAGTTTGATGCCGGTACTCAGCGGTACCTCCAAAGAACATCGACAGGAGGTTTTTCTGGAGCGGGAGCGTCATTGTCTTGCGCGGGAAGCCATGAACAAACAAGCAGGTTACCCCATGCGGGCTGTTCGCACCCGTGACTACTTATATATACAAAACCTGCGGCCCAACCGGATGCCAGGCGGAGATGCTGCGATTGCCGGAACGCCTTCCGTATACGGTGATGTTGATGGTGGTCCGACGAAGGCGTTTATTGTCGACAATCGTTTGGATCCGATGGTGAAGCCATTCTTTGAGTTGGGCTTTGGCTTACGTCCGGCCGAGGAGTTATACGTAATCAAAGACGATCCTTATAACATCCACAACAAGATAGGCGACCCGGCCCTGGCCCAGGTGTACTTGCAACTGAGATCGCGTTTGGAACAATGGATGAAGGAAACCAATGACCCGCGGGCAGGCGGGGGTGGTGATGTACTGGATGAATACCCCTCAACCACCAGGGCATGGATTACCATGTGGGGAATTGTATTTGTCGATGAGAAATAGATCCTAGTGGATGGCTCCCGGGACAAAGAAATTCACTCCGAATAGCATGGTCCATTCGTCGAAGAAGAAGTGTTGTTTGGCCCGGTCGGATGAAAACTCGGTGGTGCGGATATCGGGCATATTGATGTAGCCACCCTTAACTTCGCTTTGCAAGAAAAAGTATTTGAAGAAAGTCAGGTTAATGCCGGCCATGGCACTGACACCATAGCCTGCCAGGTGAAACTCATCGTACCGGTTGTTGAGCATCAGCTGGGTGTTGGTCTTTGGCAGCAGGGCTCCGGCACCAAATCCTTCAATCAGGTTTACACTAATGTCTGGCCGGTTAAGGTGAAGCAATTGATCATGCCTCCGGATTTCAATGTTGATGTAATTCAATCCATCGGTGTGTTCGAAGGTTAGGAAATCTTCGGTGAGTTGGATGGGCGTATGTTGATACGTGCCATCATAGGGTGTATGGCTGTTTTGGATGTACCCGTCTATGTTTACGGTCTGGTCCTGATCCATCACGTATTTCATATGATCTACACCAGCGGTGAGACTCCAGTGATCATTCAGGTAGTAACCAATGCGGAAATTGGTTTGTGGGATGGTGATACGACCGGGCGAGAGATATGGATCAAAGGCAATGGGGGTTTGCCGGTCATGGGCTACAGCCCTCGACAGGGTGAAGTCATAGGAGTTGCCATGAAACCGGATATCAGAATTGGTGTAACTGGCGCGATTCCAACCCCATATCACATAGAATTTCCGAGCCACCCTGGCTTCTTGTGCATGGCCGGAATAGCCAGCCAACAGAAGTGTTACAACAAATAAACAACGACACATACCCGGCGAAATAATGGGCAAAGATAGAAGTTTATGTTTTGGCGGTCCTATTCAGGAAATCACCGTCAATAATCAGCAGGGTAGCACCTTCCTGGGTAACGGAACAGTGTGAACTCATCTGGTCGGAGACAATATAGGTGTCGCCGGTCTTCAACTCGAATTGATCACCATCCTCCATTTCACTCACGAAGGAGCCCTTCACGCAGTGGACGATGTGGCCTTTCTGGCACCAGTGATCGGCGTGATATCCCGCACTGTATTCCACCATGCGTATGCGCAGTCCATCGAACTGCATAGTTCGCCAGAATGATTCACCAGTGGTGCCGGCATGACGCTCCCGGGTTAACGTGTCCCAGGGCAAGAGTTGAAAAGGAATCGGTTGCATGCAGCGAAGATAAGGCAACCGATTGTACGGTTTTATCCTTCGGCGAGTTGTTTGATTTGCACCAAAATGGAGCTCCAGCCCCCGCCGGCCATGGTGTCGGCATAACGTTGTTCACCATTACCAACCGCTGCGTAGTCTCCCTGGGTCACTGTCAACTCTGTGGCATCACCGATGGGCTTGAGCTGGTAGGTTACGGTGAGGTAATTTTCTGGTAGGTCGGCGAGGGTTGAATTCGGATCGAAAGTGGTATAGGCCAGGGCATATGGTGCGTTGATGGAAACGATCGACCCTTTTACAAAAACCATGGTTTTGCCTTCCCAGGTGCCGTGCCAAAGGAGTTCATCCCCCGGCTTCCACCCCGACACAGGCTCACAATTGAACATATACTTGCGGGTATATTCGGGTTTAACGAGGATTTCCCAAATATTTTCTGGGGTGGACTGGATGGTGATAGAGTTGCGGACGATCAGGGGTTTCATGATGCTTTCTTGCAAAAAACCATGACGCCCCTGACAACCCTATGTCAGCAGCGCACAGAATTTTTTATCACGGATGGATGCGTGCCTAGTCCTGACCAATCATCATGAACGCCCCCCAATAGATCGGGTCGGGGTATTCGGTGCGCAACTCTTTCTTGGCTTCAACAAAACTCAGCCTCATGTTACCGGTGTTTAACCACTTGCGGTAAAAATTGAGTATCAGTTTTTGGGTGGCATCGTCATCCACCTTAAACATGCTCATGATGAGTACTTTCGCTCCGGCAACAAAGAACGCACGCTGCAATCCATACACCCCTTCACCATTGGCAATTTCACCCAGGCCGGTTTCACATGCACTCAATACCACGAGGTCGGTGTTTTCCAGGTTGAGATTCATGGCCTCATAGGCGGTGAGGATACCGTTATCAATGTTAAAATTGAATCGGGTGCGCGCCAGGATGTCGCCGCCACCACGCAGCAGCAATCCGGATTTCATCAAAGGATTTTCGGCCATCATCGCCTCATTCCCCGTCAGGGATTTCTGATCCAGGTCTGCATCGGCCTTGGAATAAAATCCATGGGTGGCGATATGGAAGATCCTTGGATTGTCCAAAGCCTTCACTTGCTCTTCGGTGGCCGCATTCTCCATATACTCATCCGTGAGCCAGCCTTTCTCCTTCAATAATTGCTGCAGTTCATTGACTTCCTTTTCGGTGCCGGGTAACTCCGTGTATTCGCGTCGGGATGATGCCGATACGTAGAAATTAGGATTGCCAAACATGGAGGCATTCTTGACTTGCTTTTTCCCATCCAGCTTGGCTTTCAGTTTGCGCAGATACAGGTCTTTGGTGTTGCTGACAATCACAATATTCGAATTGTCAATCACATACTTTCCATCCGGCGTTGGAATTGCCTCCAGGTTAATCTGGTTGTACACCCCATCGGGAGAAATGAATATGGTGGCATATTGGCCAATCTCCTTTTGGATAGGTTCCCAAAAGACTTTGTAGGAATATTCATCCTTGATTTTCCCGGTGATGGAGTTGCGGTAATACCGGAAGTAGCGGGTTTCCATCCGATGACCTTCCGGTAATTCCACCACCTTGGGCCGGCCACCACCTTTGAGGTATAGAGCCACATAGATTACCGAGTCGGTGAATGAATGATTGAAGTACCGGTAACGCACCATCTCCATCGCAACGTCGTTCTTGTTCAATGCGGATTGAACCTGCTCATAGGTGATTTTCTTGTTTTCAAACCCTTGTCCGAATATTTCTGACTTCTCACTCAACTCACGCTCCAGACGCTCTACTTCATTGCCCATGGCCACCGGGTCGATGCCATTGTCGGTGAGTTGCTGGGTGCTCATTGAGAGTGCTGCGGTGAGTGATTCCTTCTTCTGAACCCAGTTGGTATAGCTTGCAATCAGGTTCTCGTCTTTGCTCTTGAGGATCCGCTCACGGATCTTGATAGAACTGCTTAACAGCAATGCCTTCGTGAGCAACTGGTAATTGTACACCTTACCACTCAGGTCCCGGAAGTCTTCAAGCTGACTAAAGGCGAGTGTATTGTAGAATTCAAAGTCGCCTTTGATGGTGTTCCAGTATTTTGCTTTCTCTCGTTCGCTCAGGGCTGGAAAATACTGTTTGATGAATTGCTCATAGTTGTCGAGCGCTTTTTCAATATTCCTTTTGGAGCTCTTGTAGTCCTTCTGCATATAATAAACCCGCGCCAGCTTGGAGAGTATGCGCACATATTCCGGGTGGCGGTCGCTGAAAAATTTATCATACAAGTCCTTGCCCTTCTTGTAGAATTCTTCAGCCTTTGCGTAGTTCTTCAGCTGATAATAAACATCTCCGGTCAAGGCATAAATCGAAGCGGCCTGTATGCTGTTTTTGGTGCCGGTCTTGGTGCGCCAGATGGTTTCGGCCTGGGTGAGGGAGTTGAACGCCACGTCATACCGCTTTTCGGCGATGTACACGGTAGCCACATTTTTCAGGATGTCTGCGTACTGGGGGTTGTCTTTGCCAAGCTTAGTGCCAATGATGTCCCGCGCCTCGATCATTATTTTTTCAACCTCTTGCCGGTTATCGCCCTTATAAAACTTAATCAGTGCCAGTTGTCCCAGGGATTTGGCCACGTCAATGTGGTTGCGTCCGAATTGTTTCTCCTGGCTTTTCAGGGCCTTGAGGATGTTATCTTCAGCCTTATCATAATCACCAATGGTGTAATCAATATCACCCAGGAGTTTCTGGGTTGCTGCGGTCTTGGTGGAGATTTCGCCATAAATTGATGTGGCGATGGTGTTGGCACGCAAAGCAATCTTGTCAGCCGAAGGATAGTCTCCCTGAGCCAACAGCAATTTCCCCTTGTTCACCAGCGGTTCAATCAGCCGCAGCGACTGGTTGCCGTATACCTTTTCGTATTCAGCAATTAACTTATCAAGAATCTCGCCGGTCTCTGAATATAAACCCAATTGAATAAAGAGGCTGGAGAGGTTTTGCGCAGTACTCAGGTCGTCGATACCCAGCGGAATCTCTGAATTGCGAATGATCTTGGCGGATCGGTCCAACTCATCATTGGCTTCATCAAACAGACCTTTGATGCCATATAGTGTAGCCCGGGTGTCAATGGCCTCCACCAACAGCCCCTGGCGGGTAGGTTCCTTCCGGAATTCTTCCAGGATGGTCAGCGCCTGGTTGATACTTTTCTCCGCCTCTTCGTATTGTCCGAGGCGTATCTGAAGGCGGGCGATGCGGGTCAGTTCCTCACCATATTGATAATCCTTGTCGTCATACTTGCCCCGTGCCACTAGCCCGGCTTTTTTTGAAGTAGCAATGGCTCTGGTATACTGATCAGACAACTCATAATAAACGGCCAGGTGGTTCAGGATATTCAGATGGTCTTTATGCCAGGCACCGATTTCTTTGGATACCACATTGGAATAACTCGCCTCATAGATTTTTCCTGCATCTGCGATGTTGTTGGTGTAATCCAGGTAATAATTTGCCAGACGCAGACTGGCCAGGTGAGTTTCGGGCGCATCGGCACCGTACAGATCAGACTTAATGGCGATGATATCTTTCAGGTATCCCTCCACATTGGTGTATTTCTTTTCTGCAATGTCCAGGTCAACCAGGAAATCGAGTATTTCGGCAGTAAGAAGGTTGTTGTGTGGGAGTTCCGGGGTGTTGTTAATGACCGATAGGGCTGAGGTCTCCAGGTTCTTGGTTTTGTCACGGGTGAGTTTCGTATCGAATTCAACAGCCTTGAACCGCACTTTGAAAATGCTCTTCTTGGGAAACTCCTTATCGATCAGTTTTTCATACTCCTGCTTGACGTTATAATACCGGGCACCCAGTTCTTCCCGCATCAAACTCTTGAGGTAGGCTTCATAGGCCTGAATGCCCAGGGTGTGTGCCGGATTGTAAAATGATTTAATGATGAGGAGGGTACGTTCGTATTCGAGGTCTTTGGGTAGTACCTGGTTGCCATTTTCCACCAATACATTGGCATTGTACAACTGATTGCGGGCATACGAAAGGGTGCGATTGCCCATGTTTTTTTGTATCCAGGTCTGTGCGAATACAAAAGCTGAGTCTGCAGTTCGGAGATTTCCCTGTTTGCCATAGGTGTTTGCCAGCAGGGTCAATGCACGCGCGTATTGATCGTAGCGTTGCATGACTTCGGCTTCCGGGATCTTCCGGCTCTTTAGTCCCCCTTTACCATCGGCAACTGTTTCCTGTTTAATGGCACGTTTTGCGAAATAGGGCAATCGTTCCAGAATGATCTTGAGTGACTCGCGGTAATAACCTTGTCCGGTAAGCGTTTCAGCCCGGATAATTTCCCAGTTAACCTTCAGCGGGTCTTTCCATCCCCCGGCTGTTTCGAGGGTTGACCTGGACTTATCGAGGTACTCATGAGCCACCCGGAAGGACCCGTTCTGGTTGTAGAGATCCGCTGCATCCATCAGCATGGCGCCCACCTGCTCGGATGATTCGCCATACGCTGCCTTGCATGCGTCGACGGCGAGTTGCATGTTGGATTCAAATTCTGTCGGCAGACCAATCGCCAGTGCATACTTGGCCTGGAGAAAATATATCGTATGGGTATAGGGATTTTTTGCCCCCAGTTTGCCGTTTACCTTCTTTTTGAATTTTTCCAATAAAGACGAAGCCTCCTGGTAAGAACCCTTTGCGTACGCGGCCTCTACCTTGGCCAGGCTCTTGTCCCATTTATTTTGACCGAAAGAGGGAGTGATCAGACTGCAAACAGCCATCAACACCATGAAAATATTGATTTTCATATCAGGGGGAATTAGTAAGGAAAGGTACTGAAAATTCACCTGAGCCTTCAGGTGAAGGCAAGCCTATGAATGTTGTTGCAACAGCTTTTCGAGAACGGTCCTGGCGGCCACCGTAACGGGTGTTCCGGGGCCAAATATTCCGGTAACACCGGCCTGAGACAGGAAATCATAATCTTGCTGCGGGATCACCCCGCCAATGACGACAAGCAGGTCTGGTCTTCCTGCTGATTTCAGGGCGGCTACCAATTGCGGGATCAGCGTCTTATGACCTCCGGCAAGGCTGGAAATGCCCACGACATGGACATCATTTTCTATGGCCTGTTTAGCTACCTCTTCCGGTGTCTGAAACAAAGGTCCTATATCGACATCAAATCCCAGGTCAGCAAAACCGGTAGCAATCACTTTCGCTCCACGGTCGTGCCCGTCCTGACCCATCTTCGCAATAAGGATACGGGCGCGTCGTCCTTCCAGTGTGGCAAATTGATCCGACAGCAGACGTACGCCTTCCAATTCTCCGGCTTTTTTCATCTGACTCGAATATACACCTGAAATGGTGCGTACCTGTGCTGAAAACCGACCAAAAGATTTTTCCAGGGCAGCAGAGATTTCGCCCAACGTGGCGCGCACCCGCGCCGCTTTAATGGCCAGGGCTAAAAGATTTCCGGGCGCCCCCGCCGCGCAGGCAGATAATGCTGCCAACGACTCGTCAACATGGGCTTGATTCCGGTTTTGGCGCAACGTATTCAATCTCGCGATTTGCTCATCGCGCACTCCCATGTTATTTACTTCCAGAATATCGAAGTCGGGCTTTTCGGCGGTTTGGTATTTATTCACACCCACGATTACATCAATACCAGCATCGATGCGGGCCTGCTTGGCAGCGGCTGCTTCTTCAATCCGCATTTTGGGAATACCATGCTCAATGGCTCTGGTCATACCACCCAGTTGTTCAACTTCTTCAATCAAGGCAGTGGCCTTCTGGATCAATTCGTGGGTGAGGTACTCCAGGTAATACGATCCACCCAAAGGATCGACGGTTCTGGTGATACCGGTTTCTTTCTGCAGGTACAACTGAGTATTGCGCGCGATGCGTGCTGAGAAGTCGGTGGGAAGTGCAATGGCTTCATCCAATGCATTGGTATGCAAAGATTGTGTGCCACCCAGCGCCGCCGCCATCGCCTCAATGCAAGTGCGTGTAACATTATTATATGGATCTTGCTCGGTCAGGCTCCATCCACTGGTCTGGCAATGGGTGCGCAAGGCCATGGACTTCGGGTTCTTCGGATTAAACGACTTCACCAGGTTTGCCCAGAGGACCCGACCAGCCCGCATCTTGGCAACCTCCATAAAAAAATTCATACCAATACCCCAGAAGAACGACAACTGGGTAGCGAATGAATCTATGGGTATTCCTGCCTTCAGCCCGGCACGGATGTACTCCACTCCATCGGCGAGGGTGTACGCCAGTTCCAGGTGCGCCGGCGCCCCAGCTTCATGCATATGATAACCGCTGATGCTGATGGAATTGAACCGCGGCATCTCTTTCGAACAGTATTCAAAAATATCAGCGACGATGCGCATCGAAGGGGCCGGTGGGTAGATGTAGGTATTGCGCACCATGAATTCTTTCAGGATATCATTCTGAATGGTACCCGTCAATTGATGGGGCTTTACACCCTGTTCTTCGGCGGCAACGATATAAAAGGCCAGGATGGGAATCACGGCTCCGTTCATCGTCATCGACACCGACATTTGATCCAATGGTATCTGATCAAATAGAATCTTCATGTCCTCCACAGAATCGATGGCCACGCCGGCTTTGCCAACATCACCCTGTACACGCGGATGGTCAGAGTCATAGCCACGGTGTGTGGCGAGGTCAAAGGCTACAGACAAACCCTTTTGTCCGGCGGCCAGGTTTCTCCGGTAAAATGCATTTGAATCGCGCGCCGTTGAAAACCCAGCATACTGGCGGATGGTCCAGGGCCGCACGGTGTACATGGATGCATACGGTCCCCGCAGATAGGGCGGCACCCCTGCAGTAAAGCGGAGGTGATCATAAGCCTGAGGGGCATATGATTCAGCAATGTCAATCTTCTCAGGCGACTGCCAGGAGTTGTGTTTCGGCTGGCTCATCACTTCAGGAGGGGTTTCAGGTTTGCCCACACGGCATCCGTGATCTGCCGTGTGAGGTCTTCCACCAGATACGAGCCGGCCACAGGATCGGCGACGCGCCCAAACTGAGATTCCTCGCGCAACAAATTTGAAACTTGTCTGGCGATGCGTCGGGTCATGGGCCTGCCCGTTGGATCTTCCTCGAGCGTAAGAATATCACAGCCTCCCATAATTGCGGCCATGGCTGTGGTGGTGTGTTTCAGCATGGTGCTGTGCGGATCGTAGCCCGGTGATGGCCAGGCCAGGGACCGCGCATGAAGAAGCAACGAATGGTCTTGCTTGAAGTGATCGATTAGCTGTGTGTGCAGCGCGCGCGTGCTTCTCAATTTTGCAATCTCGAGGAAGAAATCGGTGCCCAATGTCAGGCTGATGCCATGCGGGACCCCCTCTTTTTGCAACAGGTTGGTGAAGCCCTGGGTCAGCATATCAATAGGAGAAGGCAATGACGGAAACACAATTCCACTGGTCAGTCCTGTTACAGTTTGCGGTGACCGGGAGAACCATCCACCTTGAAGTGAAGCTCCCGGATAATGTTTTCGAATATACGCTGTCAGTGTCGTGGCGTTGTTGTCCTCCGATTCGGATATAAAACACAAGGAACAAATGGGCCAGTCGATGCCTTGCAGGAGGTCTTCCCATGAAACGTTATGGCGGAGCACGAAGCAAACTCCATCGGCGCCCTCTCTCAGGGATTCCAGGGCCTGTTGATTTGCGGTGGCCGTATTATCAGCGTAGACAGCGGGCATGTTTAGCCAGGCCCGGGGCCCCCGGTACAGGTCACCAGAAGGTGTGAGGAGGGGAGGAGGTGCGGTGGCCTGGGATGCATCGAGGTATGGTTTTACCTCCAGGCCATCCTGTTTCCAACCAAGTTTTTCCCAGGGATTTCCACCCTTTAATTCTTCTGTTGCTGCCTTTTCCCATTCGGGGAGGCCGCTGTCAGGAAACTGATCTAATGCTGGGAAGGAACTGGACACTTTTCGCAAACGATTTTCACGTCAAATTGAAGGTTATGCCGCACTAAAGCAATCAATTCCGCTTGTATTTGGTTTAGCATTACGTTAAAAATGAAACAAAAATCAAGCGCTTGCCCATGAATTTTTTTGTTCGTTGATGTGGTTTTTTGTTCCTCCGTTTTTTTTCATCTTTGTCTCCCTTCAAAAAATCCGGAGGCCAGTTACACCCTATCTCACTCAGTTTATTATATGGAAGTTGACTGTACAACTGTCTGGAACGACTGTCTCGAAATAATCAAGAAAGAGGTTGATGAGCAAAACTTCACGACATGGTTCAAGCCTATCGTGCCATTGCGTCACGAAGGTCAGGTGCTCACCATTCAGGTTCCGTCCCAGTTCTTTTACGAGTGGCTGGAAGAAAATTATGTTCCGGTACTGAAGAAAGCCATCCGCACGGTGCTGGGTGAAAATTCCAGGTTGGAATATTCAGTCATTATTGACAGCGGCAACCAGCGCAATGCACCCCTCACGGTAAATTACCCCAATGGCAATGGCCGTCCGGTAACCAAACAGCCTGTAGGCAATGGTAATGGAAACCTGGACGATTACTCTCCCTTTACTTTTCGCTCCTTAAACCCGCAAACGGTTAATTCAAGGCTCAACCCCAGCTATCGCTTTGAGAATTTCGTAGAAGGTGATTGCAACCGACTGGCACGTTCAGCGGGTGTCGCAGTGGCCAAAAAACCGGGTATCACCTCCTTCAATCCGCTGATGCTTTATGGGGGTGTTGGTGTGGGCAAAACGCACCTCGTGCAGGCCATCGGCAACGAAATCAAACAAAAATTTCCTGAAAAGGTGGTGTTGTATGTTGATCAGAATGACTTCACCAACCAGTTCCTGAACGCTTTGCAAAACCATAAGCTGCAGGAGTTTCAAAACTTCTATCTTCAGGTAGACTTGCTTATCCTCGATGATGTGCAGTTTCTGGCAGGCCGCGAGAAGACCCAGGAGATGTTTTTTCACATTTTCAATCAACTCCACCAGACGGGCAAGCAAATCATCATGACCAGCGATTGCCCGCCCCGTGATCTCAAGGGCTTCCAGGAGCGCCTGTTATCGCGATTCAAGTGGGGACTTACCGCTGATCTGCAGGAACCTGACTTTGAGACCAAACTGGCCATCATCCACAACAAGATGCAGTCGGACGGCATTCAGATCCCTACCGAGGTTGCTGAATACCTGGCCTACAGCGTGGATACCAACCTGCGCGACATGGAAGGCGTGCTGAACTCGCTGATCTTCCACGCCACGTTACTGAAAAAGGAAATTGATCTTGATCTCGCCAAGGAGGTCATGAAGAATATCGTTAAGGAAATTCAGTCCGATGTCAGCGTTGACTTCATCCAGAAGACGGTTGGTGACTATTTCCGGGTAGAGCTGGAAGCGATGAAAGGCAAGGTAAAGAAGCGCGAAATCGTTATCCCCCGTCAGGTGGCCATGTATTTCTGCAAGCGCTACACCCAGCTTACGCTCGCCCTGATCGGCGAAAATTTTGGCGGTCGCGACCACAGCACCGTGATCCACGCGCTGGAGTCCGTAGAGGACATGATGAAATCGGATCCCAACTTCAAGAATTCCGTGGAGGAATTGACGAAGAAGTTGAAGATGCGTATGGCATCCTGATTATCCTAACGAAGCCTGAATTGCAGCGGCGCCCGCTCTTTGGCGCTGGTAAATCCATCTAACAACACGTCACCGTGGTAGGAGTTGAAGAACTCAATCACATCCTGTGGTTCCTTTACCCGTCGTCGGTTGATGGAAATGATGGTGTAATTCTCCGGAATGCCGATTTGCTTAATTAAGCCGTCTTTGATTTTTGAGAGCTTCACCCCGTATTCCACGGCTTCAAGATTGGCCCCGAGCTTAGCATCCGTTTTGATCTGACGCCGGATCAGGTTCATGTCTCCGTATTTATTGAACAACGCGAAAGACACCGTGTTCTGCTTGCCATTTCGCAGGTAAGTCACACTGATTTTATCACCGGGATAATGATAACTGAGCTCCTCTTCAAATTCACTCTTGCTGTCAATCACGTCTTCATTGATCTTGATGATGATGTCGCCCAATTGCAGGCCAGCAGCATTGGCAGCACCTTCCTTATCCAGTTCAGCCAGCACCACGCCATGAAAGTCTTTTACGTTGGTGTTGAGATTGTATTTGCTGGCTGTCTGAAAATCGTAGTCGATTACATTTCCCCCGATCAGCGCTTTCTGAACAATACCATACTTGATCAGGTCATTGACAATCTTCTTGGCAATGTCTACAGGAACGGCGAATGCATAACCAGTATAAGAACCGGTGCGCGATAGGATAGCGGTATTGATGCCCACCAACTCGCCATTTTTATTCACCAGCGCTCCACCAGAGTTACCCGGATTAATGGCGGCATCCGTCTGGATAAACGATTCAATGGGGAATTTATCCTCCACGATATTGATGCGACGTCCTTTGGCACTCACAATGCCAGCCGTGACTGTCGATGACAGCGAGAACGGATTACCAACCGCCACCACCCATTCGCCCACCGCGAGCGCTTTGGAACTTCCGAGGGTTACCGGACGGAGGTTTGTTTCTTTGATTTTTAATACGGCGAGGTCAGTGGAAGGATCCGTGCCGATCAGCTCAGCATCATACACCTTCTTGTTATAGTTTACCTGAATCTTTTCGGCAGTCTCTACTACGTGGTTATTGGTTACGATATAACCATCTGCGGTGAAGATGACGCCAGAACCGCTGCTTACCTGCGTCTGCGGCGACCCGCCACCGAAGAACAGGTCCTGCCAGCTGGAGTATGACACACCACTCTGGTAGATACAATTGATGTAGACTACACTTGGAATCACCTTCGCGGCTGCTCCGGAGAAGTCAAGTTCTTCGAAACTAACGGGGTCTGCAGCGGCAACCACCGTGGGCTGGTAATTGGTAGTTTCGTGGTTGGAGGCAAACTGATAGTCACTGCCGGCAGGCTCTGGTTGCTTCTTAACCTCCATCTGGTAGAAAGTATAGGCACCAGCCAATCCGGCCAGGAATCCAACCACAACGATTTTCAGTGTATTTCCCATGTCAGGTAGCGTCTTTTGAATTGCAAATATAAAACGAAGCCCATTTTAGAAAGTTCAGAACGAAAGCCACCTTTGCAGACCAAACCTGCCCTTTTGTCGATGCGATTCCGATCTTTTTTGGCTAAACCATTCGCTGCTTACATTGACCGCCAAACCAGGGACTGGTCTTCCAGGCCGGCAGCGGTGCAAGCGCAGCAATTTGAGGACTTGATCCGTGCCGCCCGGGATACGAAGTTTGGCCGCGACCATGGATTTGCAGATATCCGAAGCCACGCAGACTTTGTCAGGCAGGTTCCCATCCGTGACTATGAAGGCCTGAAACCTTATGTTGAGCAGGTACTCTCCGGTGCCCAGGACGTGATGTGGCCGGGTAAGCCCATATATTTTGCGAAAACTTCCGGCACCACATCCGGCACCAAATACATCCCGATTACAAATGCCTCCATACCGAATCACATCAACAGTGCCCGCAATGCGCTGCTGAGTTATGTGCATGAAACCGGTAAGGCCGCCTTTATTGATGGGAGCCTGATCTTCCTTTCTGGAAGTCCTGAACTCCATGAAACCGCGGGCATTAAGACGGGTCGTCTGTCTGGCATTGTCAATCACCATGTGCCGGGCTATTTGCGCAGCAACCAAAAGCCATCGTACCAAACCAACATCATTGAGGATTGGGAAGAAAAACTGGAGCGCATCATCGATGAGACGCTGACGGCAAACATGACTTTGATATCCGGTATTCCTCCCTGGGTACAGATGTACTTCGACCGGATTCAGGCCCGTACCGGCAAAAAAATCAAAGATGTATTTCCGGAGTTCTCCATGTTTGTTTACGGCGGTGTGAATTTTGAACCTTATCGTGCCAAGCTGATTGAATCAATTGGTAAACCGATCGACGCCATTGAGTTATACCCGGCATCAGAAGGATTCATCGCCTACCAGGATTCACAACATACGCCAGGGTTGTTGCTGCTGTTGAACAGCGGAATATTTTTTGAGTTCATACCGGCAGAAGAGTACTTTAATGATAATCCCCGCAGGCTGACCATTGGGGAAGTTGAGCTGGGTAAGAACTACGCACTGATAATTAACAACAACGCGGGTCTGTGGGGATACTCGATCGGTGATACGGTGAAGTTTGTATCCAAAGATCCTTACCGGCTGGTGGTCAGCGGGCGCATCAAGCACTTTATCTCTGCGTTTGGAGAGCATGTGATTGGTGAAGAGGTGGAGCAGTCGATGAAGGCAACCATGGGCAAATTTCCGGAAACAGAGCTCGTGGAGTTTACGGTAGCCCCCCAGGTAACGCCATTAGAAGGATTGCCGCACCACGAATGGATGGTGGAATTTGCTTCGCCGCCAAAAGACCTCGGCGCGTTTGGTCTGGAGCTGGACCAACAATTGCGCGACCGGAATGTTTATTATGATGATTTGATCACCGGGAATATCCTGAGGACCCTGAAACTCACTTGCCTGCGAAAGAATGCTTTTATTGATTATATGAAGTCACAGGGTAAATTGGGTGGACAAAACAAAGTGCCTCGACTGGCCAATGATAGGAAGATAGCTGATGTATTGGGTCGAATGATAAATGATAAATGATAAATGATGGACCGGAGCAACTGATTGCCCAGATGTGTTGGTGCTTTGTTATTCGGCAGCGACTCTACGAGGGTAACTATCCTGACAACGAATGCAATGAGTCTTTCTTCCAGGTCATATTTCCGATTCATCACTTTGTTATTTTAAATTTGGCATTTTTCATTTTTCATTCATTTGTATTATAAGACAGTAAATTAGCGTCCTTGCCTGAGTCCACTACATATGTTTTCCTGATGAAATCAGGGCTTCTTTTTCAAATGCAGGACAACAATATGTCCACATTATTTCCCGGTACTTATTAGTTTCGTTTGCCATAGATTGCTCCACCCTTGAAAAAAAGAATAGCCATCCTCGGATCTACTGGTTCTATTGGTCAACAGACCCTGGAGGTGATCAGCCAGCACAGCGACGCGTTTGAAGTGGAGGTACTTACCGCCCAACAGAATGCAGACTTGCTCATCGAGCAGGCCATAAAATTTCAACCGAACGCGGTGGTGATTGTAGATGAAACCCTGTATCCCAAAGTCAAAGCAGCGTTAGCCAAAGAACCGATCAAGGTCTTTGCCGGTGAGAAGGCACTTGAATCCGTCGTTGAACTGGATACCATTGATATCGTGCTCACCGCGGTGGTGGGGTACAGCGGACTGAAGCCAACCATACGTGCCATTGAATCTGGCAAGACCATCGCGCTGGCAAACAAAGAGACCCTCGTTGTTGCGGGTGACCTGATCACAAGAATTGCCCGTGAAAAGGGAGTAAATATCTTACCCGTTGACTCAGAGCATTCGGCCATATTTCAATGCCTCGTCGGCGAGTTCCATAACAAGATTGAGAAGATTATTCTTACTGCTTCAGGCGGACCCTTCCGGGGAAAGAAGCGCACTGACCTTGCCCAGGTTACCCGGGCGCAGGCACTCAAGCATCCCAACTGGACGATGGGTGCCAAAGTGACCATTGACTCCGCCTCGTTGATGAACAAGGGCCTGGAGGTCATTGAGGCGAAATGGCTTTTTGGGTTGCGCCCCGATCAGGTTGAGGTCGTGGTTCATCCCCAGTCGATTGTGCACTCCCTGGTCCAGTTTGAAGACTCGTCCATCAAGGCCCAGCTGGGATTGCCGGACATGCGGCTTCCCATCCAGTTTGCCCTGACCTATCCCGAAAGGCCCAAAAGCAACTATCCCCGCTTTGACTTTTCGAAATATCCGTCACTCACCTTTGAGCCACCCGATACCGAAACTTTTCGTAATCTTGCCCTCGCTTTTGGCGCTTTGGGCCGTGGTGGAAACCAGCCTTGTGTGCTGAATGCCGCCAACGAAGTGGCAGTCGATGCATTTCTGAAGGACAAAATTGGATTTCTGGAGATGTCGGACCTGGTAGAACATTGTTTGGTGAAAGGAGATTTTGTGAAACAGCCTGTGTTGGATGACTATATAGAAACAGATAAGCTGACACGAATCCGGGCTCAGGAATATCTGAAATAGTGAATAGAAACCCCTTAACATAATCAGTGCGATGGAAGGTATGATCATGACGGCCCAGCTATTGCTGAGTCTTTCAATCTTAATTGTGGTGCACGAGTGGGGCCACTTTATTACGGCCAGAAAGTTTGGAATCCGGGTAGAGAAGTTCTACCTGTTTTTTGACTTCCTGTTCCCCATGGCCAACGTGATGAATTTTTCGTTACTGAAAAAGAAGGTGGGCGATACCGAATACGGTATAGGTTGGTTCCCGTTGGGCGGATATGTAAAGATTGCCGGCATGGTGGATGAGAGCATGGACAAAGAAGCCATGAACCAGCCGGCCCAGGATTGGGAGTTCCGCGCCAAACGGCCGTGGCAACGGCTGATCGTTATGCTGGGTGGTATCATCGTGAATGTGATTGTAGGGGTGATCATTTTTGTGGGCCTGACATTCCTGCTGGGAGACACCTACATCCCCAAAGAGTATATCAACGCCCACGGCGGTATTCAGGTGCTGGAGCTTGGTGAAAAAATTGGGTTGCGCACGGGAGACAAGCTGGTCAATATTAACGGGAAGGACTTCAGTGATTTCCAGGACCTCTCGAAGCCAGACGTGTTGGTGTCCAACCAATCGTACTATACCGTGCTTCGCGACGGGCAGGAAGTTCGAATTGACGTGCCCGGTAATTTTATAGAAAACTTTAACAAGCGATCTGCGGCATTGTCATTCGTGGCTCCCCGCATGGAGGCGATTGTTGGATCGGTTTCCAAAGATGCGGATTTGAAGACCACGGAAATCAAGATGGTCGATGGCAAAATGGATACGATTATCACCAAACAAAAGGTAGAGAGTATAGCTGCCAAGGTAGCGCTGCGACCCGGTGACCAGATCACGGAGATCAATGGCCAACCAATCATGTACCAGGATGAGGTAACCAAAATTGTGAAAGGTGCCCCCATGGATTCGATTGCATTTAAGGTAAAACGTGGTGATGCCATTCTGGCCTTCAAAGAAAGTTTTAAAGGCCGCGACATGATCGGCTTCCTGCCGAAAGGAATCGACAAGGAAGAATTGAAATACATCAATTACGGCTTCGGAGAATCCATCGGTCTGGGAACCGAGCGCGCTTTCGGTGTGATCTTTGTCCAATTGAAAGCCTTCAAAAAAATTATTACCGGTGAAATATCATTTCGCAATTCATTGTCCGGCCCCATAGGTATGGCCCAGGCATTTGGACCGAAGTGGGACTGGGAACGTTTTTGGCGTATGACAGGGATGCTCTCAATGGTGTTGGCCTTCATGAACCTGTTGCCAATACCTGGTTTGGATGGAGGCTATGTGGTATTCCTTCTGTATGAGATGATCAGTGGCCGTGAACCCAATGAAAAGGTTTTTGAGACAGCGCTGAAGATTGGAATGGCCATCCTGCTCGTGCTGATGGTGTTTGTTTTCTACAATGATATTGTGAAGTAGTACGCCTTCATACAATGAAAAGGGGCTGTCTCTGATTTGAGACAGCCCCTTTTTTTTATGGTGCGTAATTAAAGCCCTTTGCGGAAATCCAACGGCGGCTTGCGATCACCGATGAGTGACTTATACTGAAATCCCTGTCCGGTTCGTTCGGTCAATTCCTGTTTTGCTTTGATCAGCAGGGAAGGGTTATTGAAGAGGTCGATGCCGGTCATGGCGATCACCTTGGATGCATTGATCATGGCTTTGAGACCGATGCCCATGCTTCCGGTGGCTACTGCTTGCCAGGAGTGGGCTGGTGTGCCAGGCACCCAGGTGGCCACACCCAGTCCAGCGGTCGGCACAACCCAAGTAATATCACCCACATCTGTGCTGGCAGGGAAAAAGCCTCCGGTCTTGAAGGGCTGAACAATGGAAGCTTCAGCGATATCCGGAGCCTTGAAGGTGAAAGACTGCTGAAGTTTTTTGGCGAACTCAACTTCAGCGGGAGAGTACATAACACCACCAACCGTTTTCAGGTTGTTGTACATGAGGCGTGCGAGGGTTTCGTTGGGCAGCAGATTGTATGAACCAGAAACTACTTCATATTTCATGGTTGTCTCTGTGCCTGTCGCCGCACCTTCGGCGCATTTTACAACACGATCCCAGATTTCTGCCAGTTGACGGGCATCGGGATGGCGAACCATATACTCCACTTCGGCAAAATCGGGTACCACATTGGCGGCAAGTCCGCCCTTGGTAATTACATAATGAATGCGGGCATCGGAGGGAACGTGTTCACGCATCATGTTGACCATATAGTTCATGGACTCAACGCCGTCCAGCGAAGAGCGACCTTTTTCAGGCGCTGCTGCGGCATGCGCAGACTTACCATAGAAACGAAAAAGGGTTTGTTTGATTGCCATGCACGATTCGGGACTTGCGTCGTTATCGCTGGAAGGGTGCCAGTGCAATACCGCATCAACATCTTTGAACAATCCATCACGCACCATATATACTTTCGCTCCGCCGCCCTCTTCGGCCGGGGTGCCAATGAGTCGTACGGTGCCCTGGCGTTTGTTCTTCACCAACCATTCTTTCAGTGCGATGGCAGCACCCGATGAGGCTGCGCCAAAAAGATTATGTCCGCAGCCCTGACCAGGTCTTCCGTCGATCGCTGGTTTGCGAACAGGGACTGAATCCTGAGACAACCCGGGCAGTGCATCAAACTCGGCGAGGATACCAATCACGGGACTCCCGGAACCATAGGTGGCTGTGAAGGCGGTGGGCATCTCTGAAACACCGGTGTTGATGTTGAATCCGGCATTCTTAAGCAGGTTAATCAATTCCTGAGAACTCTTGGTTTCCTGAAATCCCAATTCAGCATAGCCCCAGATATTTTTGGCTACGGTTTTCAATTCGGCCGCATGGCGGTCTACTTCAGCCTTGACAAATTCCTTGTCTTTGTCAGGCTTGATCTTGGGATTAATCTCCGTCTGTCCAAACGAAGTGATGTTTAGCGCTAACAGCGCCAGAAGTATTAGCTGTTTCATTGCGAGAGCGGTTTGAGGTTAAAGGTTGATGTTGAAATTTAATTAATTGTATTGTCCCGAAACAGCATTTTTATTTGCGTTCGCTGGCGAAGATCGCGTACTGGGTTTTCTGTCAGTTATGAATTTCAAACTCAACCCGACGGTTAAGCTGCTTGTGTTCGTCGGAGATTTCCTGGGTGATCGGTTTGCTGCTGCCATAACCAATGGCTTCAATGCGTGAAGTATCTATTTTGAACTGGCTTTCCAGGTACGCTTTGATGGCGTCAGCTCGTGCCTGCGATAGCCTGCGATTGGCTTCTTCCTTGCCGGCCGAGTCGGTGTGGCCGGAGATGGTCAGTTTTAATTTGGGATGATCAATCAGAAAATTCGCCAGCTTGTCCAGGTCAGCATGCATGGCCGCAAGGATATCGGCTTTTCCATTTTCAAATTCCAGCGACTCAAAGGCAATCTTGCTTTCCATGGGTTCTGCAACTTTGTCCACCTGCATATCGCCATTGAGAAAGAATGTTTCTTCTATACGGAAGAAGTCATCACCCTGAATGATCAGCAGGTAATTGCGCTTGTTGATCAGGCTGAAATCAAACGTGCCATCTTCCCGGAGAAACTTGGGTGCGACTTCGATTCCCTGATCCAAATCAATAACAGACACAATACCCAACAAAGGTTTGCCTTGTTGGTTCTTCAGCGTTCCCTTGAGCTGCGCGGTGGCCTCCGGCTGTGCTTCCATCGGCACGGCAAACGAGAATATATCGAGGTTCTTTTTGTCTTCTTCTTCGGAACGGGCGTAAAACAGTTCTTTGGATTCTGAATCAATGGTGAAGTAATACTCACTGCCAGCACCATTCACCAGCGGACCAATGTTTTTGGGATCTTCCCAGATTCCGTTTTTCTGCCCGGACTTATAGATATCAAAGTCGCCAAAATTCAAGGGGTGGCCATTGGAGCTGAAATAGAGGACATGATGTTTGTGGTGAAAGAAGGGGCTTACTTCGCTGTTCACTGTATTGATCACCGGTCCGGCATTTTGAGCCTCAAGCCACAGTCGGTCTTTGCCACGGGTGGTGAAGTAAATATCAGAGAGTCCAAAACTCCCGATCCGGTTGGACGCGAAATATAAAGTGTCGCCGCTGTGAGAAAGGGAGGGGTGCGAGTCCCAGCCACTGCTGTTCACCAATTCACCGAGGTTTTGGATTTTGGTCCAGGTACTATCACTGGAAAGCTCGGCGACGTACAGATCGCAATTGCCCAATGATTCAGGCGTATTGCAGCGGGAGAAGAATAGTTCCTTGCCATCGCGACTCAGACACGCAGAACCTTCATTGTAGTGGGTGTTGATCTTTTTGAATTCCTGGGCCGGCGACCAGTACCCCTCAACCCTTGTGCTGTAGAAAAGATCTTCGTCATAGGCACGCTCGCCTTGTTGGTGCTTGTTGCGCTTGCTGCTGAACAGTATTAGGTTGTCGACATTTCCGATGGTCGGCCCGTAATCCTCTTTTTTTGAATTGATTTCTTCGCCCATATTCACCAGCACCGAGTGCGGCGGATGTAGCGTATCAATTTCCTTCCGGTAGTCTACGAGTTGATAATAATAGTCGAGTGGCACATAATACTTCTTTTTGTCTCTTTCCAGTGAATCATATTCTTTGAATACATCATTGATGTTAAGACCCTGCCGGTGATGCTTAAGTACCAGTTTGTATAGCAGGATTGACTCGCCTGGCGGACCAAACTGCCTGGAGAGTTTTGCCAGTTCCCAGAGCATCGCCGTGTTTTCGTGGAAATTCTGCATCCCAAAATTTCTTACATAGGCAGCGAGCGATTTGTAATAGGCCTCGGATGGGCCTTGTTGTTTGAGCCGATGCAACTTTTCCAGTTTTCCCGCATCTCGGTAGTAAGGAATGACGTTGATGTTGGGAAAGGCGAACATGTCAGACTGGCTGAATGTGCGCACGGTATCGTTAAGGAGAACTGTATTGCCTTGTTTGAACTTCTTTTTCCCTTTCTGGGCATGGCCAGGAGGGCCCAAAAGGCAAATCGGGAGGGCGATCAGAACAAATAACCAGGTTTTCAATGGATGCAAAATGCTGAATTCACCGCCGGATTACCGAAAGTTGAAATAAATTTGATTGATAAACAACGCTCTGGCACCCCAATTGAGTCATATAGCCAGCGTTGAAAATTGTTAACTAAGACACCCAATTTGTGTCATAATGACACATTCATCATGTTCAAATCGATTGAAATTACACCCATGGCGCAGCAGGACTCTGAAGAGCTCGTGCAATTGATAAACCCGGAACAGGAGTCAGACCTGAAGCCGGAAGACCTGCCCGAAGAGTTGTCGATACTGCCCATCAAGAATACCGTACTTTTTCCCGGCGTAGTCATTCCTATTACCGTTACCCGTCAGAAGTCCATTCGTCTCATCAAGAAGGCCTATCAGGGTAACCGTATTGTTGGTGTCATTGCACAAAAAAACAAGCTTACCGAAGAGCCTTCGATTGAGGATATCTACCGGTATGGTACCGTGGCCCGTATCATTAAGATGCTCGTGCTGCCGGATGGCAATACCACCATTATCATTCAGGGAAAAAACCGTTTCTCCATCCGGGAATTCGTTCAGGAAGATCCACACCTGACGGCCCGTATTGAATTGCTGCTGGAGCCAAAGCTGAACCTGGACAGCAAAGAAGTAACGGCGTTGGTCCAGTCCCTCAAAGATGCCGCTTCCAAAATTCTTCGACTCAATCCGGAAATTCCCCAGGAAGCACAAATGGCCCTGGACAATATTCAGAGCACCTCGTTCCTGATTCATTTTCTGTCGTCCAACCTTAACGTTGATGTTGGAGACAAGCAAAAGATCCTGGAGACGGCTAACATTATCGACCGGGGAACACTCCTCCTGCAATACATGCTCAAGGAGATTCAGATGCTGGAGATCAAATACGAAATTCATAAGAAGGTTCATACGGATATTGACCAGCAGCAACGCGACTATTTCCTGCGTCAGCAGATAAAAGTATTGCAGGACGAGTTGGGCTTCGATGGTCCCGATAAGGAAATTGAAAAGCTGCGCAAACGCGGTGCGGATAAAAAGTGGCCGAAGCATGTGGCTGAGCATTTCAATAAAGAACTGGACAAGTTGCAACGAATGAATCCGCAGGCGGCCGAGTTTCCGGTGTCGATGAACTTTGTAGAGTTATTGCTGGATTTGCCCTGGGGTGAATTTACCAACGATGACTTCGACCTTAAGCGGGCGTCCAAAATTCTGGACAAGGATCACTTTGGTTTGGAAAAAGTGAAGGACCGTATCCTTGAGTACCTGGCGGTACTCAAGTTGAAGCAGGATATGAAGGGACCGATCTTGTGTCTGTACGGCCCTCCCGGCGTTGGAAAGACTTCCCTGGGTAAGTCGATAGCGAAAGCCCTGCAGCGCAACTACGTTCGCGTGTCGCTGGGAGGCGTGCATGATGAAGCGGAGATCCGCGGTCATCGCAAGACCTATATTGGTGCGATGCCAGGGAAGATCATTCAGAATATTAAGAAGGCCAAGTCATCCAACCCTGTTTTTGTACTGGATGAAATTGATAAAATCCGGAGTGACTTCCGGGGCGATCCCTCTTCTGCATTACTCGAAGTGCTTGACCCCGAGCAGAACAACTCATTTAACGACAATTATCTCGAGGTGGAGTATGATCTCAGTAAGGTGTTGTTTATAGCAACGGCCAACTCCCTGGACACCATTCAGCCCGCCTTGCGCGACCGGATGGAGGTAATCGAGATTACAGGCTACACGGTCGAGGAGAAACTGCAGATTGGTGTGAAGCACTTGGTGCCGAAGCAACTCAAGGAGCACGGCATCTCAAGCGGTCAGGTCAAATTTACCAAAGAGGCTATCCTTAAGATTATCGAACACTACACGCGGGAATCAGGTGTTCGCAGCCTGGAGCGGAAGATAGGATCTGTCGTTCGCAGTATCGCCAAATCCATAGCCATGGAGGAGCACGTGGAGTCGGAGATAACTCCGGCCCTCGTGGTGAAAGTGCTGGGTGCCGAGGTATTTGATGAAGAATTGTATCAGGACAATGAAACGGCCGGTGTGGTCACCGGACTTGCGTGGACGCAGGTAGGTGGTGATATCCTCTTTGTGGAATCCAGCGTAAGCCGGGGGAAAGGCCAACTCACTTTATCCGGACAACTCGGCGATGTGATGAAAGAATCGGCCATGGCTGCCTTGTCATACTTAAAGTCTAACGCTGCCGCGTTGGGCATTGATCACCGGGTATTTCAGCAATATGATCTGCACGTGCACGTGCCCGCGGGAGCTGTACCTAAAGACGGACCTTCAGCCGGAATTACCATGCTTACTTCACTGGCATCAATCTTTACGCAGCGCAAAGTGAAAGACAAACTGGCGATGACGGGTGAGATTACCCTGCGGGGTAAGGTGTTACCGGTGGGCGGAATTAAAGAAAAAATTCTCGCGGCCAAGCGCAGCGGCATTAAGGAAATTGTATTGAGTGCCCGAAACCGAAAAGACATCGGCGAGATTGAAAAGCACTATATCAAGGGACTGAAATTCCACTATGTCACGACCGTAGCTGAAGTACTGCAAGTTGCCTTATTGAAAGAAAAGGTGCGTCAGCCGGTTGAGTTTGTTTTTGCGGAAGAGAAGAAAAATTAAGCATTGCCTGAAGATATGGTGATACGCTCCTGAATATGAGCCTCTCCATTTACGGAGAGGCTTTTTATTAGGAATCGATCTTGTTTACCGGTTTGACTTGGCTACCATCAACGTATACCTTTACTCACTACAACTATCATGAATAATCTGGATTCCCTTACCCCCCGGCAAATTGTAGCCGAACTTGACAAATACATTGTAGGCCAGCAGGACGCCAAGCGCAACGTGGCCATCGCCCTGCGAAACCGTTGGAGGCGCATGAATGTCACTTCTGAAATTCAGGAGGATATTATTCCCAACAACATCCTGATGATTGGTGCCACGGGGGTGGGTAAGACTGAGATTGCACGTCGCCTGGCGCGCATTGCCGATGCACCGTTTGTAAAAGTGGAGGCTTCCAAATTTACCGAGGTAGGCTATGTGGGGCGTGACGTTGAAAGCATGGTTCGCGACCTGGTGGAGCAATCGGTCAACATGGTCAAAGCCCGGAAAAAGGAAGAAGTAAAAGAAAAAGCTGCGGCTGCTGTGGAGGACATTATTCTTGATGCCCTGATCCCTGCCATAAAATCCCCGGCGCCCAAGACCACCGGATTCATTCCCGGCGGTGTGGAAGGATCTGATGTGCCTTCATCAGATCATGAGTTAAACGAACGCACACGCAACCATTTCCGTGAAAAGATCAAAAATGGTGAGCTCGAAGAACGGAAAATTGAAATCGATGTCAAGCAAGGCGGCGGTGGCGGTAATGTGGGCATGATCGGTGCGGGTGTGATGGACGAAGTATCCATGATGAACATCCAGGAAATGATTAACGGGATGATGCCCAAGAAAGCCCGCAAGCGGAAAGTAACGGTAGCGGAGGCCAGAAAAATTCTGTTGGAAGAAGAGGCTGCCCGCCTGATTGATATGGACGAGGTGAAGGAGGAGGCATTGAAGAAAGCACAGGATGCCGGAATTATCTTTATTGACGAGATCGACAAGATTGCCTCCGGCAGTGGAAAGGGAGGAGGTCCGGACGTAAGTCGGGAAGGAGTCCAGCGCGACCTGCTCCCCATTGTTGAGGGAAGCACAGTCAATACGAAGCACGGTGTGATCAAGACGGATCATATTCTCTTCATTGCCGCGGGTGCTTTCCACATCTCCAAGCCGTCTGACTTAATCCCCGAGTTGCAGGGCCGTTTTCCGATCCGGGTGGAATTGACAGCGTTGACGAAGGATGACTTCGTGCGGATTTTGCGCGAGCCCAAGAATGCTCTGACAAAACAATACACGGCGTTGTTCGAGTCTGAAGGTGTTTCTCTGCGGTTTACAGATGATGCCATTGATGCTATTGCACTCGCGGCATTTACCATCAATGCGGAAATTGAGAACATCGGCGCCCGTCGCCTGCAGACGGTAATCAGTAAGTTGCTGAATGAATTCCTGTTCGACGTACCGGACAAAATCGAGGCGGGCAGCAGCCTGGAAGTTTCTGCCGCTATGGTGAATGAGAAACTACAGGGGTTAATGAAGAACCGCGATCTGAGCGAATACATTCTGTGATGCGCGCATGGCTGATCGTGTTTGCTTCCATGCTGCTTATCCCCGCCAGGGGACAAGTAACCGATAGCCTGCGGGACGGGTATGTGGAGTCGTATCCGGATTACTTTTTTGTCTGGCCGCTGCTAAAGGCCCGGAGTAGCCAGTTTGATATCCGTCGGGCTGACAACAGAAGTCAGGTGCTTACGTACCGGCCCAACAATTCGTACGGCGCCGGATTGGGTGTTTATGTGTTTGAGCTGGCGTTGGAGGCGACCTTATCTGTTCCTGTGGATGAAAAGCGCACCACCTTGTACGGTAAATCCAAAGAATTTGATGTTCAGATTAATGCATTGTCTAAACATTGGGTGGGTGATGTTTTCTATCAAAAGTACAGAGGCTTTTATCGGGATGATTCTTCCTTGCCGGTACCGGCCAATCAACCGCATCCTCAGCGACCGGATGTGGTGACTGAAGATCTCGGAATCAATGGCGTCTACTTCTTTAACCGTCATAGGTTTTCTTACCGCTCGGCGTACAACTTCGCCGAACGGCAAAAGCGTAGTGCAGGGTCATTTCTGCTGGCCGGGAGTATTAACACCTACGAGTTGCGCGCTGACTCATCCATTTATGGACCTGCTTATAATTCGATTTATGGCAACTCTGCAGCCATCAACCGTCTTCGCGCTACGTCCATCAGCATCGCTCCGGGATATTCCTACACCCTGGTGCTTGGTCGATGGTTTGTAAACGCTGCCGTTTCCGTAGGTCCAGCATTCACCCGCTTGGGTTATCGGGTTAATGATGCCAATGGATCGATCCAACGTCTCAATACCTATGCAGATGTGCGCTTTGGACTTGGTTATAACGGCGATCGATTCTTTACGGGATTGACCTGGGTGAGTCAAACAAGGGCAGTTACCATTGATGAAATGAGGTTGACCACCAACAGCCTGACCCTCCGTATACTCGCAGGTTATCGGTTCAGGGAGTTTGGCATACTTAGGAAGCGTGCCTTTGATCTATTGCCTTTTGGCAAGCATTAGTCATTTCTTCTTTGGATAATCAAAGAACTTCAGGCGACCCGTTTGCGGCAGCACTTTCTTCCAGGCATCAACCTGGAATGTGATGGCCACGATGCCACAGGTGGGAATGTCATCCTCAAAACCTTCTACTAACAAAGCAGCAAACTCAGTCAGGCCCGGATTGTGCCCTACCAGCATCGCGGTCCGGTGCTCATTCGGTATCCTTTGTACATAGTGCAGGAGCGTCTCTTCGTCGGCGTGGTAGAGTTTTGCTTCTGTCACAATCTTGCGTTCTGCATATTGCAGACGTTGGGCCAGGACTCTTGCCGTTTCCAGTGCACGCACCGCCTCACTCGACAGGATGATATCCGGATTTATGTCCCGTTGGTTTAATCGCTCACCCATTCGGGGCGCGTCCCGAAGTCCACGTTCGTTCAGGGGTCGGTCAAAGTCATCCAGATCTGGATTGTCCCAGCTGGACTTGGCATGCCGGACGAGATACAGTGTCTTTTTCAATGTTTAAATTTAACCAAACTGCGTCTATCTTTGCGACCTGTTTTATGGCCAATCGTCCCTTACGGAAAGAAATTAAGTACACTGCCATCTATTGGCTGGTCAAGTCCATGATGAACTTCTCCAATGCCATCCCCAGGCGTTGGTGGATAACCATCTCTGGTGGACTTGGACGCATCGCCTGGCTGTTTTCAACGAAGTCAAGAAAACAAGCCTTTACACACCTGAGCATGGCTTATCCGGAGAAGTCGCCGAAAGAAATCCGGCGGATGGTCTGGGAGATGTTTATTATGATTGGTAAGAACGGTGGTGATGTAATGCGCGCCACGAGCGTGAGAAACCTCGATGACTTCTACAAGTTTGTGGAGGTGACCGGCGACGAGCACGCTCAGGCGGTGATGAAGAAGGGGAAAGGGTTGATCTTTCTGCCAAGTCACCTCGGTGCGTTTGAGCTGATGGTGACATACGTATCCCTCCGCGGTTATAACCCGATGGTTATCGGCACTCCCCTGAAGGATGAACGACTCAATGAACTGATGGTGAACTACCGAAATGCCCATGGTGCTATTCCGGTGGAGCGGGGGAAAGAGACCATGCGGCTGATCAAAGGGTTGCTGAAAGGCGGATCAACGGCTGTGCTTATTGATCAGGATACAAAAGTGAAAAGCCGCTTCGTTAACTTCTACGGCATGCCTGCTGCGACACCGATAGGAGCAGCCGTGCTGGCCCTGAAGACAGGAGCTGGTGTAGTACCGGCCCATATTTATCTGGGCGAGGATGGGAAACAGCACATGCATTTGCTCCCGGAAATCCCGCTTGTAAAAACCGGCGATGAAGAACATGACCTGATCGCCAACACCCAGAATTATACTGCCTCGATCGAAAAGGCCATCCGTGAGCATCCGACCCAATGGGTTTGGTTTCATGAACGCTGGAAGACGAAGCCAGGCGAAGAAATTCTTTAGGAGAAAGGTAGTCCAACCTGAACCTAATCATCAACTAATTGTTCCAGAGCAAACATCCAAGTACCATGATCCCTGTAAAGTCATACGCTGCTGCTACCGCCAAATCACCATTGGCTCCATATAATTTTGATCGCCGTGAACTGGGTCCCCATGATGTGCTCATTGATATTCTGTACTGCGGCGTTTGTCATTCCGACATTCACCAGGCCCGCGATGAGTGGGGCGGCTCGATTTTCCCCATGGTGCCCGGACACGAAATCGTGGGACGGATTACTAAAGTGGGGGCGCAGGTGACCAAATTCAAAGTAGGAGACCTCGGTGGTGTAGGCTGCTTTGTGGATTCATGCCGCACCTGTGCCAATTGCAAAGACGGATTAGAACAATATTGCGAAGGTGGAATGATCGGAACGTACAACAGCTACGAGAAAGATCGCAAGACACCTACCTACGGTGGTTATTCTTCCAGGATTGTGGTCGATGAGAATTACACCCTGCGAGTTTCCCCATCACTATCCCTCGACCGCGTCGGACCGCTGTTGTGTGCAGGTATTACTACCTATTCTCCGATCATGCATTGGAAAATGGGCAAAGGCCACCGGGTGGGCGTACTGGGATTGGGTGGTTTGGGGCATATGGCCGTAAAATTTGCCGCGTCCTTCGGTGCTGAAGTTTCCGTGTTGTCCACCTCAAAAGACAAGGCTGATGATGCAAAGAAATTGGGCGCCCATCATTTTGTGTATACCCGCGATGAGGCTCAGCTAAAATCACGACGCAATCATTTCGATTTTATCATAGACACTGTATCTGCACCTCATGATATGAATACCTACCTGGGGTTGATTCGCACCAGCGGAACCCTCGTGCTGGTGGGTGTGCCACCCTCAAGTCTCGAAGTACATCCCTTCTCGGTGATTGGCGGCCGTAAGAAATTAGCAGGTTCGATGATCGGAGGCATACAGGAGACTCAGGAAATGCTTGACTATTGTGCCCAGCACGCGATTATGTCGGATGTTGAAGTAATTCCTATGAACTACATCAACACCGCATACGATCGGATCCTGAAGAGTGATGTCAAGTACCGGTTCGTGATCGATATGGCTACGTTATAGCCTTATTTCTTGAACATGAAATAGACAGCCAGCACCAAAAGCACAAAACCGATCAGGTGGTTGAGGCGGAAGGTCTCATTCTTGAAGAACACCAGCGAGAAGACCACAAATACAGTAAGCGTAATTACTTCCTGAATCACCTTGAGCTGGACCAGTGAAAACGGGCCACCGTTCTCCCGGAACCCGATGCGGTTGGCAGGCACCTGAAGGATATACTCGAACAGGGCAATCCCCCAACTGATGAGGATGATACTCACCAGACCCAGGTTTTGGCTCCAATTCATTTCCTTGAATTTCAGGTGCCCATACCACGCCAGGGTCATGAAGGCGTTGGAAGCGATCAGTAATACAATGGTATATAGGGGCTTCATTCGCCGTTTCCTATTTCACCAGTTTCTTGTACTTGATCCGGTGCGGCTGGTCGTCACCAAGGCGCTTGCGTTTGTTCTCTTCGTATTCACTGAAGGTGCCTTCAAACCAGAATACCTGTGAGTCACCTTCAAATGCCAGAATGTGGGTACAGACACGATCGAGGAACCAACGGTCGTGGGAGATGATCACCGCACAGCCCCCGAAGTTCTCGAGGGCTTCTTCCAATGCCCGCAGGGTGTTCACATCAAGGTCGTTTGTAGGTTCATCAAGCAGTAGCAAGTTGCCGCCTTGTTTGAGGGCGATGGCCAGGTGTGCCCGATTGCGCATACCCCCTGATAGTTCCTTTACCTTCTTCTGCTGGTCGGTGCCGCTGAAATTGAACTTGCTCACGTAAGCCCTGGAATTCATCTCCTTGCCACCAATCATAATCAGGTCATTACCGCCCGTGATGGCTTGAAATACGGTATCATCTGGTTTCAAATCGTCGTGCTCCTGATCTACATAGGCAATCTTCACCGTCTCGCCCACTGAGAAACTTCCCTGATCCGGTTTCTCGGAACCGGTGATCATTTTGAACAAGGTGGTCTTACCTGCACCGTTAGGCCCTATAATCCCCACAATACCTGCAGGAGGTAATGAAAAGGTCAGGTTCTCATACAGAAGTTTATCGCCATAAGCTTTGGCAACACCAGTGGCTTCAATCACCTTATTGCCCAGCCGGGGACCCGGCGGGATGTACAATTCCAGTTTCTCTTCTTTCTCGCGGCCTTCCTGGCCAATCAGTTTTTCATAGGCAGATAGACGCGCCTTTCCTTTGGCATGACGGCCTTTGGGGTTCATGCGCACCCATTCCAACTCGCGCTCAAGTGCCTTCTGTCGTTTTGACTCGGACTTCTCTTCCTGCTGCAGGCGCTTCTGCTTCTGGTCCAGCCAGGATGAATAGTTTCCTTTCCAGGGAATTCCTTCTCCCCGGTCCAGTTCCAGGATCCATCCGGCAACGTTATCCAGAAAGTAACGGTCGTGGGTCACCGCGATGATCGTGCCCTTGTATTGACGCAGGTGCTCTTCCAGCCACTGTACCGACTCAGCGTCAAGGTGGTTGGTAGGTTCATCCAACAGCAACACATCGGGTTCCTGGAGCAACAGGCGGCACAGTGCCACGCGACGCTTCTCGCCACCTGACAAGTTGGTCACCATGGAGTCTGGGGGAGGGCACCTCAGGGCATCCATGGCCCGCTCCAGCTTGTGATCCAGTTCCCAGGCACCAACGGCATCCAGCTTTTCCTGGATGGCACCTTGCTTCTCAATCAGCTTCTCCATCTTGTCCGGATTCTCCATGATTTCCGGATCAGCAAACTTCTCATTGATGGCCTCAAATTCCTTCAGCAGGTCAACCGTGGCTTTCACGCCCTCTTCTACAATCTCCTTAACAGTCTTGGTTTTGTCCAGATCGGGCTCCTGTTCCAGCAACCCCACACGAAAGGTCTGATCAGAAACCACCTCACCCTGAAACTCCTTGTCCAGGCCGGCAATAATCCGCAGCAATGACGACTTTCCCGATCCGTTGAGACCGAGTACGCCGATCTTGGCGCCGTAGAAGAAGGAGAGGTAAATATTCTTTAATACCTGTTTATTGGGCGGGTAGATTTTATTCACCCCGGCCATGGAGAAAATTATTTTTTCGTCAGCCATGAACTTCGGTTTTTTGGGATAGCAAATATGGCGTTTTTGGGCCATTTCTGCCTGCCCCCTGACCGGTTTTGAGGTTACTTTTCCGGATTTCAAACTATCGACGATGGCCTATTGACTATGGGCCATTTAATTCTATTTTTGCGGAAAATCTAAAAGCGGACTATGTACTGGACATTGGAATTAGCATCTTATCTCGAGGACGCTCCGTGGCCAGCCACGAAGGATGAATTGATTGACTTTTCGATTCGCTCAGGCGCTCCTCTCGAGGTGGTCGAAAACCTGCAGGAACTGGAGGACGATGGCCAGCCCTATGAAAGCATTGAAGAGATATGGCCGGACTATCCTACGAAGGAAGACTTCTTCTTCAACGAAGACGAATATTAACCTGTGATAAACCAAATAGGAAAGCTGATCTGTACAGGTCAGCTTTTTTGTTTTAGCAAGGCTTCCGCCACCACCAGATCTTCTGGTGTGGTGATCTTGATGTTTTCATAACTGCCTTCAAACAGGGAGATGCTGAACCCGGCGCGTTCTGCAACACTGGCGTCGTCGGTCATCGTAGCATCTTCCTTTTGCTGATAAGCCTTCCGGATCAGAGACAAGTCAAATGTCTGCGGTGTCTGGATCAGGCGGAACCTCGAACGGTCCACTGCACGCGTAGTGTCCTGATCGGTCATGCGGATTGACTCCTTCAGGCGGACTGCAGCAATCGCTGTCTTGTGCGCCGCCGCCAACCGGAATGAGGCACCGATAATGTCCTCACTGATCAAAGGACGTACACCGTCATGAATGGCCACGATGCCGTCGCCGGATATTACAGCGAGTCCATTGCGTACGGATTGAAAGCGGGTCTCGCCACCGTCAACGAGTGTAATTGAATTATGTACCTGATGTTCCTGGGTGATGCGCACCCACGTATCCCGGTCGTCGGCAGGCAGTACCAGGACAACGGGCAACTGCGGGTTGTACCGATGGAACGCATCCAGTGTGTGCAACAGAATGGGCCGACCGTTCAGCGGAAGAAATTGTTTCGGCAGTGTACCGGGAATACGCGTACCCTTGCCACCGGCAACGACTAATGCATATTCCCGAACAGCCACGGTCTTGTTGCTTTTCGTCAGATGATCAGCATGGCGTCACCATAGGTGAGAAACTTGTATTTCTCCTTCTTGGCGACCGCATAGGCTTGCATGGTCAACTCATATCCGCCAAAAGCGCAGGCCATCATGAGCAGCGTTGACTCAGGCTGGTGGAAGTTGGTGACCAACGCACTGCAGATCTTAAAGTCATACGGCGGGAAGATAAACTTGTCGGTCCATCCTTCACGCTCTTTCAGGCGGTTACTGGCCGACACAGCCGTCTCCAGGGAACGCATGGACGTTGTGCCAATGGCACAAATCCGATTCTTATTGTCGAGTGCCGCATTGACCACGCGTACAGCTTCAGGACCCACGATGAAATTTTCAGAATCCATCTTGTGCTTTGTCAGGTCCTCTACGTCTACCGCACGGAATGTTCCCAGTCCGATGTGCAGCGTAACGTAGGTCATGTCGATGCCTTTCAATTGCATCCGCTTCATGAGTTGACGTGTAAAGTGCAATCCGGCGGTAGGCGCTGAAACGGCACCTTTCTTGGTTGCGTAAATAGTTTGAAAACGCTCTTTGTCGGCGGGCTCAATCTTGCGCTTGATGTACTTGGGGAGGGGTGTCTCACCGAGGGTCTCCACGATCTTGTCAAAGGCTTCAGAGTCGCCATCGAACAGGAAGCGGATGGTGCGGCCACGGGAAGTGGTGTTGTCAATTACTTCGGCCACCAGGTCGCCATCGCCAAAGTAAAGTTTGTTGCCAACCCGGATTTTGCGGGCCGGATCTACCAACACATCCCAAAGGTGCATCTCCTTGTTCAGTTCGCGGAGGAGAAACACTTCAATCTTTGCTCCGGTCTTCTCCTTGCGTCCATACAGACGGGCCGGGAACACCATGGTGTCGTTGCCAACAAATACATCTCCGGCGTCGAAGTAGTCAACAATATCTTTAAATGCTTTGTGCTCGATTTTGCCGGTGTCTTTGTGAATTACCATCAGGCGCGAATCGTCGCGGTTCTCGGCAGGATGTAAGGCGATGAGGTTATTGGGAAGGTCAAACTTGAAACCAGATAATTTCATGGGCAGGGTATTTTAGATATGCTGAAACTCAAATGTGAATACTAACAGGAGTTGCCGCTGGGGCAAAAAGTTTCCGGACAGGGTAGAAGGGAGCCGGGGAATCAGAAGACATGTCATAAGCTTACGGGCTTTGGCCTCTTGTCAGGAGGACCTCTTTGAACGAGGCTGCAAATGTAAGGAAACCACCCTGAAATGCAATCTGGAGCACCTAAATTGGTCACGTTTCCCGACAACCAGCGCCCCAACTTAGCCGTTTACCGCGTTATGCTTGTAATTCGCCTCATTGGAGAGAGTTTTGCCTTCGCCTGGAAAGCCCTCCGCTCCAACATCCTCCGGACTATCCTTTCCCTGCTGGGTGTTACCGTGGGTATTTTCGCCATCATTGCGGTGTTCACCCTCGTAGACTCCCTGGAGAAGAGCATCAAGTCCAGCTTCGACTTTC